>NZ_WKJJ01000022.1 GCF_009674485.1 Pseudoduganella rivuli | reverse complement strand
GCGCGGTCCGGCAGCAGGCCGGCGCCGCCAGCGCGCCGGCAGGCAGGTCGAGGCGGTCCAGCGGCAGCGTCATCCCCGTGCCCAGGCACTTCCCCACCGCCTCGGCCCGGCTCCACAGCCGCGGCACATCGGCGGGCACGGCCGGCGCGCCGCCCAGCGCGGCAAAATAGGCTGCCAGCGCCCCCCCGCCCCGCAGCGGCCTCAGCCGCTCCACATCCACGCCCACCGGCGCGCTTCCCACCAGTACGTACAGCCACGGTCCCGCGTGCGACACATTGAATTGCACGGTGCCGCAGCGCAGCGCCGGCTTGCCTTCGCTGTTGCGCCACAGCGCATCGTCGGCCGGCGGCGTCCCCAGGTGCCAGGCCAGCGCCTGCCGCATCCCCGGCCCCGATACCGCGCGCCCGCTGCCGCCGCCCAGGTCGTCCGCATGCAGCACGTGCAGCGTCAACGCGCCGGCATCCGGGATCCGCGCCTCAGGCCGGATCGGCGCCGACGATGGAATAATTGCCATCGAGTTGCTCGAACGCCCGCCGCACCAGCGACGTGTGGTCGGCCTGTGACGGATTGAAGCCCGGCTTGAAGTAAGCCAGCCAGCGTGGCAAGGCAAACCAGAACAGGCCGCGCCGGCCAAAGAAGTAACGCAGCGCGCCGCCCCATACACGCGGGCTGGCCAGGCAGCGGTCACGATACATGTTGTGCAGCGTTTGCATGGCGAAATCGCTGAGGAACAGCATGGCGCCATACAGGTAGCACGCCTGCAGCCGCACGTAGCCGCCGCCCGCGGCATGGAACATGTCATAGGCCAGCGCCTTATGTTCGAGTTCTTCCGCGCAATGCCATACCCACAGCGACCGCACCGGCTCGTCGCAGCCTTCCATGGCGGGCCCGTCGCCACTGAGCGTGTATTCGCACAGGATGGCGGTGAAATGTTCCCAGGCGGCCGTGATGCCCAGGCCGGTGGTGGTCGCCAGCCAGGGCGCAAACCGCAACCGCCATTGGGTATAGCCATCCAGCACGAAATCGAAGCCCTGCTCCTTCAGCACGGCGTTGCATTTGCCGTGCACGAAATTATGCGTCGCTTCCTGCCCGATGAAGGCACGGGCCAGCGGTTCCAGTTCCGTGCCGCGCACCAGCGGCTGGGCTTGTTTGATGCACGAGATCGCATAGCGTTCCGCCTGCGGCAGGCCCAGCGACAAGGCGTTGAACCAGTGCGTCTCGAACGGACGTCCCTGGTACCAGTAACGCACGAACCTGGTGTCGAAATCCACCCGCAGGCGGCGCACCGGGTAGCTGTAGGTAATCGTAGTCATAGCGATATGCTCCTAGAAAGGTAAGCGGGCAGCCTCACAGGTGGGGTTCGATCGCCACGCCCCGGCACACATATGCCGGATCAAAACGCCGCCAGGTGGCCGTCAGCAGCTTCAGCGGCAAGCGGAAGCAATTCGCGGAACGGCCGACGTTATAGTGAAACAGCGAACGCAGCAAAGCCCAGCTGGGGCCGTGCCGCGTCAGCGACAGCCAGATCATGCCGGCATTGATGAACAGGTAAAAAATCGTCGCCAGGCTCCAGGTGCTGAACGCCAGCATGGCGCTGCCGCCGCCCAGGTGGCGGTAGGTTTCATGCAGGACCTGGCGGTGCTCGACCTCTTCGGCCAGGTGCCAGCGCCAGAAGCGCGCCACCTCGGTGTCGCCGCTCAGCGCGGCGCGTCCCAGCTGGCCGGCAAACAGCCATTCCGCCGTCAGCGCGGCCAGGTATTCGACGCTGACCAGGTAAGCCAGCATCACGCGCTCCGGCAACACCCGGCGGCTGGCCGCGATGAACAGCGCGACTGCGCGGTACAGCGGCCCCAGGCGGAATCCCGCCTGGGCCAGCAGGGCGTTGTACCGCGCATGCATGCGGCGGTGATTCGACTCTTGCGCGGCAAAAATTTTTGCGCGCGCCCGCACGCCCGGATCGTCCAGCCTGGGCAACAACGCGGCAGTAAATTCCACCAGGTACAGTTCCCCCAGCTCCAGAATGATGGAGGCCACGCTGAAGGTATGGGTCAGGCAGATATCGCCGTCATTCCAGTTCTCCGCCAGCACTTCCGGTTCCAGCTCGAAGGTCCGGTTACGCACTTTCATGCCGTCCTGTTCCTTCATGCCTGCTCCATGCCGGCATGCCGCCGCACCTGGTTCGGGATGGACACCTTATGCACCAGGCCGACGCGCTGCAGCGCCTTGATCGCCAGGTAAGCCAGGTCCACCTCATACCAGCGCATGCCCACGCGCGCCGAACCGGGGAAACGATGGTGATTGTTGTGGTAGCCGCCGCCGCAGCTGATCAGGCCCAGCAGGACGTGGTTCAGCGAGCGGTCGCCGGTGGAAAAACTGCGGTATGAGCCGGGCAGGCGCGGCGCGCCATGCGCCAGCGTTGCCTGCGAGCTGATCACGTGCTGGCAGATAAACAACGGCACCACATACAGCCAGACCACGGCCTGCGCACCGGACGTTCCCACCCAGCCCAAGTGCCCCAGCAGATAAGCGCCGCCCGCGTACACCAGGTTGGGCACATAGCCAAAGCGTTCCAGCCACCGCAATTCAGGGTATGCCAGCAGGTCGCGGATGTAATGCGGGTCGGCGCTGGCGTTGCGCTCAGCCACGCCCCAGTTCAGGTGCGCATACAGGAAGCCGCCCCCCGCCGCCGCATAGGGGCTGTGAGGATCGCCCGGCTGGTCGGAAAAACGGTGATGCTGGCGGTGCATGCAGGCCCACCACAGCACGCTGCGCTGGAATGCCAGCGTCGCCCACCACGCCAGCACAAACTGGAACACGCGGCCGGTGGTAAAACTGCGGTGCGAAAAGTAGCGGTGGTTCCCCATCTCCACCCCGAGAATCAGCAGCCAGCCCAGCAACAGGGCCGGCGCCAGCAACGCGGGCTGCCATGGCACCAGGAACACGCTGAGCCACAGGCATTGGTGCAGGAACAGGACGGTCACGGTGACGGCGCGGCGCAGCCGATAACGCAACCGCCCTCCTTCGCGCGCAACCGCCGGCGCCATCTGCTCCCTTTTCACAGCGCCATCGCCAGCTGGTAGGCCTGTCCCATGGCGGAGCTGAGGTTGGTGGCGCGGGACACGTCACCTTCCGTATCCGCCGCGCCGATTACCGAGTACGGTACGCCGGCCGCAGCCAGCGCGTCCACCAGTTCGGTGCGGGGCACATGGCCCGCGGCCAGCACCACGGTGCGGGCCGGCACCAGTTCCTCCTGTTTGGTGCGCTTGTCCAGGATCCGCACCCCGTCCGGTTCGATGGACAGCAATTCCAGCTTGTTGCGCATACCGATGTTCAGCCGCTCCATCTGGCCCATCTGGATCCAGCGCGTGGTCCGGCCCAGCCGCATGGCGAACTTGCGGCTGGAGCGCTGCAGCATGGTGACTTCGGCCGCCGGCGTGGTGTCGGCGTCCAGGTACTGGGCCAGGCTGCCATCGCTGTTATAGGCGCGCAGGTAGGCATGTGCCGCGTCGCGCTGCTCGGTGCGGCGCTTGACAAGGAATTTGGCCACGTCGCAGGCGACGCCGCCGCCGCCGATGATCGCGACCGGATAGGCCACCGGACAGCCTTTTTCCAGCACGTCCGTGTATTGCAGCACGTGCGGGGCATCGGCGCCGGGAATCGCATCGGGCTTGCGCGGCAGGCAGCCGCTGGCCAGCACCACATGCTGGTAACGGCCATCCGCCAGGCGCTCGGCGCCGAACCGGGTGCCCAGGTGCACCTGCACGCCCGCCTCGTACAGCGCTTGCGTGTAATAGCGCACCGTGCCATGGAATTCGCTCTTGTCGGGCACTTGCATCGCCAGCTTCAGCTGGCCACCCAGCGCATGGCTTTCCTCGAACAGGTCGACCCGCGCGCCACGCCGCGCCAGGAACAGCGCCGCCCCCATGCCGGCAATGCCGCCGCCCACCACCGCCACGTGCAGCGGCTGCGCCAGCGGCGGATAATGGCCTTCACCCGGCAGCACGGCTTCCGGATTCACGCTGCAGCCCACCGGTTGTCCCGCGAACACATAATCGAGACAGTTCTGGTTGCAGGCGATGCAGGGATTGATTTCGTCAAAAGCATTGCGGCGCGCCTTGCTGACCAGCGCCGCATCGGCCAGGAACGGACGCGCCATGGCAACCATGTCCGCCTCGCCGTCGATCAACAGGTTTTCCGCCACGCGCGGATCGTTGATGCGGTTGCTGACGCACAGCTTCAGGTCGGGATAGCGCTTGCGCACCAGGCGCGTGGCGCTGGCAAAGGCGGCGCGCGGCGCCACCATGGCAATGGTCGGCGTGTGCGAATCGTGCCAGCCGATGCTCACGCTGAGCAGGTCGATGCCATACGGTTTCAGCAAGCCGATCAGTTCCAGCGCCTCGTCGGCCGTCATCCCGCCTTCGAACAGGTCCATGCAGGGGATGCGGTAGATCACCGGATAATCCGGACCGACCCGTTCGCGTACGCGCTGCGCGATCAGCACGGCCAGCCGGCTGCGGTTGGCAAAATCACCGCCCCAGCTGTCGGTCCTCAGATTGGTGCCGGACGCCAGGAACTGGTGCACCAGGAATCCCTGCGAGAAAATCAGCTCGATCGCGTCGTAGCCGGCGGCGATCGCGCGCGCGGCGCAGTCGGCATAGTCATCGACCAGCGCCAGGATTTCCTCATGGCTCATTTCGCGCGGCTTGAAAATACTCGACGCCAGTTTCAGCGGCGACGACGACACCAGGTTGCCGTGCACCGCTTCGCGGCCGAAGTGGATGATCTGCAGTGCGATGCGGCCGCCTTTGGCATGCACGGCCTGCGTAATCAGGCGATGCGGCGCGATCTCGTCGTCGGCCTTCAGCGAAAAGCCATGCAGCGCAAACTGGCCGGGACCATCGGGCGAGCAGCCCGACGTCACGATGATGCCCACGCCCTCTTCCGCGCGCAGCGCATAGAAGCGCGCCATGCGCTCGAACTGGTCGTCGAACTCTTCCAGGTTCAGGTGGATCGAGCTCATCATCGTGCGGTTTTCCAGCCGCAAGCCATTGACATCGATCGGCGAAAACAGCTTGCTCAGCAGGGGCGCCTGCGCGGCCGCCGGGGCGCGCACGTCGGACAGATCAGACATTCAAACCTCCATCAACCACGATCACCTGGCCCGTGATATAGCCAGCGGCCTTGCTGCACAGGAAACGCACCACGCCAGCCACTTCTTCCGGCTGTCCCAGGCGGCCGAGCGGGATGTGCTGCCCCGGCTGGGCCAGCATCTGCGCGCCCCGTTCGGTGCTGCGCACCTGGTCCAGCATCTCGGTATCGATGAAGCCTGGCGCCACCGCGTTGACACGCACGTTGTAGCGACCCAGTTCGAGCGCCATGCCGCGCGTCATGGCCAGCACACCGGCTTTCGACGCCGCATAGTTGACCTGGCCGACCTGGGCCTGCAGGCCGCTGACGGAGGACACGTTGATGATGCGGCCGCCCTTGCGCACCGTCATGCTGCCCATGGCCGCACGGCAGCAATAGAAGGCGCCGTCCAGGTTGGTGGACAGCACGCCGCGCCACTGTTCTCCGCTCATGGTTGCGGCGATGTTGTCGGCCACGATGCCGGCATTGTTGACCAGCGTGTGCACCCAATAGCCTTGTTCGCGGATCTCCGCGAACATGCGCGTCACCTGCTCCTGGTCGGCCACGTCGGCCTGTACCGGAATGCCGGTGGCGCCGGCGTCAGCCAGCGCGGCGCAGGTTTGCAGCGCCGCGTCGCGCTGCCTGGCGTAATTAACGAAGACCGGCATCTCCAGGTCGGCCAGCGCAAGGCAGATCGCGCGGCCAATGCCGCGGCTGCCGCCGGTGACCAGGATGGCCTTTTGCGGACGGGTAGTTTTATCCATGAAATATCAAGCCTGTATTGCTGTCAGTAAGGAGGGATCAGCCTTGGAAAGCGGACAGATGGATCGCGCAATAATTGCGGCGACCGCCGACGCCCGACACCAGGGCGCTGCGGTGCGCCAGCGCGCCGCCTTGCGCGCGTTGACGCAGCAGCGCCGGCGCATCGCCGGCCACGCCGGCACTGGCGGCGCCTTCGCCGTGCGCCACCATATGCGCGGCGGCGGCCACCTGCAGCGCGGCGGACCAGGCATCGCCCTCGCCGGTCAGCGAGCGGACGGCGAACACCTGCGCCTGCGGCGCGTGCGCCTCGACGAAAGCGCCCAGCGCATGGGTTTCCGCCACTTCCTGAGGGCGGTTGCTGCCGCCCGCGCCCACACTGACGACACCCAGCCCGTCCGGCGCGGCGCCGGCGCGCTCCATGGTCCGCAGCCAGCGCTGCCGCAGCACGTCGGCCATGTCTTCGTCATCGCCGGCACGGCCTTCCAGCCAGGCGTCGAGCGAACAATAGATGCGCGCGCCACGCGCCTGTGCATGGCTGGCCGATTCCAGCACCAGCATGCAGGCGCCTTCGGACGGCGCCAGGAAGCCGGCGCGTTCGCCGAAGAATTGCGGCGCGTGCTGGCCCAGATGCTGGCGGTTCAGTTGCGCCAGCACGAACAGCGAAAACTTGGACAGCGACTCATACCCCCCCACCAGCGCCACCTTGGCGCTGCCGGCGCGGATCTGGCCCGCGGCGCGGGTAATCGCTTCCATCGACGCCAGTGGTCCGGAGGCGAGTACGGTGCTGGGGCCGCACATGCCATAGCGGATCGCCACCTGGCCGCAGGAAATGTTGCGGGCAATCTTGGGGAAATCCGCGGCATTGAGCTGGTCGGCCTTGCCGCCCAGGCGCGGCTGGATGAACTGATAGCACGACGGCAGTTCCGCCCGCGCCGTGCCCAGGAACGTGCACGCGTCGTGCAGCATGGCGGCGTCGAGCTGCGCGTCGTCGATGGCCAGGCCGGCGGCGGAAGACGACAGCGACATGGCGCGGTCCAGCATGCGCAGCTGACGGTCCGTAAAGAAGCGCTTGGCCGGGAAATCGCCCACGCGGGCAATCACCGCCGACGGATGCGGCTGCTGGACATTTTCGGGCCACGGGCTCCATTGTGGCGTGCCGGAGAGCAGGCCGGCCATGTCGCTGCCATGCGGGCCAACGACGCCGATACCGGTGATGACAATGCGCTCCATTTCAAGCCTCCACTGAATTGACGCGGCTCAGCACAACGCACGAGCAGGCGCCGCCGAAACCAAAGGACTGGGATATGGCGTGCGTCAACGCGGCCGGACGCGGCGCGCCCATGACCAGGTCGGCGCTCAGCGCGGGCTCGTTGCCGGCCGTGTGCGGCGTCGGCGGAATCAGCTGGTGTTCCAGCGACAGCACGGTGCTGATCGCCTCCATGATGCCGGCGGCGCCCATGCAGTGGCCGATCAGCGGCTTGTTCGAATTGACCAGCACTTCGCCGGCGCGCTCGCCGAAGACGTGGCCGATGGCCTTCATTTCAGTGCGGTCGTTGTGAACGGTGGCGGTGCCGTGCGCATTGACATAGTCAATCTGCCGCGCCGTCAGGCCGGCGTCGGCCAGCGCGCGTTCGACCGACTGCGCTTCGCCCATGCCGTCGTCGGACGTGGCGGTGAGGTGGAAGGCGGTATTGCTCAGGCCATAGCCCGACACTTCCGCATAAATCCTGGCGCCGCGCGCCAGTGCGCTGTCCAGCGTCTCCAGGTAAAAAATACCGGCGCCTTCACCGATGGCAAAACCGTCGCGGCCGGTGTCGAACGGCTTGGGCGACGTCGTCGTAATCGAAAACAGCGAGTTAAAACCGGCGTGTATCAGCGCGGCCAGGATGTCGCCGCCGCCGACCAGCACCGCGTCGCAATCGCCTTGGCGCACCAGGTCCGCACCATAGCCGATCGCATCGGTGGTCGAGGCGCACGCGGTCGATACCATACTGGTCGGTCCGGTCAGGTTATGCCGGGCGGCCAGGAATTCAAGCTGGTAATTGACCAGCGCCGCCTCGCCTGGGAAGTTGTCGTCCAGCCCGGCGCCGGTATGGTATGCCTCGGCCATCGCTATCAGGTTTTCAATGCCCGCGCACAGCGAACCGAGCACGCAACCGACCTGCGTCCCGGAGCTGAAGCGGGGGCCAACGCCGGCCATGCGCAACGCTTCGTCCGCCGCCAGCGCCACCAGGAATGCGCCTTTTTCCTGGGCTTCATGGGCCGTCATCCCGTCCGTCACCGCCGCGGGCACCTGCGCCCCCAGCGTGCTGCGGTAACCGTGGCCCTCAAAATGCGGCACCGGCCCGATCGCCGTCCGCCCGCTCAGCAAACCTTGCCAATACGCGTCCACTCCCACGCCATAGGGCGACACCGCGCCTATCCCTGTGACGACTACCCGGCACTTCGTCATCGCTCGACCCTCTTCCGTATCAATCAGCCGGTGCACGCACCGCCACCATCAAATCCAAAGTCACCGCCTTGCCGCCATCGGCAAAACGGCCCGTTCCTTTTGCATCGAACATGCCGCCCGGATTAGCCCGCACGTCCAGCTCGAAGTGGATGCGGTCCCCCGGCAACACCGGCCGGTGCACCAGCGTGCGCCGGACGCCGGCCAGCATGCCCAGCCCCCGTTCGCCCGGATGGCGCGCGGCAATCAGCACCCCGGCCAGCTGCGCGCCGGCCTCGATCAGGAACACGCCCGGCACAATCGGCATTTGCGGGAAATGCCCATCCAGGTGCGGATGCTCGCGCTGCCACACGCACTCGCCACGCACGGTGTCGCCGTCAACTTCCACTGAGGCGACAAACAATGCGTGGCCGCGGTGCGGCAGCAAGCCGGCCACCTGTTCTGCTGAAAAAGCTTGCGCCATTACAGGCTGTCGTCGGCGTCAGCCATGTTCAGCTCGTCGATATCGACGGCCAGGATCTTGCCCACGCCCGTATCGCCGAACTGCTGGAAGATGTAGGTGCTCAGCAGGTCGATCGAATTGCTGGCTTTCGGGTTGAAAGTGGTCGGGATCGACTCGCCCAGGATTTCGTGCAGGGTTGCCACGGCATCGAACGCTTCGATCGAATCCAGGCCGATCTGGCCAACCAGGTCGGCTTTGACATCCAGGACGATGTCGTCTTCGATCATCAGCAGCTTGCGCAGGATGTCGGCAATTTTCTGTTCCAGGGCGGCCCGGTTGTTAAAGTCACTCATGCTGTTTCTCCTAGTTGGGACGGCTTGTTGTGGGGCGCTTCCCGGCGCCGAACCCGGGAGCGCAGTGCATAGTCGGCAGTCACCATGATGGCTTCCCGCATCGGCGGAATGACGATTCCCGCCTGCGCCAGCAGCGCGTGGGTGGCTGCGACATCGAAATCGCGTTCATACGCGAGATAGGGTCCATAGGTGCGCAGCAGTAATTTCTGCGCACTGTATTCGTAACGCGCCAGCTCGTCCGGCGCGGCGTCCAGCGCGAGGCGGTCGGCCCGGATGATGCGCGGGCGCGCCGTCGCTTCGCTGCCGGCCTTGTGGCGTGCCATCACTTCCAGCACCGCCTCCACCACCTCCGACACCGCCAGGCTGTTGGCGAGACCGGCCGCCAGGTGATAGGTGGCGCCGGCCGCGTCCGGGCGTGCGCTCAAGTGCAGCAGCGCGCGGCACACATAGTCGAGCGGCACCATGTCGGGCCGCGCATCGGGATCGGCGACCAGGATATTGGAACGCCCGCGCACGGCCAGGCCGACGAATTCATAAAAACCGAAGAACTTCGAAATCGCGCCCGTGCGCGAATCGCCAATCACCTGGCTGGGGCGGAACACGGTCACCGGCAACTCGTGGGCCGCGGCGGCCACCAGCTCCTCCGCTTCCAGCTTGCTTTCCTCGTAACCGTTCCAGAATCCCTGGCCCAGCCGCAGGTCGCTTTCCTTCAGCAAGCCGTTGCGGTCGCCCGCCACGTAGGCGGTCGAGACATAACTGATGTGGAAGCCGGCCGTACCGCGCAAGCGGCAGCGGCGCGCGAACGCCAGTACCGCAGCCGTACTGTGCACGTTGATTGCGCGGGACTCCGGCAGCGGCAGGTCGAAGTCGACACTGGCGGCCAGGTGGAAAATTTTCTCGACGCGCGCAGCCAGGTCGTCCAGCACGCCGTCCGCCAGGCCGAAGCCCGGCAGCGCGGCGTCGCCCTGCAACGCATGGATGCGGGACGCATCCCCCGCCATGGCGGCGCCACCAATCACGGCATCCAGGCGGCCACGCGCCGCGGCCGCGTCGGTGGCGCGGATCAGGCAATAAATGTCATGATCGGGAAATTGTTGCGCCAGGAGCGGCAACAAAGCGCTCCCCAGCGCGCCGGTGACACCGGTGAGCAAGACGATTCGAACCAACCCGGTACTCCAATTTGCATAAACCTGCTCTGCGTCGACGCGCAAGGAGCGTACTCCCGCCTATGCAATCATCACCCAGCCAGCAGTCTGTTTAGATCATCAGACAGCACCGGAAAACGCCGGCGCCGTCCACGCAAGCCACCGGTTTTCGGATGGCGCCCGCCATGAAAATTACTTCATGTCTGAAGTTGACGGATTTCAATATTCTTACATATTCCGCTAGCTTTTCACAATAATAATTAGCAGAAAAGATAAATATTTTCGCAACCACATCAACGAACGGGGCCGGTAATGCTTTAGCCGCCTCCCGTGCGCGAACTGCGCGGCAGTGGCGTCCCGGTTTTCCATGCGGAAGACATGGCCTGGCCTTCTTCGATCTGTTCCGCCGTCATTTTTGTGACGATGGACGCACGCTGCTCCGCTGCTTTGGCATTGCCCGCCGCCGCCGCCAGGTTCCACAGCATGTACGCCAGCACGTTATCCTGCGGCATGCCGCCGATGTGATACCGGTACATCAGCCCCAGCACCTGCTGCGCTTCCGCGTGGCCCTGCTCGGCCGCCTTGCGGAACCACGTGATGGCCTGTTTATGGTCCTGGATCACGGCATTGCCCGTGTAATACATGGCGCCCACCACGTATTGCGCATCGGCCTTGCCCTTCAGCGCGGCCTTGCGATGCCACGTCAACGCCTGCTTGTAGTCCTGCTGCACGCCGCGGCCCATGTAATACATCAAGCCGAGCAAATGCTCGGCATCGGTATTGCCGGCGCGGGCCAGCGGTTCGATTTCTTTGTAGGCAACCGCGTAGTTGCGGTTGTTGTAGGCTGTCGCCCCTTCCGCAAAGCCGGCATAGGCGGGGCTCCCCAACGCCCCCCAAGCCACACCGGCCGCGGTAATGATCCTCAATAGTCTCTTCATGTGTCTTTGTAGTCGGTTGTCTGTTCCGGCAAATCGACGTTGTTGTTATTTCCAGCGCACCTTGCCCAGGCCATCGACGCTGACATTGCGGTTTTGCGGCTGGCCATACACGGTGACGGAACCCAGCCCGGAGAGGCTCAGGTTGGCGTTCTGTTTCGCCGTCACGGTTGCGTTGCCGAGCCCGCTCAAATCAATGTTCACGCTGTCCGCCTGGAATTGCTGCGCATTCAGTCCACCCAGTCCGCCCAGCGTGGCCTTCAGGGTCTTGCTGCGGCCGCCCAGGGTCACGTAACCGGCGCCCTGCAAATCCAGTTCGATGCTGTCGTTATCCGCCGCCCAGATATGCATGCTGCCCACGCCGCCCAGGTTGGCGCGGATATTGCGGTAGTCGCACGACACCTTCATGCTGCCCGCGCCATCCAGCGTCAGCTGGATTTCCTCGCCGGAAAAGCCGGACACTTCCGTCGTGCCCACGCCCTCCGACACCAGTTCCCGCAGCGCCGGCAACGTCAGCTCGGCTTTTACCGTATTGCGGCCGAACTTGAAGCCGTGGTTTTCACTGTCCAGGTGCAGCGTATCGCCGGCCTGCACCGTCGATATTTTCGCCACGTAGCGCTTATCCCCGGTCACCGTCAGCGAAGGTGTATCGCCGCGCCGCAACTTCAGGTCAATCACGCCATCGAGCTTGACGCGCACCACGCGCGCATCGATGGCGCGGTTTTCCGTGATGTTGTCATCGGCGGCGCATACACCGGCAAACAAGCCAAATACCGCCAGCAGCGCGCCGAAGCGGAAGAAATTCATCGTCATGTCGGGTTCCTCTTGGTAACTGCCGGATCAACCCGCGATTGCCGCCTTTTCCGCCGCCGTCAGGCGCTTGGCCGACACGATGACGACCGGTACCTTGTTCGCGATCGCCGTGGCCGGCGTGTACGCCGGCTGTTCCAGGGTGGTGGCCGGGCGCGGCGTGCTGCGCGCCAGCGCTTCCGACGACAGGCCCAGCACCAGGGTGGCGGCCACGAAGATGATTTCCATGTTTTTAGCGATGTTCATTTTTATTCTCCCCAGATCAGTGATTTTTAAAGCGTTTCGGCATGGTTGAACTATACCGATTCGCACCTTGATCCAGATCAGGATTGCGATGAACTGCAAAAAACGCGGACCAGACGTCGGTTTTCAGGCGATTTCACTGTTGTCGGCACGGGCCTGGGCGCCGCAGGCATGGCAAAACCGGCTGAACGCGCTCTTGCGGGCGCTGCACGCGCCACAGCGGTTGAACAACCCGATACCGCAATGGGGACAAAAGTCGCGCGCCGGGTCTTTCAGGTCGACCGGGCGTTCGCAGCCGGGGCACACGCCCTTGTCCAGCCGCGCCAGCGCCACGTCATACGACAGTGTCTGGCGGCGCTGGCTGTCCGGCAGCGCTTCGGCCGCCTTTTGCCGCTCCAGGTAGCGCTGCAGTGAAATGATGGCCTGGCGCCCGATCAGCACCGTCAGCAGGATGCCGACGATGTAGCGCACATAACCGCCATAGCTGGGCAGGTACGGCACCAGTTCGACAAAGAACGCAAACGCGGCGAAATAAATGAAACCCCAGACGAACGGCCAGTACTGGCTCTTGCGGTGCTTGCGGAACAGCCAGACCGCCGCCGCCAGCAGCGGCAACGTCAGCATCAGGCGGTAGCCGAACACGCGCAATTCCTGCGCCCGCAACGCGGCTTGGTAGGCGCCCTGCGCCGCGTCGGCCAGCTTGTCCCATTCCTGCTGGGCGCGATCCTTGGCTTGCGACGCATCCAGGTAAGCCTGTTCCTGCGCTTCCACGGCCGACAGCGCCTTGCGCTCATCCACTTTCAGCCCGTCCAGCTGCTGCGTGCGCTTGATGAGTTCCGGATCCTGTTCCGGTTTCGCCGTCGCGTGGCGCGTGGCCAGCCAGTTGTCGAAGGTTTCGCGGGCCGATTGCGTGTTGGCTTGCGCCACCTGGTGTTTTTGCCGGGCCTGTTCCAGCGCCGCGTTGGCCGCCGCCTGGTGCGCCTCTTCCTGCTTCAGCGCCGCGCGCACGGCCGGCGTGCGCTGCGGGTCCATGAATTGTTCCAGCGCCAGCGGCTGTTCGACCATGCCCAGGTTGTCGACGACCTGGCCGCCCAGGCCGATCAGGAACCCGGCAAACGCGAACGCGACCAGCCACAGGCCGCGCTGGAACCATTTTTCAGACAGGCGCAGGGCTTTACTCATGGGAACCTCCGAAGAATTATTATCTTCATGATAATACATTCAACGGAGAAATTTTAGCGCGGGGACTCTACCCGCCCGGAGCGAAGGCATTGCCCCATGCTAAGATACCGCTATCTTGAACCCCCGTCCCTTCTCATGAACCTTGCTACTTTCCTGCGCGCCGCCGCGCTGCTTTGTGTTGCCGCACCACTTGCTTCCCATGCTGCCGGACCGTCCGTCAGTGCCGGTGAAAAGCTGTACCAGACCTATTGCGCGGCGTGCCACGGGCCGAAGCTGGAAGGGGCCGAGGGACCCAGCCTGGTCGACCAGGTGTGGATACACGGCGCGCCCACCAAATCGAATCTCGTCAACATCATCGGCAAAGGCGTCCCCAACAAAGGCATGCCGGCCTGGTCGCAGACATTGAGCGCGGCGCAGATCGGCCAGCTGGCCGACTATATCGCGGCCGCGCCGAAAGCCGCCGCTGCAAGCGCGGCAGCGCCGGCAGCCAAACCTGCCGCCGACAACCTGGCCGGCCTGAAGCTGCCGAAAGGCTTCCGCATCGCCGTCTACGCGGACCATGTCGACAACGCCCGCTCGATGACGGTGTCCGACAGCGGCATCGTCTATGTCGGCTCGCGCAAGGCCGGCAAGGTGTATGCGCTGGTGGACGAAAACAAGGATGGCGTGGCCGACAAGGTTGTCACCGTCGCCGAAGGCTTGCAGCATCCGATCGGTGTCACGCTGCTGAACGGCGCGCTGTACGTGGCGGAGATTTCCCGCATCATCCGCTTCGACGGCATCGACAAGACTTATGCGGCAAAACCCGCCTACAAGGTGGTCAAGGACGATTTGCCGAAAGAGACGTGGCACGGCGAGAAATTCATCAAGGCCGGGCCGGACGGCAAGATCTACGTGCCCGTCGGCGCCCCCTGCAATACCTGCGACAAGGAAGGCGAGATGTATTCGAAGCTGTGGCGCATGAACCCGGACGGCAGCGGCTGGGAAGAATATGCGCGCGGCATCCGCAACACGGTGGGCTTCGCGTGGCATCCGCAAACCAAAGAACTGTGGTTCACCGATAACGGCCCCGACGAAATGGGCGACAACATGCCGTCGTGCGAACTGAATGTCGCGCCGAAAGCGGGCCTGCATTTTGGTTTCCCGTATTGCCACGGCGGCGTGCTGCCCGATCCGAAGTTCGGCAAGGCCGGCAGCTGCGAACAATACGTGCCGCCTGTCGCGCAGCTCGGCCCGCACGTGGCGCCGCTGGGATTGACCTTCTACACGGGAACGCAATTCCCGCAGCAATACCGCAACCAGGTGTTCATTGCCGAACACGGCTCGTGGAACCGGGAAAACAAGATCGGCTACCAGGTCAGCCTCGTCACGCTGTATGGCAACAAGGCCGTCAGCAAGACCACGTTCATTGAAGGCTTCCTGCAGCCGGATGACAAGGTCACCGGCCGTCCGGTCGACCTGGCCGTGCTGGCCGACGGGTCGATGCTGATTTCCGACGACCACGCGGGCAAGGTGTACCGGGTCTCGTATCAAAAGTAGCGGCGCGGTTACAGGCTAAAGCGAACACAAGCGTCAAGCCCTTCGACTTTGCCGTCCTTTTCGCGGTTGCGCAGGCTGAGCCGGGCGCCCATGGCGTCCGCGATTTCTGCGCAGATGGCCAGCCCCAGGCCACCGCCCTTGGAACTGTGGCTGCCCGCAAAGGGTTCAAAGACGCGCATTTCCTGGTCGGCGACGCCGGGACCGGTGTCCCACACACACAGTTCGATGGCGCCGTCCGGCGCCGCGATACGGATTCCCAGGCGCGACTCGGACGGTGTATGGCGAATCGCGTTGTGCAGCAAATTCGACACCATTTCGCTGGCCATCCAGGCACGCCCGTGGACCCACGCGCTGCTTGCTTCCAGTTCGAATTCCAGGTTTTTGTCGGAAATCAGCGGCGACAAATCGATCGCCACTTCCCGCGCCACCGCCAGCAAATCGCACTGTTCGCTGGTGCCTTTGCCGCGCATTTGCTCGACCCGCGCCAGCGACAGCAACTGGTTGGCGACATTGGTGGCGCGGTCCACGGTGGCGCGCATTTCCAGCAGCGCCAGGTCGGGCGCGATATCGCCCCGCACGCCCGATTGCAGTTGCATTTTCAGCACCGCCAGCGGCGTGCGCAGCTGGTGCGAGGCATTCGCGACAAAACGCTGCTGCATATCGACCATGCGGTGCAGGCGGCTCATCAGATCGTTCAGCGCGGCCACGACCGGCTGCAATTCGCGCGCCGCCGTTGGCGTCGACAGCGGCGACAGGTCGTCTTCCTGGCGGGCGAGAAGCTGGGCGCGCAAACTGTCGAGCGGGCGCAGCGCGCGGGTCACGACGACATACGTCACCGCCGCCACGATGAACAGCAGCATCGCCTGGCGCAGCACCGTCCCCCACAGGATATCGCGCGCCACGTCCTGGCGGAACACCAGCGGTTCGGCGATCTGGATGATGACGTTGTCTTCCAGCCGGTGCGATGCGCCGGGCTGCGCCACGACGGCGATGCGCACGGGCGCGCTGCCATAGGTGCCCTCATACACTTTCAGCAGGGCGGGAACGGTGAGCCATTTGTCGCCGCCGCGATAGGCCGGCAAGTCCGGGTCGCCCGCCAGGTGGCGTCCCCGGTAATCGCTGATCTTGTAAATCATGCGGGTCGAATAGCCGGCTTCATAGACTTCCAGCGCGGCGTAGGAAATATCGCCGCGCAACTGCCCCCCTTCGATACTGATCCGGTCGCCGATGGAATAGGCGGTGGTGACCAGCATGCGGTCATAGGCGGTGTTGGCGGAATCGAGCGCGCTGCGGTACAGGTGCAGGGCGTCGATGGCGATGAACAGCGCGATCGGCAGGATGATGCCGGCCAGCAGGTAGCCGCGCAGCGAGCGGAGCGGTGCAAGCTTGCTCATGCCTCCGGCCGGCTTTGCGGACGCAACAGGTACCCCAGACCGCGCAAGGTCATGATCTCGGTGCGGGTCGCCACCAGTTTCTTGCGCAGGCGGTGGATCACCACTTCGATGGCTTCGACCTGTACCTCGGCGTCATCGGGGAACACCAGGTGCAGCAGCCGCTCGCGGTTGACGGCGTGGCCGGGACGGGCCATCAGCGCCTTGAGCAGCGCGTGCTCGCGCGGCGTGAATTCCAGCGGCGCCTCGCCATGATAAAACGCGCCGGAACTGCGCTCGAAGCGCAACTGGCCGCATTTCTGGATGGGCTCCTCGCCGCCCTTGCGCCGCAGCAGCGCGCGGATGCGCGCCTCCAGCTCTTCCAGGTCGAACGGCTTGGCCAGGTAATCGTCGGCGCCGGCATTCAACCCCGCCACCCGGTCGCCCACCGCGCCGCGCGCGGTCAGTACGATGACCGGCGTGGTGATGCCTTGCGCACGGCTGCGTTGCAGGATATGCAAGCCATCGAGACCGGGAATGTTCAGGTCGAGGATCACCAGGTCGCCCACTTCATCGCGGATCAATTTGAGCGCCTGCGTGCCGTCGGCGCAGCCGATCACATGGAAACCGCGCTTTTCAAGGGCCCGCGTCAGCGCCTTGGACATGTCTGCATCGTCTTCTACTAGCAAAAGCTTCATGGTGTGGCCATAGCAAAAAGGTGGCGCCGGAGTGACGTAACCATTGTATCCCGGCAAATTTTGTGCGTCAGCCCGGGGGTGGCCGACAAAGGCCCCGGATTGACAGCCAACTGAAAGGAAGCTGAAAGCGGCCTGCAAGGAAAGGGGCATTTTCAGGATTTCCTTCGTTTTATTTTTGTTTCGTCTCGCCTAGACTCCGCTTCAGTCGTCAGTCACGCCGGGTTCGGCGGACCGCACGATTCCCTGCCGTGCGGGCTGCCATAACGCTTCCCGCCCGGCGCTGATGAACTGAATGTAGAGGGCGCGGCAAGCGCCCCTGGAGACATAATGAAAAAGCAAAACTGGATGTTGGCTGGCGCCGTTGCGGCGGTCTGTGTCACGGCGGCGACGGGCGCACATGCGCAATCCGGCCTGCAAACCACGCTCTATGGCGTGGCGGACGCGCAGTTCGAATACATCGACGCGACGGGCGGCGCGGTGCCGGCGCAAGACCGGCCCGGGCGCTTCCGCCTCAGCAACGTGAGCTCGGAACTGGGCGTCAAAGCCAGCCTGCCACTGGGCCGCGGCATGACCGGCCTGGCCCAGTACACCACCGGCATTTCCGTCGACAATGCCGGCAGCGCCAACGGCGGCATGTTCGGCAGCGCCAAGGACGTCTTTGTCGGCATCGCGTTCGACGGCATCGGCACGCTCAAGCTGGGCCGCATGACGGCGGCCGCGCGCTGGATCAGCAGTGCCGCGGACTTTTCGCCGATGGCGGCGGGACTGCAGGATGACATGGGCATGTTGACGGGCAACAGCGGCCAGTCGGTCACCGCGCCGCAGTTCAATGTCCGTTTCGACAACACGCTGGGCTTCGAGTCCGCCAGTTTCCACGGCCTGTCGGCGCGCGCCTACTTCAGCGCCAACGAAAACAAGAGCGCGGCCGGCACCGCCACCAGCCCCCACCTCGATGACAAGAGCTACAGCCTGGGCTTGCAGTATGTGACCGGTCCGCTGGACTTGCGCCTGGCGTATGAAGTCCGCAACGACAAGGGGACGCTGAACGGGTCCACCGACCGCAATACCCGCGACAAGGATTTCCGCTTCGGCGCGCGCTACACGCTGGCCACCGGTACCATTGTTGCGCTGGGCTATGACCGCATGCGGATGACGGACCCGAACGCCACCGGTACGCTGAAAACCCGGTTGAGCAAGAACGGCATGCTGGTCGGCGCCAAACACGCGTTCGGCGACCACGTGGTGTACGGCGGCTATGGCGTGGGCAGCGACGTCCGTTGTTCCTATGGTAACGGCACCGCCTGCAACGGCGCCGACACCGGCGCGCGCAACGCCGTGATCGCCTATCAATTCCTGATCAACAAGCAGATGATGTGGGAAACCTTTGCCGCCATCGTCAAGAACGAGGCGCGCGGCAAATACGACTACGATTCCGGCGGCATCGGCATCAACACCGGCGCCACGTCGCGCGCGGTGGGCAGCGGCCTGCGCTACGCATTCTGACGCGCCGCCCCTTCCCCATTCCAAGGAGACAATATGAAACAATCCCTACTACTCGCCGTCGGGGCGCCGCTGGCAATGCTGGCCGCCGCCCCGGCCAGCGCGGCCGACGCCGGATCGATCAACATCATTTGCGGCGTGCAGGCCGAATGGTGCAGCCTGGTGCAAACCACGTTTTCCCGTACCACCGGCATCAAGGTCAACATGGTGGCCAAGAGCGGCGGCGAAGCGCTGGCGCAAATCTCGGCGGAAAGCGCCAATCCGAAAACCGACGTCTGGTTTGGCGGCACTGGCGACCCGCACCTGCAGGCGGCGGAAAAAGACCTGACCCTGGCGTACCAGTCACCCAATATCAACCTGTTGCGTGACTGGGCGGTGAGCCAGGCCAGGCAGTCGAAGTACAAGACGGTGGGCATTTATTCCGGGCCGCTGGGCATTGCCTACAACACGGAATTGCTGGCCAAGAAAAAGCTGGCCGCGCCGGTGTGCTGGATGGACTTGATCCAGCCCCAGTACAAGGGGGAAGTGCAGATGGCGAATCCGAATTCGTCCGGCACCGCCTATATGGCCATCGCCACGCTGGTGCAGATCACGGGGGAAGACAAGGCCTTCGAATACCTGAAGGCGCTGCACAAGAACATCAGCCAGTATCCGCGTTCCGGCACCGGCCCGCTGAAAAATTCATCGCATGGCGAAAACACGATTGCCGTCGGCTGGCTGCATGAAGTGCCGGGAGAAGTGATGCAGGGCTTCCCGATCAAGGGCAGCGCGCCGTGCGAAGGCACCGGTTATGAAGTGGGATCGATGTCCATCATCAAGGGCGCGCGCAACCTGGCCAACGCCAAGAAGTTCTACGACTGGGCGCTGACCGCGCCGGCACAGGAACTGGGCCTGGCCGCCAAGCAGTTCCAGCTGCCCGCCAATGCCCAGGCCAAAGTCGATCCGCGCGTGCCGGACGTGAAACGCATCAAGATGATCAACTACGACTTCGAAAAGTATGGCAAGGCCGCCGAGCGCAAACGCCTGATCGAACGTTGGGAAAAAGAAGTCAACGGCGCCGCCAACTGACCGGCCGTGGTGGCGCGGCAGCCGGTTCCCGGCGCCGCGTCCATACCCATAGACCAGGCCAAGGCCTGCACACTGGAAAAAAAATGGAACAGAAAATTGACTATAGCGATGCGTCGCTAGGCTGGGCCGCGCTTGCCCTGGCCGCCTCGCTGCTGCTGCCGTGGTACGCGATGCCGGATAGCGGCTGGCTGAGCGCGTATCCCGCCCTGTTCGGCGACATGGCGTCGGCCCCCGGCTGGCTGCAGGCCGCCGCTTATCAGCGCTACTGGCTGTGGCTGCCGCTGGCGGCGCCCCTGCTGGCCGCGCTGGCGCCACTGTGCCCGACCCGCCGCGGCCAGGGTTTGCTGCTGGTGTGCGTGGCCGGCACGGGCCTGGCCGCCCTGCTGGCAACCGGTTACGCGATCGGGCCGCAAGGCTGGGCATGGTTTGGCTGGCAGGATGGCCTGTGGGCGCTGCCGGTCGGGCAATACGGCATGGGCTGGGGCGGCGCGCTGGTGTTGCTGGCGCTGCTGATGCAGCTGGCGCTGGGCGTGGCCCGCCTCGGCTATTTCCAGGGCAATGAATTCGTGGCGGGCGCGGTGCTGCTGTGCTCCGCGCTGTTAATCCTGTTCATTGCCTTCCCCGTGCTGAAATCGCTGTCGGGCGCTTTCCTGGACGAGGCCGGCGGCATCAGCGGCGCCGAAGCGTGGCACCGCCTGTCCAGCGAACGGATCTGGAACCTCGGTTGCCTGCAAGGGAAGAATACCTGCGGCGTGGCCTGGAATACGCTGGCGCTGGCGCTGGCGACCGCCGCCGGCACGACAGTGCTCGGCACGTTGCTGGCGCTGCTGACCGAGCGTTCCCTGGTGCGCGCCCGGCCACTGGTGCGGGTGCTGTCGACCTTGCCGATCGTGACGCCGCCATTCGTCGTGGGCCTGGGCCTGATCCTGCTGTTCGGCCGCGCCGGACTGGTCAACCAGGCGATCGAGCAACTGTTCGGCATCGAGCCGTCGCGCTGGTTCTACAGCGCCAAGGGCGTATGGCTGGCGCAAATGATCGCGTTCACGCCGATCGCCTACATGATGATGCGCAGCGTCGCACAATCGGTGGCCCCGACCCTGGAAGAAGCGGCGCAGACCCTGCGCGCCAAACCGATGCGGGCCTTCATGACGGTAACCTTGCCGTTGCTGGGCCCCGGCCTGGCCAACGCGTTCCTGGTGGGCTTTATTGAATCGATGGCCGACTTTGGCAACCCGATCGTGGTGGGCGGCCAGTTCTCCGTGCTGTCGACGGAAATTTTCTTCGCCATTGTCGGCGCCCAGCTCGACCCCGGCCGCGCCGCATCGCTGGCGCTGATTCTCAGCACCTTTGCGCTGGCCGTGTTTGTCCTGCAGCGCATGGCGCTGGGCAAAGGCAGTTATACCAGCATGTCCGGCAAGGGCGATAACGGCATTCCGCCGCCGCTGCCGGCGCCGGTGCGCCGCGTCGCCATGGGCGTGGCGATGCCCTGGCTGGCCTTTACCGCCATCATCTACCTGTTCGCGTTTGCCGGCGGTTTCGTCAAGCTGTGGGGCCGCGACTTCAGCCTGACCCTGCAGCACTTCCAGACCGGTTTTGGTTTTGAATGGGACCACGGCATCGTGTGGCTGGGCGCGGGCTGGGATTCGCTCTGGACCACGCTACGCCTGGCCGGCATGGCGGCGCCGCTGACGGCGATCCTGGGCCTGCTGATGGCGTACCTGCTGGCGCGCGTGCAGTTCCGTGGCCGTAACGCGTTTGAATTCGGCGCGCTGCTGGCGTTTGCCGTGCCGGGCACCGTACTGGGCGTGGCCTACGTGATGGCGTTCAACGTGCCGCCATTCGAACTGACCGGCACCGGCCTGATCATCCTGCTGTGCTTTGTCTTCCGCAACCTGCCCGTCAGCATCCGCGCCGGTTCGGCGGCATTGAAGCAAATCGACAAGAGCCTCGACGAGGCGTCCGCCATGCTGGGCGGCTCGACCCTGACCACATTGCGCCGCGTGGTGCTGCCGCTGCTGCGGCCGGCATTGGTGGCGTCGCTGGTGTATGGCTTCGTGCGCGCCATGACCACCGTGTCGTCGGTGATCTTCCTGGTCAGCGCCGAGTACGAACTGGCCACCACTTTCATTATCGGCCGCGTCGGCAATGGCGAATACGGCGTGGCGCTGGCGTATTGCACGGTGCTGACCATCCTGATGCTGGGCGCGACCGGCATGGTGCAGTGGCTGGTGGGCGAACGGAAACTGGGGCGCCGCACGACGCAAGCGGCGCCGGAGCAGGCGCAGGCGCAGGAACAAGCGCCGGCGCTGGCGCAGGCGTGACGACAATCAAGGAGAACACAATATGAAGCCGGGTATCGAATTCAGGAACATCACCAAGGCCTACACCGACAAGGGTGCGCTGGCCGTGAAGGGCATCAGTTTCACGGTGCCGAAAGGAACGCTGACCACCTTGCTGGGCCCGTCGGGCTGCGGCAAGACCACCACGCTGCGCATGATTGCCGGGCTGGAAAGCCCGACCGGCGGCGAGATCTGGATCGACGGCGCCAACGTCACCACGATGTCGGCGGCGGACCGCCACGTCAGCCTGGTCTTCCAGAACTATGCGCTGTTCCCGCACATGCGCATTGTCGACAATGTCGCGTATGGCCTGGTGGTGGCGGGCGTGGGGGCCGCCAGTATCGCGCAACGCGTGGAGGCCGCGTTGACCACCGTGGGCCTGACGGGCTACGGCGGGCGCTGGCCGGGTGAATTGTCCGGCGGCCAGCAACAGCGCGTGGCGCTGGCGCGGGCGCTGGTGCTGGAACCGGCCGTGCTGCTGTTCGACGAACCCTTGTCGAACCTGGACGCGCGGCTGCGGCGCCAGATGCGCGATGAAATCCGCGCGCTGCAGCAGCGCCTGCAACTGACGGTGGCGTACGTGACCCACGACCAGAGCGAGGCGCTGGCGGTGTCGGACCAGATCATCGTGATGCGCGACGGCCTGATCGCCCAGGCCGGCTCGCCGGCCGACCTGTACGAGCGGCCCAACAGCGAATTCGTGGCCGGCTTCATGGGCGAAGCCCTGCTGTTGCCGGGGCGTGTGACGATCGGCGGCGACGTGCGGCTGGGACCATTGAAATGGCGCGCGCCGAAATCCATGCCGGCCGGCGCCGTGAAAGTGGCGGTGCGTCCCGAGGCTTGGCGCGTGGGAGACGCCGGGGAATTCGGCCTGGCCGCGCAAGTGCTCAAGTCGACTTACCTGGGCGGCTTTTACGAATACACGCTGGCCACGGAAATCGGCGAGCTGTTCGTGGTGTGCCCCCACGTCGACCGCCCGCGGCGGCAGCAGGAAGCCGTCAGCCTGGGCATGCACGGACGGGGCATATCGCTGGTGGTCAATTAAACCGGACGGCGCCAGCGAAGCGCCACCGGGAACAAGGGTGAAGAGGAGAACGACATGGCATGTATTTCGAATCTCAACATCGGCGCCCGGCTGGCGCTGGGCTTCGGCCTGGTGCTGCTGTGCGCCGCCGCCTTGCTGGGCATAGGACTCTGGCGCATGGGTGTGCAACAGGCCGATACCGGGCAACTGGTCGGGGCCCGCCTGGCCAGCCTGACCGGCGCGCTGCAAATGCGCCAGGGCGGCGCGGCCATCGCACTGGCGTTGCGCCAACTGGCCGCGCCCACCGATGCCAACGAAAGCGCCGGGGCCGCGCGCAGGCTGGCCGACCTGCTGGCCGGCTACGATAGCGCCGAGCGGGCCCTGCAGGACGTCGTCATCGATGCCGAAGCACTGGCGGCGGCGCGCGCCAGCAAGCAGGCCCTGATGCCGCTGCTGGCCAGGATCCAGTCCATTATTGCAGAAGGCAATTACTTCGACGCGGCGGCCTTGCTCAAGAGCGACTTCACACCGTTGCATGAACGCTGGATGGACCGCCTGGGCTTGCTGGCCGAACGCGAGCAAGCCGCCATGGCCCGCACGCGGGACGCTTCATCTGAACAATACCAGGCGGCGCGGGCCGGCATGCTGGCGGTCGGTTTGCTGGGACTGGTGTTCGGCGCGGCGTGCGCGGCATACATCACGCGCTCGATCACCACGCCGCTGCGGCATGCCGCCCACATTGCCGATGCCATCGCGGCCGGCGACTTGCGCGTGGCGGTTGCCGATGGCGGCCGCGACGAGGCGGGCCAACTGATGCGCGCGCTCAGGCTGATGCAGGGTAACCTCGCGCAAGCGATGGCGCAGATCACCGGCAGCAGTGCGGCGGTGCTGACGGCCGCAGGCGATATCGCGGCGGGCAACAATGACCTTTCCAGCCGCACCGCGCGCCAGGCCGGCGCGCTGCACCAGGCGGCGCAAGCGATGCAACTGCTGGCCGGCACCGTGAATGGCAACGCGAACGATGCGCGCCAGGCCAGCGAGGCCGGCGACGCCGCGCGCGAACGGGCGCTGCGGGGGCAAGCCGTGGCAACCCGGGTGTCGGACACGATGGGGGTGATCAAGGCCGGGTCGGACAAGATCGTCGGTCACGTCGCGGTCATCGATGGCATCGCCTTCCAGACCAACTTGCTGGCCTTGAACGCGGCAGTGGAGGCGGCGCGCGCCGGAGAAACCGGGCGCGGTTTTGCCGTGGTGGCGGGCGAAGTGCGCGCGCTGGCGCAGCGCACGGCCGACGCGGCCAGGGAAATCAAGGGATTGATTGCCGAGTCGGCGGCGCAGATCGACCTGGGCAACAAGCTGGTGGATGAAGCGGCAGTGACGATGGCCGATATTGTCGCCGCCGTGTTGCGGGCGGCCCAGCTGGCGCGGCAAATCTCGGCGGCCAGCCGCGCGCAGGGCGACGGCATCGGCCAGGTCAGCAAGGTATTGGCCGAGCTGGAAGCGATGACACGGCAGAACGCGGCGCTGGTGGTACAGGCGGCCGCCGCGGCGGAAGGTTTGCGGGGCCAGTCGGCAACACTGGTGCGGGCGGTGGCGCGGTTCGAGCCGGGCAGCGGCACGCGGCCACTGCTGCTTGACGCGGGTTAAGCGACAGCGGCGGGGGACAGCAGTCGCGTCTGTGACGCCCATGATGCCCCCGCCCCGGCCGCACATGCGGCCGGTAATGCCGTTACTGCTTACTTGCGGTCGTTCTTGTGGCTTTGACGGCCGGCTTCGGCATGCTGCTCCGGCGTGCCGCCACGGGTACCGCCGGACGAGCCGCTATTGCCGGACGAACCGGAGGAACCGGAAGAGCCTGAAGAACCGGACGAGCCACGGTCCGAACCCGACGAACCACCCGAACCCGACTGGCGGTTGCCATCGTTTTTATGGCTCTGGCTGCCAGCTTCGCGGGCCTCTTCCGACGTGAACTCATGCGCCTTGCCGGAAGCATGCGCAGCACGCCCCCCTTCGGCCGCGATTTCACGCTGGCGTTCCGGATCCATCGATGCGAAACCACGGTTGCTGGTGTCGCCCGACTGCTTGCTGCCGCTGTCCTTGCTGGTGCTGTCCTTGCCGCCTTGTGCACTGCCCTGGTTGCCGCCACGGTTGCCGCGATCGTCATCGTCCTGGTCGCGGCCTTGATTTGGTTGCTTGGTCATAATGTGCTCCTTGATGGTTGGGGTAAGCCTTGTCACATCGGCATTGCCGCCTGGTGGCGGGGCGATGCGTTCAAGGAGTCGTCATGCTAAGCCGTCCGATGGCTCAAGGATGTAGGTGTGCCAGCGTTGTCCATGTAGGACTGGACCACGCAAAAATGGAACACAACCGTTACAGCGTGCGCAGGTACGCGAGCAAATTCGCGATGCGCTGTTCATCGGCGATGCCCCAGAAACGCATCTTGTTATCGGGGACAACCTTTTGCGGCGCCTTCACGAACGCCGCCAGCATCGGCGCCGTCCAAACAATGCCGGAATTCTTCATCGCTGCCGAATAGTTATAGTCGGTTGCCGCCCCGGCGCGGCGGCCGACTATCCCCGTCAATTGCGGACCGAAGCCGCTGCGCGCCGACGGCCCCGCCTGGTGGCACCACTGGCAACGCGCGAACTCGGCCCGGCCGGCTTCGACATTGCCCGCCGGCGCCGTCCTGGCCGATGCGCCTGCCGATGCGCCATCACCGGCCCGCGCCCCCGGGACGGCCGCCAGCGCGGCCAGCAGCAGCACCGTCACACGCAGCCATGTCACCCGCCACCTCATCGCATGCAACGCCATCACCGCCCCTTGTGCAGCGCCGCGATCACGCTGCCCAAGGCCGCGTCAAACCGTTCCGGCTGTTCGGCCAGCAGCGCCCACACGCGGTTGTGCTGGCCGCCTTCCACCACCATCAGTTCACGCTGCCGTGCGCGCCCTGCCGCCGCCACCAGCCGCTCGGGGATTTCCAGCGGAATCACCGCGTCATGCTCGGCGGCGACCACCAGCAGCGCCCCCTCGAAGCGCGCCAGGATGTCCCACGCATCGGTGTCCATCCAGCTGCGCTCGCGCCGGATCACGGCGGAGAATGCCGGACCGAACGGCACCTCGTACGCGTCCGGCGGATACACGCCCGGCACCATCAGCACCAGCGCATCGACCGGATGCGATTGCGTCAGCCGGATCGCGTTGTACGCCCCCATGCTGATGCCGATCAGCGCCAGCGGCTCGTCCATGGCGCGCGCGGCGATCACGGCTTCGGCCTGGCGCGTGCGGCTGGCCACCGACGATTGCGCCAGCAGGCCGCCCGTCTCGCCATGCCCCACGCACTCGAAACAGGTGGTGCCCACGCCGCGCTCCTGCAGCGCATTGCGCAGCAAGTGGTGCATGTGGCGCGTGCTGGCGCCGGCGCCGTGCAGCAGCAAGGTATGGTTGCTGCGCGCACCCGCGTAATGGTCGCCCCGCAATAGGAAGTCGCCGTAGGGTACGCCGAACTGTTCGATCCGTGCCGTCATGGGTGATACCGGGAAGTTAACAAAAGCGCCATTCTAAGGCAGGGCCGTCCCGGCAGTCCAAAGATTCGGACCGCCCGCGCACACCCAGTCCAACCCCTCATACGCGGCATGTGCCGCACGCCCTCCCCATCACAAAAATCCAATTACAAAACAAAGGCTTACGGAAATGTAACGAATCTTTTCAGGCAGGCACGGCGATTGCTATAAGAGGTCAGCCCCGCAGCTTACCCGCTGTGGACCCTGACAACAATGGAGACTGCTATGCAAAAAAAGCGCCCAATCACTGTATATATCCTGTTCGCGATGCTGCTCGGTATCGCGGTCGGATATGCGTGCCACACGATTTTCCCTGACAAGAAAATCGCCGCCACGATTTCCGGTCACATTTCCCTCATCACCGACATCTTCCTGCGCCTGATCAAGATGATCATCGCACTGCTGGTGTTCTCGACCCTGACGGTCGGCATCGCCAACCTGTCGGACGGCAAAGCCGCCGGCCGCATCGGCGCCAAGGCGTTCGCCTGGTTCATGGGCGCGTCGCTGGTATCGCTGACCCTGGGCATGGTCCTGTCCAACCTGTTCCAGCTGGGCACCAACCTGGGCCTGCCGCTGCCTGACGTGACCGCGACGACCGGCCTGAAAACCGCCGCCTTCACGCTGAAGGACTTCGTCTCGCACGTGGTGCCGAAGTCGCCGATCGAAGCCATGGCCAACAATGAGATCCTGCAAGTGCTGGTGTTCTCGATCTTCTTCGGTTCCGCGCTGGGCGCACTGGGCGAGCATGGCAAGCGCCTGCTGGCCGTCATCGATGAACTGTCGCAAGTGATGCTGAACATTACCGGTGCGATCATGAACATGGCGCCGCTGGCCGTCTTCGCCGCCACCGCGTCGGTGGTCACCACCAACGGCCTGGGCATCCTGGCCACGTTCGCCAAATTCATGGGCGGCTTCTACTTCGCGCTGGCCTGCCTGTGGACCCTGCTGATCGCCGCCGGCTTTGCCGTCATCGGCCCGCGCGTGTTCAAGCTGCTGGGCCTGATCCGCGAACCATTCCTGCTGGCCTTCTCCACCGCCAGCTCGGAAGCCGCTTATCCAAAACTGCTGATCGCGCTGGACAAGTTCGGCGTGCAGCGCCGCATTTCCAGCTTCGTCATGCCGATGGGTTATTCGTTCAACCTCGATGGCTCGATGATGTACTGCACCTTCGCCGTGCTGTTCATTGCCCAGGCTTATGGCATCGACCTGTCGATCGGCACCCAGATCACCATGCTGCTGCTGTTGATGCTGACGTCGAAAGGCATCGCCGGCGTGCCGCGCGCATCGCTGGTGGTGATCGCCGCCACGCTGACCCAGTTCAACATCCCGGAAGCAGGCTTGCTGCTGCTGATGGGCGTCGACCAGTTCCTCGACATGGGCCGTTCCGCCACCAACGCGGTCGGCAACGCCATCGCCACGGCAGTCGTCGCGAAATGGGAAGGCGCGCTGGGCGAGCAGGAGAAGGACGCCGGCGAACGCGCTTACCCGCACGCGGCCTGATGCCGCAACGGCCCGCGCTCCGGCATGGCCGGACGCCGGGCCGGTAGAACACACAGAACACCACCTATACCTATACAAAAGGAGTCACCATGAAACACACCGCAACCGCCCTCGCCGTTTTCCTGTCGCTGGGCTGCGGAGCCGTCCAGGCGGAATCGGGCATCAAAGTCTATGGCGTCGCTGACGCGGGCATCGTCGTCGAGCGCGGCGGCCCTGGCGGGACCAACACCTATGTCAGCAGTGGCCTCAATTCCGGCTCGCGCATCGGTTTCAAGGGCACCGAAGACCTGGGCAGCGGCCTGAAGGCCATGTTCGTCATCGAGGGCGGTGTCGGCATCGACACCGGCGCGTCCGGCCAGGGCGGCCTGACGTTCGGCCGCCAGTCGTTCGTCGGCCTGTCGGGCAACTGGGGAACGGTCAGCATCGGCCGCCAGTACTCCGCGTATTACAAGGCCCTGCGTGACGTGGCCGATCCGTTCGAGGACGGCCTGGCAGGCCAGGCGCCCAACATCATGGCCGCGCCGCGCCGCATCGACAACTCCGTCAGCTTCTCGTCCTACCGCTATGCCGGCTGGGCGCTGGACGCCACCTACGGTGCCGGCGAAGTGGCGGCCGACAGCACCCGCAAGCGTTCGCTGAGCGTGGCGGCCAACTACGTGCAAGGTCCGCTGGCCGTCGTACTGGCGCACCACCGCCGCGAGGAAGCCGTGCTGCCCGACCATACGCGCAATTCGCTGGCCACCGTGCGCTACACGGTCGGCGCCTACACGGGCCACCTGGCCTACGCGCAAAACCGCGCCGTCGGCGGTGCGGACAGCAGCGACATCCTGGCCGGCCTGTCCGCGGCATTCGGCCCGCACCGCGTGCTGGGTTCCGTGCTGCAGCACAACGACCGCAGCAAGGCCAATCAGGATGCGCGCCAGTTCGGCGTCGCGTACATGTATGCGCTGTCCAAGCGCACCGACCTGTACACGGCGTATGGCCATATCAACAATGAAAATGGCGCGAGCTTCAAGGTCGGCAACGCCACCGACGATGGCCACACCCCGACCGCGTTCAACCTGGGCATACGCCACCTGTTTTAATTCGCCTTGCGCGGAATAACGGGGTAACCTTCGGAGGCGGCCACTGCGGACATTACGGAGTGGCCGCTTCCCACATCTTTGCTATAGTCATTCGATGCCACCATTGCACGACACCACCACGCTTCCGTCGGCGCTTGCGCCGGGCGTATCGGCCGCGCGCACGCCCCGCCGCCGCTGGCGCGGCGCGCTGGCATGGTGCGTGGTGGCGCTGGTGGGCGCCGCGCTGGCCTGGCTGGCCTACTGGTGGCTGGAAGAACTCAACACGGAGCGGGTGCGCACGGCAGGTGCGCGCCGGCTGGAAACCTATGCGGCCAGCCTGGAAAACCTGCTCGACAAATACGAATTCCTGCCGCGCATGCTGGAACTGGACAAGGACGTGGTGGCGCTGCTGCAGCACCAGGACGATCCGGCCTTGCGCCACACCGTCAACGATTACCTGGAACGCCTGAACCGCCAGGCCGGCACCAGCACGATTTATATCGTCAACCTGCAAGGCCGCACGCAGGCGGCCAGCAACTGGCGCCAGAAAGACAGTTTTGTCGGCGACTATGTCGCGTTCCGCCCGTATTTGCAGGATGCGTTGCGCGGTCGCTCGGGACGCTTCTACGGCGTCGGCACCACCAACCGCGAAGCGGGCTACTTTTTCGCGCAGGGCATTTACCGCGACGGCAAGATGCTGGGCGTGGCGACCGTCAAGGTCAACATCAGCGAGCTGGAAAAAAGCTGGAACACCGGCACCCTGGACAAAGTCATGCTGGCCGACAGCAATGGCGTGATCTTCCTCAGTTCCGCTCCCGCATGGCGCTACCGTACCCTGGGCCCCCTGCCCGCCGCCGTGCGCGCGCACCTGGAACAGACGCGCCAATATCACCAGGAAGCGCTGCCGCCGCTGCGTTTCGATGCCGATGTGCCGCGCGCGGACGGCACGCGCGTGGTGACGATCCGCGATCCCGGCGCGCCGGACCATATGCGGGCGCTGCCGATGCTGGCGCAAACGCGCATGCTGGCGCCGCGCCAGTGGAATTTCATATACCTGTCCGACCTGTCGACCGTGCGCGCCAATTCGCGCATCGGCATGGTGTTCGCCATCCTCGCCTACGGCTTCCTGGTGCTGCTGTTCCTGTTCTTCAGGCAGCGGCGACGCGCACTGCGCCAGCGCATGCAGGCGCGCGAAGACTTGCTGTCGGCCTATAACAGCCTGGAAGCCATGGTGGCGGAGCGTACGTCGCGGCTGGAAAAGATCACGCAAAGCCTGTCCGAGGAAATCGAAGTGCGGCGCCAGGCGGAACAGCAATTGCACCGCACGCAAAGCGAATTGTTCCACGCCGGAAAAATGGCCGTGCTGGGGCAAATGTCGGCCAGCATCACGCATGAATTGAACCAGCCGCTGACGGCGTTGCGCACCATGTCCGACAATGCCGTGCTGCTGTTCGAGCGCGGCCGGGTCGACGACGCCCGCAACAACCTGAAAAATATTTCGCAGATCGTGGCCCGCATGGGCACCATCACGGGCAAACTGAAGACGTTCGCCCGCAAATCCAACGACGCGCTGGTGGCGGTATCGATCGAAACGGCCATCTCCAACACGCTGGTGCTGATCGAGCGCCGCCTGTCGCTGGAAAAGGTGACGTTCCAGCTGCGCATCGCGGAACCGGAACTGTACGCACTGTGCGACAGCAACCGGCTGGAACAGGTATTACTGAACCTGATGACCAATGCGCTCGATTCGATGGCGTCCTGCGGCGAAAAGGTGCTGAGCCTGAGCGCCGGCTTGTCCGACGCTGCCGGCGAATGGCTGGAAATCCGGGTGGCCGATACGGGACCCGGCCTGTCGGAAGAAGCGCGCGCCCGGCTGTTCGAACCGTTTTACACGACCAAGCCGCAGGGACAGGGACTGGGCCTGGGCCTGGCGATCTCGGCGCAGATCGTGCAGGACTTTGGCGGTACATTAAGTGCGGAGCAGACCGGCGCCGGTGCATGTTTCGTCATCAAATTAAAAACGGCGCCGCTGGAGATATAGAACATGATGGACAGCATTTACGACATTGAAATCCTGCTGGTCGAAGACGACCCGACCGTGCGCGCCGGCAGCGCGCAGGCGCTGGACCTGGCGGGCTTTAACGTGCGCGAATTCGTCGAGGCGGAAAAAGCGCTGGCGCAACTGGAAGCGCACAGCCCGTTCGTGCTGGTCACGGACGTGCGCCTGCCCGGCATGAGCGGCCTGGATTTGCTGCTGGCCGCGCGCAAGATCGATCCCGACATGCCCGTCATCGTCGTCACGGGCCACGGCGATATCGCAATGGCCGTGCAGGCCATGCACGACGGCGCCTACGATTTCATAGAAAAGCCCTATTCGTCCGAACAACTGGCCGACGTGGTGCGGCGCGCGGCCGACAAGCGCGCGCTGCAACTGGAAGTGCACAACCTGCGCCAGCGGCTGACCGCCAACCAGGGCATTGCCGCCACCCTGCTGGGCAATGCGCCGGCCATGGCGGAATTGCGCCGCCTGATCGACAGCGTGGCCAGCCAGCCGGCCGACGTGCTGATTTACGGCGAAACCGGCACCGGCAAGGAACTGGTGGCGCGCTGCCTGCACCAGTTCAGCCAGCGCGCCGCCAGCCCGTACGTGGCGATCAATTGCGGCGCCGTGCCGGAAACCATCTTTGAAAGCGAATTGTTCGGCCACGAAGCGGGTTCGTTCACGGGCGCCGCCAAGCGCCAGGTGGGCAAGATCGAACATGCCGATGGCGGCACCCTGTTCCTCGACGAAATCGAAAGCTTGCCGCTGACCTTGCAGGTGAAATTGCTGCGCGTGCTGCAGGAACGCTATATCGAGCGCCTGGGATCGAACTCGCCGGTGCCGGTCAATGTGCGCGTGGTGGCCGCATCGAAAGTGGATTTGAAAGAGTTTTCCGACCAGGGCAAATTCCGCAGCGACCTGTATTACCGCCTGAACCTGATCGTGCTGCGCATCCCGCCGCTGCGCGAGCGGCGCGAAGATATCCCGCTGCTGTTCCAGCACTTCCTGATGGATGCGTGTTCGCGCTACAACCGCGACATGCCGCCGGTCCCGGCCGCCCACATGCAGGCGCTGATGGCGCACCACTGGCCGGGCAATGTGCGCGAACTGCGCAACGCGGCCGACCGCTTCGCGCTGGGAATGGGCGCAGGCCCCACCGGCGCGATTGCCGAACCGGCGCCGCTGGCCGACCAGGTGGCGGCATTCGAACGCGCGCTGATCGAACTGGAATTGCGCAACGCGGGCGGCAGCGTGGCCGATGCGTGCACGGCGCTGTCGGTGCCGAAACAGACGCTGTATCACAAGATGCAAAAGTACGGCCTGGCCGCCGACGATTACCGCTAAAACCCGCTGCCTCCACCGCGTGGCGTCCACCGGATGCCGCGCGCGCCATTCCTCCTTTCCGCGCTGCATATTATCTCCTTGCGGGAGATAATATTTCCCTTCATTAATTTCTTTAAGCATATTCGGCATGCAACCGGCTGATTTGGCACATTAAAGAAGTTATTTGTCACCTTTTCGCATTTCATCCCCTCCGCCATTCCGGCATGATTTCGCCTGCGCCGCCGGGACACTATTCTGGTGTGGCGATTAAACCGGGAAAATATGTAAGCCATCTTTTCCCGGTTTATTACCGGACTCCTCCCATTCACTGACACCGAGATCACACATGAGTAAAGTTACGGCATTACGCAGCACGCTAACCAAAAAACACAACACACTGACCCAGCACCCGGTATTCAGCGCAGTGCGCAGCATCGATGATTTACGCCTATTTATGGAGTGGCATGTCTTCGCGGTCTGGGATTTTATGTCGCTTGTCAAACGCCTGCAAAATGACTTGACCGTCACGACCCTGCCATGGGTACCGCCTGAAAATCCGCTGGCGGCCCGCCTGATTAATGAAATTGTTCTCGGTGAAGAATCCGATGAAACGCCACAGGGCGCCGTCAGCCATTTTGACTTATACATCAGCGCCATGCGTGAAGTTGGCGCATCGACTGATCAAATTGAAACCTTTGTTTCCCTGATTCGCGCAGGTATTCCTGTCGCCAGTGCGCTGGCCAGCGTCAAAGCGCCCAAGCCTGTCGAGCAATTCGTGACGGCCACCATGGATGCGTGTTTGAAGGGGAAAGTGCACGATGTGCTCGGCAATTTCTTTTATGGCCGTGAAAACGTCATTCCGGACATGTTCCGCACGCTGTTGAGCCAATGGCAGATCGCTGACAAAGAGGTTGCCACGCTGGTGTTTTACCTGGAGCGCCATATCGAAGTGGATTCCGGCGACCATGGCCCCGCTGCGGAAAAAATCATTGGACAGCTCTGCCATGGCGACCAGTCGAAACTGGAAGCCGTGCTCTCTTCCGGCATTGCCGCAATCGAACAGCGCCAGGCGCTATGGGACGGACTGCTGCAGCAGATGGAGCAGGTCCAGGCTGCATACGCTGCCGATTGAGGGGAACGCCATGGAAATCATTCATCGCATCGAGCAGGCGGAATGGCACCGGCCAGCCGGATTCGATCCCGGCATTGACCAGTTCATTGTGGCCGATACGCTGGATCAGGAGCGCAAAACCGGCATGCGCACCCGCTTCGTGCGGTTTGCGCCGGGCGCCGCCACCAAGGTTCCCTTTATTCACGACTACGACGAAGAAGTCTATCTGGTCGAAGGCGATCAAAACCTGCTTGATAAAAACTTACTGCAAGAAATAAAACAGTATCAGCAAGGCGCCTATTTTGTCCGTCCGGCCGGCACTTACCACGGCCCTTTTTCCAGCACGGACGGTTGCCTGTTACTTGAAATCCACTCCTATCCAGCCTGACCGGACATACCCATAATGATACAACATCAATATGAGAGCCATTCACCGATCTGGGAATCGCGCGCGACAATAAGGTCGCGGCCGCGGCGCCAGATTGAGGATGATGCCCTCCAATATTACCCCATTGAGCGCCAGCCCTTATGCCTTCACCCATTGATTGTTGAACTGGGCAGCGAGGTGGAGAAATACATCCTGATTCAAAGCCTGTACAAATATATCAACGACATCATTATATTTGAGACGGAAATTGTCAATCGCACGGCGCGCAGCATCGCCAAGGGTTTATTTTTATTTGATTTCCCCTTTGCCTGCCGCTATGACGCCATGTCCGTGGTCATCGATGAAGATTATCACGCGTATGTGGCAATGGATTATTTAAACCAGGTACAGACCCAAACCGGCATTTCCCCTATCGTCATGCCGGCGGAAATCGAATTGTCGCGCGCCATTCCCCGTACCCTGGCGACCCTGGAAGAAAAATACCGCGATGGCATGGAGTTGCTGGCGGTAGCCATCTCGGAAAATACCATTACTGCCGACGTTGCGGCATTTTCCCGCAATCTCACCATCAAGCGCTCCGTCAAAGGCATGATGGCGGACCATTTGGCTGATGAAGGCCGGCATTCGTCATTTTGGATCAAGCTCGTCAAAATATACTGGTCGAATATCGATGAAGCTACCCGTCTGGCAATCGGCGCGGCACTGCCATATTTCCTGCAGCAATATCTGACCAATGACATCCAGGCGGAATTCGACCGGCGGCTGGTGATGGCCATTGCCATGCCCGAAAGCTCCCGGCGCGATGTGATGGCGGACATGGTGAGTTCGTACCCGATCACCAAACAGCACCCGATGATGGTCAACATATTCAACTTCTTCAAGGCCAGCGGCTTGCTGGACCACGGGCCCACGCGCCGCAGCCTTGACGTGTTTATTTGACAGGCGCCCCATGAAATCTCTTACTTTCGGCATTTCCGGGACGGATGGATTGGCAATCAAGGTCATGGTTGCCCTGTTCGAACTGGGACATGACGTCCTGACATTGCCCGGCAGCGGCGAGCAATTCCTTGAAATTGCCTCCAGCCTGGGCATCCCCGCAGCGCCACGCCTCGCACCGGCGCTGGACGCGGTCTTCCCGCTGGCCGCACACGACGCTGCCGCAGCCACGCACACCGCTGGGCCCATGGCAATCCGGTTCGGCATGGCCACGCACTCTGTTGACGGATACTGCGGCGAGCTGGCCTGGACCATGGGACCGCCGGGCAATGCGCAAACGCTGTGCGGCGGCGACTTCGACTTCAATACGCTCTCCAGCGGCGCAGACGTTGCCGCCGCCGTCGCGGAACTGGCGCTCGGCCTGCTGGTCGAAGCCGTGAATTACGCGGCGCGGCACAACGGCGCGTGGCCGAAACCGGCGCAGCGCGCCGTGGCGGCGCAGGCCACGTCGCTGGCCCTGCTGGAAAGCCTGGCCTTCCGCCACCGTTCCAACCAGCCCGCGCTGCCGGATGCGCCGCAAGGTTCGCTGTTCGCCCAGTTCGCCGCCAGCGCGGCCCGCTATCCCGGCCACACGGCGCTGGTCGCTCCCGACGGCACGCTGACCTATGACGACTTGTTCCACTATGCCGCCGCGATTGCCGTCGACCTGGAACGGCAGGGCCTCGCGCCGCACGGGGATGGCGACGTGGTGATCGGTGTCGCCATGCCGAAATCCACCCGCCTGTATGCCACCATCCTGGCGATCCTGGGCATGGGAGCCGCCTACGTGCCGCTCGATCCCGCCTATCCGCTGGCGCGGCTGACGGCCATTGCGGAAGACGCGGGCCTGCAGCTGGTGCTGACCGATGCCAGCCATGCCGCCACCTTTGAGCAAATAGGCCTGCGAACCGTGCAAGTTCCGTCCTTCCAGCATGGCCAGTGCCGGACGCGGTCCGTCCCGCCGGCATGGGCGCTTGGCGAAGCGCGCTATCAGCCGCACCGCCTGGCCACGCTGATCTACACCTCGGGGTCGACCGGACGCCCCAAGGGCGCCATGCTGGAGCAGCGTAATCTCACCGCGTTTTGCCACTGGTACCGGCACTACGTCAGCCTGGCGCCGACGTCCCGGGCACTGCAGTTTTCCACGATTTCTTTCGACGCGTCCATTCTCGACATGCTTCCGGTCTTGCTGGCCGGCGGCTGCCTGGTGGCGCCGTCCGAGCAGCAGCGCCATGACTTCGGCGCGCTCGACCAGCTGGTCCGGTCCCAGGCAATTACCCACGCATTCCTGCCTCCAGCGCTGCTGGCCAGCCTGCCGGATTATGCGTGGCCGACGCTGGAACACCTGGTGACAGGCGGCGACGTATGCGATCCGGACACCATCGAGCGCTGGCGCGGCGGCCGCCAGTTCCACAATATTTACGGCCCAACCGAATGCACGGTACTGGCCACCACGTCCAACTTTGCCATCGACAGCGACAACAAGAACATCGGCGTGCCGATCGCCGGCGCGCACGTGTATGTGCTGGACGATAACCAGAAACCCGTCAAGAGCGGCGAGCCAGGCGAATTGTTCATCGGCGGCGCCGGCGTGGGGCGCGGCTATTACGGCCAGCCCGCCATGACAGCCGAACGTTTCCTGGACGACCCCATGGCGCCCGGCAGCAAGATGTACCGCACCGGCGACATCGTGAAACGGCGCGCGGACGGCGGCCTGCAGTTTATCGGCCGCCGCGATTGCCAGGTCAAGATCCGCGGCTTCCGCGTGGAACTGGGCGAAATCGAAAATACGCTGCTGGCTTGCGGCATGTACAAGCATTGCGCCGTCGTCGTCGATGAGCGCAAACGCATCCTTGCCTTTGTCGCCAGGCCCACGACCGCAACGTCCGGCGTCGCCGAACTCAAAGCCGCGCTGCGCCAGCGCCTGCCCGACTACATGGTGCCATCCCACGTGATTGCCGTGCCGTCGCTGCCGGCCACCGACAATGGCAAGATCGACCGCCGCGCCCTGCTGTCCATGCCAATTCCCGCCACGCACAGCGCTGCTGGCGAAGTGCTGAACGAGACGGAGTCCCGCCTGCGCAGTATCTGGGCCACCGTGCTGTCGCTGAATGAAACGGAGATCGGCAAGAGCGATTCCTTCTTTGATCTTGGCGGCCACTCGCTGCTGGTGTCGCGCATGCTGCTGGCGATCAAGAAGGCGTGGGCCGTCAGCACCCCGCTGGCGCGCTTCATGGAGCAGCCCACCATCGCATCGCTGGCCCTGCTGCTGACGGATGACACCATCCGCAAAGGCGACCGCATTTCCGGGCAAGTGTATGCCGACATGGTGTTGCCGGAAACCGTGCGTCCTCTGCCTGGTGCCCAACCTGCCCTGCGCGCGCCCCGCGCCGTGCTGCTCACGGGCGCCAACGGATTCCTCGGCGTGTTCCTGCTGCAGCAAATCCTGCAACAGACCGATGCCATCGTCTATTGCCTGGTCCGCGCCGCCACGGTGGAACAAGGCAGCAGCAAACTGGACGCGGCGCTGGCCGCCAACGGCTTGCCGGGCCTGGCCGGCCATGCGCGCATCCGCATCGTCACAGGCGACCTGGAACAGGCGGACCTGGGCCTGGCGCCGCACCAGTTCACCGACCTGGCCGCGCGCATCGATGCGATTTACCACAACGGCGCCAGCGTCAACCACGTGTATGACTACCGCCACCTGGCGGCCGCCAATGTCCACGCCACGCTGGCGCTTCTGCGGCTGGCCACCACGGGGAAAAACAAGGCCATGCATTACGTTTCCACACTGTCCGCCGCCAGCAATGTCGATGCTGCCGGCCGTATTGTCGAAGACGGGCCATCCAGGACCCCGCCGGCGTTTGTCAACAATGGCTACAACCTGACCAAGTGGGTATCCGAACACCTGGTCTGGCAAGCCATCGGCCGCGGAGTCGCGGGAACCATCATCCGCCCTGGCAATATCAGCGGCCACACGCAATCGGGCCTGTGCCAGCCAGACCAGAACCGCATCATGCTGCTCATCAAAGGCTCGATCCAGCTGGGCTGCGCGCCCGCGTGGGAAAGCGGTTTCGACCTGTGTCCCGTCGACTTCCTGGCCGAAGCCGCAGTGCGCTGCACCCTGGCGCAACCGCCTGCCACCCCGGTCCTGCATTTCCACAATCCCAAGCCGCTGCGCTGGGTAGATTACCTGCGCCACTGGCAGGAGCGCGGCTATGCGCTGGAACTGGTGGCCCCGGACGAATGGCGCCGCCGCATCGTCGACGTCGACGAGTCGAACGCGCTGTACAACGTGCTGTCGTTTTACCTGGACGACGACAACGAAGACATCGGCGACATGTCCCATATCGACCATGCGCGCACTGCGGCGGCCCTGGCGCAGGTTGGCATGGCCTTCCCCGATAAGGACGCCGCGCTGATCGAAGCGAACATGCGCTACCTGCTCGAGTGCGGCTTCATGCCCGCCTTGCCGGCCGAGGCGCTGGACTGATCCCGCTGCACCTTTCCCTCTGAACTCCATCACGACGTAACACTACATAAAGGAATACACCATGCTGCAAAAAACCGCACAACTCACCGCTGCCCCAGACACGCTGGTCCGCAACCCTTGCACGCCTGTTTTGTCCGGCTCGACGGAATTGCCAGTGGCTGCGCGCCAGGCCTGGGCCGTCGTGGGTGACTTTTCCGGCTTTTCAAAGTTCATCACCGGTCTGGAACGCACGGAAATGACGGGCGAAGGCATCCGCAGCGTCCGCAAGAAGTTCTTCGCCGACGGCAACGTCGTACTGGAACAATTGAATTCCCATGACGATGCCCGCATGGTGATGACGTGGAGCCTGCTGTACACCACCTTCAATATCGGCAACCTGTGGGCCGCCATGCGCGTGGAAGAGCTGGGCGCCAGCCGCTGCAAGGTTACGTGGGACATCGTGGGTGAACCATGGACCGGCGGTCCGGAAGCACAGCCCGCCTTCAATGCATTCGTTGCCGGATTCCTGGAGATGGCGATGAGCAACCTGCGCACCGTGTTCCAACAGTAAATTCCGCTCCTGCCGCGGCTACCGGCCGCGGCAGGACGGACTCCGTGCCGAACGACTTTCCTACTTCCCCCATGACTCCCTTTTCCTTATTCCTGGTGATCCTGGTTCCCTTTATCTGGGGAATGCAGGCTGTAATGCTCAAGATCGGTTTGCATCAGTTTCCGCCGATCTTTATGGTCGGTATGCGCTTCGTCATGATGAGCGTGATATTGCTGCCATTCCTGCGCGGCATCCGCGGTAAAACCGGACCCGCGCTGATGGTCAGCCTGACGCAGGGCGTCGCCCACTTTGCGCTGCTGTACATTGGTTTCCGCTATGTCGACGTGTCCACCGGCATCATCGCCTACCAGACCAACGCGATTTTCACGGTGATCCTGGGCGCCATCCTGCTGCGGGAACAAATCACCAGGCTGGGCATGCTGGGGATCTTTGTGGCGTTTGCCGGCGTATCGCTGATCGTGGGCGAGCCCAAATCCAGCGGCAGCGCCGCTTCCCTGTTCATCATTATTGGTTCCGCGTTCATGTTTGCTGTCGGCAATATCGTGGCGCGCCGTTTCGGTCCCATGAAACCTGCCGCCCTCAATGCCGTCGTATCGCTGGCCGCCGGCCCGTCGCTGCTGCTGATTTCACTGATGTTTGAACACGGCCAGTGGGAAGCCGTACAGCATGCCGACTGGGTCGGCTGGAGCGCATTGATGTATACAGTCCTGGCGGGCGGTATTGCCGGTTTTGGCATCTGGTATTGGCTGTTGAACCGCTATCCCGTTGATAAGATTGCGCCTTTTGGCTTGCTGATGCCTTTCTTCGCCATGCTGGGCAGCGTATTCCTGTTACAAGAACATATCACTGTCATGAACATCATCGGCGCCGTGCTGACCGTGCTGGGCGTCGCGATTGCCCAGTTTGGCAAAACGCTGGCAGGCTGGTTCACCCGGTCCGCCGTGCTGGCCAAAGCCAACTGATTGCGCACTCTCCAAGGCCGCTGCATCAGCGGCCTTTTAACTTTTAATTTGGTTGTTACTTCCGCCTTTTTCTGCCAACGTGCAGACATTTGACAACAGTGGCATTCACCCTTACACTGAAATAATTATCAATTAATAAACATTGATAATACAACCCGCATCACGGGATTTCAGGACACCACGCCAGCTCAACCAGCTGCCAACGTCGTGCAGCGCTGATGCGCCCACGGCTATTCCTGTCGCCGTTCATCCGACGGCCATTCTTACAACCAACATCCCGGCGCATGCCTGCCTGCGCAGCGCCATTTGCCGCCCCCCGACTCTGACCGGGCCGGCAAATGAATGGATGCATATAAGGATGCATATGCCACACACGTCACATTCGGAACCTACATTTGCCTTGGCGGACAGCCAACCCTGCTGGGGCAACGCCCCCCATTACCAGGAAGCGGAAGCACAGGTCACGGTCCTGTCGGCGGACTTGAGCGCCGATTTCGTCTCACCGGTACATGACCACGCCCGTGGCCAGCTTATTTATGCGCCCAAAGGCATCATAATGGCCAACGTGGACGGCAAATCATGGGTCCTGTCGCCCACGCGGGCGGCCTGGGTCACGCCCAGTGCGCCCCACTCCATTGCCTGCCTGACCCACAGCCATATTTCAACGCTGTACGTCGACAGTGCGCTGTGCGAACGCTTGCCGCAAGATTCCTGCCTGATGTCGATCACGCCGCTGTTCAAGGAAATGGTACGCAAACTGTCGAGCTTTCCCGACCACTTCGATCCGGATTCCGCCAAAGCCCGGCTGATTCCCAGCGTGATCGATGAATTGCAGGCCCTGCCCCTGCAGCCGCTGGTGCTGACCATGCCGACCGACCGCCGCCTGCGGCGCATGTGCGAACGCCTGCAGCGCAGCCCTGCCTATGATGCGCCGATCCACGTACTGGCTAAGGAAGCGGGACTGAGTTCACGCCACCTGATGCGCCTGTTCCATATTGAGACCGGCATGCAGTTCGGCACCTGGCGCCAGCAAATGCGGCTGATGGCATCGCTGCCGTTTCTCGCTGATGGCGTGCCTGTCATGCGCGCCTCGCAGAACGTCGGCTACAACAGCGTGGCAGCTTTTTCGACTGCCTTTAAACGTACTTTTGGCACGTCGCCCAGCCAGTACTTCTTGCCTGACAGCGCGGAATGTGCGGCGCCACTTTCGCGCAAGTGACATCTCTTGCGGCGAAGTGACGAAATGGCCGCGCGCCGTTGACACGCCGTGGCAGCCACTTATAGGATCATTTCATACAGTCACACAGCACAGACGCTCATCCATGTCCCGCTTGTCGTTCCACATCGCACATCGCGCGCTACCCGGCGCGCTATCCCGCCCGCTAGCCAGCGCTGGCTGAAATGCGGATGCCCGGCCTGAAGGCCGGGCGCCCATGTTGCCGAAACCGCGCTGCCACGTAGCGCCGGCAAGCTTCCAACCTGTTTCCCCCTCTGTCCCTCTCGTTGAAAGGAGATGCATCATGCTGCGCAACCCAGAAGTGAAATACCGTCCCGCCCAGGCTGTTGACTTGCCCGACCGTCATTGGCCCAACCAGCGCATCAGCCAGGCGCCAATCTGGATGAGCACGGACTTACGCGACGGTAACCAGGCCCTGATCGAGCCCATGAATGCGGAACGCAAACTGCGCTTTTTCAAGCAACTGGTGAAAATCGGCTTGAAACAGATTGAAGTGGCCTTCCCGTCCGCTTCGGAAACGGATTTCCAGTTTGTCCGCTCGCTGATCGAAGGCCAGCTGATCCCGGACGACGTGACGATCGAAGTCTTGACACAATCGCGGGAAGATTTGATCCGCCGCACCATCGAGTCGCTGCGCGGCGCCAGGCAAGCCATTGTCCACTTGTATAACCCGATCGCACCGGCGTTTCGCCGCATCGTGTTCGGTATGAGCCAGGAGGAAGTCAAAGCCATTGCCGTCAACGGCACGCGCCTGATCAAGGAATTGACGGATGCGGCGCCGGAAACCGCGTGGACTTTTGAATATTCACCGGAAACGTTCAGCATGGCTGAACTGGCGTTTGCCAAGGAAGTGTGCGACGCCGTGTCGGCCGTGTGGCAACCGACGCCTGAGCGCAAGATGATCATCAATCTGCCCTCCACCGTCGAATGCACGACGCCCAACGTCTATGCCGACCAGATCGAATGGATGCACCGCAACCTGGCCCGCCGCGACAGTATTATCCTCAGCGTCCACCCGCACAACGACCGCGGCACGGCGGTGGCTTCCGCGGAACTGGCCGTCATGGCCGGCGCGGAAAGGATTGAAGGCTGTTTGTTCGGTAATGGCGAACGGACCGGCAATGTCGACCTGGTGACCCTGGCCTTGAATCTGTACACGCAAGGGATCAGCCCGGGTCTGGACTTCTCCGACATCGATGAAGTGCGGCAATGCGTGGAGTATTGCAATGAAATCCCCGTACACCCGCGCCATCCCTACGCAGGCGACCTCGTGTTTACCGCATTTTCCGGCTCGCACCAGGACGCCATCAAGAAAGGCTTTGCCCAGCAAGCTGCCGACGCCATCTGGGAAGTGCCCTACCTGCCCATCGATCCCGCCGACCTGGGGCGCAATTATGACGCGGTGATCCGTGTCAACAGCCAATCCGGCAAAGGAGGCATCGCGTATTTGCTGGAAAACGACCATGGCTTGAACTTACCCCGCCGCCTGCAAATTGAATTCAGCCGCGCGGTCCAGCGCGTGACGGATGAGACGGGTCGGGAAGTGCGTTCGGCCGACGTGCACGCGCTGTTCACGCGCGAATACATCGAAGAAAGCGGACCGTATGCATACCGTGCCCACCGCCTGACGGAAAATTCGCTGGCCACCGACGGTGTGGGCATCGAGGTCGACTTGATACACGCCCATGTGCCGACCACCGTGGCCGCACACGGCAATGGCCCGATCGATGCATTTGTCGCCGCGCTGGACAGTGAAATCACCATCATGAATTACTTTGAACATTCGCTGTCCACGGGCGCCAATGCCAAGGCTGTCTGCTATATTGAAATGCGCGTGAATGGCGGCCCCAGCGGCTTTGGTGTCGGCATCGACCAGAATATCGTGACGGCATCGCTGAAAGCCGTGGTATCGGGCTTGAACCGCCATGTCCGCGTGCAGGGCACGGCAGACAGGGCATGCCTGGCCGCGTAACCGAAAAAAAAGGCGCTGTCTGCAACCTTCGTGGAACTCTGCTTTTCGCTCCCGGTCCAAGCAATATCATCCCGGGACTGGAGGCAGATCATGGAAACGCAGGCATTCGCATCGCTGTTGGCGCAACTGGCGTTACTGACTTCACGGCAATGCGCCCAGCTGCAGTTCCGGCTGGGGCAGGCCGACGCCAGGCAGCAGGTGGGCCGGCTGCTGGACCAGGCGGCGCAGGAAAAACTGTGCTGTCCGCGCTGCGCCGGCACCCGCTGGTACCGGCACGGCCGCGAAAGCGGCCTGCAGCGCTACCGCTGCCGCACGTGCGATAAAACCTTCAATACGCTGACCGGCACGCCGCTGGCCCGGCTCCACTATAAGGAGCGCTGGCTGGCCTACCTCGACGGCATGCTGGCGTCGCACTCGCTGCGCCATGCCGCCAGCCGCCTCGGCGTGCACCGCAATACCACGTTCCGCTGGCGCCACCGCTTCCTGGCGCTGCCGCGCACCGACCGCGCACCGCTGCTGCATGGCATTGCCGAGGCCGACGAGATGTTCTTGCTGGAATCGCAGAAGGGATCACGCCACCTGGACCGGCCGCCGCGCCGCCGGGGCGGGCACGCTCGCCGGCGCGGCATTTCACATGAGCAGGTGTGCATTCTGGTGGCGCGCGACCGCAATGGCCGCACGCTCGACTTCGTCACAGGACGCGGCGCGCTCACCCGCACCGCCCTGCACCAGTGCCTGCGGCCGGCGCTCGATCCCGACATCCTGCTGGTGACCGATGCTAACGCGGCTTACCGCGCCTTTGCCCGCGAGAGCGGGATCACCCATGAAGCGGTCAACCTGCGCGCCGGTGTGCGCACGCGCGGCGCGCTGCATGTCCAAAACGTCAACGCCTACCACAGCCGTTTCCGCTCCTGGCTGCACCGTTTCCACGGTGTCGCCACGCGTTACCTGCCGAATTACCTGGGCTGGCGCTGCATCCTTGATGCACATCGCATCGATACTGCGGAATCTCTGCTTAAAGCGGCAATTGGGCACTTTCCACGGTTTGCGGTGACATAGCCAAAAAAAACCGCCGGGCTTGCGCACCGGCGGTTTTCATTTCAGCCTGACACAGCTTACTGTGCAGCAGCCTGATTGGCTTCTTCAGCCACGGCTTTCATCGACAGCTTCAGGCGGCCGCGCTCGTCGGTCTCCAGGACCTTGACGCGCACTTGCTGGCCTTCTTTCAGGTAGTCGGCCACGGCGTTCACGCGCTCGTTGGCGATCTGCGAAATGTGCAGCAGGCCGTCTTTGCCCGGCATCACTTGCACGATGGCGCCGAAGTCCAGCAGCTTGAGCACGGTACCGTCGTAGGTCTTGCCCACTTCGACCGATGCGGTCAGCTCTTCGATGCGGCGCTTGGCTTCCTGGCCGGCAGCGGCGTCCACCGAAGCGATGGTGACGATGCCTTCGTCGCTGATGTCGATCTGCGTGCCGGTTTCTTCGGTCAGCGCGCGGATCACGGCGCCGCCCTTGCCGATCACGTCACGGATCTTCTCAGGATTGATCTTGATGGTGATCAGGCGCGGTGCGAAGTCCGACAGTTCGGTCTTCACGTGCGGCATGGCCTTTTGCATTTCACCCAGGATGTGCTCGCGGCCTTCCTTGGCTTGCGCCAGCGCCACTTGCATGATTTCCTTGGTGATGCCCTGGATCTTGATGTCCATCTGCAGCGCGGTAATACCGTTGGCGGTACCGGCCACTTTGAAGTCCATGTCACCCAGGTGGTCTTCGTCGCCCAGGATGTCGGACAGCACGGCAAAACGGCCGCCTTCCTTGATCAGGCCCATCGCGATACCGGCCACGTGCGCTTTCATCGGCACGCCGGCATCCATCAACGCCAGGCAGCCGCCGCAGACGGAAGCCATCGACGACGAACCGTTCGACTCGGTGATTTCCGACACCAGGCGCACCGAGTAGCTGAAATCTTCCGGCGCTGGCAGCGCCGCGATCAGCGCGCGCTTGGCCAGGCGGCCGTGGCCCACTTCACGGCGCTTCGGCGTACCGACACGGCCCGTTTCGCCGGTGGCGAACGGAGGCATGTTGTAGTGCAGCATGAAGTCGTCGGTGTATTCGCCCATCAGCGCATCGATTTTTTGCGAGTCGCGCGCGGTGCCCAGGGTGGCGACAACCAGCGCCTGGGTTTCACCACGGGTGAACAGTGCCGAACCGTGGGTACGTGGCAGCACGGACGAACGGATCGCGATTGGACGCACGGTGCGGGTGTCGCGGCCGTCGATACGCGGCTCGCCTTCCAGGATCTGCGAACGCACGACCTTGGCTTCCATGTCGAACAGGATGTTGCCCACTTCGACGGCGTCCGGTGCGGCGGCGCCGGCGGCAGCTGCTTCGGCTTCCAGGTCGGCTTGCACTTGCGATTGCATCGCGCGCAGTTTTTCAGTACGGGCTTGCTTGTCTTTGGTCTGGTACGCTTCGCGGATTTTCGCTTCAGCGAAGTGCGTCACGCGGGCGATCAGCGCTTCGTTTTTCGGCGCGGGAGCCCAGACGTGCTCTGGCTTGCCGCCATCACGCACCAGTTCGTGGATCGCGTCGATCACGACTTTCATTTGCTCGTGGCCATAGACCACGGCGCCCAGCATGACTTCTTCGGACAGTTGTTGCGCTTCCGATTCCACCATCAGCACGGCGGTTTCGGTACCGGCCACCACCAGGTCCATTTGCGACGTTTTCAGTTGCGACGCGGTCGGGTTCAGGATGTACTGGCCATCCTTGTAGCCCACGCGGGCGGCGCCGATCGGGCCGTTGAACGGTACGCCGGCCACGCACAGGGCGGCGGAAGCGCCGATCATCGATGCGATGTCCGGATCGATTTCAGGGTTAACCGACAGAACGTGCACAATCACTTGCACTTCGTTCATGTAACCTTCCGGGAACAGCGGACGGATTGGACGGTCGATCAGGCGGGAGGTCAGCGTTTCTTTTTCGGAAGGACGGCCTTCGCGCTTGAAGAAACCGCCAGGGATTTTACCTGCCGCATAGGTTTTTTCCAGGTAGTCCACGGTCAGCGGGAAGAAGTCCTGGCCGGGTTTCGCGTCTTTACGCGCCACCACCGTTGCCAGCACCACGGTGTCATCCACCGAAACCATGACGGCGCCGGAGGCCTGGCGAGCGATCTCGCCGGTTTCCAGGGTCACGGTGTGTTGGCCGTACTGGAAGGTTTTCGTAACTTTGTTAAACATGGGTAATCCCTTTCTATTTGCCGACAGATTTTCAGGAGCTGTCGTTCACCTCACCACGGGCAGCGGCCTGTCGCTTGCCGCCGCCTTTACTGCATTTACTGCAACATCTTGCTGGATTTCCCGATGGGCGCCCGGCGCTTAAATGACAAAATGCCCGCGGCAGCGAACTGACGCAGGCATCTCGATTAAGCCGGGACGTACAAAGATTACTTACGCAGGCCCAGTTTAGCGATCAGGTCGCGGTAACGGGTTGCATCTTTGTTTTTCAGGTAAGCCAGCAGGCTCTTACGACGGTTAACCATCATGATCAGGCCACGGCGGGAGTGGTGATCTTTGCTGTGGGCTTTGAAGTGACCGTTCAGTTCGTTGATGCGTGCGGTCAGCAGTGCAACTTGAACTTCTGGCGAGCCGGTGTCGTTCTGGCCACGTGCGTTGTCCGCGATAATGGCGGCCTTGTTGATGTTTTCTACGGTCATTTTGATACCTTTCACATGCGGTGGTCGGAGTTGGCACCCCATTCACCGTGACTACGTTAATAAAAAAGCCTGGCCCGATAAAAGGCCAGACCCGGAAGTATAGCGGAATTTCGCGCCGTGGGCACTTTGTTTCGGCCTAGAATGGGCGCCTGGGAGGAAAAAACGTGAAAAGACTGCAATTTATCGCCATGTTGGCGTTACTGGCGGGCTGCGCCGGCCTGTCCGGGCCGCCCAATCCGGACGCCACGGACGCCACCTTTGCCGCGCTGCGGCCCGGCGTGGATACCCAGGCCAGCATCGCGCAAAAACTGGGGCGCCCGTATGACACCACGTACCTGTCGCTGCGCGACATGAACGTCTGGTCGTATAAATACCGCCAGGCCGGCATCTGGCATTCGCTGATGCACCTGCACTTCGACCGCCAGGGCGTGCTGCGCGAACTGATGTCCGGCCCGGATCCCGACTACGAAGACCGGCGCTCGTTCTGACCCGTGCGCACCCGGCCGCCCCTCACTCCGTTTGCGGATTGAGCCGCTCGGTCTTCGAGTGCAATTTATTCAAGCCCGATAAATACGCCTTGGCGGACGCCACCACGATATCGGGATCGGCCCCCACGCCATTGACGATGCGGCCCGCGTTCGACAGGCGCATCGTCACCTCGCCCTGCGACTGGGTACCCGTGCTGATCGCGTTGATCGAGAACAGCACCAGTTCCGCGCCCGTCTGCGCCGCGCTTTCAATCGCATTCACCATGGCGTCGACCGGGCCATCGCCCGTGCCTTCACAGGTATGCTCCTTGCCGCCGATGGAAAACACCATGCGCGCGTGGGGCATTTCGCCGGTTTCGGAGCGCTGCGCCAGCGACACGAAGCGGTAATGCTCGTTTTCGTGCGCATGTTCTTCATCGGTCACCAGCGCCACGATGTCTTCATCGAAGATTTCCGCCTTGCGGTCGGCCAGTTCCTTGAAGCGGGTGAAGGCGGCATTGATTTCCGCTTCCGATTCCATCTCGATGCCCAGTTCCTGCAGGCGCTGCTTGAAAGCGTTGCGGCCGGACAGTTTGCCCAGCACGATCTTGTTGGCGGTCCAGCCCACGTCTTCCGCGCGCATGATTTCATAGGTTTCACGCGCCTTCAGGATGCCGTCCTGGTGGATGCCGGACGCGTGGGCAAACGCATTGGCGCCCACCACGGCCTTGTTCGGCTGCACGGCAAAGCCGGTGATTTGCGACACCATTTTCGACGCCGCCACGATTTGCGTGGTATCGATATTCGTCGTCAGGTTGTAATAGGCGCCCCGCGTGCGCAGCGCCATCACCACTTCTTCCAGCGCCGTGTTGCCGGCCCGCTCGCCCAGGCCGTTGATGGTGCACTCGATCTGGCGCGCGCCGCCGATCATGACGCCGGCCAGCGAATTGGCCACCGCCAGACCCAGGTCGTTGTGGCAGTGCACCGACCAGATCGCCTTATCGGAATTGGGGATGCGTTCGCGCAGGCGGCGGATGGTTTCGCCGAACAGTTCCGGCACGGCATAGCCGACCGTGTCGGGGAAATTGATGGTGGTGGCGCCTTCGGCAATCACGCCTTCCAGCACGCGGCACAGGAAATCCTCTTCCGAGCGGCTGCCGTCTTCCGGTGAAAACTCGATATCGTCGGTATGGTTGCGGGCGAAGCGCACGGCCAGTTTGGCCTGTTCCAGCACCTGTTCCGGCGCCATGCGCAATTTCATTTGCATGTGCAGCGGCGACGTGGCGATGAAGGTGTGGATGCGCTTGCGGGCGGCCGGCTGCAATGCCTCGGCGGCGCGGGCAATGTCGCGGTCGTTGGCGCGCGACAGCGAGCAGACAGTGGACTCCTTGACCGCGGCGGCAATCGCGCGGATCGATTCGAAATCGCCCTGCGACGCCGCGGCAAAGCCCGCCTCGATCACGTCCACCCGCAGCCGTTCCAGCTGCTTGGCAATGCGCAGTTTTTCTTCGCGCGTCATCGACGCGCCCGGCGATTGTTCGCCGTCGCGCAAGGTGGTATCGAAAATGATGAGGCGGTCACTGTTGCTCATAATGGCTCCTTGGTTATCACCGCCCAGTTAGTCATCAACTGCGGGTCAGCGGCGTTCGCTCTGGTCTACTGGTTCGTCGTCAGTCTGGATCATCGAGACTGGTTTGCCCTTGGCCATGCGCCAGAAAAACACGGCATAGCCGGACAAGCCGTAAATCAGGAACAACGGGAACATGACTTTCGGCGGGTCGATCGACACCAGTGCAAACACCAGCGCAATGACGAACACGAAAATGAAGGGCACCGACTTACGGAAATTCAATTCCTTGAAACTGTAGAACGGCACGTTGGTCACCATGGTCAGCCCGGCAAACAGGGCAATGGCAAACGAGGTCCACGATAACTGCAAGCCGGGGATTTCCAGGTCATTCATCAGCAGGACAAAGCCCACCACGGTGGCGGCCGCCGCCGGGCTCGGCATACCCTGGAAGAAGCGCTTGTCGACCACTTCGATATTCGTGTTGAAGCGGGCCAGCCGCAATGCGGCGCCCGCGCAATAGACAAACGCGGCAATCCAGCCCAGCTTGCCCATGCCGCGCAGCGACCATTCGTAGATGACCAGCGCCGGCGCGGCGCCAAACGACACCATGTCGGCCAGGCTGTCGTACTGGGCGCCGAATTCGCTTTGGGTGTTGGTCAGGCGCGCGATGCGGCCGTCGAGGCCGTCGAGGATCATGGCGACAAAGATGGCCCAGGCCGCATATTCGAAGCGCTGGTTCATGGCCATGACGATGGCATAAAAACCGCAAAACAGCGCCCCCGTCGTAAAAGCGTTCGGCAACAGGTAAATGCCGCGCGAACGCGGCAATTCATCCTGTCCCCGCACCCTGCGCGCGAATTTTGCAAAGCGCGAGTTCTTGGGCTTGGCCGGGGTAACGCCATTCTTGTTTCTGCGACGGGGGAAAGTTGCCATATGAATCCATTTCTATGCTATCTGCGTCCTATTATATAGAGAGACGAGGTTGCAGCAAAAGAAATAGACTATGGCTTCCAGTCTGCCCGGTTTTACTTGAACCGGACTTTTCCCACCAGGTGCATGTCCAGCGTGGTCTCGCCCGGCTCGAAGCTGGGTTCTTCCACCGACATCTCTTGCGCCGGCGCCGCGGCTTTCATCATCATCATGTCGGAACGGCCGCCGCGCGCGGAACCGCCGCCCGCGTAATTGCCGGAACCTTCAAAATCCACGGTTTCCAGGACGGCGTCCGCCGGATTGCGGCCCATGGCGCGGGAAATCGCGGCGATGCGGTCTTTCAGGTTTTGGTACGACGCGGCAATGCGCTGCTCATCGAGCTTTTTCAGGGCGGGACGGGACAGGCCGAAGTGGATGCCGTTCAGGGTCAGCACTTTTTGCGTGGTCGCCACGGTTTTCGGCAATTTTTCCAGGCTGGTGGTGGTCACCTGCAAGTACTGGCCCACGCGCCACGCGGTGGGCTGGCGCGGCTTGGGCGCCACGCCCGGTGCCTGCGGACGGTCTTCCGGGTACACGGGATACGTGTAATAGCCCTGGGTTTTCAGGGTCGCGGCGGGATCTTCCTTGCGCAGGATATCCATGCCCTGCTTCATTTTCAGGTTGACGCGCGACGCGGCGGCGGCCTTGTCCTTGTCCTGCTCTTCAATCGCCAACGTCACGACGGCCTGGTCATTCGGCGCCGTGACTTCGCCATTGGCGGCCACGATGACTTCGGTACCGGCGGCAGGCGTGGTTTGCGCATAAGCGTGCGAGGCCAGCAGCAAGGTCGCGGCCAGCAGGGATTTGCGGATGGTCATGTTGTTGTTCTCCAAAGTAGTGAACGCACTTTAACTGAAATCAAATGGCCGCCGTGCGCCAGGTGGTGAACGTTTGTAACAGCACACTCCGCCATCCGCACGGCTCACACATTGTCACAGAATTAAATAAATATAAATGTAGCCAATAATGCAATTGTACGCAGTGTGTTGAGAATTAACATATTGTCACCCCTATTCCGTGGGTTCACCTAAGGAGCATAACTTCATGAGAGTCATACACTTGATCCCGGCCCTGTGCCTGCTACCCGCCATGTCGCACGCGGGATTGCAATATTCCGTCAGCAGCCTCGGCTCGGGGCGGGTCATCAGCGGCACCATTACCGGCCTGAACAACAATGGCGTGGTGGTGGGAACTTATACGGCGGTGGGCGGCCCGTCCGATTTATCCTTTATTGGTCACGGCGGCACGCTGTCGGCGCTGCCTGCGGGTTTCTATCCCACTGCGATCAACGATCCCGGCCAGGTGGTTGGCATGAGCAGGTCGCAGGGTGCATTGAGCGCAGCCAGCTATGCCAATGGCCAGGTGACGCCGCTGGGCGACCTGGGCTATGAGTACTATGGAAACCGGTCACGCGCCACGGCCATCAATAATGCGGGGCAGATAGCCGGTTATGCTTATACCAATGAATATGGCAGAGCCGCCGGCCTCATTTACAGCGCAGGCAACGTCACGACGATTTCGTCGCTCTACAACAGCACCAACACCACGCCCAAGGACATCAATACGTCCGGTGTCATTGCCGGCAACGTCGATCCAGGCAACGGCTGGGGGCATGGATTTATTTACGCTAACGGCACCATGACCGACATCGGCACCCTGGGTGGTCTCTACAGCGTTGCGACGGCGATCAATGACAGCGGTGCCGTCGTGGGCTATGGCGACCTCAAGGGAGGCGACAGCTTCAAGGAGTACCACGCATTCCTTTACAGCAATGGCACGATGCATGACCTGGGTGCGCGGGGCGCCCAATGGAGCCAGGCGCTGGACATCAGCGACAACGGCACCATCATCGGCTATTGGGGCACAGGCGGCACCGTGACGCCATTCATCTACACCGGCGGCGTCATGCACGCCGCCAATGACTTGCTGGCCAATCCGAAGCTGAGCGTGAGAAATATCCATGCCATCAATGACAAGGACCAGATCGCCGCGACAGTCTGCGTGAGCCATGGCGACTGCTACCTGAGTTTGCTGACCCCGGTGCCGGAACCGTCGACTTACGCCATGCTGTTGGGCGGACTGGGGGTCGTCGGGGCGGCGGCGCGGCGCCGCCGGCGCGACGCGCACCAGCCGGCATAACGGCCGCCAATAAAAAAACCCGGCCAGCTTGCGCGGGCCGGGTTTTTCTACAGATGGACCGATTAGTTCTTGGACTGGTCAACCATCTTGTTCTTGGCGATCCAAGGCATCATCGCGCGCAGCTGGGCGCCAACGGTTTCGATCTGGTGCTCGGCGTTGATGCGGCGGCGGGAAATCAGGGTCGGTGCGCCGGCCTTGTTTTCCAGGATAAAGGACTTGGCGTATTCGCCGGTCTGGATGTCCTTCAGGCACTGACGCATGGCTTCCTTGGTCGCGGACGTCACGACTTTCGGGCCGGTCACGTACTCGCCGTATTCGGCGTTGTTCGAGATCGAGTAGTTCATGTTGGCGATGCCGCCTTCGTAGATCAGGTCAACGATCAGTTTCAGTTCGTGCAGGCACTCGAAGTACGCCATTTCCGGAGCGTAGCCCGCTTCGGTCAGGGTTTCGAAACCGGCTTTGATCAGTTCAACCGCGCCACCGCACAGAACAGCCTGTTCGCCGAACAGGTCGGTTTCGGTTTCTTCACGGAAGTTGGTTTCAATGATGCCGGCCTTGCCGCCACCGTTGGCCGATGCGTACGACAGGGCGATGTCACGGGCGTTGCCGGACTTGTCCTGGTACACGGCGATCAGGTGAGGAACGCCGCCGCCTTGACGGTAGGTGGCGCGCACGGTGTGGCCCGGGGCCTTCGGTGCAACCATGATCACGTCCAGGTCGGCGCGTGGAACCACTTGGCCGTAGTGCACGTTGAAGCCGTGAGCGAAGGCCAGGACCGCGCCTTGCTTGGCGTGAGGCGCCACGTTTTCGTTGTAAACCTGGGCGATGTTTTCGTCCGGCAGCAGGATCATGATGACGTCGGCAGCGGCAACCGCTTCGTTGACTTCAGCGACTTTCAGGCCGGCCGCTTCCACTTTCTGCCACGACGCGCCGCCTTTACGCAGGCCAACGGTCACGTTGACGCCGGATTCGCTCAGGTTTTGTGCGTGAGCGTGGCCTTGCGAGCCGTAGCCGATGATGGCAACGTTTTTACCCTTGATCAGGGAGAGGTCAGCGTCTTTGTCGTAGAAAACTTTCATGGTTTTTCCTTGGTAAAAATTGGGTATGTACTGCTTATATAAGTGTGTGTTTGCTATCTGAAGCAGATCGGAAGCGGATCAGACTTTCAGGATGCGTTCGCCGCGGCCGATGCCGGAACCACCCGTACGGACGGTTTCCAGGATCGACGTGCGGTCAATCGCATCGATGAAGGCATCCAGCTTGCTCTTCGCGCCGGTCAGCTCGATGGTGTACGTCTTCTCGGTCACATCGATGATGCGGCCACGGAAGATGTCGGCGGTGCGCTTCATTTCTTCGCGCTCCTTGCCCACGGCCCGGACCTTGATCAGCATCAGCTCGCGCTCGATATGCTGGCCTTCGGTCAAGTCCACCACTTTCACCACTTCGATCAGGCGGTTCAGGTGCTTGGTGATCTGTTCAATGATGTCGTCGGAACCCGAGGTGACGATGGTCATCCGCGACAGCGTCGGGTCTTCCGTCGGCGCCACCGTCAGGGTTTCGATGTTATAGCCGCGGGCCGAGAACAGGCCAACCACACGGGACAATGCGCCGGCTTCGTTTTCCAGCAGTACAGAAATAATATGTCGCATTACAAATCCTCCGAACCCAGCAGCATTTCGGAGAGGCCTTTGCCAGCCTTCACCATTGGCCACACGTTTTCACTTGGATCGGTAATGAAGTTCATGAACACCAGTCGATCCTTCATACCGAACGCTTCTTTCAGGGCGCCTTCGACGTCGCCCGGCTTCTCGATGCGCATGCCGACGTGGCCATACGCTTCGGCCAGTTTTTCAAAGTCGGGCAGCGAGTCCATGTACGACTCCGAGTAGCGCGAACCGTAATCGATTTGCTGCCACTGGCGAACCATACCGAGGAAGCGGTTGTTCAGCAGGATGATCTTGGGGGTCAGGTGATACTGTTTGCAGGTCGCGAGTTCCTGGATGTTCATCTGGATCGAACCTTCGCCCGTGATACATGCCACGGTCGCGTTCGGGTTCGCCATTTGCACGCCCATCGCGTACGGCAAGCCGACACCCATGGTGCCCAGGCCGCCGGAGTTCAGCCAGCGGCGCGGCTTGTCGAATTTGTAGTACTGGGCAGCCCACATCTGGTGCTGGCCCACGTCGGACGTCACGTAGGCATCGCCACGGGTCACGTCCCACAGCGATTCCACCACTTGCTGCGGCTTGATCACGAGGTCGGACGTCGCGTATTTCAGGCATTCGCGGCCGCGCCATTCGTTGATCTGCTTCCACCAGTTCGACAGGGCGGCCTGGTTCGGCTTTTGCTCGGCCGCATCCAGCTGCGCGAGGAACTCGATCAGCACGTCCTTGACGTTGCCGACGATAGGAATGTCGACTTTGACGCGCTTGGAAATCGACGACGGGTCGATGTCCACGTGGATGATCTTGCGCGGGTTGCTGGCGAAGTGTTTCGGGTTGCCGATCACGCGGTCGTCGAAGCGGGCGCCAATGGCAATCAGCACGTCGCAATTCTGCATCGCCATGTTGGCTTCGTACGTACCGTGCATGCCCGGCATGCCAACGAATTTATCGCTGGAGGCAGGATAAGCGCCCAGGCCCATCAGCGTATTCGTGACAGGGAAACCGAGGCGGTCGCACAGCTTGGTCAGCTCATTGGCGGCGTTGGCCAGGATGACGCCGCCGCCCGTGTAAATCATCGGACGTTCGGCTTGCAGCAGCATTTGCACGGCCTTGCGGATCTGGCCCGAGTGGCCTTTGTCCACTGGACGGTAGGAACGCATCTCCACCTCTTTCGGGTAGGAGTACACGGCCTTTTGCATGCTGATGTCTTTAGGGATATCGACCAGCACCGGGCCTGGACGGCCGGTTTTGGCGATAAAGAAAGCTTTCTTGATGGTCTCCGCCAGGTCTTTGACATCCTTCACCAGGAAGTTGTGCTTGACGACCGGACGGGTGATACCGACGGTGTCGCATTCCTGGAAAGCATCCTGGCCGATGGCGTGGCTGGGCACCTGGCCCGAAATCACGACCATGGGAATCGAGTCCATGTAGGCGGTGGACAGACCGGTCACGGCATTGGTAACGCCCGGGCCGGAAGTCACCAGCGCGACGCCGACTTTTTGCGAGCAGCGCGAATACGCGTCGGCAGCATGGATAGCGGCCTGCTCGTGGCGCACGAGAATGTGCTGGAACTTGTCTTGTTTGAAAATGGCGTCGTAGATGTACAGCACAGCGCCGCCGGGATAGCCAAAGACGTGTTCAACACCTTCTTCAGCGAGGCAACGTACGACAATTTCCGCGCCCGTGATGGGTGCGTTGGCTTCGGTGTTCATGAAACATTCCTTTCAAGGTCCATACGGGAGATTGATCGGATGCTCTGGCCTGGCGAAGCATGCTGAACGACGTGACAGAACCCTTAGCCGTCCCTTCTTTCTGCGGTCACGGCGTAAATTCCCATGCCCATGGAGAGGCAAGGTTCAGGACGACGCAAACGCAACTCGTTTGGCCAGAGTGTCTGCCGCGGTATTGCATACTTCTCGCGCTTGTGGCACGGGTTAGAGCAAACTGCTGACAAATGAAAGCGGGATTTACCGATGGTGACGTTGTGTGTCGCCGGATAAAACCAAGGGCTTCGTGGTGTGCAAAGCTTCTAGCAAGGTACCAAGACACATGATTTTGGTCAAGAAAAATTTGATATATCGCTCATTGCCTTGCAAATATGGTGCATTCCCGTACGTGGAAGCGCTGAAGTTGCGCCGTCCGGGCGCATTTTTTGCTAAGATGCACGCCTCCCCGCAGCACGCTTCCCCAACGCATGGCAACAGACAAAGAATTATCGGACTTCCTCGAAAACGTCGAGCGGCGCGCCTATAAACAAGCCCTCTACGCGGTTCGCAAGGAGGAAAGCGCGCTTGATATCGTGCAGGACGCGATGATCAAGCTGGCCGAGAAGTACGGCGACAAACCGGCGGCCGAATTGCCCATGCTGTTCCAGCGCATCCTGCAAACCACGATTCTGGATTATTTCCGACGTGAAAAAGTTCGTAACACGTGGGTCAGCCTGTTTTCCGGCATGTCATCCTCCGCGGATGACCATGAAGACTTTGACATACTGGAAACTTACGAAGCGGAACAAGGGTCGGAAGCATCGGAATCCAGCGCCGACAAAGTCGAACGCATGCAGGTGCTGAGCGCCATCGATGCAGAGGTACAAAAGCTGCCGGCGCGTCAACGGGAAGCCTTCCTCATGCGTTACTTGCATGATCTGGATGTGGCTGAAACCGCCGAAGCAATGGGATGTTCCGAAGGGAGCGTAAAAACACATTGCTCCCGCGCAACCCATACGTTAGCTGAAGCATTGAAAGCCCAGGGAATTAAATTATGAACACCGAAGACCTCAATTTCGCTTACAAGGTGCGCCACGCGCTCAATGAAAAGCTGGAAGAGCTGCCGGCTTCGACCACGGACCGCCTGGCCGCCGCCCGCAAAGCCGCGATGGCCCGCAAGAAACCCCATGTCCCGGTACGCGTGACGCAATCGGAGCTGGCCACGGCCGGCGCCGGCGGCTTCTTCTCGCACCCGTTTGGCTGGCTGGGCCGCATGAGCGTGGCGTTGCCGCTGCTGGTGCTGGTGGCCGGCATGGTGGGTTTATACCAGTACGAACAGCAGCAGCGCATCAACGAACTGGCTGAACTCGACGCCGCCGTGCTGTCGGACGAACTGCCGTTGTCCGCTTACCTGGACCATGGCTTTAATACTTATCTGGAAGAAAGTCGCGAGCAATAAGGATGGCGCGTACCTGCGTTAAATACTCTACCCGGGCCGGAATGCTCGTCTCCGCCCTGCTGGCCGCCGGCGCTTTCGCGCAGGCGCCGGTTTCGTCCACGCCGCCGGCAGCCCCGCCCGCCGCATCGGCCATCGTCCCCGCACCACAGGCTTCCGCACCCGCCTCTGTACCCGCCTCTGCACTGGTAAGCGCTTCCGCCGCGCAGCCTGCGGCCGGCAAACCGGCGCCGGGCGGCAAACCCGCCGTGGCGCCGATCGCCATGGAAAAGCCGCTGTGGAAAGACTTGTCGGCGGCGCAGCAGCGCGCGCTGGAACCGCTGAAAGGCGAATGGGACAAGCTGGAAGGGTTGCGCAAGCAAAAATGGCTGGAAATCGCCAACCGCTATAACGCGATGAAACCGGACGAACAGGCCCGCGTGCAGGAACGCATGCGCGACTGGGTACGCCTGACGCCGGACCAGCGCCGCATGGTGCGCGAAAACTTCGCCCGCTCGCAAAAAGTCGCGCCCGTACCAGGCCAAAAATCCGCGCAGTGGGAGCAATACCAGCAATTGCCGGAAGAACAAAAGAAACAGCTGGCTGACAAGGCGCCCAAGAAGCAAGTGGTGAATCCGCCGTCGCCGGCACAGAGCAAGATCCAGACGGTGCAGCCGGTGAAGCGCGTCGTACCGGGCGCCACCCCCGCCGCGCCAGCGGCCGGCACAACGCCCGTCGCAGGCGCGCCGGCGCCGGTTCCTGCCGCAGCGCCCGCGGCGCCTGGCACGCCTGCCCCGGCCGCCGCTTCCGCCACCAGCACCCCGCCCGCGTCCAATGCAAAATAACGCCAAGCACGACCCGGCGCCCGCCATCAAGCGGCGCCTGATTGCCATTGTCTATGAAATGCTGCTGGCGTTCGCCGTGCTGTTCCTGCCGTTCCTGATCCTGGAAGTGGCAATGCAGGCCGCCCATACGTCGCTGGCCGAACACTTGCGCCAGGCACTGGCGTTCCTGGTGCTGGGCGCCTATTTCATTCACCAGTGGTCGCGTGAAGGCCAGACGCTGGCCATGCGCACGTGGCGCATCAAGCTGGTGTTCCCCGGCTACAGCCACGTGCCGTTGAAAATTGCCGCCTTGCGCTACCTGCTGTCGTGGGGCTGGGTGATGCCCGGCATCGTCGCGTCGTATGCACTGAAACTGTCGCACTGGCATGCGCTGTACGCGATATTTGCCAGCATGGGCGCGTGGGCGCTGCTGGCGCTGCTGGACAAGGACCGCCAGTTCCTGCACGACCGGCTGGCCGGCACGCGCCTCGTGCAATTGCCCAAGCCGGAAAAGAAAGCGGCGGCGCAGCCGGCCGCTTAACCGTTCACTTCACCGTTCGCCAATTTTCCAATCGCATCGCCCTGCACGCGATGCACCACCAGTTCATCCTTGCGGCGCGCACCCACCGATGCGTAGAACCGCAACGCCGCCTCATTGGTATTGAGCGCCCACCATTCGAACCGCGCGCAGTGCCGCTGCCGCGCAATATTGGCCACGTGCGCCAGCAGCGCCTTGCCATAGCCCCGCCCCTGGAATGCCGGCCGCACGAATAAATCGTCGAGGTGCAGCCCGCGCTTGCCGGTGGTGGTGGCAAAGGTTTCGTAATACACGGCGAAGCCCGCCACCCTGCCCTCCGCTTCGGCGATCAGCGCATGGGCCGCCGGCCTTGGACCGAACAGGCTGGCCAGCAAATCGGCGGGCGTGACGGTCACGGCATGAGGGAAATCCTCCGCCACCGCCAGTTCACGGATCAAGTCCGCCAGCAGCGCAACGTCCGATGCCAGCGCCGCGCGGATGGCCAGGTCAGCTTGCATCAGAACTCCCCGCTTTCATCGCCAGCCGCCCCACCCTCGCCCGGCGCCCACTCGATGATGTCGCCCGGCTGGCACTGCAGCTTTTCGCATATCCGCTCCAGCGTGGCGAAGCGGATGCCCTTGACCTTGCCCGACTTGAGCAGGCTGAGATTCTGTTCCGTGATGCCGACATATTGCGCCAGTTCGCGCGATTTGATTTTCCGCTTCGCCAGCATCACGTCGAGGTGCAGCACGATGGCCATCAGATGAAACCCTCGTTTTCCTCGGCCAGGCGGCGGCCTTCCTGCAGCACGCCGCCAAACAGGTAAAACAGGCCGCACGCCACCATCATCAGCAGCGCTTCCGACGACACCCCCACTTGCAGCGCGGCGCCATGGTCGCCCAGAACGTGCCGCCACAGCAGGCCGCGCAGCGGCTGCTCCAGGATCGCCAGCAGCAGCGCGCCCAGCGCCGCCCCGGCAAAGGCCCGCACATGGCCGATGGCGGCGACGGCAAACAAGTCGCGCGCCTGGAACGCGCGCAGCAAGCCGTCCAGCCGCCACGACGCATACACCAGCAGCACCAGCGTTGGCAGCGAAGCCAGCGCCCCCGTCCAGCGCTGCGCGGACGGCAATGCATGGGCAGCTTCCATCGTCAGCCCGTCCGGCCAGAACGCCATCCGGAAACCGGGCATGGGGATAGCGTGCGGATAAAACCACGACAAACCAAAGTACGTCGCCTGCAACAGCACGAACAGCAGCAGGAAAAACCGGAAAGTTTTGATGGACATGATTGTTTTATGATAATGTTTTACTGTAAAACGATAAAACTTAACTGTAATTCAATCAGTATACGTTAAAGGAAGCCCTATGCGCACCACCCTGCTGTTCGCCGGCCTGGCCCTGCTGGCCGGCTGCAAAACCATCACGGTCGAAGAACGCCACATCATCCGTCCCGATGCGCTGTCCGGCAAGGCGCCGAAGCAGCGGCTGGACATGCCCGGCGTGGAGGAACTGGAACTGGCGCGCCCCGATGGCGCCGTATTGAAAGGCGTGCTGCTGCAAAAGCCGGGTGCGAAACTCACGGTGCTGTACTTCGGCGGCAACCTGTTCCACCTCGATGACGCCGGCGATAAAGTCGCGGCCGCGCTGGCGCCATGCGACGTGAACCTGGCGATGGTGGATTACCGCGGCTATGGCCGCAGCAGCGGCACGCCGACCGTGGCGAATATGACGGACGACGCGCTGGCCACGTTCGATTACCTGAACCAGCGCTATCCGGACGCCGTGGCGGTCCACGGCCAGTCGCTGGGCAGCTTTGTCGCGGCGCAGGTGGCGCGCCAGCGCAATGTGGCGGGCCTGGTGCTGGAATCGACCACCACCAATGCGCGCGACATGGTCAACGGCAGCATCCCGTGGTACTTCAAGCCGTTCATCCAGGTCAGTCTGGCGCCATCGCTGCAAGCGATCGACAACACGGACGTGGTGTCCCACGTGCAGGCGCCGACGCTGGTGCTGACGGGCGACGCCGACAAGGACACGCCGCCCGCACTGGCCCTGAAGGTGTTCGATGCGCTGCCCTCCCGGCACAAGCGGTTCCTGCTGACGCGGGGTGCGGGACATAACGATGTGCTGTCGAACCCCGCCACGGCGGGCGCGCTATGCCCGTTCCTGCGCGATCCCGCCATGCTTTAATGGGCGGTGGTCACGACCGGCATGTCGGTGCCGGATTTGAACTCGACTTTGCGGATATAGCTGTCGTCCTGGCACACGGCCATTTCGTCATCGAAGACGACGCGGCCGTTCTTGAAGACCGTGGCATGCGCGCCGCTGGTCGCGCCGCACTGCCACTGGGCGTTGCTGGCGCCTGGCACGCCACGGAAGCGCACCACATACTTGTCTTTGCCAATCACGCAGTGGCGCTCGACTTCATAAACGTCCGTAAGGAACCAGGTGGTGGTATCGAATTTCACCAGGTCGGACGTCTTCCACAAATCCATTGCCCGGCGCGGCGGCTTGTCCGGGTAAAAGAAACCCAGTTCCAGCTTGCGTTGCTTGCGCTGGCAATCCATGCCCACCAGCGACACCCCGTCGGCCATCGGCTGGCGGTAATCATACTGGGGCACGACGGCCTTGCTCTGCACCGCCGCCACCAATGACACCGCTACAACCAGAACCGACATCACTACTCCTGCAATATTATTCGATCAATAATGATTATATGCCGAATCGAACCGATCAGAACCGTTCGGATGGCTTCAGGTAGCGCCACTGCCCGACCGGCAGCGACGACATCGCGACGCGGCCGATGCGGATGCGCTTCATCGTCACCACTTCCAGCCCCACGGCACGGCACATGTGGGCAATCTGTCCCGGCTTCGGCGCCTTCACGGCAAAGCGCAGGCGGTGCTCATTTTGCCAGCTTGCCTTCAGCGGCGGCAACGGCTTGCCATTGAAGGACAGGCCGTGATTCAGCAGCGCCAGGCCGTCGGTGGCGATTTGCCCCTTCACTTCGACGATGAATTCCTGCTCCAGCCCCTCCTGCAGGCGGCGCGACACGCCAAATTCCTGCGTCAGCACCACCAGCCCGGTCGCCTGCGTGTCCAGCCACGGTTCCATGGTCAGGTTTTTCAGGTGGCGCTTCAGGAAGCGTTCGCCGCGCACCGTTTCGACACGCGCCTCTTCGCGCAGGCAGCCCAGCAGCGGCAAGCCGTCGCTGCCGATGCCCGCGTTCACGCCGGCCGGCTTGTTGACGATGATGGTGACCGGCGTGATTTCCAGCAGCGACGCATCGGGCGCCAGCGTCACCGCTTGCCCGTCCGTGACGCGCGCGCCCGGTTCCTCGACGATGACGCCATCGACCTGCACATAGCCGCCTTCGATATACAGCTCCGCTTCGCGCCGCGAACACGGCACCTGGTCCGCCACGCGCTTGGCGAGGCGTATAGAATTTTCCTGATCCATCGTTAATCTTTAAAGTAATGCGCAAATACTTGCGCGGTGGTTGCCATGTCGGCGCGCGTCACGTCGAGGTGCGTCACCAGCCGCAGGCGGGGCGCCATTGCCACGCGGATGTGCTGCGCGGCCAGCGCGTCGGCCAGGCCGTTCATCGCGTCGCGCGGCACGTCGACGTACACGATATTGGTCTGCGGCGTGCTCACCGACAGGCCCGGGATCTTCGCCAGTTCGCCCGCCAGGAACGCCGCATTGTCATGGTCGTCCGCCAGCCGCTGCACGTTGTGCCGCAGCGCATACAAGCCCGCCGCCGCCAGCATGCCGGCCTGGCGCATGCCGCCGCCCAGCATCTTGCGCCAGCGCTTGCCCTGTTCGACCAGCGCGCGCGAACCGCACAGGATCGAACCCACCGGCGCGCCCAGCCCCTTCGACAGGCACACCGACACGCTGTCGAATCCCGCCACCGCTTCGCGCAGGCTGACGCCCTGCCGCACCGCCGCGTTGCAGATGCGGGCGCCGTCGAGGTGCGTGGCCAGCCCCTGCTGGTGAGCGAAGCCGGTTGCCTGCGCCACGTAGTCGCGCGGCAGCACCCTGCCGCCGATGGTGTTTTCCAGGGCCAGCAAACGGGTGCGGGCGAAATGCACATCGTCCGGCTTGATTTGCCCGGCGATATCGGCCAGCGCCAGGCTGCCGTCCGGCTGGTTGGCGATCGGCTGCGGCTGGATGCTGCCCAGCACCGCCGCGCCGCCCCCTTCATAGCGGTAGGTGTGCGCTTCCTGCCCCACCAGGTATTCGTCGCCACGGCCGCAATGGGCCAGCAGCGCGATCAGGTTGGTTTGCGTGCCGGATGGCGCGAACAGCGCCGCTTCATAGCCGAACAGGTTGGCGGCCGTATCCTGCAGCAGGTTGACGGTGGGGTCGTCGCCATAGACGTCATCGCCTACCGGCGCCGATTGCATCATGTCGCGCATGGCAGCCGACGGTTTGGTCACGGTGTCGCTGCGCAGGTCGATCCAAAAATCAGTCATGAAGCCTCCTGGTCAAAAACAAAACGGCGGACCCGAAGATCCGCCGGTGATGTGCTGCACGCTGCTTACTCCGCCACGTGCGCCGAATAAAACCGCTGTCCCATTTCCTGCAAGCCCAGCGTTTCCAGCACTTCCTGCAAGCGCTCGCTGGGGCGGCGGCGCGGCAGGTTTTTATAGGTCGCGATGATCAATTCGTTTTTCATCGAGTGTTCCCAGCCCACCAGTTCCGTCACGTTGACCTGGTAGCCATGCGCTTCCAGTTGCAGGCAGCGCAGCACGTTGGTGACCTGGCTGCCGAATTCCCGCGTGTGGATCGGGTGGCGCCAGATTTCCGTCAGCGCGCTCTTGCCCAGCGACTGACCCTTGTTCTTGCGCAGCACGGAAGCCACTTCGGCCTGGCAGCACGGCACCAGCACCATGTGCCTGGCCTTTTTCTTCAGCGCGAAATCGATGGCGTCATCGGTCGCCGTGTTACACGCATGCAGCGCCGTGACGATATCGATCTGTTCCGGCAACGCTTGCGACGTGGTCGATTCGGCCACCGACAGCGGCAGGAACGACATGCCGGGGAAATTGAATTTCACGGCCAATTGCTGCGACTTTTCAACGAGCTCGGCACGCGTTTCAATGCCGTAGATGTGCGATGCGTCGTTCAAACCCTTGAAGAACAGATCGTACAGGATAAAGCCGAGATACGATTTGCCCGCGCCATGGTCGACCAGCGACACGCCGCGCTCACCGCTTTGTTCGCGCACTTCCTTCAACAGCGGCTCGATGAACTGGTACAGGTGATAGACCTGCTTCAGTTTGCGGCGGCTGTCCTGGTTCAGCTTGCCATCGCGCGTCAGGATGTGCAATTCCTGCAGCAGCTCGATGGACTGGCCAGGACGCACCTCAGGTGGCAAACCCGGTGGCAAACCCCGCGGCGATGCCGCAGGCGCAGCAGCGGCCTTATTGCGCTTCATCGATCCACGCCTGTTGAATCGCTTCCAGCACGCGCTCGCCGCCGCGCGTATGGTCGTCGTCGAAACCGTCCAGGTCCACCACCCAGTTGTGCAAGTCGACGAAGCGGATCGTCAGCGGGTCGACGTCCGGGTATTTGTCATACAGCGCTTCGGCAATCGCCGTCACGTCGGTCCATTTCATCAGTGGCCCCCTTCGCTGGCGTGGTTGATCGTGTATTTCGGGATCTCGATCACGAGGTCTTCGTCGGCCACCACGGCCTGGCACGACAGGCGCGACACGGCTTCCAGGCCCCAGGCCTTGTCCAGCAAGTCTTCTTCCGTTTCCGTCGCTTCGTTGAGCGAATTAAAACCTTCGCGCACCAGCACGTGGCAGGTGGTGCAGGCGCACGATTTTTCGCAGGCGTGTTCGATGTGGATGTCATTGTCCAGCATCACGTCGCACAGCGTCTTGCCGGCTGGCGCTTCAACGACGGCGCCGTCCGGGCACAGTTTGGCGTGGGGGAGGAATACGATTTGGGGCACTTCTTGACCTCTTTGGGATTCAATGTAAATCCCCGCCTGTGCGGGGATGGCAGTTCTTTACGAGACCTGGTCGAGCGATTTACCGGCCAGTGCGCTGCGCACCGAGCGGTCCATGCGGCGCGACGCGAATTCTTCCGTGCCGCGCGCCAGTTCTTCCACGGCCAGCTTGACGGCCGTGTGGTCCACCGCGCCGTCGACGGACTGCGCAAGCGTGGCGCGGGTGCGGTCCATCAGCGCGACGACGTCGGCCCGTTCGGCATCCGACAGCAACGCCGCGTCTTCATCGAGCGCCGCTTGCGTGGCCAGCAGGATGCGTTCCGCTTCCACCTGTTCTTCGCGCAGCGCGCGGGCTTTCATGTCGGCGCCGGCGGACTGGTAAGAATCCTGCAGCATGCGCGCCACGTCGTCATCGCCCAGGCCGTACGACGGCTTGACGGTGATCGACGCTTCCACGCCGGAGCGCAGTTCGCGCGCCGACACGGACAGCAAGCCGTCCGCATCGACCTGGTAGGTGATGCGGATACGGGCCGCGCCGGCCGCCATCGGCGGAATGCCGCGCAATTCAAAGCGCGCCAGCGAGCGGCAGTCGCCCACCAGTTCACGCTCGCCCTGCAGCACGTGCACGGCCAGCGCGGTCTGGCCATCCTTGAAGGTGGTGAATTCCTGCGCGCGGGCGCATGGAATCGTCGAGTTGCGGGGAATGATTTTTTCCACCAGCCCGCCCATGGTCTCGATACCCAGCGACAGCGGCGTCACGTCCAGCAACAGCCAGTCGTCGCCCGGCGCGCGGTTACCGGCCAGCAGGTTGGCCTGGATCGCGGCCCCCAGCGCCACGACCTTGTCCGGATCGATGTTCGCGTGCGGGATCGTGTGGAAATGGTCGCCCACGGCGCGCTGCACGTGCGGCATGCGCGTGGCGCCGCCCACCATCACCACGCCGTCGATGTCGTCCGCGTCGACATTGGCGTCGCGCAGCGCTTTCTTGACGGCGTTCATGGTCTTGGCGACCAGGTGCTTCGTGATTTCCGCGAATTTCTCCGCCGTGACTTTCAAATGCACTTCTTCGCCGGAACCGAGGATCGCGTCCACCGTGACTTCGGACTTGGTCGACAGCAGTTCCTTGGCTTCGCGCGCCTTCACCATCAGCACCGCCGTGTCTTCATCGGACAGCGGCGCCAGCTTTTCCTGTTCGTGGATCCAGCAGAACAGGCGGTGGTCGAAGTCGTCGCCGCCCAGCGCGGAATCGCCGCCCGTGGCCAGCACTTCGAACACGCCCTTCGACAGTTTCAGCACGGAGATGTCGAACGTGCCGCCGCCCAAGTCGTACACGGCGAACAAGCCTTCCGACGCGTTGTCCAGGCCGTAGGCAATCGCGGCCGCCGTCGGTTCCGACAGCAATCGCAGCACGTTCAGGCCCGCCAGTTGCGCGGCATCCTTGGTGGCCTGGCGCTGCGCATCGTCAAAGTACGCCGGTACCGTGATCACGGCGCCGACCAGGTCGTCGCCCAGCGCATCTTCGGCGCGCTGGCGCAAGGTGGCCAGGATTTGCGCCGAGGTTTCCACCGGCGACTTCACGCCGGCCACGGTTTTCAATTGCACCATGCCAGGCGCATCGACGAAATCGTATGGCAGGTTTTCCGCGTAAGCGATGTCTTTCAGGCCGCGGCCCATGAAGCGCTTGACCGAGACGATGGTGTTTTTCGGGTCGGTGGTTTGCGCGGCCTGCGCCTTGTAACCGATATGGGCGTGGCCGTTCGGCAGGTAGCGCACTACGGACGGCAGCAGCGCATGGCCGTCTTCATCGTTCAGCACTTCGGGAATGCTGTTGCGCACGGTGGCGACCAGCGAATTGGTGGTGCCCAGGTCGATACCCACCGCCAGCCGGTGCTGGTGCGGCGCCGTCGACATGCCTGGTTCAGAGATTTGCAGAAGTGCCATAGGTTTTTCTTATTCGATCGCGTCGAAGGCGAAGCGGACTTCTTCGCCGAATTTTTCCAGGAACATCAGGGCGCGCACGCCCTGCGCGGCCGCGTGGAAGTCGCCGCCATTCAACTGGTTTTCAATGTCTTTCAATTGCGCCTTGCGAGCGCCGCGCAACTGGCCGTCGAGCTGCTCGAGCTCGCCGATATCCTTTTGCGCACGGGCGTCTTCCAGTGCCTCGCGCCATTCCATCTGCTGCATCAGGAACGCCGGCGGCATGGCGGTATTGGACTCGGTCTGCAAGTCCACGCCGTTCAATTCGCACAGGTAACGTGCGCGCAACTGGGGATTTTTCAGCGTCTGGTACGCTTCGTTGGCGCGGGTCGCCCATTGCATGGCGACGCGCTTTTCCGCGTCCGTGGCATTCACAAACCGGTCTGGATGGACCCGGCCCTGGACATCACGAAAGGCGCTGTTGAGCGCCTCCATGTCGATTGCAAACTGCTGTGGCAGGTTGAAGAGTTCGAAGTGGTTCTGCACGGTCTGAATGATTAAATGCGGAAGCTTTCGCCGCAGCCGCACGCATCTTTTTCGTTCGGGTTGTTAAACTTGAAGCCTTCGTTCAAGCCTTCCCGCGCGAAATCGAGTTCCGTGCCATCGATGTACGGCAAGCTTTTCGGGTCGACGAACACTTTCACGCCGTGCGACTCGAAGACGCTGTCTTCGGCATCCGCTTCGTCCACGTATTCCAGCTTGTAGGCAAGACCGGAGCAGCCAGTGGTCCGCACGCCAAAGCGCAGGCCGAGGCCTTTGCCACGGCGTTCGATATACCGGTTGATGTGCTTGGCCGCTTTTTCGGTCAGGGTAATCGCCATACTGTCCTCCAGCTTAAGCCGAGTGCTTGGCCTTGTAATCGTTGACTGCCGCCTTGATCGCGTCTTCAGCCAGGATCGAGCAGTGAATCTTCACTGGCGGCAGCGCCAGTTCTTCCGCGATGGCCGTGTTCTTGATGGCCAGTGCCTCGTCCAGGGATTTGCCTTTCACCCATTCCGTCACCAGCGACGACGAGGCGATCGCGGAACCGCAACCATAGGTCTTGAACTTCGCGTCTTCGATCAAGCCGTCCGCGCCCACCTTGATTTGCAGCTTCATCACGTCGCCGCAAGCAGGCGCACCCACCATGCCGGTCCCAACGGATTCGTCGCCCTTTTCAAAGGAACCGACGTTGCGCGGGTTTTCATAGTGGTCCAATACTTTTTCCGAGTAAGCCATTTGATGCTCCTAATATCTGTAAATGATCGTTGCCAGGCTGCTTAGTGAGCGGCCCACTGGATGGAACTGATGTCAACGCCATCCTTGTACATTTCCCACAGCGGCGACAGTTCGCGCAGCTTGCCCACCTTGGACTTCATCAAGTCCACGGCGAAGTCGATGTCTTTTTCGGTCGTGAAACGGCCGATGGTGAAGCGGATCGAGCTGTGCGCCAGTTCGTCGCTGCGGCCCAGTGCGCGCAGCACGTACGACGGTTCCAGCGAGGCCGACGTGCAGGCGGAACCGGACGACACGGCCAGGTCTTTCACGGCCATGATCAGCGATTCGCCTTCCACGTAGTTGAACGACACGTTCAGGTTGTGCGGTACGCGCGCATCCATGTCGCCGTTGATGTAGACCTCTTCGATTTCCTGCAAGCCCTTGGCCAGGCGGTCGCGCAGCGCCTTGATGCGGCCGATCTCGCTGTCCATCTCGACCTTGGCCAGGCGGAACGCTTCGCCCATGCCGACGATCTGGTGGGTCGGCAGGGTGCCGGAACGCAGGCCGCGCTCGTGGCCGCCGCCGTGCATTTGCGCTTCAATGCGCACGCGCGGTTTGCGGCAGACGTACAGCGCGCCCACGCCTTTCGGGCCGTAGGTCTTGTGCGCCGTGAAAGTCATCAGGTCGACCTTGGTTTTCTGCAGGTCGATCACGACCTTGCCCGTCGCTTGCGCCGCGTCGCAGTGGAAGATGATGCCTTTCGAGCGGCACAGTTCGCCGATTTCCGCGATCGGCTGGATCACGCCGATTTCGTTATTCACCAGCATGACGGAAATCACGATGGTGTCCGGGCGGATCGCCGCGGTCAGCTGTTCGATCGTGATCAGGCCGTTGTCCTGCGGTTCCAGGTACGTCGCTTCAAAACCCTGGCGCTCCAGTTCACGCACCGTGTCCAGCACGGATTTGTGCTCGGTCTTCACGGTGATGATGTGCTTGCCCTTGGTCTTGTAGAAATTCGCCGCGCCCTTCAGCGCCAGGTTGTTCGATTCGGTCGCGCCGGAAGTCCAGATGATTTCACGCGGGTCGGCATTGACCAGCGCCGCCACGTGGCCACGCGCCTCTTCCACTGCTTTTTCGGCGGTCCAGCCATACATGTGGCTGCGGGAAGCGGGATTGCCGAACTGTTCGCGCAGGTACGGGATCATCTGGTCGGCCACACGCGGGTCGATCGGCGTGGTGGCCGAATAGTCCATGTAGATCGGGAAGTGCGGGGCGGTGTGGAATTCCACGGGAGCGACCTGGGCGACAGTTTTTTCAGGGGCGTTCATCTATTACTCCAATATTTGCAACTGGTTTAGCCTAAAGCGGCGTTGCGATGCATGACAACGACGTTTTGCTCGGCATGCTTCTGTTTTTGCTGATCGACCAGGTCCTGCAGGGAAACGGAGTCCAGGTAATCGACCATTTTTTCATTCAAGGTGGCCCACAGCTCGTGGGTCATGCAGCGGGCGCCCGTGGCGGCATCGGCGCCATGGCAATTTTCCTTGCCGCCGCACTGGGTGGCGTCCAGCGGTTCATCGACTGCAATGATGATGTCGGCCACCGTGACCTTGTCGGCACGGCGGGCCAGGCTGTAGCCACCGCCGGGACCACGGATCGATTCAACGATTTCGTGGCGGCGCAGCTTGCCGAATAATTGTTCCAGGTAAGACAGCGAAATCGCCTGGCGTTGCGAAATGCCAGACAACGTGACCGGGCCTTTGCCTTGGCGCAAAGCCAGATCGATCATCGCAGTCACTGCAAAACGGCCTTTGGTGGTCAGACGCATCACAACCTCGGTTGGGTTAAAATACAGCGCAGTTTCAACATCATTCAACCTTCCTCAAAGTCGGATTAGTTGAACGATTTAGTCAAGTATACCTTATTTGACTATTCTTGTCAGGCGACGCCCCTGGCGCCGCCGGTGGAGGTTGTGCGCTGTCTTTTCAGCAGCGTAACAACTGCATCGGCTCAAACAGCGCGTGCATATTGCTATTGGTAATAAAGGTCAAGTTATAAGGGTGTTCCGCGGCAATTTGCGGTAACGCCTGCGCTTCCGGCAATTTGTTGAGTTGTTCGGCGATCTTTCCCCACAGAACCAACGTTGGCTGCCGCGCTTGCAGCGCGGCCAATACCGTTTGCAGGAACGGCATCCACGCTTTCGCGTCTTTCACCGGCGCGACGGTTTCCCGGAACACCAGCGTGGCGTTCAACAGCAGGAAACCCGCATCGAAGAACTTTTGCTGGATCTCGCCCAGCGTCTGCACGATACCGGGTACACCGCGCGACGCCGCCGCAATGCGGGACAGCGCCAGCGTGCCGGTATCGTCCGGCGCCAGGCGCCCCTCGGCGACCAGCAGCATCTTCATGAAATTGCGCAGCGACGTGGCCTTATTGACGGCTTTCGACAGGCCGCCGCCCTCCTCGTCCGACCACAGGCCTTTGACGGTGCCATCCATGAAGCACACGCCGGTGGCGCTTTCCGCGCGGGGATACGGGCCTTCGCCGACCAGCACATAGCGTACCCGGTCCATCGGTTGGGCAAACGCGGCAAACAGGCGCTGGTCGGTCGGCAGGAAGTCAACCAGGGTATCGAAGTAATCCGGCGTGGCGGCCTGCATGGCGTGCAAGCCTGCCAACAGCACGGGACGCCAGGTGGCATCGGCGCGGTCAAGCGCCTCAAGGAGGTGGGAGGGAATCGGCATGGCGCGGAAGGATAGGCAAAAGGGCCGATTTTAGCAGAGTGCTGCACGATTCCCTTGAGGCAATAGTTACAGACTATAAGTACACTGTCGGTTTTTCTTACAATTACCCATGAATAAAATTCAAGTCCGGACAGCAACACATTGATTCTGCGACGATTTTTCCTATAGGCATGTATTATGCTAGGGAAACAGACATCCAGTCCGTGTACGCCTTTCCAGAAGGATGTCGCCATGACACTGCCAGCGATTGTGCGAAAGGCCGCCGCACTATGCCTGCTCCTGGCCAGCAATGCCGCCAGCACCACCATCCTGACGTTACCGGCGCCAGGTGCCGACGAACGCCAGTTGTACAAGCACCTCGATCCCGGTGCACCGGCCTTGCTGTCCGCCTGCGGGTCCGCCGCCGATTGCCAGCTCCTGTCCAGCCTGCCGCTGGCGTCTTCGACTGGCGAGGGCATGGCGCCGCCCCCGGTCAATGGCCGGAACTACTTCACGTCGTCCATTGCCGCCGGCGGTATCGACATGTTCCGCTCCCGGACAGGCCAACAATTCATGACTTACCCGGACGAGCCGATCTTTGCCAATGATGCCATTGACGACGACGGCAGCGACGAGGAACTTGAGTGGAAAGTGAAGCTCAGACTGCTGCAGGCCTACACGAACATGCGTACGCTGGTTGCCACGGATGACATCAGCCAGGGCAACGCCCGGGATGCGGGCAAGGCCGGCGCCAATGCCGGAAACGCCGCCGGCAGCGCTGTTCCCGACCTGGGGAGCCTGTGCGTGGGCCGCGACGGCAGCTTCAACATCACCGGTGCGTCCGCCAGGAGCGATTGCCCGACCGGCAGTATTTATGTCAGCACCAAGCGCGGCGCCAGCATGGCGGAGGCGGAATATGCCGCCTACGCGCAATCGGTGAGCTTCCCAGGGAGAGGCATCGCCTCTTCCCACGCCCTGCAAACGGCCGATTTGCGTTACACACGAAATGACCCCACGCTCAGGCAATACCGGCGCTGCGACGATTGCGACGTCGACCCGGCCAGCCTGTCAGAACCCGGTCCGCTGCAAAAGTTGGTGCGATGGATGAAGCATCCCGTCTCCCTGGCGGTGCTGGCCCTGGGGCTGATCGCCACGATCGTCGCCGACGCGGTCGGCAAATCCCGCCGCGCCTGAACACCGCCGCCGCAGGTCTGCCGAGTCCGCCCGGGACCGGCAGACCTGCCTGCACTTCCCGCCCCGCCTCGCCGCTCCCTCCCCGCCAGCATTTCCGCAATGCACCAACAATAACCTGTATGCAATATGTCGGTTTTCTTTACAGTGACTTCTTGTTAAAAAACCAAACCCGACAGTAACTCATTGATTATGTAACTAGCTTAACCGTAGGTACACATTATGCTAGAGCTAACGGTGATCAAACATTTATAAGGGGATGTCACCATGATCACTTCCGCCATCGTACGAAAGATCACCGCGCTCTGCCTGTTGCTGCTCGGCTGCGCAGCCAATGCCACTGTGTTGACCCTGCCAACCCCGAACGCCTACGAGGGGCAACTGTTCAACAACTTCAATATCTATTCGCTGGACTTGCTTCAAAAATGCGCTTCCGACCCGCGCTGCCAGCCTCAGGCAGGTGTCCCCGTCGCTTCGTCGCCGGGCCAGATTGCCGACCAGGCCATTGTGCTGACATCGGCCAACGGCATGAGTAACTTCACGTCACCATTTGCCGCGGGCAGCGCCGTCGACGATGTGTTCCTGAGCCCCACCGGTAACCAGTCGGCGACGTATCCCAACCTGCCCACGTTCGGCAATGACGCCGGCGGCCAGTTCACCGGCGACCAGGCCTTTACATGGGAAATCAACCTCGGCCTGCTGCAGTCTTACCTGGGCCTGCACGACCTGGTGTTCCTGTTCGACAATAACCAGGGCAACGCCAACGGCGGGGGCAATGTCTCCCTGTTGGCCCAGGCGCGCATTATCGATGCGGCGGGCAATACCGTGGCAGGCCAATGCTACGAAATGAGCGCTGCCGGCGCGAACGCCGGTTGCGTGGGCGGCGGTTATGTCCCGGTATTAAGCAGCTTGTGCGTGGCCAGCGATGGCAGCTACAACACCATCGGCGCATCCAACCAGGGCGATTGCCCTGCCGGCAGTATTTATGTCAGTAACAACCTGGGCACCAGCACGGCGGAATACGCCGCTTATTCGCAATCGCTGAGCAATTTTGCAAAAAATGCCGCCAACGCGAATTACCTGCTGTCGGTGGACGTGCGCTACATCGGCAATGAATCCGGCGCAGAACAGCTGTGGCTGTGCAGCGAATGCGACGTTTCGCAAAACCGCGTACCGGAACCCGGCTCCCTGCTGCTGCTCGCCATGGGCCTGGCCGCCCTGCTGTTCACAGGCAATTCCAAAGCCCGCCGCGCATGATCGCATGGCGCCGCCGAACCTTTGGCAGGTTCGGCGGATTTTCCATAAGGGATACCCGGAGTCGCTTTTTTTTACACTAAAAACCCTGTCCCGCCAGCCCCGCAGCCAGCGCCAGCATGATGGCGCCCGTCAGCGCTTCGATCCCTTTCCACACCAGCGGCCGCCGCAACCACGCGGACAGGCGGCTGGCGCCATACCCCAGCGCGGTGAACCACAACAGCGACGCCGTCATGGCGCCCACGGCAAAGCTGGGACGCTCGGCTTGCGCATACTGGCCGCCCAGTGAACCCAGCAGCACCAGCGTATCGATATAAACATGGGGATTGAGCAGCGACAGCGCCAGCACCGTCACCAGCGCGCGCCGCCCATCCACCTGCATCGCGTCATCCCGCACCTCGAGCGCATTGGCGCGCAGCAGCGCCGCCCAGCTGCGCAAACCGTACCAGGCCAGGAACGCCGCGCCGCCCCAGCGCGCCATGCCCAGCAGCAATGGCGAGGACTGGATCAGCGCCCCCATGCCCGCCACCCCGGCGGCAATCAGCACGATATCGACGGCAATGCAGGCCGCCACAGTGATCCCCACGTGGCGCCGCCAGACACCCATGCGCAGCACGTGTGCATTTTGCGCGCCGATCGCCATGATCAGGCTGGCGCCCATTCCCAGGCCATTGAAAAACACGACGGGTGTCAGCATGGTGAACTCCTTTTCTATGTGAATGCAGCCATGTTCTCCTTTCCACCCGTTAAAATGAAGCTGGATTAATATTTATGAAGATAGTTAAGAATGTCTAAAGAAAGGCCTTCCCATGCTGCCCGATTCCCGCCAGGCTGAAACGCTGCTGGCCATTCTCGACACCGGCAGCTTCGAACAGGCCGCCGCGCAATTGCACATCACGGCGTCGGCGGTGTCGCAGCGCATCGGCGCGCTGGAAGCGGCGCAGGGCGCGCCGCTGGTGATCCGCAGCCGCCCCTGCCGCCCCACGCGCGCGGGCCAGCACCTGGCCCAGTATTTGCGCCGCAGTAAATTGCTGGAACAGGAATTCCTGGCCGAATCCAGCGAAGACAGTGCGCGGCCCCTGTCGGTGCCAATGGCCGTCAATCACGACACGCTGGCCAACTGGCTGTTGCCGGAACTGGCGCCATTCCTGATCGAGGAAAACCTGATGCTCGATATCGCGCTGGACGACCAGGACCACACGTACACGTTGCTGGAGCGGGGCCTGGCGCTGGCGGCCGTGTCGGCCGAACCGCAGCCGATGCGGGGCTGCATGGTGCAGCCGCTGGGCGTGATGCGCTACAACATGATGGCTTCACCCGCGTTTGCCCGCCGCTGGTTTCCCGGCGGACTGGCGCGCGAACCGGCGCGGCGCGCGCCCATGCTGGTGTTCGACCGCAAGGACTTGCTGCAAGCGAACTTCATGCTGCGCGAATTCGGCCTGGCGGCGGGCAGCTATCCATGCCACTACATCCCGTCCAGCCCCGCGTTCGTGCAGGCGATCGAACTGGGACTGGGCTACGGTATGGTGCCGGAACAACAAGTCGGCGACCGCGTGCACCAGGGCGCCATCGTCGACATGGCCCCGGGCCGGCACAGCGACGTGACCTTGTACTGGCACAGCTGGCGGGTGCAATCGCCTAAACTGGAACGTCTGAGCGCGGCGGTGCTGGCGGCCGGGCGCCATATCTTGCGCCCGCTGCCCCCCGCAGGGTAACGGAAAGCACTTGTGGCCGGTACGTGCGCCGCGTACCGTGTCATCGTGCCAAGATGGCATGGATTGCATCGCATTCCGCCGCGCATTCCCCCGATTCGCCAGGCGGCATCACGTAAAAGCGAGACCACGTTGAACGAGCCTATTCACGCATACTTGCCGCCGGCGCGCGACACCCGGCAAAGCAGCCTCGCGTTCCTGGCCGCCCCGGGAGAAATGGGAAAGCGCATCGCCGACTACGACTGGACCGATACCCCGCTGGGGGATTTGCACGCGTGGCCGCAAAGCTTGCGCACGGTGGTCAGCCTGATGCTCAATTCCAGCCACCCGATGTGGATAGGCTGGGGGCCGGAAGCGACTTTTTTATACAACGATGCGTATATCGACGTGCTCAGCCACGCCAAGCATCCGCTGGCGCTGGGCCGCCCCGCCAGCCAGGTGTGGGCCGAAATCTGGGACTATTGCGCACCGCTGGTCGACAAAGTGTTCCTGCGCGGCGAATCGTCGTATGAACACGTGCAACTGTTCATGAACCGTGGCAGCTGGATCGAGGAAACCTGGTATTCGTTCTCGTACAGTCCGGTGGTCGACGAATCCGGCGGCGTGGGCGGCCTGTTCTGCCCGTCCACCAACACCACGTCATCCAACCAGAACACGCGCAGGCTGGCGTCGCTGTCCGCCCTGTCGGCCGAAGCGCTGCGCGAAGATTGCGTGGCGGGCGCCTGCGACAAGGCCATGCAGGCGATTGCCGCCAACCCGCAGGACATCCCGTTTGCGCTGCTGTACACCATCGACAACGGCGTGGCGCATTTGCAGCAGGCGGCGCACGTGCCGGCCGACCACGATGCGCCCGGCATAGCGCCGGCCTGCGTCGTGCTGCATGACGACGCGGCGCCGCCCGGCGCGGCGCCCGCTTCCTCGCCCGCTTCCCCGCCCAATTCGCCGTTCGCCGCCGGCGCGGCGTGCCGCTGGCCGCTGCGCCAGTTGTGGCTGGGCGGCGGCACGCAACTGTTGCCGGTGGGGGACTTTGACGCGCTGCCGCTGGGCCTGGCCAACCAGCGCATTACGCAGGCACTGGCGCTGCCGCTGCAATTGCAGGGACAGGACCGTCCCGCCGGCGTGCTGGTCATGGGCGTCAGCCCCGCCTGCAAGCTCGACGGGGAGTACCGCACCTTTTTCGAACTGGTGGCCGGGCAGGTGGCCTCCGCCATGCAGAACGCCAGGGCCGCTCAGGCGCAGCGGGAACGGGCCGACATGCTGGCCGAGCTCGACCAGGCCAAGACGGCATTCTTTTCCAACGTCAGTCATGAATTCCGCACGCCGCTGACCCTGATGCTGGGCCCGTTGGAAGACGCGCTGGCCGACAGCGCCGGCCTGCCGCCGGAGCAGCACGGCCGCCTGCGGCTGGCGCACCGCAATGCGCTGCGCCTGCAACGCCTCGTCAATACCCTGCTGGACTTTTCCCGCGTGCAAGCCGGCCGCATGCACGCGGCGTTTGCGCCGACCGACCTTGCCGCGCTGACCAGCGACCTGGCCAGCGGCTTCCGCTCCATCGTCGAACACGCGGGACTGGCGCTGGACGTGCACTGCGCGCCGATGCAGGGGGCCGTGTATGTGGATGCGTCGCTGTGGGAAAAGATCGTGCTGAATTTACTGTCGAACGCCTTCAAGTTCACATTCGATGGCCGGATCAGTGTCACGCTGGAACAGCAAGGCGGCGATGCCGTCCTGCGCGTGGCAGACAGCGGCGTGGGTATCGCACCGGACGATTTGCCGCATATTTTCGAACGGTTCCGCCGCATCGAAGGCGCGAAGTCGCGTACCCACGAAGGCAGCGGCATCGGCCTGGCGCTGGTGCGCGACCTGGTGGAACTGCACCACGGCGCCATCACCGTGCAAAGCGAGCCTGGCAAGGGTACCTGCTTCACGGTGAAGATCCCCGTCGGCCGCGACCACCTGCGCGATGACCAGATTACGCTGGCCCCGGCAACGCCCACCAGCAGCGCCGTGCACAGCTTTGCCTCGGAAGCGGCGCGCTGGCTGCCGGACCATGGCTACCCGCCGCTGTCCCCGCCCCAGCCACTGTTACAACCCGTGTTGCCGCCGGTGTCATCCGAACCGCTGGCCGACGCCACCGCCGTCACGGCCGCCGTGCTGGCCAAGGCCGCCGCGCTGGCGGAGACCGACCATATCATCGTGGCGGACGACAATGCCGACATGCGGCTGTACCTGCACCGCCTGTTGAGCGAGCGCTGGCGCGTCACGCTGGTGGCCAATGGCCGCGCGGCGCTGGAATGCGCGCGTGCCGATCCGCCCGGCCTCGTCATTTCCGACGTCATGATGCCGGAACTCGATGGCTTCGGCCTGATCGCCGCGCTGCGCGCCGACCGCCGCTTGCAGGACACGCCGATATTGCTGCTGTCCGCCCGTGCCGGCGAAGAGGCGCGCATCGAAGGCATCCATGCGGGCGCCGACGATTACCTGGTCAAGCCCTTCTCGGCACGCGAACTGCTGTCGCGCACGGAAGCGCAACTGATCCGCTACCGTTTGCGGCAACTGGACAAGGCCCATTCGCACCGCATGGCGGCCGTCTTCGAGCAGGCGCCGATGGCGATCGCCATCCTGCGCGGCCCCGGCCTCGTGATCGAATTGATGAACGACCGCTTCCGCGAACTGGTCAACGGCCGCGAAGGCACGGGGCAGCCCGTGCGGCTGGCCTTCCCGGAATTGCAGGGCCAGGGCGTGCTGGAGGAACTGGAACAGGCCTATGCCAGCGGCCGCGCGCAAGTGCTCAACACGCGCCGCCTATGGCTGGCGCGGGGGCCGCGCGGCGAACTGGAAGAATGCCATTTCGATTACGTGCACCAGCCGGTGCGCAACGCGGCCGGACGCGTCGACCGCGTTGCCGTGGTGGCCTATGAAGTGACGGAGCTGGTGCGGGCGCGCCGCGCGGCGGAAGTGGCGAACCGCGCCAAGGATGAATTCCTCGCCATGCTGGGTCATGAATTGCGTAATCCGCTGTCGCCGATCCTGGTGGCGCTGGAACTGATGAAGCTCAAAGGCATCGACCATGTGCTGCGCGAACACGCGGTCATCGAACGCCAGGCACGCCACCTGGTGCGGCTGGTCGACGACTTGCTCGACGTGGCCCGCATCGCGCAGGGCAAGGTCGTGCTGCGGCGTGAACGCGTGGAACTGGCGCCGCTGGTCGCGCAGGCGGTCGAAACCATCAGTTCGCTGCTGGAAACGCGCAACCACCGCCTGACGGTCGACGTGCCCGCGCAGGGCATGGCACTGGATGCGGACCCGGTGCGCTTCACGCAAGTGCTGTCGAATTTGCTGACCAACGCCGCCAAATACACGAACCGCAATGGCAGCATCACGGTGCGCGCCGTGGCGGACAATGGCGATTGCGTGCTGCGCGTGGCCGACAATGGCATCGGCATCGAGCCGGACATGCTGCCCCGGCTGTTCGACCTGTTCGTGCAGGAACACCAGGCGCTGGACCGTGCGCACGGCGGGCTGGGACTGGGACTGGCCATCGTGCGCAGCCTGGTATCGCTGCATGGCGGCACGGTATCGGCCCACAGCCCCGGTCCGGGCCAGGGCAGCGTGTTTGAAGTCCGGCTGCCGCTGGCCTCCGGCGCCGTCGGCACCCTGCCTCCCACGGCCCTGCCGGCGACGGCCGCGCCGCGCCTGCCCGACGGCCAGCGCCTGTGCATCATGCTGGTGGACGACAATACCGACATGCTCGACGCCCTCGCCGAATTGCTGGCGCTGCACGGGCATGACGTGCATGCGCTGTCCGATCCGGCCAGCGCGCTGAAGGAAGCGGAACGGCTGCAACCGGACCTGGCCATTCTCGACATCGGCCTGCCCGGCATGGATGGCTACGAACTGGCGGCCGAACTGCGCCGCCGTCCGCAACTGGCGGGCCTGCGGCTGGTGGCGCTGACCGGCTATGGCCAGGCCGCCGACCAGCGCCGCTCCGCCGCGGCGGGTTTCAGCGCCCACCTGGTCAAACCCGTCCACCCGGACCAGCTGGCCGCGCTGATCGCCTCGCACACCTGAGCGGGTCCTCCGCTTGACCCTGGGCGCTTGCATCCGGGCCGGATTTGCCTCACCATCGTGCGACCAGCCCACCGCCAAGAGGCGCTCATGACCGAACCGCCGCAGCTCGCCAAACTGAAAATCGACCGCAGCGCTGCCCTACCCCGCCCCGGTCGCCACCGCTGGCTGAAAATCGGCCTGGCGCTTGCCGCGGCCGGCGCCATCGCTGCCCTCTTCGCCTCGCGCGCCGGCGGCAAGCCGGAAGTGGACGTCGTCACGATCTCGCTGGCCTGGCCGTCGCAAAACCTGACCCTGCTGAACGCCACCGGCTACGTGGTGGCGCAGCGCAAGGCCGCGCTGTCGTCGAAAGCCACGGGGCGGCTGGAATGGCTGGGAGTACTGGAAGGGGCCAGGGTGAAAGCAGGCGACGTGCTGGCCCGGCTGGAAAGCCGCGACCAGGAAGCCGCGCTGGCGCAGGCGCAAGCCAATATCCAGGTGGCGCAGGCGAACCTGGAACAGGGCCGCGCGGAACTGGCCGATGCGCAGCAGGCGAACCAGCGCGCCCATGAATTGCTGGCGCAGCGCTTTATCGCCGCCGCCACGGCCGATGCCGCGCAGGCGCGCTACAACAAGGCCCGGGCGGCGGTGGCGGCGCAAAAAGCCGCCATTGCCATGGCACAGGCCGGCGCGCAGGCTGCGCAGGCGGCGCTGGAGCAGACCCGCATCCGCGCGCCGTTCGACGGCGTGATCCTCACCAAGAACGCCAACGTGGGCGACAACATCACGCCGTTTTCATCGGCCGCCGACAGCAAGGGCGCCGTGGTCACCATCGCCGACATGGAAACGCTGGAAGTGGAAGCGGACGTCTCCGAATCGTCGCTGGCGAAAATCCGCCCGGCGCAGCCGGCGGAAATCCAGCTTGACGCCTTTCCCGACCTGCGCCTGGCAGGGTCCGTGTCGCGCATGGTGCCGACCGTCGACCGCAGCAAGGCGACCTTGCTGGTCAAGGTGCGCTTCGATGACCGCGACGCCAGGATCTTGCCCGACATGAGCGCGAAAGTCGCGTTCCTGTCGCAACCTGTGCCGGCCGCCGACCGCGCGCCCGTGCTGGCCGTGCAGCCCGCCGCGCTGGCCACGCGCGATGGCAACACCGTGGTGTTCATCGTCGCCGACGGCAAGGTCAGGCAGGTGCCGGTGACGGCCGGCCGCAAGGTGGGGGAACTGGTGCAGTTGGTACAGGGTCCGCAACCGGCGGGCGCGGCCGGCGCCGTCAAGGCCGGCGACAGGGCCGTGCTGAAACCCGGTCCGCAATTGCGCGACGGCCAGGAAGTGCGCCTCGCAGGCAAGCCATGAACGCGCGGGACGGACAGGCAGAAACCCCGGCGGCGCCGCTGATCCGCATCGCCAACCTGGTCAAATCCTACCGGCGCGGCGGGCAAGTCGTGCCCGTGCTGACCGGCATCACGCTCGATATCGCGGCAGGCGCCTTTACCGCGCTGATGGGTCCGTCCGGCTCGGGCAAAAGCACGCTGCTGAACCTGATCGCGGGCATCGATAAGCCCGATTCAGGCCTGCTGCAAGTCAATGGCCTGGACATCGCCGCCATGTCCGAGTCCGCGCTGGCGCACTGGCGCGCCGCCAACGTCGGTTTTGTTTTCCAGTTCTATAACCTGATGCCCGTGCTGACCGCCTTTGAAAATGTGGAATTGCCACTGCTGTTGACGGGCCTGTCGCGGCGCGAACGGCGCGAGCGGGTGGAAATGACCTTGGCCCTGGTGGGTCTGGCCGACCGCATGGACCATACGCCGAACGAACTGTCGGGCGGCCAGCAGCAGCGGGTGGCGATTGCCCGCGCCATCGTCACGGACCCGATGCTGATCGTGGCGGACGAACCGACCGGCGACCTGGACCGCCAGTCCGCCGCCGACGTGCTGACCCTGCTGCGCCGCCTGAACGATGAACTGGGCAAGACCATCGTCATGGTCACGCACGATGCCCACGCGGCGGCGCAGGCGCGCACCATCGTGCACCTGGATAAAGGAGAGTTGATTGCCGGAGGCGCTGCCGGCGCCATGGGTTAGCCGCCATGTATTTACTGCGCCTGATTTCCCGCAACGCACTGCGCCACAAGCTGCGCACGGCGCTGACGGTCCTGGGCCTGGTGGTGGCGACCCTGTCGTTCGGCCTGCTGCAAACCGTGGTCGGCGCATGGTACGCCGGCGCGGAAGGCGCCTCGAACACCACGCTGGTGACGCGCAACGCCACGTCGCTGGTGTTCCCGCTGCCGCTGGCCTACCAGGCCCGCATCCGTGGCGTCGACGGCGTGACGGGCGTCGGCTATGCCAACTGGTTTGGCGGCGTCTACAAAGACCCGAAAAACTTCTTCGCGCAATTCGCCATTTCCGGCCAGAGCTACCTGGATATCTACCCCGACTACCTGTTGCCGGACAGCGACCGCACCGCCTTCCTGCGCGACCGCAAGGGCGCCATCGTCGGCCGCAAGCTGGCCAACGAATATGGCTTCAAGGTCGGCGATACGATCCCCATCCGGGGCACGATCTACCCCGGCCAGTGGGCGTTCACGATACGGGGCATTTATGACGGCCGCCAGCCGTCGACCAACACGGCCACCATGTTTTTCCACTGGGACTATGCCAACGAAGGCTTGAAGAAAATCTATCCGCGCCGCGCCAACCAGGTCGGCGTCTACGTGGTGCGGATCGCCCGCGCCGAAGACGCGGCGGCCGTGTCGCAAGCCATCGATGCGCAATTCGCCAACTCGCTGGCGGAAACCCTGACGGAAACGGAGAAGGCATTCCAGCTGGGATTTGTCGCCATGTCGGAAGCCATCGTGGCCGCGATCCGCGTGGTGTCGTTTGTCGTCATCGTCATCATCATGGCGGTCATGGCGAACACCATGGCCATGAGTGCGCGCGAGCGGCAGGCGGAATACGCGACCCTGAAAGTGCTGGGCTTCGGCCCCGGCTACCTGGCAGCGCTGATCATCGGCGAAGCCCTGTTGCTGGCGCTGGTGGGTGCGGCGGGCGGCATCGCGCTGCTGTTTCCGCTGGCGGCCACGATCGCCGCCAACCTGGGCACGATGTTCCCTGTCTTCCAGGTGGCGCCCGCCACGCTCGCCATGCAGGTGGGCACGGCGCTGCTGGTCGGGCTGGTGGCGGGCCTGGTCCCCGCCGTGCGGGCCGCGCGCATGCGCATCCTGGACGGCTTGCGGAGCATCGGATAATGAAGATTCCCCTGCCCTACATTGCCCGCAACCTGTGGGCGCGCCGCCTGACCACGGCGCTGACGGCGGGCGGACTGGCCCTGGTGGTATTCGTGTTCGCCACCGTGCTGATGCTGGACGAAGGCTTGCGCACCACGCTGGTCACGACGGGCGAATACGACAACGTCGTCATCACGCGCCGCTCGGCGGAAACGGAAGTGCAAAGCGGCATCGACCGCAACATGGCCAATATCGTCGCCAGCCACCCGGCCATCGCCCGCGATGCGCAGGGCATGCCGCTGCTGTCGAAGGAAACCGTGGTGCTCATATCGCTGGCGCGGCGCGGCAGCGGCGACACACCCGGCAAGGCGTCCAATGTCGTGATCCGGGGCGCCGGTCCGCAGGGGTTCGTGCTGCGGCCACAGGTGCATGTCACCGCCGGGCGCATGTTCCGGCCCGGCGCATCGGAAGTCATCGTGGGCGGCGGCATCGCGCGCCGCTTCGCCGGCGTGGCCATCGGCGACCGGCTGCGCTTCGGCCAGCGCGAATGGACCGTGGTGGGCTGGTTCGATGCGGGCAACAGCGGCTTCGATTCGGAAATATGGGGTGACGCCGACCAGCTGGTGCAGGCGTTCCGGCGCCTGGCATGGTCGTCGATGGTGCTGCGGCTGGCCGATTCCGCCCGTTTCGACCAGCTGAAAGGCGACGTGGAAAACGATCCGCGGCTGACCGTGGAAGCGCGGCGGGAACAGACGTTTTATGCGGACCAGTCGCGCGCCCTGTCGAATTTCATCAGCATCCTGGGGCTGGCCTTGTCCGTGATCTTTTCCATCGGCGCCATGATCGGCGCGACCATCACCATGTATGCATCGGTGGCCAGCCGTACGGCGGAAATCGGCACCTTGCGCGCGCTGGGTTACCAGCGCCGGCATATCCTGGCGGCATTCCTGCTGGAAGCCATGCTGCTGGCGCTGGCGGGCGGCGTCGCGGGTCTCGCGTGCGCTTCACTGATGCAAATGCTGTCGTTTTCCACCACCAACTTCCAATCGTTCGCGGAACTGGCGTTCGGGTTCCGACTGACACCGCTGATTGCCGCTAAAACCCTGCTGTTTGCACTGCTGATGGGCTTTGTCGGCGGCTTCCTGCCTGCGCTTCGCGCCGCGCGCATGAAAATCGTCGATGCGCTGCGGGCCGCCTGATATAAGTCATGCTACACTTTCCGCCCTGCCCGCCGTCAAGGGCTGCTGCCCCGATTTCCATTCATGCAACCGACCTTGCCACGCCTTGCCATGCTGCGCTGTTTGCGCAGATCACCGCGTAGCCTGCCGCGCATGGTGCAATTCGCCTGCGTCCTGCTGTTGATGCTGGCGCAAGCCGGCCATGCCGCGGCGGCCGGCGAAGAACGCAAGGTACTGGTGCTGTATTCGATGGGGTCGGATACCACGTCGCCATGGCAACGGCTGGTCCACAAGGGGCTGTACGACGAGCTGGAAAAAAAAGAATGGGGCGACGTACCGACGATTTTTGAAGAGCACTTCGACGCCACCCGCGTTGGCAGGCAGCCGGCGCTGGACAGCATGGCCCCTTACCTGCGCACCAAGTATGCACAGGTCAAGCTGGACGCCGTGGTCACGGAAAACAACCTGGCCGCCACCTTCCTCAACAGCCACCCCGACCTGTTCCCCGGCGTGCGCCGCTACTACGTCAACCATGGCCGCAAGGGCTGGCGTCCCCGCGATGGCGAAGCGCTGGAAGTGCCGCACGACTATGGCCGCATGCTGGGCGTGATCACGCGCGTGGCGCCGTCGACCAGGCGCATCGTGGTGGTGGGCGACAAGACACCGCGCGTGCAGGAATGGATCGCCGGTGCGCGCGAGGCGGCCCGTTCGTATGGCGAGCGGCTGCAAATGGAATACTGGGATAACCAGAGTTTCGACGACCTGTACCGCCGCGCCTCGCTGCTGCGGGGCGGCACGGCGATCCTGATGTTCGCCACCTATGCCGACAGCACGGGCAGCGCGGCGCTGCCGTCCGACATCGCGCGCAAGCTGGCCGGCGTCGCGCAGGTGCCGATCTTCACCCACGTGGAATCGCTGATCGTGCCGGGTGTCGCTGGCGGCTATGTGCTGAGCGGCGAAGCGATCGGCCGCACCGTGGCCCAGGTGCTGCAGGGCCAGCAGGCCGACATGAGCAACGTTCAGCGCTACGTGTTCGATTACCGCAGTATCGAGCGCCATGGCCTGATGCATATTCCGCAGGGGGCGCTGATCCTGAACCGTCCGCAGGGCACGTGGGAACAGTACCGCTGGCAAATCCTGCTGGGCGTGGGTGTGGTCCTGGCCGAAGGCGTGCTGATTGCCGCGCTGGTGGTGGCCCTGCGCGCGCGCCGCCGCGCCATGCACACGCTGAACGCGGAGCGCAACAACCTGGAAGACCGGGTGCTGCAGCGCACGCTGGAACTGTTGATGGCCAATACCAAGCTGGACCAGCTGGCCACCACGGACCCGCTGACGGGCATCGCCAACCGCCGCCGGATGACGGAGCACATCGGCAAGGAACTGGAACGGGTACGGCGGCTGCGCCACCCGCTGGCGCTGATGATGGTCGACATCGACCACTTCAAGCGCATCAACGATACCTATGGCCACGACGCGGGCGACCGGGCCATCGTCGCGGTGGCCCATATGCTGACCGGCGACCTGCGCGCGATCGACCTGGTGGGACGCTTCGCCGGCGAGGAATTCGTGCTGCTGATGCCGGAAACCGACCTGGAAACCGCCGGCCACGCGGCAGAGCGGCTGCGCGAAGCGGCATCGCGGCTGGTGGTGGAAGTCGACGGCGGCCTGACCATCGCGCTGACCATCAGCGTGGGCGTGGCCGCGTCGCGCCCGCAGCAGGCGCCGGATACCGCGTCGTCGCTGCTGGTGCGGGCGGACAAGGCGCTGCACCGCGCCAAGCAGGAAGGCCGCGACCGGGTGGTGCTGGAAGCGTAATCCGCCGCCGCCCGGCCCCGATGCGGAATTCAGGCCTTGATAATGCCCTCCCGCTTGATGCTGAACTCGCTGATGTCGTACGGCGTCTTGCCGGTGGTCGCCAGTTGCATCAGGATGCGCCCGAACAGCGGCGTGAACTTGAACGCCCGGCCGGAGTCGCCCGACAGCACCGCGACATTGGGGTAGCCCGGCAAGGTGTCCAGGATCATCTGGCCATCCGCGCTCATGGTGTACAGGCAGGTGGCCGCGTCGTGCGGCGTCGGATCGACGCCCCGGAAGCGGGTCACGAGAAAATCGCCGATCTGCTTGAGGGTGCGCGGGTCCGGTTGATAGCTGCACTGGCTGGGATCGGTGTAGTGCTGGTTCGAGAATTCGCACGACGCCTTGATGTAGCCGGGCCGCTCCAGCGGCGGGAAACCGTAGAACTGCAGCGGCTTTTGCTCGCTGTCCTCGCCGAACTCGAACCACATCGGCCACGGCAGCGACGGATCGACGCGGAAGTACGCCACGTTCATCTGCCAGATGCTCAGGTTGAGCTGAATCCCGAATGGCGCGAACACCTGGTTCGACCACGCGCTGGGCGCCATGATCAGGCTGCTGGCGGTGAAACGCCCCCTGGGGGTGTCGATGGTGTAGCTCTGCGCCCCCGGCTTCGGATCGACCACGCGCGCCGGACATTCGGACAGCAGCGTCGCGCCTTTTTTGATCGCGAAATCGTGGAAGGTGCGCAGCGATTGCTGCACTTCCGTGGTCGCGCTGCTGGCCTGGTTCAAGCCCCAGTAGCCGTCCGGCAGCTCGCGGAACATCGGATAGTTTTCAAACAGGCCGGCGCGGTCGTATTGCTGGAACGGGATGCCCAGCGCCGTCATGGTTTCCTGGCACTGCAGCAATCCGCCCTCGGCCGACGCTTCCGTGTTCTTGCCGTAAAACAAAAGGCCGTTGCGCTTGAGCAGCTGGACGCCGGTATCCTGCTCGATCTCGTTCCACAGCGCCAGCGAACTTTCCGCCAGCATCGCCGAATTCGGCTCGGAATACATCACGCGGAACATGCGCGAATAACCGTCCGAACTGCCCTTGTCGTTATAGAACACGTTTTTCTCGAACAGCACGGTCTTCTTGCCGGCCGCCGCCGCGTAATACGCGGCCGACAGGCCGATGGTGCCGCCGCCGATGATGGCGACGTCGTAATGGTTGTCCTGGTCCATGCGGGTCTCCGGTCAGAATGCGTTGGGCGTATCGCGCAGCAAATAGGTTTTGAAGGGTTCGTCGTCGCCAGGCTTGACCGGTGGTGGCGTCAGCAGCGGATACAGGTCCGGCAAGCCGGCAATGCGGGGCACGCCGAATTTATCCTCCAGCACCGACTCGGCCGTGCACAGCGCGCCTTCCACCCAGCCCTGCTGGTTCGAATAGGCTTCGCCGCAAATGAAGACCGGCCAGTCCGGCAGCGGCTGGCGCACGCTGCGCATCACGTCCGACGCCTTGTAGTGCGCGGCCCAGGCATGGAAGCCGGCGCCGTACGGTGCTTGCGTCCAGTCCTGGTAGTAGGCGCCCACGCGCTCGGACGGTTCCGGCTCCTTGCCATCGACCTTGAACGATTTTTTCAGCATGCCTTCGGCCATGCGGCACATGCTTTCCGGCGCCGGCGCGCCGCCTTTGGCCGCGGTCATCGACCACGATGGCGGCAGCGCGTGCACCTTGCCGCGCTCCAGCACCGACCAGAAGCTGGCGCCCTGCATGTCGCAGTACGATGCCAGCAGCAGCGCGCGCTGGTCGCCGGGTGCGCCGCCGTGTTCGGCCTCGGTGCCGAAATCGTACGTCATGCGCAGTGGCATGTCGGTGATGGTGGGGCCGCGGTAAAACAGTTCCGGATCCCACCAGCGCTTTTCGTACGCCATGAATAATTTGTAGGCCGGCTGCAACAGCACCGACTGGATATTCCACTGCACCGGCGCCGCATTGAAGAACGGCGTGTCCTGGTCCAGCAATTCCAGGCTGTGGCGCGGCATGGCCAGCACCAGGTACGACGTGCTGAAACGGCCGCGCAGGCTGGCGTCGGCGGTTGCCGCCACTTCGCCGGTCAGGCGCCCGCCGGCGTCGCGGTCGAAGCGCACCAGGCGCGTGCCGCCATAGATGGGCACCGGCGCGGGACCTTGCGTGATGCGTTGCGCCAGGGTCGCCGGCAGCGTGTGGAAACCGTCCTTGAAGCACAGGTATTTGGGGGTGACGGAGAAGTCCGTCAGCATGTAAGGCATGGCTTCGGCCGCGTTCCAGTTGATGGTGTTGGAGTTGTAGCCGCCGCCGTCCCAGCAGTAATCGTAGCCCTCGTTGCTCAGCACCTGGTACAGCAGGTTCCAGAACCCGACGTTATACAGGGCGGCATTGTCGTACACGCCGCTGGCGTCGCTGTAGCGGAAGTTTTCCTTCACCCACTGCCAGTTCGCGTCGGTATAGCTCAGCGCATCGGGACCGACCACCTTGGTGATGGCGTAATTGAACAATTCATTCGGCGTCTTCTTTTTTTCCGCGTCCTCGAGGTTGTACGGCACCGGTTCGCCGTTGCGGATGGCCGCCTCGTCCAGGCGCTCGCCGCGCAGCGTGAACTGGCTGTTGGCGGTCATGTCGAACGGGCCGATGTCGCCTTCCAGGTCCAGGTCCCTGATCACCAGGTTGAGCAACTGGTGGCTTTCCGTAAAGCGCATGCCGCCCAGTTCGGCCGGCACGTTGTCCATGCCATCGATGATGACACTGTCCAGCCGCCCGCCCACGCGGTCGCTGAACTCGACGATACCGATCTTCAGCCGCTTGTCCGGCCGCGCGTCGGCCAGCTTTTTCAACTGCGGGCTTTGCAAGCCGTCGTTTTGCAGGCGCCAGGCCGTGTACAGGCCGGCCATGCCGGCGCCCGCGATCAGCACGTCGAAGTCTTCGCCATTGGGAAGTAGCGCCTTGGATTTGATCGCCAATTCCGGAACGTGGCGGATTAAGCTCATGTTGCCTCCATGGTTGGTAGGGACGTAGAGAACCAGGGCGGGCCCGCATGGGCCGCCCCGGGTACAGCGGAAAGGGGAATTACGTTGCGGTCAGCCGTTGCCGCTGGCTGTCGCGGCCGGCGGACGGCTTGCCGCCCTGACGATTGCCGCGCGCGGCATGCAGCGGCGTGACGCTGGCCTTGTGGTCGCCGAGGTTGAAGACGCGCACGACGCGTTCCAGGCTGTCGGCCATTTCCTGCATGGACATTGCCGCCGCACTGGCTTGCTCGACCAGCGCGGCGTTCTGCTGCGTGCCCTCGTCCATCTGCGTGACGGTATGGCTGATCTGTTCGATGCCGCTGGTCTGCTCGCGGCTGGCATTGGCGATTTCACCCATGATGTCGGTCACCTTTTGCACGCTGGTGACGATCTCGCTCATGGTCTTGCCGGCTTCGCTGACCAGCTGGTTGCCCGCTTCGATCTTGGCCACCGACCCATCGATCAGGGATTTGATTTCCCGCGCCGCCGCCGCCGAACGCTGGGCCAGGTTGCGCACCTCGGTCGCCACCACGGCAAAACCCCGCCCCTGTTCGCCGGCGCGGGCCGCTTCGACCGCCGCGTTCAGCGCCAGGATATTGGTCTGGAACGCGATGCCATCGATGACACCGATGATGTCGACAATCCTGTAAGCCGATTCGTTGATCGCGCCCATGGTATCGACCACCTGCGCCACCACCGCCCCGCCCTTCACGGCGACTTCCGACGCCGACAGCGCCAGCTGGTTGGCGTCCTTCGCGCTACCCTCGTTTTCGTGCACGGTGCGGGTCAGGGCTTCCATCGAACGCACCGTTTCTTGCAGCGCACTGGCCTGCTCATCCGTGCGGCCGGCCAGTTCCTGGTTGCCGCTGGCGATCTGGCTCGATGCCGACGAAATCGTCTCGGTGCCGCTGCGCACTTCGCGCACCACATCCACCAGGTTCTGGTTCATCAGGCGCAGCGCCGCCATCAATTCACCGGTTTCATCCTTGGAATGGACTTCGATGGCGGACGACAAATCGCCCTCCGCCACGCGCTTGGCGACGGACACCGCGAAATCCAGCGGGCGCACGATGCCGGCCGTGATGGCGCGTGCCAGCAACAAGCCGATGACGACGGCCGCGGCGCCGATCGCAATCAACAGGTATTGCAGTTGTTGCGCCGAGCGCTCGCCGGCGTCGAGCACTTCGCGCTCCTCGTCCTTGTGCACCTTGACCAGCGCGTTGATCTCGCCCAGCAGTTGCAGGTACAGCGGATCGACTTTGCCGGCGATGATGCTGGTCGCCGCATCGGTATTGAACGCCAGGGCGGCCGTGATGGCGTCGGCGGTCGGCTTTTCCAGCGCCGCTTCCAGGCGCGCGATATTGGCAAACACTTTCTTGCCCTCTTCCGACACGCCCAGGGCGATCAGTTTGTCGCGCGCGGCGGCGGCGATTTTCGCCTGCTCGCGGATCTTGGCCTCTTCCTTGTTCATGGGCCCGACGTCGGTCTGGATACTGATGCTGCGGGCCGCCACCACGCCTTCCAGCTTGGCCGCCTTGAAGACATTGGTCAGCTCGAACTTGGCGCTGCTGACATTGATTTTCTCGCGCAGATCCCGGCGGTTTTTGCTGCTGACAGTGTCGTTAATGGCAATCAGCACCACCAGCAAGCCGAGCAGGACGCCGAAGCCGACTTTCAGGCGCGTTCCAATCTTTAAATCATTGAGATTCATCATTATCCGCTTTCAGAAAGTAAGCCACAGTCGACGCCTGCCCTGAATCCGTCAGGTTTTGTAGATACCCACGCTGATAATGAGGTTGTCGACTTTTTCCAGATAAGTCGATTTGTTTTCCACTTCCTTGGTGGTCTTGTTCGGCCATTTGTAATCGACCCAGCCTTTACCCTTGGCATTGGCGACGTCGATAAAGCCGCGCACCATCTGGAAACCCGACGCATCTTTCAAATCCAGCAAGTTTTTGCCGATTAATTTGGCGTTACCGCCATGCGCCACGCATTTGCCATCGAGGTCGTGGATAAACACGTACAAGTCGCCTTTGACGAACTGGCCGCTTGGATTGTTGACTTCGGTAAAGGTCTTCTCCGTGCCGTTCGATTTCATGAACGTCACGACTTTTTTCACCATCGCGATGGCTTCGTCCGCCGTTCCCCGCTCCGCGGCGGATGCGTTCAAGCCCAGAAACACCATGCTCATGACAAGCCAGCCAATCAGTTTTTTCATCGTCGTTCCTTATCCGTGAGGGAAAATGCGCCTGAAAAAAAATACGCCGCGCCCATGTTGTGAAAATGAAATTTCGCAGTAGCAAACATTACCCAAAATTAATAGATGATGTCAATAAACTGTGAACTTCCATGCGAAATAACAGGCGCGACTGACACTATCGTCAGGATTTCCCTATTACGAAATAATAGTAACCAACGACTTTTTAAAATAAACCCCGCGGAGTTATTCCGCGGGTGGAGGAAGATTTAAAGCGGGGATTTATTCCGCGTCCGGCTGGCGCGAAGGATGGGCGGCCTGGAAGGCAGGCAATTCGGAACAATTGGCGGCAATGCGCACGATCTGCGGATACGGCGCCAGGTCCACGCCAAAGCGCTGCGCATTGAACACTTGCGGCAACAGGACGCAATCGGCCAGCGATGGCGTATCGCCATGGCAGAACCGTCCCGCCTTGCCGTCGCCCAGCAGCGCTTCGAACGACGCCAGTCCCAGCTTCATCCACTGGTGCATCCACTCTGTCTTCGCCTCGTCCGAAATACCCAGGGTGCCCGTCAGGTATTTCAGCACGCGCAAATTCGACAACGGATGCGTGTCGCACGCGATGGTCTGCGCCAGCGCGCGCACGCGGGCACGGTCGGCGGGCGCGGCCGGCAACAGCGGCGTTTGCGGATGCACTTCTTCCAGGTATTCGATGATGGCCATCGATTGCGTGATGGTGGCACCGTCATCCTGCAAGGCCGGCACCAGCGCGGCGGGGTTGATGCCGCGGTACGGTTCGCCCAGTTGCTCGCCGCCGTTTTTCAGCAGGTGCACAGGCACCGCCTCATACGGCAGTCCCTTCAGGCCCAGCGCAATGCGGACGCGGTAAGCGGCCGAACTGCGGAAGTACGTGTAGAGTTTCATCTCAGCCCCGTTCGCGGTAGTGCGCCACCGTCTGGTCGATGACACCGAACACGGACGCGCCGGTGGCGTCGTTCATTTCGATGCGCACGGTATCGCCGAACTTCAGGAAGCCCGTTTGCGGCTTGCCGCCTTCAATGGTTTCATACATGCGTACCTCGGCCAGGCAGCAATAGCCCACGCCGCCATTGGCGATCGACGAGCCATGCAGGCTGCCCTGCTTGTTCGACACCGTGCCGGAACCAATGATGGTGCCCGCGCCCAGTTCACGCGTTTGCGCGGCGTGCGCCACCAGTTGCGCAAAGCTGAACGTCATGTCTTCGCCTGCATTCGGCTTGCCGAACGGCTGGCCGTTCAGTTGCACCAGCAGCGGCAAGTGCACCTTGTTGTCGGCCCAGGCGTCGCCCAGTTCGTCCGGCGTCACGGCCACCGGCGAAAACGCGCTGGCCGGCTTGGAATTGAAGAAGCCGAAGCCCTTGGCCAGTTCATTGGGAATCAGGTTACGCAGCGATACGTCGTTGACCAGCATGACGAGGCGGATCGCCTTCGCCGCCTCGTCCGGCGTGGCGCCCATCTTGACGTCGCCCGTCACCACGGCCACTTCCGCTTCCAGGTCGATGCCCCATTCTTCGGTCAGCGCGAAGATGTTGTCGCGCGGGCCCACGAAACTGTCGGAACCACCCTGGTACATCAACGGGTCCGTGTAGAACGAGGCCGGCACTTCCGCATTGCGGGCGCGGCGCACCAGTTCCACGTGGTTGATGTAGGCCGAACCGTCGGCCCACTGGTAGGCGCGCGGCAGCGGCGAATGGGCCGCGGTCTGGACGAACGGCTGCGCACCGGCCACCGTGCCGGCATTCAGTTGCGCGTACAGGTCCGCCAGTTGCGGCGCCGCGCTATCCCAGTTGTCCAGCGCCGCTTGCATGGTTGGCGCAATGGCGGCGGCGGAAACGTAGCGCGACAGGTCGCGGCTGACGATGACGAGGGCGCCGTCGCGGCTGCCGTTTTTCAGGGTGGCGAGTTTCATTGTGCGTTTCCTTCAGGTGCGGGTGCATGCATCCAGGCGGCGTGCTTGGGTGCGCGTTTGGTTTTGGACCACTCTTCGAGCATGTCCCATTTGACGTCGTCGAGCTTTTGCATCATTTCCGGCGTGCCCGTGTTGGCGGCCAGTTCCAGGCGGTGGCCGTTCGGGTCGAAGAAATAAATCGACTTGAAGATCGTGTGGTTGACGGGGCCCAGCACGTCGATGCCGGCCGCCACCAGGCGTTCCTTCGCGGCCAGCAATTCATCCATGCTGCCCACTTCCAGCGCCAGGTGCTGCACCCAGGCCGGGGTGTTGGTGTCGCGGCCCATTTCCGGCTGCGTCGGCAATTCGAAGAATGCCAGCACGTTGCCGTGGCCGGCGTCCAGGAACACGTGCATGTAGGGATCCGGCGCCTTGGTCGACGGCACTTCGTCTTCGGCGATGGCCAGCACGAAGTTCATGTTCAGGTGCTTGACGTACCACTCGACGGTTTCTTTCGCGTCCCTGCAGCGGTATGCCACATGGTGGATTTGCTTGATTTTCATGGTGGGGCCTCCTTGGTATGCAAGCATTAAACCGTGGATTCAGATATCATACAAACAGTATTTTTTAATCGATTTATTGGATTTTCTAATGAATCCCGCTATATGAATCCCACCTTACGCCAGATGCGCGCGCTGGTCGCCATTGCCCGCACCGGCAGCTTCACCCTGGCGGCCGAGCAATTGCACGTGACCCAGTCCGCCCTGAGCGGCCAGATCAAGGAACTCGAGCAAGTGCTGGGTGTCAAGGTCGTGGAGCGCAACACGCGGCGCGCCCAGCTGTCTGAAGTGGGACGCGACCTGTATCCGCTGTTCGACAAGATGCTGCAAGACCTCGATGGCGCCATGGCCGACATCGCCAGCCGCAAGGCGTTGAAAAAGGGCCTGGTGCGGGTGGCGGCGCCGCAAATGATGGCGTGCACGCTGTTGCCGGAAGCCATAGCCGCCTACCGCGCCACGCATCCGGAAGTGCAGGTGAAACTGGTCGACTGCCCCGTTGAAAATGTGTCGGGCCGCGTGTTTTCCGGCGAAGTGGATTTCGGCATCGGCCCGGAACGGGACCCGGCGGCGGAAATCGCGGCCCAGTTATTGTTCGACATGCCGTTCGTGCTGGTCTTTCCCGCCGGCCATCCGTTGCAGGGCCAGGACAAGGTCACGTGGGCCGACGTCGAGCGCTACCCGCTGATCGCGCTGCAGGGCCAGTTCACGGAGCGCTTGCTGCGCGACGTGCCGCTGCACCCGTTCAACGAAGTGACATTCATGACGACGGCGCTGGCCATGGTCAATGCCGGCCTGGGCGTGGCCGCCTGCATCCCCTATGCGGCGCCGATGGCCAGGCTGTATGGCTTGCAGATGCGTTTATTGCAAGAACCGGAGCTGACACGGCGCTTCTTTGTCTATACCAAGAGCACCCGCTCGCTGTCGCCGGCAGCGGAAAGTTTTGTGGCTTTTTTGTTGCAATTCATGGTGGGTCACGAATGGAACCGGGCTGGAACTGGTATGCTGAACAAGTGACAATTATCCCGCCAGTGGAATACAGCTTTCCATTTTTGGGCTTTGTTCGCGCGCAGTTGACGGTGTACCCTCCCCGCTCAACCCGGTAAATGGCCAGCTCATGAATATCCTGCACATCGATTCTGCCTGCCTTGGCGACAATTCCGCGTCGCGCCAGTTGACTGCCGCGATCGTCGATGCGCTCAGGGTGCGGCACTGGGATGCCAATGTCGCTTACCGCGACCTGGGCGCCAGCCAGTTGTCCCACGTGACGGGCCCCCTGCTGCAAGTGCTGCGCGGCCAGTGGAACAGCGCCATTCCGCTCAACGATGAGTTGCAGGGCGAAGTCATGCTGACGGAATTGCTGCTGGCCGAATTCATGGTGGCGGACGTCATCGTGCTGGGCGCGCCCGTGCTGACGCTGTCGGTGCCGTCCACGCTGAAAGCGTGGCTGGACCGTATCGTACTGGAACAGCGCACGTACACCGTGGCGCCGAACGGCCGCACCACGGGTTTGGCGAAGGGCAAGCGCGTCATTGTCGCCTCCACCCGGGGCGGGCCGACGCTGGCGGGCATGAATGAATACCACACGGGTTACCTGAAGGCCGTCTTCGCCATGGTCGGCATCACGGACGTGCACGTGCTGGAAGCGGACAACCTGGCGCAGGGCTCGGCCGCAAGGGAACAGGCCATCGAGGCGGCCATGCAGCAAGCCGCGCTGCTGGCCGCGTAGGGCGGCTTTTACAAAGCCGCCGTGCTTGCGCAGCCACCAGCGCTGCCGCACAGTACAATAAGTTTTTTGCCGCGAAGTCTATGTCCGCCAACACCATTGCCATCAACCAGCAAATGGACCATTTCGATGGCCACCACAGTGTCTGGGTGTTCGGTTACGGTTCCCTGATCTACAAAGCCGACTTCCCCTACATGCAGCGGCGCGCCGCCAGCATCACGGGCTGGTCGCGCCGGTTCTGGCAAGGGTCGCATGACCACCGTGGCACGCCCACGGCGCCCGGCCGGGTCGTCACGCTGATCCCCGACCACGGCGCCGTGTGCCACGGCATGGCGTACCTGGTGTCGCCGGACGTGTTTGCCCACCTCGATTACCGCGAAAAAAACGGTTACCTGCGGCGTGTCATCGACATCGCGTTCGAAGACGGTTCCGACGACATGGCCGAAGGCGTGGTCTACATTGCACGCGAAGATAATGGCGCGTTCCTGGGCCCCGCCAGCGAAGCGGAGATTGCGCTGCAAATTGCCGGCGCCACCGGTCCCAGCGGCCCCAACAGCGATTACCTGACGCATCTGGCCGTCGCACTGCGCGAGCTGGGCCAGGACGACGCGCATGTCTTCGCCATCGAACAGCACTTGCTGGAACTGCTGGCCGCCAAAGATTAAAACAAGTCCAGCTGCCCGTTCCCTTTGGTTGCCACGGCCGGCACCGACAACGGCCGCCGGAACCGCCCGGCGTCGAGCTGGCGGAAGCGGATCATGCGGCGCTCCAGCCCCAGCTTGCGCACGGTCTTTTCCACCCGCTGTTTGATCAGATCCGCCCACACGCCCTCGCCATGCATGCGCTTGCCGAACTCCGCCTGGTAATCCTTGCCGCCCCGCATGTCGCGGATGCGGTTCATCACGCGTTGCGCGCGGTCGGGGAAATGCGCTTCCAGCCATTGCTGGAACAGCGGATTCACTTCCCACGGCAGGCGCAGCACGATGTAATTCACGTGCAGCGCACCGGCCTCGCACGCCGCTTCGATGACCCTTTCGATATCCGGTTCCGTCACGAAGGGGATGATGGGCGCGATGCTGACGCCGACCGGAATCCCCGCGTCCGTTAGCGTGCGGATGGTGCGCAGGCGCCGGGCCGGCGCGGCGGCGCGGGGTTCCAGCGTGCGGGCAATGTCGCCATCGAGCGTGGTGATCGTGATGGCGGCCGATGCCAGCCTTTTGGCCGCCATATCGGACAGCAAATCGATATCGCGCTCGATCAGCGACGACTTGGTGATCAATCCCACCGGGTGGTCGCATTCGTGCAGCACTTCCAGCACGCGGCGCGTGATCTTCAGGCTGCGCTCGCACGGTTGATAGGCATCGGTATTGACGCCCAGCGCAATCGATTCCGGCACATATGACGGCTTCGCCAATTCCTGCCGCAGCAGCTCGGCGGCATTGACCTTGGCAACGATGCGGGTTTCGAAATCCAGCCCCGGCGACATGCCCAGGTAACTGTGCGACGGCCGGGCAAAGCAATAAATGCAGCCGTGTTCGCAGCCCCGGTAAGGATTCAGCGACACATTGAACGGGATGTCCGGCGAACTGTTACGGGTCAGGATGGACTTTGCCATCTCATCGGTGACGTGCGTCTTGAATACGCGCGGCTCGTCATCGCCATGGTCCCAGCCATCGTCGAACTGTTCGCGCCCATGCACTTCATGGCGCCCCTGCAGGTTGCTGACCGCGCCCCGCCCTTTCTGCGCCTGCGGCGGCCCGGGCAGCCACTGCGCGGTTTGCCATTCGTCCATGACAGCCTCGGAGTACTGTATATAAAAACAGTATTTTAAGCCGCCCCTCTGTTGGAAGCAAGCGTCAGTTACAACGAACTTTAGATAGATTCTTTCCAAGCGCAGGGCGCATAATGGCCTCGCGGTATTGATCCAAATCACCTGCTATTTAACTTTTTCCAAGGAATCCCCATGCTGAAGAATCTCAAGATTTCGGCCCGCCTGGGCCTGGGTTTCGGATGTGTCGTGGTGCTGCTGTTGCTGGTGTCCTCCATCAGTATTTCCCGCCTTGCCGCCAGCAATGAACTGACCCGGCAGATCCTGGAAGACCGGTATGCGAAATTCCTGTTACTGGAAGATGCCTTGAAAAATTCCATCGATAACGGCAGGCAGGTGCGCAATATCCTGCTGGCATCCAGTGATGCAGAAATAGAAAAGTTCCGCCGCGCTGCGGAAACCAACCGCGGTGAAATCAACGAGGATTTGAACAAACTGCAAAAAGTCATCGTCCTGGAAAAAGGCAAGGTGATGCTGAAAGATATTTTGGATAAACGCGCCGTGCTCGATACCAGGTATGACCAGTTTTATACGCTGGCCAGGACCGACCGCAAGGCCGCCATTGAATATGTGAAAAACGATTTCGCGCCGGCCAACGAAGCATTCTGGCAAGCGCTGGAAGCGTTGGGAAAGTTCCAGTCTGAACTGATGGACAAGTCCGGCGACGAAGTGGCGGCCAGCTATGACGCCACCCGCACGCTGGTGGTTTCCCTGGCGGCCGGCGCCGTGCTGCTGGCATTGCTGATCGCCTGGCAGATCACGATGGGCATCATCACCCCGCTGAAAACCGCCGTGCAGGTGGCGGAGCGGCTGGAAGCGGGCGACCTGGATATGCATATTGACGCCACTTCCAAGGATGAAACGGGACAGTTGCTCAACGCCATGCGCAACATGGTGGCCAAGCTGAACCAGGTCATCAATGGCCAGAAGCAAGCCATCGAAGCGGCCAACCGGGGCGACTTCGCGATGCGCGTCGACTTGAACGGCTTGCAAGGGTTCCAGAAAGAACTGGCCGATGGCTTGAACCAGTTGATGGCCACCACCGGCGCCAGCGTGTCCGACGTGGTGCGCGTGATGGGGGCGCTGTCCGAAGGCGACTTGTCAAAAACCATTACCAAGGAATACCAGGGCGCATTCGATGAATTGAAACGCTATGCCAACAATACCGTCGGCAAATTGAACCAGGTGATCAGCGGCCAGAAGCAAGCCATTGCCGCCGCCAACCGGGGTAACTTCGACGTGCGGGTTGAGCTGGCCGGCTTGCAGGGCTTCCAGCAAGAACTGGCGGAGGGCTTGAACCAGCTGATGGCCACCACGGGCGCCAGCGTGGCCGACGTGGTGCGCGTCATGGGGGCGCTGTCCGAAGGCGACTTGTCGAAAACCATCGCCAAGGATTACGACGGCGCGTTCGATGAATTGAAGCGCTACGCCAACAATACCGTCGCCAAGCTGAACCTGGTGATCGATGGCCAGAAAAATGTGGTGGATGCCGCCAACCGGGGCGATTTCAATGCCCGTATCGACCTGGCGGGCATGCAAGGATTCCAGAAGGACCTGGGAGAAGGCTTGAACCGCCTGATGGTAACGACGGGCACATCGATCGAGGACGTGGTGCGCGTGATGGGCGCGCTGGCCGAAGGCGACTTGAGCAAGACCATCGACAAGCATTATGAAGGCAGCTTTGGCGAATTGAAGTCCTATGCGAACAACACGGTGGCCAAGCTGCTGCAAGTGGTGACGGAAGTGAACCACGGCGCCCAGTCGCTGGCCAGCGCCTCCGAGGAAGTGTCGGCCACGGCGCAATCGCTGTCGCAATCTGCCAGCGAACAGGCCGCCAGCGTGGAGGAGACCAGTGCGTCGCTGGAACAGATGACGGCGTCGATTTCGCAAAACACGGACAACGCGAAAGCCACCGACGGCATGGCGGCGCGCGCGGCGCAGGAAGCCACGGAAGGCGGCGATGCCGTCAATGCCACGGTGGCGGCCATGAAGCAGATTGCCACCAAGATCGGCATTATTGACGACATCGCTTATCAAACCAATTTGCTGGCGCTGAACGCGGCCATTGAAGCGGCCCGCGCCGGCGAACATGGCAAGGGCTTTGCCGTAGTGGCCGCCGAAGTACGCAAGCTGGCGGAGCGTTCGCAGGTGGCGGCGCAGGAAATTTCCGAAGTGGCGTCCGGCAGCGTGCAACTGGCGGAACGGGCCGGCCAGTTGCTGGGCCAGATGGTGCCGAACATCAAGCGCACGTCGGATCTGGTGCAGGAAATTTCAGCGGCATCGGAAGAGCAATCGTCGGGTGTTGCGCAAATCAATTCCGCCGTGCAGCAATTGTCGCAGACCACGCAGCAGAACGCGGCCAGTTCCGAAGAGTTGGCCGCCACGGCCGAGGAAATGAGCGGCCAGGCCGAGCAATTGCAGCACACCATGGGCTTCTTCAAGGTCAACACGCAGGTGCGCGGAACCGCGTTTACCTCCTCCCGCAAAGGCATCGCGCCCCGGGCGCCCGCGCGCAAGCGCAGCGAACCCCGCATGGTGGAGGGGGACGCCGATGGCGAAATGGACGAAACCCGGTTTGCCCGGTTCTAAATAGCCGGAGGCTGCCATGGCGGCAGTTGAGTGATGCCAGAATTGATGCATAATGGGATCAGTTTTGATGATGGGAAGCCGCCATGCGCACCACCGTAACCATTGATGACGAGCTGTACGAACAGGCGCTGGAAGTCGCTGATCCAGCAATGGATAAAGCCGACCTGTTCCGGGAAGCGATTAAGACCTTCGTCAGGGTCCAGGCCGCCAAGCGGCTGGCGTCGCTGGGCGGCATCATGCCGCAAATGGCGGACGTTCCCCGGCGCCGCGACGATCCAGCATCGTGAAGCGTGTCGTCGTCGACACCTCGGTGTGGGTGGCGCACTTTCGCGCACCTGACGCCGCCCTGGTTGCCTTGCTGGGACTCGACGCCGTCCTGCTCCATCCAATGATCGTGGGGGAGATTGCCTGTGGCACGCCGCCCACGCGCGCCCGCACACTCAAGGATCTGGCGCTGCTTCAGCAGGCTGAGCGCGCCAGCTTGCGGGAAGTAATGGACTTTATTGAGCGCGAAAAGCTGTTTGGCGCCGGATGCGGACTCGTGGACCTGATGATCCTGACCTCCACGCTGATGACGCCCGGCGCGGAACTGTGGACGCTGGACAAGCGCCTTGCCATGCTGGCGCAACGATTCCACATAGCGTACCGCCCCGCGCCGCACTAGCAAATTCCCGCCATCGCCGCCAAACCCGTTGCCGAAACTTCAGCATTGCCGCGTCAACTGGTATCATTCGAAGTAATTGCGGCGCTGCACAAGCGCCTGCCCCAGACTTCCAACCGCCGGCGTAGCGCCCTCTTTCTGGCAATTCAAGCAGCGGCCCGCCGGCCAAACCAGAGACAACGATGACCAATACGACCCAGTTGCCGTCTTTCGGCACGCGCATTGCGCTCGCGATCAGCGCCTTCTTCCGCACCCTCGGCAATGCCGAATACGCGGCCCGCATCCAGCGCCTCGATGAACCGATGGCGGCGCCAACGGTGGCCCCTACTCCAGCGCCCACCCCGGCCCCGACGCCAGCCCCGACCGCCGCTCCGGTGATCCTGCGCGAAGCCACGCCGGATGCCGCGCTGCAACTGCTGAGCTTGCTGCAACGCGAAGCCCGCCTGATCGATTTCACTCAGGAAAACCTGACCGGCTATGCGGACGCCGACATCGGTGCCGCCGCCCGCGTGGTGCATGAAGGCTGCGCCAAGGTATTGCGCGAACACTTCACGATCGAACCGGTCCGCTCGGAGGCGGAAGGGGCCCGCGTCACGCTGGAAGCGGGCTTCGACGCCGCATCCGTGCGCCTGACGGGCAACGTGGTGGGCCAGGCGCCGTTCAAAGGCAGCCTGTCGCACCGCGGCTGGCGCGCCACGTCCGTGCGCCTGCCGAAACTGGCGGAAGCGCATGATGCGAAAGTCCTGGCCCCGGCGGAGGTGGAACTGTGAGCGATCCTAAATACGCAATCGGTATCGATCTGGGTACCACGCACTCGGCATTGTCGTATGTCGACCTGGCCGCCAGCGATGGCGAAAAAACCGCGCAGACCGTGCTGGCCATACCCCAGTTGACGGCGCCGGGCACGGTGGAAGACTTGCCGCTGCTGCCCTCGTTCCTGTACCTGCCGCACCCCGATGAAATGGCGGCCGGCGAACTGGCGCTGCCATGGCAGGCGTCCGGCGACGGCCCCGTGGCCGGTGAAATGGCGCGCAGCCGTGGCGCCACGACGCCGATCCGCCTGGTGTCGTCCGCCAAAAGCTGGCTGTGCCACCCTGGCGTGGACCGCCGCGCCGCCATCCTGCCCAACGATGCGCCGGAAGAAGTCACCCGCGTGTCGCCTTTGGCCGCATCGACCCGCTACCTGACACACTTGCGCCAGGCGTGGGATGCGGCCCATCCGGACGCGCCGTTCGCCGAACAGGCCGTGACGGTGACGATCCCCGCATCGTTCGACCCGGCCGCCCGCGAACTGACGGCCGACGCGGCCCGCGCCGCCGGCTATGAAGGCCTGACCTTGCTGGAAGAGCCGCAGGCGGCGCTGTACAGCTGGATCCAGGGCAGCGAAGGCAAATGGCGCAAGGCCGTCAAGCCGGGCGACATCATCCTCGTGGTCGACGTGGGCGGCGGCACCAGCGACTTTTCGCTGATCGCCGTGCTGGAACGCGACGGCGTGCTGGAACCGCACCGCGTGGCCGTGGGCGACCACATCCTGCTGGGCGGCGACAACATGGACCTGGCGCTGGCCCACATGGTGGCGCGCAAGCTGGCCGCCAACGGCACCCAGCTCGACGCCTGGCAATTGCGCGGGCTGACCTATGGCTGCCGCGCCGGCAAGGAAGCGCTGCTGGCCGACGAATCCGTGCAAACGTGGCCGATCGTGGTGCCGAGCCGTGGTTCGAAACTCATCGGCGGTTCGATCCGCACGGAGCTGACGCGCGATGAAGTCGTGAATTTCATCGTCGAAGGCTTCTTCCCGAAGACCGACGCAGCCAGCCGCCCCGCCGTGCGCACCCGCGCCGGCCTGACGCAACTGGGCTTGCCGTATGCGCAGGATGCCGCCGTCACCAAACACCTGGCCGCGTTCCTGGGCCGCCAGCTGGGCGCCACCGCCGAACTGCAGGGTTACGAGGGCCGCCAGCCGGCGGAAGCCACGTTCCTGCACCCGACCGCCGTGCTGTTCAACGGCGGCGTCTTCAAATCCGGCCTGCTGGCGCAGCGCGTGATGGATACGCTGAACGACTGGCTGTACCTCGAAGGGTCGGAGCCGGCCCGCATGCTGGACGGCGCGGACCTGGACCTGGCCGTGGCGCGCGGCGCCGCCTACTACAGCTATGTGCGCCGCGGCGCCGGTGTGCGCATCCGCGGCGGCACGGCCCGTTCGTACTACGTGGCGGTGGAATCGTCGATGCCGGCCATCCCCGGCATGGAACCGCCGATCCAGGCGCTGTGCGTGGCGCCGTTCGGCATGGAGGAAGGCGGTGAAATCGAACTGCCGGGCCAGCAATTCGGCCTGGTGGTGGGCGAGCCGGTCAACTTCCGCTTCTTCGAATCGTCGACGCGCCGCCAGGACCAGATTGGCGAATTGCTGGACTTCTGGGGCCCGGACGAATTGACGGAGCTGAATGAAATCCAGATGACGTTGTCGCCGGAAGGCCGCCAGGCGGGTGAAGTGGTGCAGGTCAAACTGCACGCGCTGGCGACCGAGGCGGGTACGCTGGAATTGCTGGCGGTGGCAGACGATAATGGCCAGCGCTGGAAAGTCGAGTTCGACGTGCGCGCCACGGCGGCCGAATAACCGGCGCAGCCATGAAGCCCTACCTCGTCGCCATCGACCTGGGCACCACCAACACGGTGGCGGCCTATGCTGAACCGGGCTCGGAAGACGTCAAGCTGTTCGACATCGACCAGTTGACGGCGCCCGGTGAAATCGGCGCGGCGCCGCTGCTGCCGTCGCTGCGCTACCACGCGGCGGACGGCGAACTGGCGGCGGGTGAATTGCAGCTGCCGTGGCGGCAGGACGATGTGGCGGGCGTGGCGCAGGTGGCGGTGGGCCGCCTGGCCCGCAAGCTGGGCGCGCAAGTGCCAGGGCGGCTGGTGGCGTCCGCGAAAAGCTGGCTGTCGCACACCAATGTGGACCGCATGGCGCCTATCCTGCCGTGGGGCGCCGAGGATGGCGTGCCGAAAGTGTCGCCGGTGGCGGCCAGCGCCTCGTACCTGGCCCACGTCAAGGCTGCGTGGAACCTGCACTTCCCCAAGCATCCGCTGGACCAGCAGCAGGTGGTGCTGACCATCCCGGCGTCGTTCGATGAAGGCGCGCGCGCACTGACGCTGGAAGCGGCGAAACTGGCGGGGTTGCCGTCATTGCGCTTGCTGGAAGAACCGCAAGCGGCGTTTTACGACTGGCTGTACCGCCACAAGCCAACCCTGGCGCAGGACCTGGCGCAGTCGAAGCTGGTGCTGGTGTGCGACGTGGGCGGCGGCACCACGGACTTCAGCCTGATCCGGGTCGACGTCCAGGATGGCGAACCGGTGCTGACGCGGATCGGCGTGGGCAACCACCTGATCCTCGGCGGCGACAACATGGATCTCGCCCTGGCGCGGCAAGCCGAACTGCGCCTGAATGGCGGCAACGCCGATGGACAGCGCCTGTCGGCTGCCCGCATGGCGCAACTGGTGGAACGGTGCCGCGCCGCCAAGGAACAATTGCTGGCGGCCGATGCGCCGGACAGCCTGCCCGTCACCCTGCTGGGTAGCGGCTCCAAACTGATCGGCGGCACCCGCACGGTGGAATTGCAGCGGGCCGACGTCGAGCAACTGGTGGTCGATGGCTTCTTCCCGATGAATCCCGGGGCCGAAGCAGCGACGCGCTCGCGCGGCGGCATCGTGGAATTCGGCCTGCCGTATGCACAGGACCCCGCCATTACGCGCCACCTGGCGGCTTTCCTGGCCCAGCATGCACCGGCCGCGCGGGATGCGCTGGGCCTGCCGGCTGACGATACTGCGCTGCCCATTCCCGACACCTTGCTGATGAACGGCGGCGTGTTCCGCGCCGACGCGCTGGCCAAACGCCTGGAAGCCGTGCTGGCCGGCTGGCGCGGCGCGCCGCTGACCGTGCTGCACAACGATAATCCCGACGTGGCCGTGGCGCGCGGCGGCGTCGCCTATGGCCTGGGCAAGCAAGGGCGCGCGCCCACCATTGGCGGCGGTTCGGCCCGGTCGTATTTCCTGTTGCTGGACGATGGCAAGCACCAGGGCAGCCGCGCCGTCTGCCTGCTGCCGCGTGGCTTTGAATCCGGCGCGGAAGTGCGGCTGACGGACCGCACGTTTGCGTTGCGGCTGGGCCGCCCCGTGCGTTTTTACCTGGTGTCCACCACCGGTGGCGGCGGCCCCGCGCCGCAGGCGGGCGACCTGGTGGAGCTGGACCCGGCCGATTGCGTGCGGCTGCCGCCGATCGCCACCGTGCTGCGCGACAGCGGCGATGCGCAGGCGCGCAAGGAAATCCCCGTGCAACTGGGCGCCACCTTGTCCGAGGTCGGCACCCTGGAAATCCACTGCGTGGCGGCCGATGGCGGCGCGCAGGCCCAGCGCTGGCAACTGGAATTCCAGTTGCGCGGTTCGCAGGATGGCGAAGACGAAGTGGAGGAAGTCGTGCTTCCGCCCCGCGCAAAAGACGCGCTGGCCGCCATCGAACGCATCTTCGGCGCGAAGTCGCAGCAAGTCGACAGCAAGGAAGTGCGCCAGCTGGGCCGCCAGCTCGAACACTTGCTGGGCAGCCGCGAAAACTGGGCCATGCCCGTGCTGCGCCACTTGTTCGACACCTTGCTGGCGCGCGCCAAGGGCCGCCGCCGCTCGGCCGAACATGAACGCGCCTGGCTGAACCTGGCCGGCTATTGCCTGCGCCCCGGCTTTGGCGATGCGCTCGACGGCTGGCGCATCGAACAATTGTGGGCGCTGTTCGACAGCGGCGTGCAATACCACAAGGACAGCCAGGCCTGTTCCGAATGGTGGACCCTGTGGCGCCGTGTGGCGGGCGGCTTGCCGGTCGCCGCGCAACTGCGGCTACTGGACGATTTCGCGTTCAACCTGCAGGCCGACGAACAGGAACGGGGCAAGCGTCCCGTCACGCTGGTCAATGGCAGCGAAGAAGACATGCTGCGCCTGGGCGCGTCGCTGGAACGCATTCCTTCCGCCTACAAGGCGGAAATCGGCCAGTGGCTGCTGGAACAATTGCTGGCCGCGACCGGCCCGAAAGCCGATGTGATGCAGGGCCGCTACCTGTGGGCGCTGTCGCGCGTGGGAGCAAGGCAACCGTTCCACGGCAGCGCGCACGACGTGGCGCCGGTGGAAACCGTGGCGCAGTGGCTGGAAGCCATCCTGGGCCTGGACTGGAAAAAACTCGAACCCGCCGGCTTTGCCGCGGCCCACCTGGCCCGCATGACGGGCGACCGCACGCGCGACATCGAACCCGCGCTGCGCGAACAGGTATTGCGCAAACTGGAAGCCTCCCGCGCCCCGGCCGCCTGGAGCGCCATGGTGGCGGAAGTCGTGCAGCTCGACCAGGCCGTGGAAAAACGCATGCTGGGCGAAGCCTTGCCGCCAGGGTTGAAGTTGATCAGTTAGCCGTTGTTGTCGGCCATGGCCGCCGGATTCGGGAGGTAGTCGGCCTGTTGTTGTACGAAGCCATCGAACGCGTTGATCAGCGGCTTGTATTGTTCTTCGTTGTTTTCAACTTGTCCCAGCGCATACGCGACCGCTTCCAACGTCGACAACTGGTCCGGCGCATGGGCCTTGCGGATGCGGTAGTGGGAGGCGGGCATGTCGCGCAGCGGCAGGCGGGGCAGGCGTTGCAGCGCGGGGTTCAGGTACAGCATCTTGCGGCTCTTGCGCCATGTGGCGTCCAGCGCCACCAGCAGCAATTGTTCGGGCGCGCCTGCCCAGCCGGGATCGAACGGTGGTGGCGGCGCGATGCCCAGCGAGGCGTCACCTGGTGTGTCCGGGTACAGCAACACGGGGCGGCGCGGTCCCGCCAGCAAGGCCGCCAGCCCGGCTTCGTCGAATGTTTCCCCCACCGCCATCACGCTGCCGGGCAGGCACAAATGCAGCAGCCGCGCGCTGTTCTTCGCATTGTGCACTTCCATCGGGTGCTGCAGGATCAATATACCGGCGCGGCTGGCCACCGGTGTGGTCCAGCGGCAAATACAGGTGGCTTGCGGCCGCAGGCACGCGGCGCACATGGCGCGGCGCGCGCCGGTTGATGAAGTCAGCGTCATGCCGCGATTGTAACGGCTCCGGCGCCCCCTACGCCAGCGCAGGCAGATTGCCGGCGGAGCGCATTCCGGCCCGCATGGCGGCAATCTGTTGCGCGGTCAGCTTGAACACTGAGACCGACTGCGCCAGTTGCTCCGATTGCTGCTGCATGGCGGAAGCGGCGGCCGCCGCCTGCTCGACCAGCGCCGCATTTTGCTGCGTGGTCTGGTCCATTTGCGTGATCGCCTGGTTGATTTGTTCAATGCCGGTACGCTGCGCTTCGCTGGCCTCGGCAATGTCCGTCATGATGGCCGTCACCCGCGCAATGGCCGCGACGATTTCATCCATGGTTTGCCCGGCCGTGCTGGTCAGCGACGTCCCCGCGTCGACTTTTTCCACCGATTCCGCAATGAGTTCCTTGATTTCTTTTGCCGCCCCGGCCGACCGCTGCGCCAGCCCCCGCACTTCGGACGCCACCACGGCAAAGCCCCGGCCCTGCTCGCCCGCGCGGGCCGCTTCCACCGCCGCGTTCAATGCGAGGATATTGGTCTGGAATGCAATGCCATCGATGACGGCAATGATGTCGACGATACGGCGCGACGACGCGTTGATCGCGTCCATCATGTGCACCATGTCGCCCACCACGGCCCCGCCACGGCTGGCCGTTTGCGACGCCATATCGGCCAGCGCGCTGGCCTGGCGCGCATTCTCCGCATTGGCGCGCACGATGGACGTCAGGTGTTCCATCGACGAGGCGGTTTCCTGCAGCGAGCTGGCTTGCCGCTCCGTGCGGTTCGACAAATCCAGGTTGCCGGCCGCGATTTCACTGGTGGCGTCCGCCATGTTGTCGGCGCCGGTGCGCACCAGACCCACGATGTCGACCAGGTTGCTGTTCATGCTTTTCAGCGCATGCATCAACTGGCCTGCTTCATCGCGCGTCTGTACCACGATGTCGCTGGTCAAGTCGCCCGACGACACCGATTCCGCCACCCGCACCGCGTCGCTGATCGGTTGCGTGATGGTGCGCGTGATATACCATGCAAAGCCCACGCCCAGCGCCACCGCCGCAATGCCCAGCATCAGCAGCATATTGCGCCCGCTTTCATAACTGGCCTGGATATCGGCCGCCATCCGGTCGAGCCTGCGCCGCTGTTCGTCCGACAGTTTTTGCAGCGCGGCCAGGTAGACGATGCGCTTGCCCTCCATATCCGATTCGAACAGGCGCTTGCCCGTCTCCAGGTCGCTGTCGGCCTTGGCCTTGAATACCGCCTTGCGGGCATCCACGTACGCCTTGCGGCTGGCCAGGATGGCCTCGTACATCGCCTTGCCCTCCGCGTCCGGCAACAGTGCCGGCATGGCATCCTGGATTTCCGTCGCGCGGGCGGACGACGCCGCCATCATTTGCTCGAAATATTTCTGGTCGGCAGGATCCTGCACTTTCCACGCGGCGGACGTACGGGCGGCATTGACTTCCACCACCTTTTGCCACTCAGCAATCATGCGTTCGATGCGCACGTCATCCGCCACCAGGATATTGGTTTTCTCACTGGCGGATTGCATGCGAACAATGCCGATGACCGTCAACAATGCCAGCAACGACAGCACCACGGCGAAGGCAATTCCCAATCGCATGCCTATTTTCAGGTTCTTCATGACGGCTCCTTGTTCCTGCATGGTCATATGCAGTCTGAGCCGATCAGCGCCCCTGCGCAACTGTTAATCGTGCGCAACAGTTAATTACTCTTGCTGCCGGACTATTCCCAGCATTTCATCCACCTGCGCTAGCGCCCCGGGGTCTTTCACCACACTGCGCAGCCACACGTGCAGCGGCATCTCGCCCCAGTGCGCGGCCTTGTCCGCCAGGTAAGCGACGGGGCTGTGCGGTTCCGTGCGGCGGAAGTAGTCCGCCACCTGGCGCAATTGCGCCAGCGCCTGGCTGCGGCCTTGCAAGCCGCCAACCATTGCACTACCGGCAACCACTGGTGCTGCCCCGCCGCCATCGCAGTCCGCGCGGCTGTCCGCCACCGCAGACGCCAGCGGCTCGATGAAATCAATGACATTCAGGATCGCGTCGCGCGCAGCGCCGAACGCGGGGCCGTCCGCCCCCAGCTTTGCATCGACAATGGCTTGCAATTCAGCAAGTGCCTGCTGGCAATAGCGGACATCTTCCAGCAAGCGGTCATTGAATTGCGCGGTATTGCGGCGCCGCGCGGCATCCAGTTCGGGCAGGCCCGGCCCTGCCTCCGCATTGTCCGGCGTGCGCCATGGATCGTTGGTCCCCTGCGCGGCGGCATTCATGCGCTGGCGCGCCGCGTCGAAATCCGCCATGGCCACCGTGCCGTCTTCGCTGACCGGCATGTGCCGCACCAGTTGCGGCGTACGCGCCAGCAGCCAGGCCAGGTTGCCGCTGCGCTGTTCATGGCCGTCACTGTCGTCCGGCAACGGATACATGCCGTCCCAATAGCGCTCGCACAAGCCGGCCAGCAGCGCGAAGCCGTCGCCCAGGCCCCGGAAATGGCGCAGCTTGGCGTGCGCTTCGGCCAGCCAGACCGCCAGCCGCATATCCTTGCTGCGCGATTCGATCAGCGCGGCGCAGCGCGCCGCCACGAAATCCCAGTCCGCATCCTTCAGCGCCGCGACCCACTCGCCCTGCGCCAGCGACGGATCGTCCTGCGTGCGCGCGCGCACGATGTCGTCCACGTCGCTGCTGAACGATAAATCCTCGCCGCACGCCTGCTGCATGCTGACGGGTACCAGCAATTGCGCAATACTGAACATGGCCGTTCTCCTTAATCAAGGCTGTAGCTGAACTGTCCGTCAGCGGCAATCCCGACGCGGATGGCCGCCACGCCGACGCCGTCGGCCATGCGCGCCAGCAGCGCATCGGCCAGGCCCGGCAGCAAGGTCCCGTCGATGACGCGGTCGATATGGCGCACGCCGGCGTCCAGCTGCGCGCAGCGCGCCAGCAGCGTGTCCGCCACCGCCTTGTCCCACGCAAACGTCGCCGCATGCACGGCGTGCACACGCCGCGCCACCCGCGCCAGCCGCAGGCCGACGATGCGCTCCAGCACCTCGTCGGCAATCGGATAAAACGGCACCACGTGCATACGCCCCAGCAGCGCCGCCTTGAAGTGCTGCAGCAGTACCGGGCGCGCCAGCGCTTCCAGGTCGTCCGGCGACGGCAAGTCCAGTCCCTTCAAGCCCGCGCAGGCTTGCGCGATGGCGCCGCCGCCCGCGTTCGACGTCGCGATGATGACCGTATGGCGGAAGTCCACCGAGCGCCCTTCCCCGTCATCCAGCACGCCCTTGTCGAACACCTGGAAAAACAGTTCCGCCACGTCCGGGTGGGCTTTCTCGAATTCGTCCAGCAACAGCACGCAATACGGATTGCGCCGTACGGCTTCCGTCAGCACGCCGCCTTCGCCGAAGCCCACGTAGCCGGGCGGTGAACCCTTCAGGCCGGACACGCTGTGCGCTTCCTGGTATTCATTCATGTGGATGGCCACCACCTTGCGCTCGCCGCCATACAGCGCTTCGGCCAGCGCCAGCGCGGTTTCCGTCTTGCCGGTGCCGGACGGTCCCGCGAACAAAAACACGGCGCGCGGCTTGCCGGGATCGGCCAGTCCGGCCGCACCGCTTTTCAGGCGCTGGGCAACTGCGGCCATCGCATGCGGCTGCCCCAGGATGCGGGCTTGCAACGTGTCCTGCAGCGACCGCACCGCGCGCCATTCATCGGTCGCCATGCGGCCCAGCGGGATACCGGTCCACGCCGACGCCACTTCCGCCACGGCCAGTCCATCGACATCGAGCGGCGCCAGCGGTTCCGCGCCCTGCAACGCGGCCAGTTGGCCGTACAAGGCGGACAGCGGCATCGCGCCGGCCTGTTCCCCTTCGCGCTGCAATGCAATGGCCACGCCCAGCGCCTTTTCCTGTTCCCAGCGCGTGCGCCCCGCGTCGCAGGCGCGGCGCAAGCCATCCTGTTCTTCAGCCAGCGCGGCCATTCTTGCCTCGCCAGATTCGCTGCCCGCGCCCAGTTCGCGGTCCTTGCCCAGCGCACGGATTTCCATCGCCACGTGGTGCATGCGGGCGTACAGGCGCTCGATGCCGTCCGGCGGCGTGCTGCGCGCCAGCGCGACGCGGGCGCACGCGGTGTCGAGCAGGCTGACCGCCTTGTCCGGCAATTGCCGGCCGCTGATATAGCGGTGCGACAGCTTGACGGCCGCCACCACCGCGTCGTCGCGCACCGCCACGCCGAAATGGCGTTCCATCAGCGGCGCCATCGCGCGCAGCATGGCGCATGCCGTGTCTTCGTCCGGCTCTTCCACCTTGACCACCTGGAAGCGCCGCGCCAGCGCCGCATCCTTTTCGACATGCCGCTTGTATTCACTCCACGTGGTGGCGGCAATGGTCCGCAATTCGCCCCGCGCCAGCGCGGGCTTGAGCAGGTTGGCGGCGTCGCCCTGCCCCGCCTGCCCGCCCGCGCCGATCAGGGTGTGGGCTTCGTCGATGAACAGCACCACCGGGTGCGCGCTCTTGCGCACATCGTCGATCACGCTGTTCAGGCGCGCCTCGAATTCGCCCCGCACCCCGGCGCCCGCCTGCAGCAAGCCCAGGTCCAGTGCGTGGATCGCCACGCCGCGCAACGCTTCCGGCACGTCGCCCGCCACGATGCGCTGCGCCAGGCCCTCCACCACGGCGGTCTTGCCAACGCCCGCCTCGCCGGTCAGGATCGGATTGTTCTGGCGCCGCCGCATCAGGATATCCATGGCCTGGCGGATTTCACTGTCGCGCCCCACCACGGGATCGAGCTTGCCGTCGCGCGCCAGTTGCGTCAGGCTGGTGGTGTAGCGCGCCAGCGCGGACGTCTGCAATTGCGTGACGGGATCGGGCGCCGCCTCGCTGCCGCCGCCTGGTTCGGCCTGCGGGGCAGGCCATTCCTCCTGCGATCCCCGCGCATACTTGTCGAGGTTGTGTTTCAGTTCATCGACAGGGAAGCGCGCGAACAGCGGCGAGCCGCGCTGCGCCAGCTGTACCAGGCTTGGCTCCGTCAGCAACGCCAGCAGCAGATGGCCGCTGCGCACCAGGTCCGGCTGCGGCAGCGACAGCGACGCGATCAGCCACGCCTGTTCCAGCAATACCGGCAAATGGCGGGAAAACACGGGCGTGCGCGTGCTGCCGCTTTTAAAGCGCCCCACCTCCCGCCGCAAGTCCGCTTCCAGCTGGTCGACGGGAATGCCGCAGCGGCGCGCGATCGTCACGAAGTCGCAGCGCTCCTGCTCCAGCAACGCCAGGAACACGTGTTCCAGGTCCACTTCATATTGTCCCAGGCCGACGCATATGCTGGCGGCCCGCGTGGCCGCCACGCGCGACGTGTCGTTGAGTTTTGCGATCAGGGTTTTCAGGTTCAGTGTCATAGGGGTCCCCGCCGGTTGATCGAGTAACGCAAGGTCGATGGCTGCAGCACGGCGTCAAACGCGATGGCGCCGCGCTGCGTGGTGAGCAGTCCGGTAATCGTGATGCGGATACGGTTGACGGCGCCCGGCTCCGGCGCGACCTGCACGTCGACGCGGCGCAGCCGCGGTTCGTGCCGTTCCACCGCCGTGCGGATACAGCCGCAAATATAGGCGCGGTCCGCCGCGCTGCCGAGGCAGCAGCCGGCGAAGTCGGCCAGGCCGTAATTGGCGACCGACGCGGCGCAATGGGGATGGCCCCGCAACAGCCCGGCCGGCAGCGCCGCGCGCGTATTGAGCATATCTTCCAGGCTGCGCGCGACGGATTCCTTCAGCTGCGCCGGCGTCAGCACGGGACCGGCGCCGTGCAACAGGCGGTCCAGGATGCCGGCCGGTGTCACATGCGGTTGCGGGGCCATGATTCAAGCCTTGCTATGCCGGCCGCTTACGCGATCCGGTTGGCCGCCAGGTCCCAGCCGCCCGACGTATTGCCGCCGACGCCGCCGGTGATCTTTTGCTGCGTGTACTTCCAGCGCACCTTGGAAAACTTGAAGCCCACGTCTTCCGTCAGGATGTCGCCTTCCGACACGGCGGGCGACACGGCGCCGATCAGCACATTTTCAATTTCAATTTCAAAGTACTTGACCCGTTCGCCCTGGCCGTCCGCGCGCATGAATTCGAATTTGGCTTTCGGGATCGTCCGGCCCGCCGCGCAGGTTTGCAGCAGGATGGGCGACGCCAGGTCGGCCAGCTTGGAAATTACGATGTCGCGGTGTTCGCAGCGTTCGGCCGTGTGGCCGCCGCCAGTGGATGACGTGGCCGACTTGGGCTGTTCCACGCCCCACGAAACGGATTTGCATTCGATCCATTCCTTGTGACGCTCATCGGTGGATTCGCCCTTGATGCCATCGATGTGCAGGTAGACGTCTATCGCCATAGCTTGCTCCTTGAGTGGTAAGTGGGTTTAACGGTTGGTCGATTGCGGCAACTCCGCGACCAGTCGGAGGGAAACGGACAATTCGTCGAGCTGGAAATGGGGCCGCAGGAACGACACGGCACGGTACACGCCGGGCCGGCCCGGCACTTCGCTCACTTGCACGGACGCTTCCCGCAGCGGGTAGCGGGCCTTTTGTTCCTGGCTGGCGTTATCGTCCAGCAGCACGTAACGCATCAGCCAGCGGTTCAGGAAATCCTCCACGCTGGACGCGGCGGAAAAACTGCCGACCTTGTCGCGCATCATGGCCTTCATGTAGTGCGCGATGCGCGACACGGCAAAGATGTATTGCAGCTGCGACGACAGCACCGCGTTGGCATTGGCGCCCTCGGTGCTGTAGCGGCGCGCCTTCTGCGCCGATTGCGCGCCAAAGAACGCGGCATAGGACGTGTTCTTGCAATGCACCAGCGAGATGAAACCCAGGTCGCTGAGTTCCTTTTCGCGGCGGTCGGTGATGGCCACTTCGGTCGGGCACTTCAGCGCCACCTCCCCTTCGCCCGTCTTGAAGGTATGGGTCGGCAAGTCGTCGACCAGGCCGCCCCCTTCCACGCCGCGGATGGCCGCGCACCAGCCGAAATCGTCAAAGGCTTGCGCCAGCCGCGCGCCGAACGCGTACGCCGCGTTGCACCACAGGTACTTGTGGTGGTCGCTGCCGTCGACTTCCTCGACAAAGTGGAAGCCTTCGACCGTGGTGCCGTCGACCGGATTGAATGGCAGCCGCCCCAGGTAGCGCGGCAGCGCCAGTCCCACGTAGCGCGCATCTTCCGATTCGCGGAACGCTTTCCACTTCGCGTATTCCACCGTGTCGAACACCTTGGCCAGGTCGCGCGGCTTGCCCAGGTCGCCGTACGTTTCCAGGCCGAACAGTTCGGGCGCGGCCGACGCGATAAAGGGCGCGTGCGCGGCGGCCGCCACGTGCGACATCTGTTCGATGAAATACATGTCTTCCGGCTGGCGCGAAATTTCAAAGTCGCCCACCAGGGCGCCATACGGGGCGCCGCCGAACGTGCCGAATTCTTCTTCATAGACTTTCTTGAAAATGGCGCTCTGGTCGAATTCCAGCGCGCTCTGGAAATCCTTGACCAGTTCGCGCTTGTTGGCGTTGAGCATGCGGATACGGACGTTTTCGCCGCTGGCGGAATGGCGCACCAGGTAATGCAGGCCGGTCCAGCTTTGCTCCAGCTTCTGGAATTCCGGCGCATGCATGATGGCCGACAACTGCGATGAAATCAGCCGGTCCAGTTCCGCCACGCGCGCATCGATGGTGGCGCACAGGCTGGGCGACACCGTCACGGTCCCGTCCAGCACCTGCTTCACCAGCTCGGCAATGATGTCGCGCGCCCGCTCATGTTCCTGCGGCGATTTGGCCACGCGGCTTTCTTCGACGATGCGGTCCAGCAGGCCGCCCTGCTGCTCCATATTCTCAAGCGGCGCATCGAGCGCCTGCAATTGGGCTGACATGTCACACCTCCTTGCCGTCGTTGACCTGCGCGCGCAGGCGATCCGTATCATTGAGTACCTGCGCCAGCAAGTCTTCCAGCTTGTCATTGCCGGCCAGTTTGTTGCGCAAATCGGCCAGCTTGCCGCGCGCTTCCAGCAACTGGCGCAGCGGTTCCACTTGGCGTACCACGGCTTCCGGACGGAAGTCGCTCATGGCGCGGAAATCCAGTTCGACCGTGATGGCGCCTTCGCCGCCCAGCTTGTTCGGCGCATCGAAGCGCGCATGCGGCGCCACGCCGGCCAGCACTTCGTCGAAATTGTCCGCGTCGACACCGATGAAACGGCGTTCCTTCAGCCGTTTCACCGGCTGCGCGGGATTGCCGCCAAAGTCGCCGATCACGCCGACCACGAAAGGCAACTCCTTGCTTTCCATGGCATCGCCGATTTCCACGTCATAACTCATTTGCACGCGCGGCGCGCGCACCTTGGCGAGCCGCTTCTGGATGCCGTCACTGTTGGCCATTGCTGTTCTCCTGGGTGGATTACTTGAGGGTGCCGAAGGGATCGGCCGACCCGGTTTGCGCCGCCGACGACTTGGCCGGCGTGGCCCGTTTCACTGGAGCCGGTTTCTTCGCCGGCGCGGCAGGCGGCGCCGCCTCGTCGCCGACACTGCCGTGCAACTGGCGCGCCAGTTCCTGCGCTTCGCTGCGGGTCGCGCCGTGCAGGCTGTTTTGCGCCTGCAAGTCCGCATAGGCCGCGACCGACAGCCGCAAGCCGCTGGCGGCCAGCAGGCGGCCCGCCTGCGCGTCGAGCGGATCGCGCCGCAGCGCTTCCTGTGCGTGGACGATGGTGTCGGCATACTGGCCGCGCTCATACTTCAGCTGCGCCATCGCCAGCCACGGGCTTTTATCGGCCGGATAAGCGGTGGCCGCGTTTTTCCAGACCGCCAGCGCCCGCTCGGAAAGGCCTGCCGCCGCGGCGCGCTGCGCTTCCGCATGCAATGCTTCCAGCGACGGCGGCGGCGCCGGCGTGCGCGCAACGGGATCGTCCGCGGCGCAGGCGGACAGCAGCATCGCGCAGGCGGCGGCCAGGCCAGGGATCAGCATTCTCTTGGTCATGATGGACTCCTTTCATGGGGGTGCTGACCATCATGCGGGTGTGTCGCGGGGAAATAATTGCGATTGCGCAATTTCTCAACGGCATGCTTTTCGCAATGGACTGCCACCGTTGCGCAGCCGCAAGCTCGCGCTGTCGCCGTCCCGCTGTAATGAACCATCGACACACGGGGAGCGACCATGAGCACACGGATCGAACGCCGCAGCGCACAGCGCGAAGCACGCCTGCTGTCGCTGGCGGACTTGCTGCACGAAGGGTTTTACCTGCTGCACTTGCTGAAGCAGCGCCACGCGCCGGGCGAGCTGGAAGACTTCCAGCCGCGTATCGTGCGCATGCTCGACGACTTCGAAAAAGAAGCGCGCCGGCTGCACGCGCATGGCGACGATATCGAGGCGGCCCAATATGCGTATTGCGCGGCACTCGACGAAATCGTGCTGTCATCGGACTTCGGCCTGCGCGGCGCGTGGGAGCGCACGCCGCTGCAGCTGACGGTGTTTGGCGACCAGCTGGCGGGCAAGCATTTCTTCGACAAGCTCGAAGCGCTGCGCGGCAAAGGCGCAGTGCGCCTGCAAGCGCTGCAAGTGTTCCATATGTGCCTGCTGATGGGTTTCAAGGGCCGCTATGCGATGGATGACCGCGACCGGCTGGCGTGGATCACGGCCCGCCTGGGTGATGAAATCGCCCACATCAAGGGCAAGGGACGGGGCTTTGCGCCGCAGGCGGCCCGTCCCGATCAGGTGGCGCACCAGTTGCGGCGCGACGTGCCGCCATGGCTGCTGGCGTTGCTGCTGGTGTTGACGGCCGCCAGCGCTTACGGCGCCATGCAGTGGTCGCTGTTGCGCGAAAGCCGGCAGCGCATGGCTGTCCATGCCAACGTGGTGCAATTGCCGCCGCAGCCGGCCTCCCTGACGATCACGCTACCCTGAACCGCCGCGGCGTCACCCGGCCACCCTGAATTCGATCCGGCGGTTGCGCGCGCGGCCCTCCGCGCTGCCGTTATCGGCCACCGGCCGGTCCGGTCCCAGCCCCGACACCGCCACCGAAGCGGCATTCACGCCCTTGCCCACCAGGTAGTCGCGCACGGCCTGCGCCCGGGCCTGGCTCAGCGCGATATTCGCCATGCGCTGCCCCACGTTGTCCGTGTGCCCCGACACGTCGATTTTCGCGCCGTTCAATTTCAGGATGACGGCCGCCATCTCGTCGAGGATCGCCATCCCCGACGGCCGCAATGTCGCCTGCCCGCTGTCGAATTCAATGATGCGCTGCGCCAGCACGGCGTCCAGCATTTGCTGGCCCTGCGCCACGCGCAATTCCGTGCGCAGCGCATAGCCGGGCGCCATGGCGGCGGACAATTCCTTGCCTGTCTGCGCGCGCACGGCGTCGCTGGCCACTTCGCCGCGCACACTGACGGCGCTGCCCTCGACTTTCAGCTCGCCCTTGCCCACCGCCCTGATACCGGGTCCCAGCAGCTTTTGCACTTGCGCGTGCCAGCCGGGCGGCGCCAGCACGGGCCCGACGGTGATCCGGTCCGTGACGGCGCCCGCGCCATACAGCGTTTGCAGGCGCTGTATGATGGCGTCGCGCGTGGCGTGGTCCGGTACCGTGCCGGACGCCACGACCTGCGCACGGAGCGGCATGCAAAACAGCGCGGACAATATCAACGTGTGTTTCATGCTTCCTCCGAAACTCAAGGTTTGGACGCCGGGGCCACCGCCAGGGCAGTGGAATCGCGGCCGACGACCACGTCAGGCAATTTCAGGCCAACCAGGCCCTGCTTGCCCCTCTCTCCTTCCGTGCCGGATTCCGGGCTGCTGACCACCTTCAAATCCAGCGCCACCGTCACCCCGCCGGCACTCCAGCGCAAGCCGTGCACGCCGCCATCCTTGCGTTCGCGCACCGCCGCGTCGATCATGCGTTTCAGGCCGAACTGCCCCGCTTCATTGAACAATTCCACCGTGCGGCCATCCTTCGTGACCGCCGAGATGCGGGCGCCCGGCACGCCGCCTTCCGGTCCCGGATGCACCATGCCGTGCCACTGCGGCGCCTGTACTGCGGGCAGTTTGTGCTTCAATTGCTGGCCGTCGATTTCCACCGTGAACTCCGCCACGTCGGACGACGCCTGCGGCATCAGCTGGAACACGGTTTGCGCCGCGCCCTGCCCCATGCCGCCGGCGCCGGGCGGCGCGATCCATGCCGGCAATTGCGCCACCGCCTGCGGCGTCAGCGTGATGCCCATGTCCGCCCACGTGCGCGGCGCCAGCACGTCGCCGCGCCGCACGGCCAGCGGCCCGATCGTGGCCGCGACGAATTTCGCAATGACGCCGGACGGCCCGAAGAATTCGGCGATTTCGCCGGCGCCCGCTTCCACCCGCGCGCCCGGCGTGAACGGATATTTTCCCGCCAGCGCGCGGTTGAACGGCGCGGCCACCTGCTCTTGCCATGTCTTGTTGATTTCCCCTTCGGCCGGTCCCACCAGCGCGGCAAACACCTGCATCAGCGGCCGCACCAGCAATGGCCGCAGCACCAGCAATTGTTCCGGGTTGGCCCCGGCCAGCATTTGCTCGTCGATGTGGCGCAGCGCATCGGCCAGCTCGGAACCGCTGCCTTCCAGCGTTTGCCGCATCAGCAGGTGGGCGCCCGGACCCGCGTCGCCCTGGTTCCGCACCTGGATCAGGCGCGCACGCAGCTTCGACAGCGCCGCCACATAGCCCTGCGCCAGCGACGCGCCGTCGCCCTGCGCCGCGAACAGCCGACCCAGCAGCGACAGTTCGCGCGCAATCGCGCCCGGCGACACTACGGCGTCAGGCGATGCCGCCGACAACGGCATGGAGCCGCTCCATGCGGCCGCGCGCCGCCGCACTTCGCCCGCCATCCAGCCGGACCAGCTGCTGTCGCTGTTGGCCGGCAATGGGGCGTCCCACGCGGTCTGCTCATGCGCCACGGCCAGTACTTTCAATAACGGCGACAGTTGCGGGTCGCCCAGCCGCTGCATCGCCGCCGCGGCCCCCGCGACACCCTGCATGTCCGCCACCGCCACGCCCTGCAGGAATTGCCGCCAGTGTTCGATGTAATCCTTCTTGTAGCGTTCCACCAGCGCCTTGCGCACCTGCTCGGGACTGCCTTCCTGGCTCAGGTCATCTCGGTTGTCCGCCTTCAGCACCCAGTCGCGGCTTTGCAATTCGCCATTGGCCGCGTCCCGGATGGCGGCGTCCACATATTGCCGCCACGCTTCCCGCGTATACGCACCCGGCACCGCGTGGCTGCCCGCCACCAGCGCCTGGTCTTCCGGCCCCACGATGCGCGCCACCGTCATGGACGGGAAGCGCGTGCCGGCACGGGCGCGGATCGCCGCATATACGCGGTCGCGCGCCGGCATGCCCCGCACGGCCCCGCGCAGCGCATTGCGGGCCTGTTCCACCAGCGCCAGCCGGGGCGCGATGCGGGGCCACGCGGGGTCGGCCGATTGCGCCGTATAAAACGCCAGCAGGCGCTCCGCGCTGCGGATCATCTGCTCACGGGGCATGGCGCCCTGGCGCGATTCCAGCCACGCGCGCCAGTGCCGCGCGAGCTGGTCGTTCAGGTGCGCGCTTTCCGCGCGCGCGGGCTCGGCCAGCATCAGGTATGCCTTCAGCGCGTTATAGCCGTCATCGGCGGCGCTGCCCCCGGCAGCCTCGGCTCCCAGCGCGGCCAGTTGCGCTTCCAGGCTGACCGCCGCCGGCAACAGCATCACGTCGCGCGCGCCGCTGAAATACTCGTTGCGCAGCTTGCGTTCCAGCGCCTCGCCCTGGTACAGGCCCAGTCCTGTTTCCCACGGTGTGTCGCGGCGCAGCTTTTCCAGTTGCGCGATGCGCGCTTCCAGCACTTCCAGCGCCTCCAGCCGCGACTGCAAATCATGGCGTCCCGCCTGCAAGCGCTGCGCCTTGTCCAGGTCGGCCTGCACCTGCCCGATCAGGCGCAGGTTGGCCTGATACGACCACGTCCAGCCGGCCAGCAGCGCGCCCAGCACCAGCAGGGCCGCGCCAAACGCCACGTAGCGCAGCCGCATCGCATTGCGGCTCGCGTAGTGCGTGACCAGCGCGCGGTCGGCGAAGATCACGTCGCGGAACAATTGCAGCAGGAAGTAGCCGCGCTTGGCGCCGAGGTCGGGCCCGGGCTGCGCGCACGGTTGCGGTTCCTGCCACGCCAGCGCAAAGCGCTCGGCGATGCGGCGCGACTGGCTGTTCGGCGGCACGCCGTCGCGCAGCGCGCTGGCAAAGTAGAATCCCCGGAACACGAGGCCGTCCTGGAACGGGTTATCTTCAAACAATGCCGCCACAAAGGCGCGTGCGGCGGCCCGCAGCGCCATGAACTCCAGCGGGAAAGCGAGGACACCCGGCTCCGGCGCGCCGCAGCGCGGCTGCGCCAGGATCGCCACGCCCATTTCCTTGATGCCTTCCACCAGCCCGTCATAGGCATGATCGAAGAACGCCAGCACTTCGCGCACGGCGGCGCGGCGTTTATAAGGCATGGTGGCGCCCCACGCGCGTTCGCGTTCGCCGTGGTCGGCCTGCGCAAAGAATTCGCTGAAACCCGCAATGTGGTCGGCTTTGGTAAACAGCACGTACACAGGCGCAAACACTTCCAGCCGCTCCACCATGTCCTGCATGCGCAGGCGCAGGCTGCGCGCCAGTTGCCACGCGCCGTCCGGATCGCCGCGCAATTCGTCGACATCGACGGCCACCACCACGCCGTTCACCGGCGCGCGGGGCCGGTGCTTCTTCAGCAAATCCAGCAAGCCGCGCCATTCATCGCGGCTGCCCTCATCGGCCGCGTAGCGTCCCGCCGTATCGAGCACGATACCTTCGCGTGCAAAGTACCAGTCCAGTTGCGCCGTGCCGCCCGGCGCATGCTCCACTTGCCCCGCTTCGAACGGGAACTGCAGGCCGGAGTGGCGGATCGCGCAGCTCTTGCCCGCCCCCGCACTGCCGATCACCAGGCACCACGGCAACTCGTACAAGGCGCGCGCGCCGGCCAGCTTGCCCATCCGCGAACCGCGCAGCATGGCGACCGCATCCTGCACGCTGTTGCGCAGCGCCTGCGCGGCGGCGTTATCGGGCAGCGGCGGCGGAGACAGCGGCGCGTCCACCGGCGCCGCTGCGGATATTGCCGATGCGGCGGCGCCTTGCCGGCTTTCACGCCATCCGCGCCACCAGCGCCACAGCCGCCATGCGGCCCACGTCATCAACGCCAGCACGGCAATCAGACCGCCCCATAGCGCCGCGGCCCGCAGCGACTCGGCGCCCAGCACCGCATACGCGGCCAGCGCGGCAAAACACAGGATGGCAAGGTGGCGGCTGTCCGCCAGGAAGGTCCACAGTCGTCGCAACATGGCATGCCCGCTTGGAAGCGCCGGACCGGCGAGTGTCCAATGTTGCCAGTTGTCACATTCAGGCTACTTGCGTCAGCGCAATTAATTCCCAATGGCACGCAATTCAACGTGGCCAAAGTCCATCATGGCCCACCGCCCACCCCATTTCAACCCCACCGCTTCGGCGGTTTCGCCATACAGCCGGTAACCGCGCATGGCCCAGGGATCGCGTTCGGAAATCACCAGCTTGCCGCTGCGGACAAACGCACAATCGGCTGCCTGGCCAAACTGGTGGTAACTCTGGTAAGCGCGGGCGCTGGTCACGTGCGGCCCGGCGGCCGCCAGCTGGTCCTGCCGCTGCGGCGAGCGGTAGCCTTCCAGCAGCGCCATGTCATAGCCATGCTGTTCGCGCATGATGCGGAACACTTGCAGCAGGCGCTGGCTGAAACCATCGTCGAGCAGCGCCCAGTCGCGGCTGGCCCCGGCCAGCATGGGGCGCACCAGCGTCACTTCGGCCGTGGTAAAAGCCAGCGGCGGCAACGGCTGCGGCGGCGCCAGGTGTTCGCCGTCCAGCAATTGCGCCACTTGCAGGTTGACGGGGTGGTAGGCCTGCTCACCCGGCGATTCGTCACCACCGGCATCGGACACCAGCCATGCCGCGAGCGGCAAGCCGCCCAGCAGCGTGACGGATGCCACCGCCGCCGCTGCGTGGCGCGCGTGCAGGCGCATGCCGATGGCGCGGACCGCGAGCGCCAGTATGTCGCGCGCGGCGGGAAAAGCCAGCAAGGCGCCCGCCATGCCGGCGCACAGGAACAGCAGCAGCGAATACAGGACCATGGCGCACCTCCGTTGCCGCATCGTATGCGCGGCAACGGTGACGCACCCGGGCGCAGATCAAAGCCGGGAAATAAAGGCGGCCATGGCCGCCAGCGTGGCGTCCGGATTGTCAAGGTGCGGCGTATGGCCGCAATCCGGCAGCATGTGCTCCATCGCGCGCGGGGCACGCGATGCGATGGACGCCAGTTGCGCCGCCGTGCCGTACTGGTCGCCCTCGCCCTGCAGGGCCAGCACAGGGCATGCGATCGACGCCAGCACGCCTTCGATATTCCACTGCGAGAAAGCGGGCGTCAGCCACGTGTCGGCCCACGCGTGGAAGATGGCGCCGGTCTTGTCGCCGTGATAGCGTTCCAGGCCCCGCAGCTTGCCTGCTTCCCACGCATCGAGCGCGGTGCGGATGCCGGCCAGGGTGACGTCTTCGACGAACACGTGGGCCGCTTCCGTCAGCACGCCCAGCAAATTGGCCGGTTGCGCGGCGCCATGCAGCAGCGCGATGCTGCCGCCGTCGGAGTGGCCGATGACGATGTAGGGCCGCGCTGGCAGCAGGCGTTCCAATACCGCCGGCAATTCGATCAGCGTGTATTCGTGCAGGTAATGCACACTGCGCGCCCTGGTCAGTGGGTCGGACAGGCCGTAGCCCAGCCGGTCATACACCAGCCCCGGGCAACCGGCCAGTGCGCACAGGCGTGCGGGGAAATCTTTCCACATGGCCGTACAGCCCAGTCCCTCGTGCAGGAATACCAGCACGGGACGCTGTTGCGGTCCGTCTATCCATTCATAATGCAGGCGGCCATAGCCTTGCAGTTCCACCATCATGCCAGCTCCGAAATGACGATCCCGCTACTGTGCCATAGTTGCAGGAATGGCGCGGCGCAAACCGCATGCCGCGTACAGCAGCAGCACCGTGCCGGCCAGCGCCAGCGCCGGCGACACCCCCAGCCATTCCGCCACCACGCCCCATGCGGCGCTGCCCACGGTCTGTCCCAGCGCCATCGCCAGCAGGTAGACGGACAAGGTGCGGGCCCGCACCGACGATGGAAACGCGGATTGCGCGGCGCCGTTCAGGGTCGAGATCATCGCTGCCCACGCCATGCCGCCCGCCATCACCAGCGGCGCCAGCAGGGCCGGATGGCGCACCAGCGGCAACGTGGCCAGCATCGCGCCAAACAGCGCCAGCGAAACGGCCACCAGCACATGGCGCGGATAACGGACGCGCAACGCCGGCAGCACGAACGGCGCGGCAATGGCGCCGGCGCTGAGCAACGCCATCAGGCCGCCATACATGCCCGCTTCCCGCTGCAACACGTCGCGCACATACAGCGGCAGCAGCGCCATGAATGCCACCGCGCCAAACAGCGCACACGCGGTGTGGCGCAGCAGGCGGCGGTAGTCCGCCGCGCCGAACGCGGCACGCAGCCCGGCTCGGAAGGCGTCCATGCTGACGGTGGCGCCCGCGCGCGGCGCGTCCGGGCTGCGCTGCCATGCGTAATACACGGCCAGCAAGCCCGTCATCGACAATGCGGTAAAGGCAAACAGCGGCGCCGCGCCGCACCACGCGAACAGTGCGCCGCCCAGCGCCGGGCCGGCCGTGGCGGCGACGTTGTAGCTGAGGTTATTCAGCGTGGCCGCCGCCTCGACTTCGTCCGGCGCCACCAGCAGCGACGTGACGGCATGCCATGCGGGCCACATGAATGCCTGTGCCGTCCCCATCATGAACACCAGCGCCAGTACCGACCACGCGGACGCCTGCCCGCCGGCCGCCAGCACCGCCATCAATGCGGCGGCCAGCGCCCTGAACGCATTGACGGCCAACAGCAGCCGCGCGCGCGGCGCGGCATCGGCCACCACGCCGGCCAGCAAGCCAAACACCAGCATCGGCGCGCAAGCGGCCGCCTGCACCAGCGCCGTCATGTGGGACGACGGATCGCCGGATGCCACCAGCCACGCCGCCGCGAAGGTCTGCGTCCACGTGCCGAGATTCGACACCAGGCTGGCCAGCCACAGCTGGCGGAAGCGGGCATGCCGCAATGGCTGCAGCATGGGGATTTTGCGCGCGGAACTCGTTGCTGTATCAGGCGTTGCAACCCGGTTGAGCTTATGCATAGAATAATCTCCAGACAATGTGCAGCCAGTCTGGCGGTGCGTCGCCACGGGGTCAATCTTGATCCGGCGAATCAATATGAATAAATTTATGAACAAAACAATCACGGCGCGCGAAGCGGCGGCCATCCTCGGCGTCAGCCCCGCCACCCTGTATTCGTACGTAAGCCGGGGTTTGCTGTCGTCCAGCAGCGACAGTGGCGTCCGCGCGAAGCGCTATGCGCACGACGACGTGCTGCGCCTGGCCGCCCGGCGCGGCGACGGCAAGCGCGCCGGCCATGCGGTGGCGGCAGCATTGAGCTGGGGCGTGCCGGTGCTGGAAACGCGCATTGCGCACGTGGATGGCGGGCGGCTGTATTACCGGGGGACCGATGCGTGCCGGATGGCGGACCAGGCGACGCTGGAACAGGCCGCGACCTTGCTGTGGCAGCCGTGGCTGGGGGACGGCGCGGCGGGCAGCGCACAGCGCCCGGTCACGCCTGCGACCGGTAGCCAGGATGCGCTGTTCAAGGCAGCCTCCTCGCTGGCTCCGCTACCGCGCGCCATGGCGCTGCTGCCCCTGTTTGCCACCGAGGAGATGGAGGCCGATCCCATGGCGCTGCTGCGCCTGACGGCCAGCCTGCTATTGGGTACACCGGCCAGCGAACAGCCGCTGCACCAGCAAGCCGCCACTGCGTGGGGACTCGGCAGTGCGGCGGCCGACGTGCTGCGCGCCGCGCTGGTCGTGCTGGCCGACCATGAACTGAACAATTCCGCGTTCACCGTGCGCTGCGCGGCGTCGAGCGGCGCGGCGTTGCCGCTGGTGCTGTGCGCGGGCCTTGCCGCGCTGTCCGGCCCCGAGCATGGCGGCCACTACGCGTTGGCCAAGGCCGTGCTGCTGCGCGAAGCGGCGGCGCCAGGTAGCGCCGCCGTGACAGCGATGACACCGGGCTTTGGCCACCCGCTATACCCGGATGGCGATATCCGCGCCGCGTACCTGATGGCGAGGCTGCAAGCGCATGACGGCCCGGCGTGCGCGCCCTATGCGGCGCTGGCGGCGCGCGCCGGCGCCACGCCGCGGGCGCAGCCGAGCTCGGACTTCGCGCTGGCCGCACTGGAACTGGTGCTGGGATTACCGGACGGCGCCACGCTGGCGCTGCTGGCGATGGCGCGCACGGCGGGCTGGATCGCCCATGCGCTGGAACAGCGCGCCGATGGCCGCCAAATGATCCGGCCCCGCGCGCGCTATGTGGGAGAATTTGGCGGAGCGTCGTGAAGCTCAGCCGCGCTTGCGTTTCTTCGAGGCGGCGGCTTGCGCCGCTTCCAGTTCGTCGTACAGCGCTTCGAATTCCTGCGACAGCTTGTGGCGCGCATCCAGATGGATCATCGGCAGGCGGCGCTCGTGCGATTCGCGCACCTTGATGGAACTCGACAGTTTGCTGTTCAGCACCGGCAAGCCTTCGGCCAGCAATTCGTCGACCATGCGCTGCGGCAGGTTGGCGCGCGGCTGGAACTGGTTGACGATAATGCCTTCGATGTCCAGCGCCTGGTTATGGTCGGCCTTGATTTCACCCACATTGTTCATCAATGTGTACAGCGCCTGGCGCGAGAAATCGTCGCAGTCGAACGGGATCAGGCACGTGTCGGCCGCGATCAGCGCCGATTGCGTAAAGAAGTTGTAGGCGGGAGGCGTATCGATGAAGATTTCCTCGTACTCTTTTTCCAATTCGGACAGCGCGTCGCGCAGCTTGTAGATCTTGTGGCGCGATTCCAGCTTCGATTGCAGTTCGCCGATTTCCGGGTGCGACGGCACCAGTGACAGGTTGTCGAAACCCGTTTCATGCACATAGCCGCGCGCGGACAGCGAAAACACCATGAAATTCAGGGTTTGCTCGAAATAGCCCGCGATCGTGGGGGTGATCTCCTTGGCCGCCTCGCCCAGCAGGTAGCGGCTCGAATTGCATTGCGGGTCAAGGTCGATCAGCAGCGTTTTTTTGCCGCGGTTGGCCGCAATGGCGGCCAGGTTGACCGCGATGGTGGATTTGCCGACGCCACCCTTCTGGTTGAAAATCACTCGTTTCATCACGCACCTGCCCCGTTGGTCATTGTTGGTCCAGCGGGGGATTTTAGCAGAGTGGCAATTCGAATCTGTAGCCTACGCCATACACTGATTGCAGGCACTCTGCCGCCACCGGCCTGGCCGCCAGCTTGCGGCGGATGTTCTTGATGTGCGAATCGACGGTGCGGTCGCTGATGTCGCGCTGGTCTTCATGGGCCACATCGAGCAATTGCTGGCGCGAATACACGCGATCGGGGTGTTCGATCAGCTCAGCCAGGATACGGAATTCCACCGGCGTCAGTGTCAGCGCCGCCCCCGCGAGCAGGATGCGCATGCGGTCGCGGTCCACCGCGAACAGCGGCGCGGCCGCCTGCTGCGCCAGGGCGCCGGAGGCGCGCCGCAATTGCGCACGCACCCGCGCCACCACTTCGCGCGGGCTGAATGGCTTGCAGACATAATCGTCCGCGCCAGCGTCCAGGCCCAGCAAACGGTCCACCTCATCGACACGGGCCGTCAGCATGATGATGGGCGCCTGCGAAAACGTGCGCACGGCGCGGCACACTTCCAACCCGTCCAGCCCCGGTAAATTCAAATCCAGCAACACCACGTCCGCGCCGTCCGCGCGCAACGCGTCCACCGCCTGCGCGCCATCCATGATGCGGGTGGCGCGGTAGCCCGCCGCCTCCATGTAGTCGCCCAGCAGGGCCGAGATTTTCGCGTCGTCTTCGACGATCACGATGTGTGCTGCAGAGTCCATTCCATTCCTTATTGATTCGATACCGCCAGCAACGGCAGCGTGAGGCGGATGCGGATACCGCCGTGTTCGGACGGCAGCGCCACGATGGCGCCGCCATGCGCCTCCACCATCGCCTTGCAGATCGCCAGCCCCAGCCCGCTGCCGCCCCGCTCGCGCGTACGGGCCTGGTCGACCCGGTACAGCCGCTCGAACAGCCGCGCATGGGCGCCGGGCGGCACGCCGGGCGCGCTGTCGTCGACCGTGATTTCCGCCTGGTCCTGGCGGCCGTCATGCCGCATCCGCAACGCCAGCACGATCACACCGCCACGGTCCGTATAGCGGATACTGTTTTCCAGCAGGTTGACGATCACCTGCTCCAGCCGGCGGGCATCGGCGCTGACCATGACCGGCTGCGGCGGCAAGTCCCAGCGCAGCGCCAGTCCGGCGGCCGCCGCGCGCGGCCGGCAGCGTTCCAGCAACGGCAACAGCATGGGCTGCAATTCCAGCGTTTGCATTTCAAAATGCAGATCGCCCGTGTCGGCCAGCGCCAGCTGGTGCAAATCGTCCACCAGCTTGGTCAGGCGCAGCACTTCGCCATGCAGCGATTCCAGCGCATGCTGGTCCGCCTTGCGCACGCCATCGATCAGCGCTTCGATCTCGCCCCGGATCACCGTCAGCGGCGTGCGCAGTTCGTGCGACACGTCCGCCAGCATTTGCCGCCGCTGCGTTTCATTGCGCTCCAGTTCCTGCGCCATGCTGTTGACGTGCAGCGCCAGCTCGCCCAGTTCGTCGCGGCTCAACACCGGTGCGCGCGCGGCCAGTTCGCCCCGCGCCAGCCGCGCCGTCACGCCGTGCAGCGCGGCCACGGGACGCAGCATGTGGCGCGCCAGTCCCACCGCCAGCGCCATCGCCGCCAGCAGCAGCGCGCCGGACAACAGCAGGATGTCGCGCGTTTGCGTGCGCAGGAAATTGGCCGCGGTCGCGTTCTGGCCGCCGGCCTGGCGCAACAGCAGCAATTGTACGGTGCCGACCTTGCGGCCGTCGACCATGATGGGGCGCTCGATGCCGGGCGGCGGATTGCGCGGCCCCATCAGCGACTCGCCATATTCATCCTTGACCGTCAGGCGCGCGGCAAACGCCATCGGGTCCTGGATCTCGCGGGGACGGGGCGGCCGGGGCGCATCGTCGCGGCGCGGCGGACGCTCGCCGTCGGCGCGGCGCGGCGGGCCATAGGCATTGCGGCCATTGTCGCGGGGCGGCCCGCGCCCTTCCGGATCGTCGGGCGGGCCCAGGCGCTGGCCGTCGCGCGCCTCCGGCCGGTCCGGCGGCCCATCGGCGCCGCGCCCGCGTTCCCGCTCACGCCCGGCTTCCCGGTCGCGGCGCCGTTCGCCCGGCGCATCCGGCTCCATCTGCAACTGCGGGGCCATCTGGTCCAGCACTTCCCGCAGGGCGCGCGGCCGGTGGCGCAGCCATTCGAAATCGCCTTCGCGCCGGTAGCGCTCCGCCAGCAGCTTGCTGACCTGGTCCAGGTCCTGTTCCTGCATCTCGTTCAGGTAAGCGATAAAGCCCCGCTGCAGGTTGGCATTGGTCAGCCACGCCATCGTGCCGATGCACAGGATAACGATAGCCGCCACCGCCAGTGCGATCTTGCGCGCAATGGTCAGGCGGACGACAGGTGGCTGGAGAGGGCTCATGCCGCCATCATACCTGCCGAATGTGCAGCAAATGTGCAGGCGTGGCGGAATTTTCCCGCGCGGGTTTCCTCCATTTTTGCTCCATATTCCGGGTCCACGATGTTTCCTGTCAGAACTTATCAAGGAGACCATGATGCGACCCACCCAACGATACGGCGCGCTGCTTCCCGGCTTGATTGCCGCGATGCTGGCCAGCGTACTGGCCGGCTGCGGCGGCTCGGCGGACCAGGCCAGCGTGGCGGCGGCCCGCCAGGGCGGCGCTCCGGCGGCCGAGGCGCTGTCCGATGCCAGCGCCCCGGCCACCGCTGAAGCGGATACAAGCGTGACGGCAAGCGCAGATACCAGCGCCGACACGGCCGGCGCCACGCGCCGCGTTGCGCAGGGCGCACCCGTACCGCCATCGCCGCAACCCAACGCGGACGGTACCGCGCTGACAACCACGGCATCGGGCCTGATCGACACGTCCAACGCCTTCTTCACGCCGATGGGCAATGGCCGCAGCTGCGCCAGCTGCCACGCTGAAAACAGCGGCTGGAGCGTGACGCCCAACCGACTGCAACAGCGCTTTGCCGTCAGCGCCGGCGCCGACCCGGTATTCCGCCCGGTCGATGGCGCCAACAGCCCGAACGCACCGGTCGCCACGCTGGACCAGAAACGCGTGGCCTACAGCATGCTGCTGACCAAAGGCTTGATCCGTGTGGGGCAAGCCATGCCCGCCAACGCGGAATTCTCGCTGGTGCGCACCGACGATCCGTACGGCTACGCCAGCGCCAAGGAATTGTCGCTGTTCCGCCGCCCGCTGCCATCGACCAACCTGAAATTCGTCAGCACCCTCATGTGGGACGCGCGTGAAACCCGCACCGTGGCCGCCGGTACGGCCGGCGCCAGCTGCATCCTCAATGCCAATCCGGCGCTGTGCTACGCCACCGTCGACAGCGGCTTGCTGACGCAGGCCAGCGACGCCGTGCGGGGCCACGCGGAAGCGGCGCGCGAACTGACTGCCGCCGAACAGCGCGCCATCGTGAATTTCGAAGCGGGCCTCGTCACCGCGCAATCGACCAGCGCTACCGCCGGCAGCCTGACCGATGCGGGCGCCACCGGCGGCCCTGCCGCGCTGTCGGCACAAGCGTTTTATTTCGGCATCAATGACCTGGAAGCGGGCGACTACCGCACCCGCGCCACCTTCAACCGCAACGCGATGTCCATGTTCGGCGCATGGCGCAACCTCGATGCGCCGCCGCGGCCGGCTCCGGGTCAGCGTCCGCCGGCACAACCGGCGCAAGCGACCGCGCAAAACGTGGCGCGCGCTTCGATCGCGCGGGGCGAGCAATTGTTCAACAATCGCCCCTTCACCATCAACCGCGTGGCCGGCTTCACGGACCAGCTGCGCGTGCCGAACCGCGTCACCTGTTCCAGCTGCCACAGCGCGCCCAATGCGGGCAGTCATTCGACGCCGCTGCTGGTCGACATCGGCGTGGCCGACGCGCGCTTCCGCACGCCGGACATGCCGCTGTACACGTTGCGTAACAACGTGACGGGCGAGACGGTCGACACCACCGATCCGGGCCTGGCGCTGCAAACGGGCCGCTGGCGCGATATCGGCCGCATGAAAGTGCCGACCCTGCGCGGCCTGGCGGCACGGGCGCCGTATTTCCACAATGGTTCGCAGGGCGACCTGGCCGGCGTGGTGCGGTTCTATGACCGGCGCTTCCAGATCGGCCTGACGCAGCAGGAAGTGGCGGATCTGAGCGCGTTCCTGCGGGCGCTGTAATCGCACATGGCGGTTTCCGCCTTGCGGAAGCCGCCATGCATGCAGACAGCGGGCAAACCGAATGTGATACGTACGCCGCTCAACGCAACGTAAACTCCGCCTTGCAGGCTCCCTCCTTCGCGGCGGTCAGGAACATGCGTTCGGCCGGCACCCCATGCTTCATCAGCCAGTCTTTCGCCGACTGCGCCCGCTTGTGGGCCAGCGCAGTCAAGTCATCGTCATCGATGACGATGGCGGCCAGCATGGCTTGCTCCATTTCCGCCGGCGGCACCGACTTTTGCAGGCCCAGCGCATTGCGCGGCTTGGGCAGCGGTTCGGCGGCATAGGCGCGCGCCAGCAGCGCCGGGCGCTCCTCCGCCGTCACCGTCACGCCGCCATCGGGCGCGCTCTTGTTTTTCGCTTGCAAGTCGCGCTGCTTCACCGTGCGCAGCTTGCGCTCCAGCGCCAGCTGGCGCAGCGCGCCCGTGTCCGTGGCCGGGTCATAGCGCCCGCCGATGTCGAGTTTCAGGCCGGGACGCTCATTCAATGCGCGGGCCAGCGGCGCCAGCTTTTCCTCGCCCGCCGGCGCCACGCTGGCGTGCCCCGCCTCGAATGCCAGCGCCGCCATGTCTTCGCCACTGCCCCCGAACAGCGATGCAATGAAAGTGAACGGCGCCGTCACGGTTTTCATCACCGCGTTGCCAATCACCTTCATGATGATGCCGCCCAGCGAAAACTGCGGGTCGTCCAGCGAGCCGCCGATCGGCACGTTGATGTCGATCACGCCGTTACGGTCGGACAGCAGCGCCACCGCGAGGCCCACCGGTAACCTGGTGGCGTCCGGATTCGTGCTTTCCTTGCCGAACGTAAGCTGGTCGAGGATCAGGCGGTTTTCCGCCGTCAGCTTGCGGTCGTCCAGCTTATACGCCACTTCAAACGACAGCTTGCCCTTTTCAATGCCATAGCCGACGTACTTGTCCGCATAGGCCGACAGCGCCGCCAGTTCCATGCCGCGCACGTCCGCCTTCACATCCAGGTATAAGTCCTTGCGCAGCGGCTGCACCTTGCCGCCAATCGACAGCGGCGCGCTGTTGACGTTGCCCTTGATGTCCACGTTGGCCAGCGACGATGGATCGGACGTCAGTCCGGTCACCGTGCCGCCCAGGTCTTTCAGGTTGGCCGTGTAATTGGGCTTGATGAAGTTGTCCGTGAAGCGCACGCGCCCGCCGGACAATTGCAACTGGCCGATGCGGATCGGCGGCATCGGCGACGATGCCGCCGGCACCGCGGCCACCTTCGTATCCGGCTTGCCGGGCGTGGCCCTGGCGTCGCCGCGCTGCGCCACGGGCTGCTGTTTCGCATCCTGCGCGCGGTTCTTCGCATCGGTCAGGCTGCGGTCTTCATTGGCAGCCGTCCGCATCACGTCCTGCACGTTGATACGGCCATTCGGATCGATAATCACACGCGCAAAGAAATCGGACAGCGCAACCTTGTCAACACTGAGCGCGAACGGTGCCAGCTGCACATCCATGCCGCCAAACGCCAGCGATTTCCAGCTGAGGAAGTCCGCATCGTTCAGCCGGTCGACAGTGGTCAACCGGTCGACGCTGGCGTCGCCCTTGTAGCCCCCCTTGATGGCGCCGCCCTGCTCCGCCAGTTTCAAGCGCCCCCTGGTGGACACGGCCGCTTGCGCCACGCGCAGATTCACGTGCTCGGCGATCAGCGCCTGCAGCGGCTGCAAATCCAGGTTCTTCAATTCCAGCGCCAGGTCCGCATCCAGCGGCGCGGCAGCCAGGCTGCCGCTGACACCGAGCTTGCCGCTGCGGTTGATGGTGGCAGCCAGTTCGATCTCGCTGCGCGACGCCGGGGCGTTCGACCAGCCCTTCACCATCAATTGCAGCGGCGACAAGGCCAGCGCCAGCGGCTGGCCGCGGCTCGCATCGTCCACGTTGACGCTCCAGCCCTGCACCGCGATTTTTCCGACCTGTACCTGGTAAGGCTGGTCGCCGCCCGCGGCGGGAGCGGCAGCCGCCGGCGCCTCGGCCGTGCGCGCGCCCTGCGCGTAGGTCAGCGCCGCGCCGCCGGACACCGCTTCGCCGACCGCCACCATGCGCTTGCCGGTGTCGACGGCGATATCGCGCACGTCCAGGTCGAAGCGCTGCACGCCGGCTTTCAGCGCGCTGTACGGCGCGGCGTCGGCATAGCGCAGCGCCGCGTTGCGGATCGCCACTTCCTTCACCGCCACCAGGATCGGCGCCGGCTTGTCCTTCGCCGGCGGCGCGGCAGGAGACGACGAAGCGGCAGATGCCGGCGGCAGCAAACGGTCCAGGTTCAACTGGCCGCCCGCATCGCGCAGCAGCGCCGCATCCAGCCCGTCGAGGCCGATCTTTGCAATCGCATAACGGCCCACCAGCGGATCGAGCTTGTCCAGCTTTGCCGACAGTTGCGTGAATTTCAGTACGGGCGCGCCATCGGCGCCCCGCAGGTCCACGTTCGACAGTGCCGCGTCGCCGCCCAGCGCCAGCGACGACGCACCGGCTTTCGGCTGCACGAAACTGGCCGTCAGGCGCGCATCCAGCCTTGCCGTCGGCAACTTGAACGCAGGCTTGAATGGCAGGTAACCCAGCAAGGGCGCCAAGTCCAGCTTGTCCAGCTTCAGTTCCGCCGCGAATTCGCGCTGTTCCGCATAGGGTTTCGCCTTGCCCTGGATGTGCAGCGGCGCGCCATCGATAGTGGCCGACAGCAGCGGTTCGACATAGACATTCACGTCGGCCGGCATCGACGAAATGAAGGGCAAGCCCAGTTGCAAGCCTTCCACCTTGTGCAGTGCGCGCGCCGGCTTGTCGTCGAAGGCAATGCGGCCATTGGCCAGTTCGATGTTATTGACGGAAAACAGCGCCGGTTCCTTCGACGGCGGCTGGGCCGCCATCCATTGCAGGATGTCATCGATGCTGTATTGGCCGTTATCGCCACGCACCAGGTGCACGTAGGGCGATTGCAGTTTGACTTTTTCCACCACCGGCGCGAGGCGCCGCAGCGATTGCCACGACAGGCCGGCTTCGAAGGCGTCGAAGGACACGAATACGGCTGAGCCGTCCGGCTCCATCAGTTTCACGTCGCGCAGCGCCGCCGTCAGCTTGAACGGGTTGAATTCAACCTGGCCGATGGCCAGCTTGCGGTGGAACTGTTGCTGCGCCATTTTTTCCGCCTGCGATGCCACAATGGCGGGGACGGCAAAAAAACCCACTGCCGCATAGGTGGCGGTCAGGGCGGCGGCAATGCCGCCGGCGATGGCGAGCTTCCGCAGAATTTTCGACTTCATGTTGTTCTTCTTGTGTTGGTTGATGGCAATACACTACCATTGTACAGGGGCGGCGGCGCTGTCCCGCGCACTGACACCTGTCCCCGTAACTGTTTCCGGAGCCCGACCTTGGCCAATTTAGTGATGAAATGCGGCAAGCCGCGCATCCTGTTTACCCTGCTGGCGGCGCTGTCGGCCGCTCCTGCCTGGGCCGCCGGCTTCCCCATCGCCACCTCCGGCGACGGACAATGGGTATTCCGCACCGATGCCCGCAACCAGTTGCACCGCAGCGCGGCGGGCGGCGCCACCACCGATTCCACGGTCGCGCTGCCGGTCCAGGCGCAGGCTTTGTCGGCCAGCGCGGACGGGCGCACGGTGGCGTACACCAGCCGCCATGCACCGGGCTGTATCGGCCTCGCCACATTCGGCGATGGCCGCAGCCATGGCGGCAAGGCCACGTGGCTGCGGCTGGACGGCGCCGTCGGCGGTCCCGCCTGCGTGTCGCAGGCCGGCCCCGGCCCGGCGGCGATGCCGATGGCAATGTCCGGCGACGGCAAGCGCATCGCGCTGGGCGGCGCCCAGGTACGGGTGCTGGAATTGCCGGGGATGCGCAATACGCTGACCATCCCCACCGGCGGCGACGCCGTACTGGAATTGCGCTTTATCGATGAGAGCCGCAAGCTGCTGGTGGCGCAGCGCGCCGCCAACGGCGAACTGCGATTCGCCACCTGGGACATCGGCCGCCGCGAATTGTTCAGTTATCAGCGCGTCGCCGCCCCGGCCGGCCCCGCGTCCAGTTATGCCTGGCATTTTGCCGAAGCCACGGGCGACCTGTGGCTGGTGCCGCCGGCCGGCGCCATCACGTCCGTCAACCTGGGCACGGCGCGCGGCAAGAAAGCCAAAGCCGCCGCGCCACAAGCCGTGACGCCGCTGGCCGTCAACGTCAAGCAATGCGGCCGCCAGCGCGGCGCGGCGCCATTGCATGCCGCCGATGGCGGCTGGCAGGCATCGGCCGCCGATCCCCGTGGCCGCTGGCTGGCCACGGTCACGCGCGAAGCCGATGACACGGGCCGCCGCAACCGCTCACGCCTGACCGTGCAGGATGCCCGCAGCGGCCGCATCGTCACGGAGCGGCTGGTGGAAGGCGACCTGCAAGCGCTGGCGCCATCGGCCAACGGCAACATGCTGTACGGCGTGCTGGGTGTGCCGGTACAGGATGGCGTGCAGCGGGCCGGCTTTGCCCAGCCGGACGGCGGCCAGTTGCTGGCGTTCGACCTGGCGGCCGACCTGGGCGCGGCGGCCCAGCAGCCGGATGCGCCATGGGCGGCGCGGCGCTGTCCGATCGAGGATGAAGCGCCGCAGGCGCGCGACATCGCGCAGGATTTGCAGCCGCCGGAAGCGCAATACACGGTCACCCTGCCGGCCGATGCGCCCGATATCAGTGGCCGCTTGTGCCACGGCGACGAATGGTGGCATCCCGGTATCGCCAGTGAGCGGATCAAACAGTGGGGTGTGGGATCCGACGGCAAGGTCTGGGTCGACCGCGTCAACCAGCTGGAACGGCTGGACAAGGATACCGGCCAGGCTGCCGGCCGCATCACGACGCCGCGCACGGACAAGGTGTGCAGCATTCCCCTGTATGACGCCCAGCAATTCCTGCTGTGGCAAGGCGATTCGGTCAGCCTGCGCGGCTTCACGGGCGGCGCCACGACGATGCTGGTCAACAAGCCGGGCTGGCATGCCGACAGCGTGGTGCGGCTGGGCGACAAGCTGGGCGTGCGCTGGGTGAAGGCGGAGCCGCCGGCCAGCCTGGCGATCCTGCCAGTCGCCGCACCGGTGGCGCCACCGGCCGCCAATCCGGGTGCGCCGGCTGCGCCGGCCGCCGCAGCGGCGCCGGCCGCAGCCCCCCCTGCCGCATCGG
>NZ_WKJJ01000021.1 GCF_009674485.1 Pseudoduganella rivuli | reverse complement strand
ATGTGACGGAGTTTAACGTCGCCGGGGACAAGCTCTACTTGTCCCCCGTCATGGACCTATACAACGGAGAAATCATCGCTTTTGAAACGGCCCGGCGCCCTGCCTATCAATTGGTAGGCTCCATGCTTAAGAAAGCGTTGGCAAAGCTCTCCCCCAAGGACAAACCATTGCTGCACTCCGACCAAGGATGGCAATACCGCATGCCGGCATATCGACGGGCGCTGCGGCGCAGCGGGGTACAGCAAAGCATGTCGCGTAAGGGAAATTGCCTCGATAACGCGGCCATGGAAAGCTTCTTTGCAGTGCTGAAGACTGAATTCTTCTACCCTGGAAAATTTAGCAATATTGAAGAGCTGCAGAACGGGATCCAGCAGTACATCCACTACTATAATCACGAGCGTATCAAGCTTAAACTAAAAGGGCTGAGTCCTGTGCAATACAGGACTCAGCCCTTGGCTACCTAGCAAACTAAACCGTCCAAATTCTGGGGGTCAGTTCAATCGGCGGGTTTTTTTATTTATAGACGCCGGAGCCGATAAAGAAATCACCGACCCGCTCCACGTAGCCGGATTTGCCTTCGACCGCCTTGGTGGCGGGATTGGGGAATTTATAGTCGACCCAGCCGCTGCCTTTTTCTTTGACCACTTTGACCATTTCCTGGATCATCGGCTTGCCTTCCACGTCGCGCATGTCCAGCAAGGACTTGCCCACCATCTTGGGATTGGTGCCGTGCGCCAGCGACACGCCGTTCAAGTCATAGACATAAACGTATAAGTCGCGATCATGGAAATCCTTGTTGGCGGGATCGCCGATGGCGGCCAGAGTCTTGTCCTTGCCATCGGATTTCACCATGGCGACTGCTTTTTTTACCATGGCCACAGCTTCATCCGGTGTGGCTTTGTCACCTGCCTGGGCAGGCAAAGTGAGCGCGCCCAGCATGAGGGCGAGTCCGCCGAGGAATGCTTTCATGTTTGTCTCCTTTTATGTTTCTCTGAGACACAATATGCCAGAGACGCAGATGGGGCCTCAAGCATTTCGACTACGTACGTGGTTATGCTGAAGCCGGGATGCCACAGTTCCATAAAAAAAGCGGGCCCGCAGGCCCGCTTCGTCTTGCAACGTTGCTGATTACTTGAATGCGTACTCAGCCGTTACGCGTACCATACGGCGTTGCACGTCTTCGCGGCTTTGCGGGATCACCGCGCCGCCGGTGGCGTTGAACGAGCGCAGGTTCGCCGGTGGACGCTTGTTCTGGATGTTACGCACATACAGCGACAAGGTCAGGTCCTTGATACCGGTCCAGCGCAGGTTGTAGTCCAGGCGGTGGTAGTCTGCCAGGCGGCATTCGTCTACCGTCCAGCCGCGGGCCGCGCAACCTTTCACCGTGTAGCTGTTGTCGTAGTAATCCGTGTTCAGGCTGGTGCCTTTTTCAAAGATGCCACGCAGGCTGTTGGTGAAGTTGCCGGTCGTCAGTGCTGCCGACATGTTGGCGATCAGCTTGGGCGAGCCGTAGCGGCCAGCCAGGTTGTCGCCGTAGCTGCCGCCGTTCAGGGTCGGGGCATAAACCTGGTAGTTCAGCAGGTAAGTGCTGTTGCCGTCCAGGTTCAGTTTGCCGACCGGGGTTTGGAAGCTGGTCTTGAAGGCAACGTCCACACCGTGGGTACGGGTCTTCGCCACGTTCTCGAACTGGCCGGAAATCGACGCCAGCGGGCCAACGGCTACGCCATATTTGGCGCGTTCCGCTGCGCTGAACGTCTTGTCGCTGGCAAGCGACTGACGGTTGATAATGCCGGCTGCCAGCGTGTCTTCCGCTTCCAGCAGCTGGTCATTGTCCTTGGTGCCGATTTCATCCTTGCGGGTGATGTGCCAGTAGTCGACCGTGATCGACGTGCCTTTGACTGGTTCCAGCACGAAGCCTACCGATTTGATCTGCGACAGTTCCGGCTTCAGGTCCGGGTTGTTGCGCACGATGCTGGCCACGCCGACGCGGCATTCACTGCTTTCCACGATGTCCGCGCGGGCCAGGTTCAGCGCCTTGTTCGGATCGGTGGCCGGCAAGCCCTTGGCGGCAGTGCGCAAGTCGTTGGCCAGTGCCTGGGCCTGGTCGCAACGCTTAGGATCCACCACGCCGCTGCTGAAAGCGAACTTGGTCGATGGCGCGCTTTCCGTCAGGTTAGGGGCGCGGAAGCCCGTTTCATAGGTGCCGCGCACCAGCAGTTGTGGCGCCACTTCCCAGCGCACCGCCACTTTCGGCGAGACGTGGGCATCGAAGCTGCCGAATTTGTCGACGCGGGCAGCGCCAATCAAGTCCAGTTTGGACGCCAGTGGAATGTTGATTTCCGTGAAGGCCGATGCGGCGTTACGGTTGGCGTCCGCGATCGATGCGCCGTTGCCGACGATGTCGCCGTCGCGCAGCGCCTGGGTTGGGCTGATCATGAACGCTTCATGGCGCAGGTCGCCGCCAGCGGCGATGCCGACTGGACGGCCCATCAGCGTGGTCAGGTCGCCCGTGATCTTGCCGTCGACGAAGTACTGGGTCACTTTACCGTCGTAGCCATAGGTCGGGAACAGCGTCGCCAGCGTGGCTTCGGAGTTGGCCTGGCCCAGTTTGTAGTCGCGGTTGAAGAATTGCGGATCGTTGGCCAGCGTGTAGTCGCCGATGACCTTCTTGAAGCCGGAGTCGGAGAAGCTGCCGCGGCTGCGCTGCTTGGTCTTGCCGCCGGTGATGCCGACTGCGGAATCCCACTCGTAGCCCTTGTAATTGCCTTTCAGGCCCGTCAGCAAGCGGTATTGATCGCTTTCCGCCATGCGCTCGGATGGCGCGTCCATGAAGCGGTAACGCAGTTCCAGTTGCTTGCCCGACGTATTCAGCGGGTGGGTTGCCGGAATGAAGCGGTAGGTAAATGCTTTACCCTGGCCAGTGCGAGGATCGCCCCATACCGTATCGGCCGTGGTGGAGCCATACGTCTGGAAGGCGCTCATGTACTCGGTCTTGGTGTGCGAATACAGTAACTCGGAATAGCTTTCCAGGCCATTGCCCAGGTCGAAGGTTGCGGTGACCAGCGAGTTGACGCGGTCAGCGGACGGCTGCACTTCGAAACGGCTGAAACGGTCGTGGACGCACTGCTTGGCGGAGTTCAACGTGGTGCAGCCTGGCAGCGAGCCTTGGCCGATCAGGTTGCCAGGGTAAGCGAAGGTCGACGGTGCACCACGGTTGCCGAACATCAGGCCGCTGCCTTCCGCAACCGCGCTGAATTTCTGGCCGTAGACCGGGTTGATGCCATCGACGACCTGGCGCCAGTTGACATTGTTACGCTGGAAAACTTCCACGTTGGCCATGACGTTGTAACGGTCGGTGGCCAGTTTGCCCCAGCCGCCGGTCAGGCTGGCCGTGCTGGTGGTGAAAGCGTTGCTCTGGGTCGACTGGTAGTGGCTGGCGCGCGCCACCAGGCCATTGAAGTCGGCGCGGGTGATGATGTTGATGACACCAGCCACGGCGTCGGAACCGTAGATGGCGGAGCCGCCGTTCTTCAGCACTTCAACGCGTTCCACCGCGCTGATCGGCAGGGTGTCGAGGTTGGTGAAGACTTCGTTATAGTCGGCCAGCGCGTACGGCGCCACGCGGCGCGAGTTCAGCAGCACCAAGGTCGATTGCTTGCCCAGGCCGCGCAGCGACGCGCCGGTACCGCCGGAAGCGAACGAGTTGCTGCCGCCCAGGTCGGACAGCACGTTGTCGGACGCGGTCAGCGTATCCAGTAATTCGCGCACGGAATTGGCGCCGGTGCGCTCGATTTCCTCGCGCTTGATGACTTGCACTGGCGACGCGGTTTCCGCATCGACGTGGCGGATGTTCGACCCGGTGACGATGACTTTCTGAATTGGTTTGGCGCCTTCTTGTGCCATGACAACGTGGGTCGATGCCAGGGTAAGGGCAACGGCCACCACACTGCGCTTCAACAGGATTTCTGTCTTCAAAGCTTCCCCTCTGCGGTTTAATTATAGGAAGGCAGAATTATAGGGACGGCAACAGAAAACCTTGGCAGGAAAGCTTAAGAATTATGTCATGTGTTACGGTTTCCCAACAGAAATCATACTTGCCGTAACAAATCGATAGATTTTTTGTCACCTTTTTCTAAAACGAAAAGTAACTGAAAGCAGCGCCGCAAAAAGTAAAAAGCCCCCGCCATCGCTGGCAGGGGCTTCGATGCTGGCCCCGTTCAGGGCCATGCAGGTGGTTACAGGCTGACGCGCACGCCGAAGTAGTAGCGGCGGCCGATCGGGTCGTACACGGAAGCGTTGGTTTCCGTGCCGGTGTCGTTGCCTGGCAGACCGCTGATGATTGGAGGCGGTTTCACGTCAAACGCGTTGTCGATACCCAGGTACAGTTCCGTCGACTTTTTCAGCGCATAGGTGAACTGGAAGTCGTTGTACACCTTGGAACCGATCGAGATCGAACGGGCCGGCAAGTCGTACTGTTTCAGGAACTGGTCGTCCAGCGCCACTTTGCCGTTGTACGTGGTGGTGGAGCTGATGCCCCATGCGCCCCACTTGTACGCCAGGTTCAGCACAGCCTTGTGTTTCGGCGTGGCGCTGCCTTGCGCGTCGCTGATCTCGCCCGCGTTTTCATCCTTTTCTGCGGTCGGCAGCGGCTTGTCCCACAGGGTCTTCACATAGGTGTAAGCCATGTGTGCGCTCATGCGGCCAGGACCGACGCGGTCAGCCCACGATGCGGTGAAGTCCACGCCTTCGGTGCCTTTGCCGCCGCTGTTCGACACAGCGGTGTCGCTGTAGCGGATGGCGCCGGCGCTGGTGTTACCCGTGAAGGTAGGCCAGCGGGTGACGAATGCGCAGAAGGCAGGGTTGGCGCCGCTGTAGCACTGTTCCAGCGAGTACTGGCGCGGGGTGCTGACGATCGCGTCTTCGATGTCGATCTTGAAGTAGTCCGCCGTGAAGGTGAACTTGCTCAGTGCAGGAATCGAACGCGGGGTCAGCACGATACCGACGGTACTCGACTTGCCTTTTTCAGCCTTCAGGTTCGGGTTGCCGCGGTTGTAGCCGGATACGCCCTGGATGTCAGGCTGGGTCAGCGTGAACTTGCCGTTGCGCTGGATGTTGGCCATCACGCCCGGGTCGGCGCGGCAAGCCACGTCATAGGTACCGGTCGAAGTTGCCGTCACGCCCACGCATGGGTCGGTCACGCTTGGGAAGTCCTGGCTAGGAGGCGAGAACAGTTCATTGATGTTTGGCGCACGGGTCGACACGGCCTTGGTACCGCGCAGCTTGATGTCGTTGGTCGGCGCCCATTCGAAGCCGGCGTTCCAGCTGTTGGTTTTGCCAACGGTGGAATAGTCGCCATGGCGGTACGCCGTCAACAGGCTCAGCTGCTTGGCGAACGGTGCATCTTTCAGCAGCGGAATGCGCGCTTCCACGTACGCTTCGCGCACGTCATATTTACCGTAGGTCGGCGGAATCGCGTTGCCCGCGTTCAGGCCGGACTGGGTCAGCGGATCGGCCACGCTGGCCGATTCTTCCTTGCGGTATTCATAGCCCAGTGCGACGGACAGCGGACCCGCCGGCATTTGCAGCAGGTCGCCGGAAATCGAGCCGCCAGCCAGTTTTTGAATAATCGAGTTATCCAGCGAACCTGGCGCCGTCACGTATTTCAGCGCTTCCGGCGAGATCGAGTTGTAGCCGAACACATTGATCGGCACGCAACCCTGTTCGCGCGCGTGCGCGTCCAGGCACATGACGCCGCCCGCAGGGTTCGGGATGGCTTCCAGCGCATTGCGGAAGTTCATCACGTTAACCTGGCCGGTGGAGACTTGCGATTCCTTGGTTTTGCCGTAGGAAACGAAAGCTTCATAGTTCCAGTCCTTGACCGTGCCTTTCAGGCCGGTCGCCAGGCGGAACGTGCCGCGGTCCGCATCCGAATGGCGCGAGCCCACTTCGGACAGACGGCGGGTGAAGTAATAATCGCGCAGGCCGTCACCGTCGGTGTCGCTGATGCGGTCGAACAGGTAATTCGGCACGATCGGGTTGCGCACCAGTTTGCCGTTAACCATGAATTCGGCAGGAATCTGGCCGCCGGTGGCAGGATAGATGTTTTCTGCCGCCAATGGGAACGGTTCGATGTTGGTCGACACGTGGGTCTGCGAATAGGTACCTTCGAAGAACGCCGAGTGGTCCTGGTTGAACGCGAAATTGCCGCTGGTGGCGAACAGGTAGCGTTCGGTCGGCACCGCGATGGCGCGGAAGTCGGAACGGTTGAAGCCCGTCGCCGCAGCGGTTGCGGAACCGTTGGTGCTCCATGGGATCACGTTGCCGTTGCGGTCATAGGTATAGCTGCCGGTATCGTGGAAGAAACGGCCTTGCGGAGCATAGCTGGAATAGAACGGACGGGTCGGAACGAACGCGTCCGCCGCTTCGCCGGTGCTGGCGACCATTTTCGAGAACTGGTCGACGGCGGCGAAGTCGCGGTCGCGCGACATCACGGCGCCCTGCTTGGTGTAACCGAAGTGGGTCATGATGTTGCTGTTGCCGTCCGCCGAGGTGGTGCCCCAGGTCAGGCCCAGCTTACGCTTGGAATCGTCGCCGCGGTCGCTCTTGCCGCCTTGCGCGTCGATGGTCATGCCGTTGAAGTTGCGCTTCAGGATGACGTTGACCACGCCGGCCACGGCGTCGGAACCGTAGGTAGCCGATGCGCCACCGGTCAGCAGTTCAACGCGCTCGATGAAGTCGGTCGGAATCGTGTTCATGTCGACCGCGGTGTCGCCCGGCACGCCGGAAACGAAGCGGCGGCCGTTGACCAGCACCAGCGTACGGGAGTCGCCCAGGTTACGCAGGTTGACGGTGGTGGTGCCGCCGCCGGAGGTCAGGAAGTTCGAGTTGGTGCGGCTCAGCGAAGGAGCGCCCATGGTCGGATTCTTTTGCAGCAATTCCTGCAAGTTGGTTGCACCCGAAGCCGCGATGTCGGCCGCGCTCAGCACTTGCAGCGGCGATGGCGAATCCGCATTCGGCGATTTGATGCGCGAACCCGTCACTTGCACGGTCTGGATCGCATCGGGGGTGGCTGGCGCCTGCTGTGCGGATGCGGTTTGCACAGTCAGTGCAAAGCCGCTCAGGCACAACAAGCGGATGGAATTCGATAATGCCCGTTCTCTCATCATTGCTTCCTTCTCGGTATTGATAAACGATAAAGCAAGCCAATGTAGTCACGGGCATGTAAGTGCGTCAACACTGCGCACTTATCGAATTGTATTAACTTGTTTCAACTCAACACTTAACCGGTATTTCACGAGGGAATATATGTTGCATTATGGAATGATGATATCGCTACGTTTATTCTTATTATTTTGAAAATAATTTCATGCACCATCGTGCAATATTGGTGTTTTGTTCAGCTCGATCGCGGTTTTACATGATTGAAATTCTGTCATCTAAGGTATTCCCGTAGGTAATATTTGTAGTGGATTGCTGGAAAATACATGAAACGATGGAACTTCAGCATGAAAGCAGCGCCGTTTTGCATGTAACAACCGAAACAATTCTTTCCTTCTGGAATATGGTAATTTGTAGTGCTAAAACAACGAAAATCCGCTGAAGCATGCATTCCATCATGCAAGTTGCAGGTGTCATAATTGCAAGAATGTCAGGCGGTGGGCGCCGCGAAAGGCGTGATAGCCCCGGCATGGAGGAAGGAAATGGCAGGCAGGATCGCGCGCAAGGCGCCTCCCCGGCGCCCTGCGTGTTTCACGTAGTTATTGGAACAAGGTGTTCCATAAATCAATGACATGCTGTGCATGGACGGCGACGCGGTCCGGGTCGACCCGCGCATTTTCCTGCCCCTGTAAACGCAACTGGTGTTGCAGCTTGCGGTAAGCGCGGTATGCATTGGCGGCGTGCGCGCCTTGTTCCGCATCGATTAACCCCAGCTCGCCGCACATTTTTAAAAGAGCAATATTCCCCACATTGCCCGTCAATTGCGCATAGGCGTGTGCGTGCTGCAGCACCAGGTATTGCACGATGAATTCAATGTCGATCATGCCGCCCGCATCCTGCTTCAAGTCGAACAGGTCGGAACGGTTCGGGCGGGCGTCGGCCATGCGCTTGCGCATCGCCAGCACTTCCGGCTTCAACGGTCCGTCGGCCGGGCGCTCCCTGCGCAGCACCTTGCAGCGGATGCGCTCGAATTGTTCGCCGATCGCCGCGTCGCCGGCGCAGAAGCGGGCCCGGGTCAGCGCCTGGTGTTCCCAGATCCATGCGGAACTGTCCTGGTAGCGTTCGAACGCCTGCACCGACGACACCAGCATGCCGCTGGCGCCGTCCGGACGCAGCGCGATGTCGATGTCGAACAGGATGCCGGCCGACGTGTGCGACGTCATCCACGTGATAAACCGTTGCGCCAGCTTGGCGTACTGGGCGGGGGCATCCTGGTCGTCATCGTCAAACAGGAAAATCACGTCCAGGTCGGAGACATAGCCCAGTTCCTTGCCGCCCAGCTTGCCGTACGCCAGCACGGCAAAGCGGGGCACCTCGCGGTGGCGGGTGGCCACGGTCTGCCAGACGGCATTGATGGTGGCCGCCACGATCACATCGGCCAGGGCCGATAAATGGTCGGCCAGTTTTTCCACCGTTAAATCGCCCGCCAGGTCTTGCGCCAGCAAGTGGAACAATTGCGCGTGGTGCACTTCGCGCAGGATGTCCATTTGCCGTTCCGTGTCGCCCGCCGCCAGCCGCAACTGTTCGTCCAGTTCGGCCGCCAGCGTGACCGGGTTGAACACGGCATTGTGGATGCGGTCGTCCAGTAACTCGTCGAGCAGGATAGGGTGGCGCGTGAGGAATTTCGCGGCCCAGCCGCTGGCGTGCATCATGCGGATCACGCGCTCCAGCGTATGCGGATATTCCGTCAGCAGCGATAAATATGCGGAACGGCGGGCAATGGCTTCCAGGAAGTCCAGCAGGCTGCCCAGCGTGACCAGTTGGCTGCCGATGGCCGATTGTTCGGCCGTGCTGGCAATCAGCGGCAGCGCCATATTGACCAGCGACACCAGGCGCTGGCGCGACGCTTCCGGCAGCGATTGCAATTTCGGCGCCTGCCAGGTGGCGATCAGTCGCTGGGCGGCGCCGGCCGGGTCTTCGTAACCCAACGCGGCAAAGCGCGCTTCGATGGCTTCCCGGTTGTCCGGGTCGGTGCAATCGCCCGCGGTTTCCGTGTCGGGCTCGCCTTCGCTCTTGTCAGCAAAGATCGCATCGAATTGCGCGGCCACGAAGGCGCGGTGGCGCGCCAGTTCGGCCAGCAATTCCGGCACGTCCGGCATGCCCATCCAGTGGGCCACGACGTCGCGGTCGCCTTCGCTGGGCGGCAAGGTATGGGTCTGGCCATCGTCGATGTATTGCAGCCGGTGTTCCAGGTTGCGCAGGAACGAGTAGGAATCCAGCAATTGCTGAACCGTGTCAGCTGTCAGCAAGCCTTTTTCCGGTAACAGGCGCAAGGTGGCGCGGGTCGAACGGTCGCGCAGCGTGCTGTCGCGCCCGCCCCGGATCAGCTGGAAGACCTGGGCCAGGAATTCGATTTCACGGATGCCGCCCCGTCCCAGTTTCACGTTGTTGCTGCGGTCCGGGTGCAGCCGTTCCTGCCGGTTCACTTCCGCGCGGATTTGCGCGTGCATGTTGCGGATCGCGTCGATCACGCCGAAGTCCAGGTAGCGGCGGAACACGAACGGCCGCACGATGGCTTCCAGCGCCGCGATATCGGCCGGCTTGCCGGTGACGGCACGCGCCTTGACCCACGCATAGCGTTCCCACTCGCGGCCCTGCACGATCAGGTATTGCTCCACCATGCCCAGGCTGGCAGCCAGCGGGCCGGAATTGCCGTTCGGGCGCAGCGCCATGTCGACGCGGAACGTAAAGCCGTCTTCCGTGATTTCCGCCAGCGCGGCAATCAGCTTTTTGCCCATGCGGACAAAGAATTCGTGGTTCGACAAGCCGCGCTGGCCGGCGCCGGCCTGGGTATCGCCATCGTCCGGATAGACAAAGATCAGGTCGATGTCGGACGACACGTTCAATTCCGCGCCGCCGTGCTTGCCCATGGCCAGCACCATCATTTCCTGCGTATCGCCCGTTTCGGCGGATACCGGCACGCCGTGCGCCGCCGTCATTTCTCCATATATATCAGCGCAATGCGCCTGCACGGCAAAATCCGCGAAGCGCGTCATGGCGGTCACCACTTCGTGCAAATCGGCGTGACCGTCCAGGTCGCGCCGGATGATGCTGCATACCAGCAAGTTGCGCAGGCGGCGCATTGCGCGGCCCAGCGGCAGCGGCTGGCCGCCGGCGTCCGTCTGGGCGGCCAGGCAGGCCGCCAGGTCCAGTTCATGCAGCGGGGCTTGCGCCAGGGCGGCGACTTGGGCGGGACGGGCAGGATCGGCGCTGGTCCAGCGCTGGTAATACCGGGATGCGTCGGTGTGGGACATGAAGTTGTAAAGGACTGGTAAAGGACAGGTAACGTAGTGTAATCGGAGCGGGGCGGGGTCTTACCATCGGTTAAAATGACAACTTATGGCGGAAAGTCAAAGACGATTTTAGCGATTTATTACAAGCCGGGCCCGAATTATTAGCGTATTGATGCAAAAACCGCCAGCAGTGACCGAATCCGGCAGCACGTCCTTATCCGTGCGCTGGCAACGGCTTCGTGCGGCCTATCGCGTCTGCAATCTGGCCACCCACCACGTGCTGGGCTTCACGCTGAAACTGATCCTGGTGCTGTACTTTGCATTTGGCCTGCTGTTCCTGTCGCTGCGCTACCTGGTCTTGCCCAATATCGACCATTACAAGGCTGATATAGAACAGCTGGCCAGCCAGGCGCTCGGCAACCCCGTCACCATCGACCGGATTTACGCGTCCTGGACCGGGCTGCACCCCACCTTGTTCCTTGGCGACGTGCGCTTGCGCGACAAGGGCGGCAACCAGGTGCTGGCGCTGCCCAGCGTGTCGGCCACGTTGTCGTGGTGGAGCGTGGCGGCGCTGGATGTGCGCTTCCAGTCGCTGGAACTGATCCGTCCCAACCTCGACGTGCGGCGTGCCGCCGACGGCAAACTGTATGCGGCCGGCGTGTATATCGACCTGGACCGCAAGGGCGACGGCAAGGGCGCCGACTGGCTGCTGGCGCAGCAGGAAATCGTCATCCGCGAAGGCCGGCTGGACTGGACCGATCAACTGCACGCCCGTCCCACCCTGTCGCTGGATAACTTGAACCTGGTGCTGCGCAACAAGTGGCGGCGCCACCAGCTGGCGCTGCAGGCCACACCTTCCGCGGAATTGGGCGGCCCCGTCGATGTGCGGGCGGATTTCGTGCATCCCACCTTTGCCCAGCGCCCGTCCGATGTGCGGCTGTGGCAGGGCGAGATTTATGCCGATGTGCAAAAGGCCGACCTGGCCGCATGGAAAACCCATGTGAATTACCCGCTCGACGTGCAATCGGCCATGGGTTCCGTGCGCGCATGGGTGCGGCTGGACCATGCCAAGCTGGCCGCCTTCACCGCCGACGTGGGCTTGCAGGATGTGACAGCCACCCTGGGGCCGGACTTGCCCGCGCTGGACCTGGAACAGGTGCAGGGCCGCATTTCCGCCCGCGAAGAAATCCCCGCCGCCCTGCAAAGCGGCCAGCCCGCGTTCGGTGCGCTGGGCCACGCCATCACGCTGACGAATTTTTCCCTGAAGACGCGCGACGGCCTCGTCATGGCGCCGACGAATTTGTCGGAACGCTTTGCCGCCGCCACGAAGAAATCGCCGGAACGCATGGAAGTGTCGGCCAGCGTGCTGGACTTGCACGTGCTGGCCGCGCTGGCGGCGCATTTGCCGCTGTCGGCGCAGCAGCGCCAGGTGCTGGCCGACGTGGAGCCCACGGGCAAGCTGGTCGATGTGACTGCCACGTGGTACGGCGCCTATCCTGCTCTGAACTCTTATCTCGTCAAAGGCAAGCTGGACCACCTGGGCATGAAACCCCGCGCGGCGCGCCTGCCCGTGCCGAAAACCGCCCACGCACCCGCCGTGCGCGGCATGCCGGCGCTGCCGGGTTTCGACGGCTTGTCCGGCACGCTGGAAGCCAGTGAAAAGGGCGGCAACTTCACGCTCGACGCGGACAAGTCCGTGCTGCGCATGCCGGATTACTTTGCCGAAGGCGATATGGCGTTCGACCGCCTCAACGGCAAATTCAGCTGGTCGTTCGAAGGCAATGAACGGTTGAAAGTCGACGTCGACAACCTGGTCTTCAGCCAGGATGGCTTGACGGGTTCGCTGACGGGAACGCACGCGGTGCCGCTCGATGGCAAGAGCGCCGGTGTAGCGGATTTCGTCGGCAAGCTGGACGGGTTCGATGTGAAAAAAATCGGCCGCTACCTGCCCGTGCAAACGCCGGAACATTTGCGCCTGTGGCTGACGGGGGCGCTGGAAGAGGGCCGCGCCGACGACGTGCACTTGCGCCTGCGGGGCGACCTCGCGCATTTCCCGTTCCCCGACAAGAGCAAGGGCGAATTCAAGATCGGCGGCCGCATCCACAATGGCCGCCTGAATTACGATCCGGGTTATTACGCCAAGGATGGCAAGTCGCCCGTGTGGCCGGTGGCGGACAAGATCAAGGGCAGTTTCCTGTTCGAAGGTGTGCGCATGGAAATCCGTGGCGACACGGCCGTGACCGGCAATGTCGCGCTGTCGAACGTGAAAGCCGTGATTCCCGACCTCAGCATTCACGACAGCATGCTGGAAATCGACGGTACTGCCCTGGGCGCAATGCAGGATTATGTGCACTACGTGGCGGCCAGCCCCGTGCTGGAGTGGATCGGCAACTTTACCGATGAAACGTCGTCCACGGGGAATGCCAGGCTGGGCCTGAGCTTGCGGCTGCCGCTGGCCAATCTGCATGATTCGAAAGTGCAGGGCGTGCTGCAATTGCTGGGCAATGACGTGACCTTGTGGCATGACATGCCGCCGGTGCTGGGCGCGACGGGCAAGATCGAATTCAATGAAAAGGGCGTCAACCTGAACGGCTTGTCCGGTTCGTTTGTCGGCGGTCCCGTGGCGGTCTCGGGGGGGACGCAGCGCGACGGGTCGATCCAGGTGCGGCTGGCCGGCGCGGTCACCACCGATGGCTTGCGCAAGACCTGGCCGGCGCCGGAAGTGCAGCGCCTGGCCAACCACTTGAACGGCAGCGCCCGTTACAGTGGCGTGGTGGTGGCGCGCGACCACCATTATTCCGTCACGGTCGATTCCAACCTGGCGGGCCTGGGGCTGGATTTCCCCGCGCCGCTGGTGAAAAACGCGGCGGAAACGTTGCCGCTGCGGCTGGTGCTGTCCGGTGACAGCGGCGCCACCGGCATCATGCATGACGATCTGCGCATCGCGCTGGGCGCCGGCATGTCGGCGGCTTACCAGCGCCAGCGCGTGGGCAAGGGACCGTGGAAAATGCTGCGTGGGGGCATCGGCGTCAATATGCCTGCGCCGGAACCGGACAGCGGCCTGGCGCTCAATGCCAACCTGAAATCGCTGAACGTCGACCACTGGATCGACCTGGCCGACCATATTGCCGGCAAGCCGGATCCAAACGCGCCGCCGCCTAATCCGAATGGGGCCGCGAATGGTACGGACATCGCGCAATACGTGACCATCGATGCGATGGCGGCGCGCGCCGGCGAACTGGTGCTGGGCGAACGCAAGCTGGATAACGTGGTGGCCGGCGTCACCAACCAGAAAGGCATCTGGCAGGCGAACGTGGAATCGCCGCAGGCCGCCGGGTACATCACGTGGAATACCAGCGCCGCGGGGCAGGGCATCGGCAAGGTGACGGCGCGCCTGTCGTCGCTGATCATCCCGTCGTCGTCCGCCAATGAAGTCAAGGATTTGCTGGAAACCAAGGGTTCGCAGGCCGCCATCCCCGCGCTCGATATCGTGGCGGAACGCTTCGAGCTGTTCAACAAGCCGCTGGGACGCCTGGAGTTGCAGGCGTATAACGCGCCGGCTTCGCGCGAGTGGAAAGTGTCGCGGTTGTCGCTGGCCAATGCCGACGGCGAATTGAAGGGCACGGGCCGCTGGGTGGTGGGCAAGGATGGCCAGCACCACAGCAGCCTGAATTTCGAACTGGATATCCTCAATGCCGGCAAGTTGCTGGACCGCTTCGGTTTTGCCGACACCCTGCGCAACGGTAAAGGTTCGCTGAGCGGCGAGATTGCATGGAAAGGTTTGCCGTATGCGTTCGATATCCCGAGCCTGTCGGGCCAGCTGAAACTGGACGTGGCGAAAGGCCAGTTCCTCAAGCAAGATCCGGGCGCCGCCAAACTGCTGGGCGTGCTGAGCTTGCAGGCGCTGCCCCGCCTGCTGAAACTCGATTTCCACGACGTGTTTTCCGAAGGGCTGGCATTTGATGGCATTACCGCCAATGCCGCCATCAACAACGGCATTGCCCGCACGGAAAACTTGAAAATGCACGGTGTGGCCGCCACTGTGCTGATGGCAGGCTCGGCGGATATCGCCAATGAAACAACGAATTTGCACGTGCTGGTGATGCCTGAAGTGAACTTTGGCACGGCGCCCCTGATGTACGCGCTGGCGGTCAATCCCGTGATCGGCCTGGGCAGTTTCCTGACCCAGCTGTTCCTCAGCCAGCCGCTGTCGAAAGCCTTAACGTATGAAATGCAGGTGACAGGGCCGTGGAAGGCGCCTGTTATTACGAAAATCGATACGCGCAAGGAAGCCAAACAATGAATACCGTTGCCGCCATCCAGATGGTCTCCACGCCATCCGTTGCAGACAATCTCGCCACCGCGCGCCGCCTGATCGAACAAGCCGTGTCGGCGGGGGCGAAACTGGTGCTGTTGCCGGAGTACTGGGCCATCATGGGCTTGTCCGACAGCGACAAGGTCAAGGTGGCCGAACCGCTGGGCAGCGGCCCGATCCAGGAGTTCATGTCGGCCATGGCGCGCCAGCATGGCATCTGGCTGCTGGGCGGCACCTTGCCGCTGGCGTCCGATGATCCAAACAAGGTCGTCAATACCACGCTGGTCTACGACAGCGAAGGCAAGCACGTGGGCCGCTACGACAAGATCCACCTGTTCGGCTTTACCAAGGGCACGGAATCGTATGACGAATCGCGCACCATCGTGCCGGGCCGCAATGTGGGCGTGGTGGAAACTCCGGTTGGCAAGGTCGGCATGTCGGTTTGCTATGACTTGCGCTTCCCCGAACTGTACCGCGCCATGGGGCCGCTGTCGCTGATCGTGGTGCCTGCCGCCTTCACGTACACAACGGGCCGCGCGCATTGGGAAGTCTTGCTGCGCGCCCGCGCTATTGAAAACCAGTGCTATGTGCTGGCGGCGGCGCAAGGTGGCGAACACGTCAATGGCCGCCGCACGTGGGGCCACAGCATGCTGATCGACCCGTGGGGCGAGATCAAAACCGTGCTGCCCGAAGGCGAGGGCGTGGTGCATGGTGAGATCGACCCGGTCTTTATGGCTTCGGTTCGGGAAAGCTTGCCTGCGCTAAAGCACAGGACCATGTGACGAATACGGCCTACACGCATACAATGGCGGCAATTCTCTGAAAAGGCTTCACACTATGACCCCATTCGAACCCAACCTGTCTTCCCTGGCTGTCGCACGCGAATTGCTGCTGACGCCGTTCGGACTGGATGAAGGCAAGCTGCTGAAGGCGCTGGGCAGCATGTTCACGCACAAAGTCGATTACGCGGACTTGTATTTCCAGTTCACGAAAAACGAAGGCTGGAGCCTGGAAGAAGGCATCGTCAAGACCGGCAGTTTCTCGATCGACCAGGGCGTCGGCGTGCGCGCCGTGTCCGGCGAGAAAACCGCATTTTCGTATTCCGATGAAATTTCCGAACGCGCGCTGCTGGACGCCGCCGCGGCCACCCGCACCATTGCCCGCGCCGGTTCCGGCAAGATTAAGGTGGCGGGGCAGACTTTCCACCAGGGCGGCCGCTCGCTGTACCTGCCGCATGACCCGCTGGCGTCGCTGGATGCGACGGCCAAGGTGAAGTTGCTGGAGCGCGTGGAAAAAATGGCGCGCGCGAAAGATCCGCGCGTGGTGCAAGTGATGGCCAGCCTGGCCGGCGAATATGACGTGGTGCTGGTGGTGCGCAGCGATGGCGTGCTGGCGGCCGATATCCGTCCGCTGGTGCGGGTATCGCTGACCGTGATTGCCGAGCAGGATGGCCGCCGCGAAGTGGGCTCGTCCGGTGGCGGCGGCCGCTACGATTATGCGTACTTCACGGACGACGTGCTGGAATCGTATGCGGAAGACGCCGTGAAATCGGCCACCGTGAACCTGGAGGCGCGTCCCGCGCCGGCCGGCCCGATGACGGTCGTGCTGGGCCCGGGCTGGCCCGGCATCCTGCTGCACGAAGCGATCGGCCACGGCCTCGAAGGCGACTTCAACCGCAAAGGTTCCTCCACGTTCTCTGGCCGCATCGGTGAGCGCGTGGCGGCCAAGGGCGTCACCGTGGTCGACGATGGCACCTTGGCGGACCGCCGCGGTTCGCTGAATATCGACGACGAAGGCAATCCGACCCAGTGCACCACGCTGATCGAAGACGGCATTCTGAAGGGTTATATCCAGGACACGATGAATGCGCGCCTGATGAAAATGCCGGTGACGGGCAATGCGCGCCGCGAATCGTTCGCGCACCTGCCGATGCCGCGCATGACCAATACGTATATGCTGGGCGGCGACAAGGACCCGCAGGAAATCATCGCGTCCGTGAAAAACGGTTTGTATGCGGTGAACTTTGGCGGCGGCCAGGTCGACATCACGAACGGCAAGTTCGTGTTCTCGGCCAGCGAAGCGTACATGATCGAAGACGGCAAGATCACCTACCCGGTGAAAGGCGCGACGCTGATCGGCAACGGCCCGGATGTGTTGAACCGCGTGTCCATGATTGGTAACGACATGAAACTCGATTCCGGCGTCGGCGTGTGCGGCAAGGAAGGCCAGAGCGTGCCGGTCGGCGTGGGGCAGCCAACGTTGCGGCTCGATGGGGTGACCGTTGGCGGCACCGCCTGATTCTTGTTATATGCATATACCGATAAAATCCTTGCCAAACTTTGCAGTGTGTTGTTATAGTCGTTCGACATTTACGGATTTTGCAATGACCCATTTCTTCTTTACCGGCTTTTTTTACTTTAGCAATTCCAACCCAAAGGCGGTGGAGTAGCGGCCGGTTCACGTAGAAACGAGATCCCAGCAAACCCAAACTAAACCGCCAGCAGTGGCGGTTTTTTTTTATACCTACAGGAGAAACGACATGCAACGCACCGACGACTTGCGCATCCGCGAAATGAAGGAACTGGTTCCACCGTCCCATTTGATCCGCGAGTTCGCCTGCACCGATTCCGCCAGCCAGACCGTGGCCGATGCGCGCATCGCGCTGCATCGCATCCTGCATGGCCAGGATGACCGCCTGATGGTGGTGATCGGCCCATGCTCGATCCACGATCCCAAGGCTGCGATGGAATACGCCCGCCGCCTGGCGCCGTTGCGCGACAAGCTGAAGGGCGACCTGGAAATCGTCATGCGCGTGTACTTCGAAAAACCACGCACCACCGTGGGCTGGAAGGGCATGATCAACGACCCGTACATGGATAACAGCTTCCGCATCAATGACGGCTTGCGCATGGCGCGCGAATTGTTGCGAGACATCAATGAACTGGGCTTGCCGGCCGGTACCGAATACCTGGACGTGATCAGCCCGCAATACATTGCCGACCTGATCAGCTGGGGCGCGATCGGCGCCCGCACCACGGAATCGCAGGTGCACCGCGAACTGGCGTCCGGCCTGTCGTGCCCGGTCGGCTTCAAGAACGGCACCGACGGGAATGTGAAGATCGCCGTGGAGGCGATTAAAGCCGCGTCGCAGCCGCACCACTTCCTGTCCGTCACCAAGGGCGGCCACTCGGCCATCGTATCAACCGCGGGCAACGAGGATTGCCACATCATCTTACGCGGCGGCAAAGCGCCAAACTATGACGCGGCCAGCGTGGATGAGGCCTGCAAAGCCATCGGCGGCTACGGCCTGGCGGCGCGCCTGATGATCGATGCATCGCACGCCAACAGTTCGAAGAAGCCGGAAAACCAGGTGCCGGTGTGCGCCGACATCGGCAACCAGATCGCCGGTGGCGACCAGCGCATCGTCGGTGTGATGGTGGAGTCGCACCTGGTGGCAGGGCGCCAGGACCTGGTGCCGGGCAAGGAACTGACGTATGGCCAGTCGATCACGGATGGCTGCATCGATTGGGATGCCAGCGTGCAAGTGCTGGAAGACCTGGCGGCGGCAGTGCGCCAGCGCCGCCTGAAGTCCGAAGACTAAGTAATAAAAAAAGCCTTTCAGGGTTTCCCCCGAAAGGCTTTTGACGCTTCCGGGCTTTGCAGCCCGGAAGATCCGCTGACGCAGTATTAGAACTGGTAAGCGGCGGTCAGGTAGTACGAACGGCCCAGTGGATCGGCGTAACGGCCGTCGTAACCAATCTGGTTGCCGCCACCGGCGTTTTGCAGCGTACGTGGAGGATTACGGTCGAACAGGTTCTTAACGCCTGCGGTGATCGTGATGGCCTTGTTGTACTTGTATTTACCTTGCCAGTCGAACGTGGTGTACGACGGCACATCCAGGCCTTCGAAGGCGGTGGTGGCGCCGGTCGAACCGTCGGCATTCGCCAGGAACACCGAGGTGCCCGCGTCATACGGCTGGTCCTTGTAGCCCGACTTGAAGTGCGCGGTCAGCGTATTGGTGAACGGGCCGTTTTCCAGCGTCAGGTTCAGGTGGGTTTGCAGGCGGAATACCACAGCATTGTCCGGACCGAACTGGCCCAGCGACGTCAGCACTGCACCGCCAGGGGTGGTGGTGTAGTTCTGCTTCAGCATGTAGGTACCGTTCCACTGTGCCGACAGCGAGCCGAAACCGGTGTTACGGTTGCGGTACACGAAGTCCCAGTCCAGACCACGGTAGTTCGCCACGCCGCCGTTCAGCGGTTGCAGTTTGTACGCGATGGTGGTGTAGCCGGCAGGGTCGGCATACGGATTGGTGAACAACGCAGCGTACTGTGCCGGATTAGCAAAGCCTACGTTTTCCGGGATACCGGACGACAGCACCTGGTTCTTGATCTGCACGTTCCATACGTCCATACCCAGCGACAGGCCAGCCATTGGCTCCAGGCGGCCGCCCAGGGTCCACTGCTTGGACTTTTCAGGCTTCAGGCCGTTGGCGCCGCCCAGACCGTTAGGACCGTTCAGCAAGTCATACTGCGCGCTGCCTGGCAGGCAGCCTGGCGAACCCGGGAATGGGCAAGCGTACGAACCCGCCGTGCTGCCACCGAAGGTGGTCGCACCGGCGATGTCGCTGATGTTCGGCGCCTTGAAGCCCGTACCGTATGCACCGCGCACCAGGATGTTCTTGGCCGGGGTCCAGCGGAAGCTGACTTTATAGGTCGACGAGTTGAACGTATTGCCCAGGTCCGCGTCCGGCAAGCGTTTTTGCAGGCCGGATACAGGATCAGCAGCGGTGTCGAACACCCAGCGGCTGTGGGTCTTGTCATACTTGTCGTAGCGGCCGGAAACCGTTGCTTCCAGGGTTTGGTGCAACGGCAGCAGCAACTCGCCGAACAGGCCATAGTTGTCGCGCGACGCATCGAATGGAACCTGGCCATAGTTGCCGCCCACTGGGTAGTTGGCGGAAGCCGGCTGGGTATCGAAGCCCGATTGCGACAGGATCAGGTCGCTGTACGCAGTGCGGTAGCGGGTCTTGGAGTAGTCCCCGCCCAGCGAAATGATCGACATGCCACCGCCCAGTTCCATCACGTCATGCTGTGCGCCGAAGTGCACGGTGTTCAGCGTCGACGTGGACTTGGAGAAATTCGCACCGTTCAGCAGGGCCGGACGCAGCGATTCGGCGCCAGTACCCATCACGAGGTCATAAGTACCCTTGGCAACCAGGTCGCTCAGCATGTTGAAGTCGGTGTAGCCGCCGGCCGCATTGTCAGTGATTTCACTGCGCGACAGCACTACGCTGGCATTGTAGTTCCAGCCCATGGCCAAGCCGTTTACGCCGAACGACAGGTGGCGCGCATCGGTCTTGTAGTCATCGGCGCGGCCGCCAACCAGTACCGAGCGGTAGCCCAGGGTGCCGCTGGTGGCGGTCAGATTGTTGGCAGTCAGGAATGGCTGCACGTATTTGTTCCACAATGCCGGGAAGCGGGTGGTCGCATTGATACCCATCGGCTGGGCGGACGGCGCATACTGCGCGGTCATCAGGAAGCGCGACAGGACGGCTTCACCCCATACGGTGGTATCTTCGTCGATCTTGAACGTCCCCTTCAGCAAGCCGCTATCGCGCTCGTTCGCAGGAATGTTCTGTACCGTGGCGGCATAGTTGAAGCGGCACGAGGTCGCGTTGCCAGAGATTTGCACGCCAGCCATCGGGCCGCCGCAATTTTTGTTGGCGGCGTAATACGGATTGATCGTGTACGACGTCGGGGTCGCCGAAGGATTGCCGGCCGGGCGGGCCGAGAACGTGATGTTGGCAGGTTCCGTGTTGCCGGTGCGCTGGTCAAAGATGTAATTCTTGCCGCCGTAGCTGAACGGGAAGAATGCGCCGGGCGCCGAGAACGAACGCTGCGCCGCAGTCAGCACGCGCTGTTCGTCATGGCTGTACGACATCAGGACGTTGAAGCGATCCTTGTCCAGGTCGCCGAAGCCTTTGGTGATGCCGGCCGACCAGCTGGTGCCGCCGTGTTCTTCCGGTTTCTGGTAGGTGGCATAGACGTTGGCGTCGGTCTTGTTTTTCTTCAGGATGAAGTTGACCACGCCGGCAATCGCGTCGGAGCCGTACAGGGCCGATGCGCCGTCGGTCAGGATTTCAACGCGTTCCACCGCTTCCAGGGGAATGCTGGAAATGTTCACAGCATAGCCGCCGCCTTGCGACGAACCCAGCGCCACGGGCGCCACGCGCTGGCCATCCAGCAGCACCAGCGTATATTTCGATTGCAGCGAGTGCAGTGCCGCCGTGGTGGCGCCGGCGCCGCCGCCGTTCACCGAAGACGACGATGGCACGAAGCCTTGCATCGCTGGCAGATTCTGAATCAGTTCAGTCGCGGTGGTGGCGCCGCTCTTCTTGATATCTTCCTGGCCAAGGACCTGGACTGGCAGCGCCCCTTCCTTCGCAATACGTGCAATCGATGAGCCGGTGATTTCCACGCGGACTATCTTTTCGCCGGCTTCCTGGGCTTGGGCCTGCGAGGCCATCATTCCCATCACCAACGCGCCCGAGAACATCAGGCGCAGCGAACGCGACAGTACTTTTTCTTTCATCATGTTGTCTGTTCCCTTACAAATAAGCAAATTCACCAGCGGTGCACTTGCGGTTGCTGCCAAAAAAGACAGATGTACTAGCACTAAACGATTCATCAATGAGGCAAATGACCTCCATTGATGAATCAATAGCGACCGGCATGCATGGAATCATATTGGTGAAATTTGTGTCAACGGCACCACAGAACAGTTACAAACAAACAACGGTCAGGTGTAACAGTTTGAAAGAAAGTAGTGAAAAGGCTAGCTAAAATGACAGCACAAGAGGATGATTGCCGATCCGCCGTGGATTTGTTGGTGGTTTTCACGCAACATCAGCCGTTCAACGGTTCAGCGTTAAATCAGCAAACAATTATATTTTGCTTTTTGAATATGGCAGGATATTTGCGTATCCGCTTGCGCGTTGCGCGCTGGGGAAATCCGGCAGGCGTTGCCCACCGGATGGAGAAATTGCCCGGCTGAGCAGCCGGGCAAGCCTTACATTACATGAACTTGTAGTTCACGCGGAAGTAGAACGTACGGCCCAGCGGGTTCGTGAACTGTGCATCGTAGCCGGTCTGGAAGTTGGCGCTGGTACGGGACGATGGTGGGTCCGTATCCAGGATGTTCTTGATACCGAACGTCGCGCTCAGGCTCTTCGCGTACAGCCAATCCACTGGTGCTTTCCAGCCGACCGTCATATCGATGGTCTTGTAGGCAGCCACTTTGCGGATTTCCGGATAGTTAGCGCCTACAGCCGCTGGATCGGTGAAGTCTTCATAGCCGTCGGTGTAGTTGTGGGTAACGGAAGCATTCCATGCGCCCATTGCCCAAGCCACGGTCAGAGCCTGGCGATAGCGTGGTACAGGGCCGAAGTCCTTGTACTTGCCCAGGTCGCTGACTTGCGCTTCACCCTGGTACTGGTAGCCGTGGGTGGCGTACAGCGTCGAATCCAGGTTCGCGGTCCAGTTACCCCAGTCCGACTTCTTGCGGAAGTTCAGGTTCAGGTCAAAGCCCGAAGCGAAGAACTGGCCGGAGTTCACGCGTGGCAGGTCGATGAAGGCCAGTGGCAGGTCCGGGTTCGAGCTGACGATCGGATTCTTGGCATCCGGATCGGTACGTGGGTCGAAGCGGTAGAAGTTGCCAGCGTAGCGAACTGGATCGCCCATGACGGTGTTTTCCGACATTGGCTGGATCGCCTTGGCGATCTTCACGTTCCAGTAGTCAACCGAGCCGCTGAAGGCTGCCGAAGGCTGGAATACCACGCCCAGCGTGAATTGCTTGGACTTTTCCGGTTCCAGGGTCTTGCTGCCGCCGTTGCGGGTGTCCAGCTGGACATTGCACTCATCCTTGTAGCCGCCAACCGGGTTGGCCGTGCTCTTGATTGGCGTGCCGTTCGGGCAGCGGATCGGATCGCTGAAGTTCGACGACGTATTGTTTACAGCGTATGGCAGCAGGTTGTCGTACAGGGTCGGAGCACGGAAGCCGCGGGCCGCCGAGGCACGGATCATCGTGGTCGCGTCCGGACGCCAGGTCACGCCGACTTTCGGGCTCAGGTTGTTGAAGCTGGTGCCGAAGCTGTTTTCATACTTGTCGTAACGGGCCGCCAGGTTACCTTCCAGGCTCTTCACGATAGGAATGTTCATCTCGGTGAACACGCCGGTCACCTTGCGGCTGCCGCTCACGCCTGGCACTTCGCCTGCGCCGCCCACTTCATCGCCGGAAGCCAGCGTTGGGGACGACACCTGGTCCAGTTTCTCTTTACGGTGCGAGAAACCAGCCGAGAAGCCCACGCCGCCTGCTGGCAGCTGGAAGATTTCTTTCGATGCCTTGAAGTCGAACTCGGTCGAGGTCGACGTACCACCGTTTTCGAAGCCGGTGATTTGCGCGCCCAGCAGCTTGGCCAGCGACGTGGCATCTTGCGAACCGAAGACGTTGATCTCGCCGGACGAAACCAGCGGGGTCAGCTTGGCGTACGAGAACTTGCCTGGACCGAACGAGATTTCCACCTGGTTCTTGCCGTAGGTAATGCCGGTGTCGTAATCCCAGCCTGCGATCTCGCCTTTGGCGCCGATCACGAAGCGGGTGTTTTTGGTATCGGTCAGGTCGGTACGGCCGCCGCCTGCAACGGTACGCCAGGTGCCGGAGATATTACCGGTCGGGGTGACGGCCATGTCGGACGCCAGCACGGTGTCGGCAGCCAGCACGGTGCCGTTAGGCATCTTGTAGCCCTTAGGCAGCGTCATGCCTTTTGGCAGCGTGATGGATTTTGGATAGAAGCGGCCCGTCGACGGGTACACCATGCTCTTGGTGTACGGCGCTGGCGAGTAAGTCGACTTCGAATGATCCTTGGTGTAGGCGGCTTCCGCGTACAGCTGGTGGTTGTCGTCGATGTTGAAGACAGCGCGGCTGACGAAGTTGTCATGCTTGGCTTCAGGGATCAGGTCGATGAATTTGACGTAGTCGGTACCGCAGCCGGTGACGCTGTTGGTGACCAGGGCGAATTCTTCATTTTTGCAGTCAACGTAGCGGTACGGGTTCACGCCCGTGTACTTGTTGCCCAAGGTATCGGTGAAGTTCAGGTTAGGCACGCCGTTACGTGGCGACGCCTTATTGATGCCCAGGTCGGGACGGTTGGCCGTGTTGGCGAACGCACGGTCCTTGGCGCGCAGGACGTCATCTTCCTCGTGGTTGTAGCTGAACAGGACGTTGAAGCGTTCCTTGTTCAGGTCACCGAAGCCGCCGGTGATGTTGTAGCTCTTCACCTGGCCGCCGCCCTGGTCCACCTTGGTGGCGTAGACGGTGGCTTCCAGACCCTTGTAGTCTTTTTTCAGGATGAAGTTGATCACGCCGGCCACAGCGTCAGCGCCGTACACGGCGGATGCGCCGTCACGCAGCACTTCGATGCGCTCGATGGCGGACAGTGGGATGGAATTCAGGTCGACTGGCTGGTTGCCGACAGCGTAGTTGGCCACGCGGCGGCCGTTCAGCAGCACCAGCGTGTATTTCGAACCCAGGGCGCGCAGGTTGGCGGTGGAAGCCACGCCGGAGGCGCCCACGTTGCCCGCGGCAACGGTACCGCCGAAGTTACCAGGGATCAGGTTCACCAGATCCTGTGCGCTGGTCGCGCCGGTACGGACGATATCTTCCTGGCGGATCACGGTCACAGGCAGTACGGTCTCGGAAGCGAGACGCTTGATCGACGAGCCCGTGATTTCCACGCGCTGGATCGCTTCACCCGCGTTTTGTGCCATTGCCGGGGTTGCCAGCATACCGGCAGCCACCAGCGTGCCCGAGAAGCTCAGGCGCACAGCACGCGATAAAACGGTTTCTTTCATCATTATCGTTATTCCTTGCTTTTATTTCTGGTTAATTACTTCCACCGTCTGAACAGAACCTGACTGGTCATCCCATGACCGCTGGCAGACACATCTATTCACCTCCCGTGGAGCAAGCCGTAGTGCGGTGCACGACGGCTTACTGCGTCTCCCGGCCAAACAGCCATTTTGTAACCGCAGCTGGGAAGGCGCTATGGAAACATGGGCAATGAAATGAAGTCAACGCAGGGGTGCGGCATTACAACAGAATGCCTGTTAAACAAGGTAAATAGTCGAAGAAACAAACCAATACAGAGATTTAAGTCAGAAAAAAGCAGAAATTCTGAACTTAATTCTGACATTTCATATTGTGAATTAGTACATTGATCAATAAAAAGAGTCAATAGCATCTTGATTCTTGCTTTTTTTATTGACACCAATTTACAAAATTATGATGTTTTTGTGACTACATTGACAAAATTTATGTAACCAAAAATGTTAATCAGGGTTTCACTTACAAATCTTTGATTTATCAGCAATAAATTGCACTTTGTTGGATACGCGAAACCAGTAGCTGCGAATTACCGTGTAACAAGTGGTGGATGTTATGATTGATCGTGTATGTTGCGTAGTAACAACGATCTGATACAGCAATAGGGGACTTAATAGCAAAAATGTAGTTCAAATGAGACGAAACCTGTCTTTCTGATACGTATAGGGGAAAGTACTTATTCCGACCGCCACACTCGTGCCGACAGGAAAAATTGCAAGCTTCACGCACCGCTGCAACTTCTTTATTTGGCGCAATATTCAGCACGCTTGGCCGGCACCCGCAACACCTGGTCGACGTAGTAAGCCAGTGCAGCCTCCGTGTACTTCGGATCCGGATGCATGGCAACGAACGCCGCGCCCTGCTGCATCCAGGTTGCCACGCAGCTTGCTGTGGCCTGGTTGCTGTCGGCGCACGCGGTGAATGCATCGAACGCCTGGCGGTAGCTGGAGAATGCGGCGTGGTCCATCGGCAAGCCGTGACCGGGCACCAGCGTCTGGAAATCCAGCTGGTCGATGTCGGCCAGCGCCCGGCGCCAGCCTTCCGCGCAGCCCGTATCGAAAAAGGGCAGCGGTATCACCACCAGGTCGCCAACAAATACGGTCTTGCTGGCCGGGTCGTGCACCCAGACATCGCCTTCGGTCGCCGCATGGCTGGCCAGGTGCAGTTGCAGCGTGCGCCCGCCCAGTTTGACCGGCATGGCTGCCCTGACCGGCTGGTCGGGAATCAGGTTGGCCGGATCGTTGATGGCGGCCAGGTACAGCCGCGTATCGGCCTTCTGCGGTTCCGGCACGGCCGGGTCGTCCAGCCGGGCCCTGGCCTGGTCGACATTCCGGGCGAGGAAGCCTTTCAGCGCACCCTCAACGGCCGTGCTGGCGTAGAGCCTGGCGCCCGGGTAGGCGGCGCGGATGCGCGCATTGCCCGTCGCGTGATCGAGGTGCCAATGCGTGTTGATGATGGCGGTAATCGGCTTGTTCTTCGCCTTCGCTACCGCGATGATCTTGTCCGTGTGTTCGGGATGGCGGCCGGTATCGATGACCAGCATGTCTTTGGGGCCTTCGAACATGATCGAATTCCCGTCCGGTTGCACGCCGGCTGGCACCTTGCCTTCAATAAAAGTGTAGGGGGCGGGCGCAGCCGCCGATCCCGCCAATCCCGCCACCAGCGCCGCTACGGCGATTGTTGCCATGACTGTCTCCTGGTTCAATAAAAAAAGCCGGTCAGCGAACTAACCGGCCTTTCAGGTCCTGAAATTAGACGATCAGAACTTGTAGGTCAGGCTGGGCCTTGAAGTAACGGCCGATCGTACCCGAAGCGTCCATCGGGTTGTAGCTCATGCCGCCGTAGGTCAGTGGATCCAGCTGCGCCACTTTGTCGAACAGGTTGGAGATCGAACCCGACAGCTGGGACGACTTGTTGATATTCTAGCGGGCCGACAGGTCCAGCGTGATGAACGACGCCAGGCGGCAGCCAAACGCTGCCAGGGTGCAGTCTGCGTGTTGGCGTAGCGGGTCGATGCGCCCGCGCCGAACGGGTTTTGCGGGTGGGGGGCTCCGATCGTTGTGATCGTGCCCGACAATGTCACGGTGGTTGGCGATACCACGGTCGGGGTTGTGTTGGTTGCGTTACTTTTTGGCCACAGGTGTGACGCGCGGGGCGCCATTACTGCATGATGGCGCCTCGGCAAAAGAAGGGGACTGGTAAGGGGATGGCTGCATATATTATCCGGCGCTTGTGGCAAATGGCGCCGACCATGCTGGGCGTGGTGTTGCTGGTGTTTATCCTGTTTAACTGGGTGGGCGGCGATCCCGCGTATATCCTGGCGGGCAAGATGGCCGATGCGGACGCCATCGCCAATATCCGCCGCCAGCTGGGCGTGGACCAGCCTTATTACATTCAGCTCGGCATCTTCCTGCGGCAAGTCGTCACCTTCGATTTCGGCTACAGCTGGGCCACGGGCGAAGCCGTGTCGTCCGTCATTGGCGCGCGGCTTGGGCCTTCGCTGACCGTGCTGCTGCCGTTGACGGTGCTGGAAACCCTGCTGGGCATTGCGCTGGCGCTGGCCGTGGCGTTCGTACGCGGCAGCCTGACGGAGCGCGCAGTCATGGTGGTGTGCACGGTGGCGATGTCGCTCAGCATCCTGGTCTACATCATCGTGTTCCAGTATGGGCTGGCGTACCGGCTGGGCCTGTTCCCGGTGCAGGGCTGGGGTAATGGCCTGGCCGAGAACCTGTTGCGCTATGCGGCGCTGCCCGTGCTGATCGGGCTGGCGGTGTCGATTGCGCCGACCTTGCGGCTGTACCGCAGCTTCGTGCTCGATGAAGTGCAGCAGGATTATGTGCGCACGGCGCGCGCCAAGGGTTTGCCGGAGCGGCGCGTGATGTGGGTGCACGTGCTGCGCAACGCCGCCATTCCCATCCTGACCCACGTGATGGCGGGCTTGCCGGCGCTGCTGATCGGTGCATTTCTGCTGGAGCGGTTTTTCGGCATCCCCGGCATCGGGCGTGAAGTGATCCTGGCGGTGGAACGCAGCGATTTCCCTGTCATCAAGGCGGTGACGGTGTGCGTGGCGGCGGCCACCATGGTCTTCAACCTGTTGGCGGATTTGCTGTACCAGGCGCTCGATCCGCGCGTGCGGCTGCAATGAGGGGGCTGCCGATGAATGCCTTATGGAGCATGGCGTGGCGCCGCCTGCGCGCGGACAAGGTGGCGATGGCGGCGCTGGCTGTCGTGGCGGGCTTTGTGGCAGTGGCGGCGCTGTCCGCCGCGGGTTTGCTGGCGGCCGGATGGGAAGACGAGGTGGCGGTCAGCTATGCGCCGCCATGGTTTGTTGCCGGCAGTGCGCCGGCGTCCGTGCAGGCGCCGCTACCCGCCGCCACCGTGCCGCCCAATGAATTCGATCCGCTGGCGGACGATATCGCGGCCTTGCGCAATGCGCGCGGTACGGCGGACGGCGACGGTGGCGCGCGCAAGGCCACGTTGCTGTTCGGCGCCGACAAGTGGGGCCACGACATTGTCGGCAAGACCGTCAAAGGGGCGCAAACCTCGGTGGTGGTGGGGCTGGCGGCAGCCATGCTGGCGGTCGCGCTGGGCACCGTGTGCGGCGCGCTGTCCGGCTTTTATGGCGGCGTGGTCGACGATGTCTTCAACTGGTTTTACAGCATATTCACGGCCATTCCGTCGGTGTTGATGATCCTTGCCGTGGCGGCGGTCTTGCAGGAAAAAGGCGTCGCCACCATCGTGCTGATCCTGGGCCTGACCGGGTGGACCGGGCCGTATCGCCTGATGCGCGCCGAATACCTGAAGCACAAGGCGCGCGATTACGTACTGGCGGCGCAAGCCATCGGCGCGTCCAACTGGCGGCGCATGTTCGTGCACATCTTCCCCAACGTCAGCCACGTGGCGCTGGTGCAGCTGGCGATCCTGGCGGTGGGTTTCATCAAGGCGGAAGTGATCCTGTCGTTCCTGGGTTTCGGCGTGCCGGTCGGCGCCGTCAGTTGGGGTTCGATGCTCAATGAAGCGCAGCAGGAACTGTTGCTGGGCAAGTGGTGGCAACTGGCGGCGGCCAGCGGCGCCATGGCCTTGCTGGTGACGGCGTTGTCGCTGCTGACGGATGCCATGCGCGATGCGCTCGATCCAAGAATGAGGCTGCAATGAGCGAGATATCGAAGGACCCGGCGCCGTTGCTGGAAGTGCGCGATTTAAAAGTGTCGTTCCGCGCCGGGCGGAATCCGCCGGTGCCGGCCGTCAAAGGCGTGTCGTTTGCCGTGCCGCGCAACCGCACGGTCGCGCTGGTGGGCGAGTCGGGCAGCGGCAAGTCCGTCACGGCGCTGGCGGCGATGGGCCTGCTGCCGCCGGAGTCCGCGCTGATCGGGGCCGGCGGCCGCATCCTGTTTGATGGCGCCGACGTGCTGACGCTGGGGGCAAGAGAGCGGCGCGCGCTGTGCGGCAAGGACATCGCGATGATTTTCCAGGAACCGATGTCGTCGCTCAATCCCGTGCTGACGGTGGGGACCCAGATCGCCGAAGTACTGGCGCGGCATTTGGGGATGAAGGGCAGGGCGGCGCGCGAACGCACGCTGGCGCTGCTGGACGAAGTGGGTATTCCCGAGCCAGGGCGCGGCATCGATGCGTATCCGCACCAGTTGTCCGGCGGCCAGCAACAGCGGGTGATGATTGCGATGGCGATCGCCTGCGCGCCGCGCCTGCTGATCGCGGACGAGCCCACGACGGCGCTCGACGTCACCGTGCAAAAACAAATCATGGCGTTGATCGCGCGCCTGCAAAAGGCGCACGGCATGGCGGTGCTGTTCATTACACACGACCTGGCGCTGGTGTCGGAGATTGCCGACGACATCATCGTCATGCGCGACGGCGAAGTGCGGGAAGCGGGACCGGCGCGCGACGTGCTGTCGCAGCCGCGCGACCCGTACACGCGGGCACTGCTGCAATGCCGGCCGCCGCTCGATGCCCGCCCGCTGCGCCTGCCCGTGATTGCGGAGGTGATGGCGGGCAAGGCGCCCGAGACGGCGCAGCGTCCTGCGCGCGTCATGGATGGCGACATCGTGCTGGCGGCCGAACGCGTCAGCAAGAGTTTTTATGTGGCGGAAGGCTGGTTCAAGCGGCGCGAGTTCCGCGCCGTCAGCGACGTGTCGTTTACGCTGGCGCGCGGCGCCACGCTGGGTGTGGTGGGCGAATCCGGCTGCGGCAAGAGCACCCTGGGTTTGACGTTGCTGCGGCTGCACCAGGCCAGCGGCGGCCGCGTGCTGGTCGACGGGCGCGACGTGCTGGCCTTGTCCGCCCGGGAGTTTCAGCCGTACCGCCGGCGCATGCAGATCGTGTTCCAGAATCCGTATGCGTCGCTGAATCCCCGCTTTACCGTGGCGCAGATTTTATTGGAACCGATGCAATTGCACGGTATCGGCGCCGATGACAGCGAGCGCATCCGGATGGCGCAAGCCTTGCTGGACAAGGTCGGGTTGCCGCGTACCGCGCTGCAGCGCTGGCCACACGAATTTTCCGGCGGCCAGCGGCAGCGCATCGCCATTGCCCGCTGCCTGGCGCTGCGGCCGGAAATCCTGATCTGCGACGAATCCGTATCGGCGCTGGACGTGTCGGTGCAGGCGCAAGTGCTGAACCTGTTGCTGGATTTACAGCAGGAATACGGGCTGTCTTACATCTTTATTTCACATGACTTGTCCGTGGTGCGCTACATGGCGGACCAGGTGATGGTGATGCGCCAGGGCGAAGTGGTGGAGCAGGGCGGCGTGGACGCGGTGTACGGCAATCCGCGGCACCCGTACACGCAGGCGCTGCTGGCGGCGGTTCCCCGTGGCGTCCCTGCCGGAACGCGGGATTTCATATAACATGGCGGAATCATGGCGAGCTTACTGACACTGTTGCGGGAATATGGCGTATTGATCGTGTTCGCCGTCGTCCTCATCGAACAGATGGGTTTACCGATCCCCGCCTTTCCCCTGCTGATCGTGGCGGGCGCACTGGTGGCCGGCAATGAGTTGCACTGGGCCGCCGTGCTGGGCGCCTCCCTGCTGGCCTGTTCCGTCAGCGATTTCTTCTGGTTCCGCGCGGGCCGCCGCTACGGCAAGCGCATCCTCAAGCTGTTGTGCCGCATTTCCCTGTCGCCCGATTACTGCGTCAGCCAGACGGAAGACAATTTCCGCCGCTGGGGCCCGAAATCGCTGCTGGTCGCCAAGTTCGTCCCCGGCTTCAATACCATCGCACCGCCGATGTCGGGTGCGATGGGCACCAGCTATATGCGCTTCCTGGGCTTTTCCGTGCCGGGCGGCTTGCTGTGGAGCGGCAGCGGCATCCTCATCGGTATCTACTTCAGCGCCAGTATCGAACAGGTGCTCGACACGCTGTCCACCATGGGCAGCACGGCGCTGGCCGTGCTGGGCACGTTGCTGGCGCTGTTCGTGCTCTACAAATACGTCGAACGCAAGCGCTTCCAGCAAGCCGTGCAAATGGAGCGCATCACGGTCGACGAACTGAAGCAACTGCTGCTCGACGGCCATGAACCCATTTTGGTCGACGCCCGCAGTGCCACCGCGCAATCGCTGGAACCGGCCGTGCCGGGCGCCGTGCTGGTCAATGGCGACCTGTCCAATGTCTTGCAGGCGCTGCCGAAAGACCGCCACATCATCGTTTATTGCAGTTGCCCCAACGATGTGACGGCCGCGCACGTGGCCAAGCAAATGTTTGCGCAGGGCTATGAATATGCGCGCCCGCTGCATGGCGGCCTCGATGCGTGGAACAACGCTTTTGCCCATGAATTGCGCCGTCCCCGCGACGGCGAAGCACCCGCGCATCCCCCCACGGCCGTCCCGCACGGCTGAACCCCGTCTTCCCCTGCCACCCGTAGTCAGCCGCACGCCGGAGCGTGCGGCTTCAACTCGTCCTGTCTATACCAATCACCCCTAAAATCGGTAGTCATACTACGTATTGATTATCGCAAAAGGTAACTTTTTTCACTTGTGCGATGTAAATTTGTACTAAAACTACAAAGAATGCTTGCGTGGGAAGTAAGAAAAACGTAAGCTTAAGCGTCACCTTTTTCCAGTACGATCATGACTTTCGAGCCTACTTCCTCCTTGCATGCTTCATTCCCGGGCGGTCCGCGCCTGTTGGCGGATGTCGGCGGTACGAATGCGCGCTTCGCGCTGGAAACGGCTCCGGGCCACATCGCGCACATCCACGTGCTGGCATGCGCCGCGTACGCCACTTTGGCGGACGCGCTGCGCGCTTACCTGGCGCTGCCGGATGTGGCGGCCGTGTCCGGTAGCGGCATCCGCCATGGCGCGATTGCCATTGCCAATCCCGTCAATGGCGATCTGGTGCGCATGACCAACCACCACTGGCAATTCTCGATCGAAGCGCTGCGGACGGAATGCGGCTTTGACGTGCTGGAAGTGGTCAACGATTTCACGGCGCTGGCCAGTTCGCTGCCGTTCCTGTCCGATACGCAAAAGCGCAAGGTTGGCGGCGGCGATGCGCAACCCGGCGCGCCGCTGGGCTTGATCGGCGCGGGAACCGGCCTGGGCGTGTCCGGCCTGATTCCCGGCAAGGATGGGCGCTGGACGCCGTTGCTCAGCGAGGGCGGCCATGTCAGCTTTTCGCCGGTCAATCCGCAGGAAGTGGCCATCCTCGAACATGCGTGGACGGAGTTCGAGCACGTGTCGGCCGAGCGGTTCATGTCCGGTGTCGGTATCGAGCTGATTTACCGTGGGTTGTGCGCCCACCGCGGCGTGCAGGCGGAATCCATCGCCGTGCCGGAAATCGTCAGCCGCGCGCTGGCCGACGAATGTGAACTGTGCACGGAAACCGTGGAAACCTTCTGTCGCATGCTGGGCACCGTGGCGGGCAACCTGGGCGTCACGCTGGGCGCGCTGGGCGGTATATATATAGGCGGCGGTATCGTGCCGCGCCTGGGCGAGCGCTTCGACGGTTCCGGCTTCCGCGCCCGCTTCGAACAAAAAGGGCGCTTTTCCGGCTACCTGTCCCGTATCCCGACCTACGTCATCACGGCGGAGTATCCAGCCTTTGTCGGCGTGGCCGCCATCCTGGCGGAGAAGCTTGCCTCAAAGTAAATTCAATACGGGAGTGTCGCCCGTCAGCCGTTTTATCAGGTACAATTGTGACTGTTGGATGAAACGGCTTTCCAGACACGCAACTCCGTCGCGGTAAAATCTGCCGGTTTTCGCCCGAAAACAAACATCTCCACTTGTAGTGCTCCTGCCCAGCGCGCTTAGTCCCGGGCTTTTCTTCTTGCATTTGTTTGCAACCAATATGGAAATAGCTGAGGCGAAGCAAGTCCTCGAAACCGCTTTGCTATGCGCGCAAGAGCCTTTGTCGGTGCATAGCCTGAAAAAGCTCTTTGTCGAAGTCGATAGCCAGGAGCGGCCGCAGGATGACGGCTTCAGCTCCGAGCAAATCAAAAGCATGCTGGCGGAGTTGCAGCAGGAGTGGATGGGCCGTGGCGTTGAGCTGGTGAGCCTGTCGAGCGGGTGGCGGTTCCAGAGCCGCCCGGAAATGAAGCAGTACCTGGATCGTCTGAATCCGGAAAAACCGCCGAAATACACGCGCGCCACCTTGGAAACGCTGGCGATCATCGCGTACCGGCAGCCTGTCACCCGGGGCGATATCGAAGAAATCCGCGGTGTGACCGTGAATTCGCAGACGATCAAGATGCTGGAAGACCGGGGCTGGATCGATGTGGTCGGCCACCGCGACGTGGTGGGACGCCCGGCGCTGCTGGGCACGACGAAGCAGTTTCTCGATGACCTGGGATTGAATACGCTGTCCCAGCTGCCTCCGTTGCAGCAAATTAGCGAACCGCAGGGTGGGCCGCCGGATATGGCGGCGCTGGAAGCAGCCCTGCAACAGAATTTTGAAAAGGCGGCACATGCCGCCTCACATGCTGGTACTGGCGGTGCAATGGCTGACGAGGTGGTGGCAACACCATCCGGCCAGGATGACAGCCAGGTTGTTCGCCTCGATGAGGCGCCGGCTCGCGCCGCAATGCTGGAAGCACCGGTTGACGCTGAGCCCAACCAAGAAATGAATAATGAACAACACTGATACCCAAGAGACTGTCGCCGGCGCCCCTGCCGCTGACGTGGCCGCCAAACCCAAGCGCCGCACCAAAGCTCAAATCGAAGCTGATAACGCTGCCGCGCTGGCGGCGGGCGAACAGCCCAAACCCAAACGCAAGAGCAAGGCTGCGGCCGCCGCCGAGTCTGGCGAAGCCGCCGCACCGGTGGTGGAAGCCGCCGGCGACGCTGCGCCGGCCAAGAAGCCGCGCGCCCGGACAGTGAAGAAAACCGTGGAGGCGGAAACGCCGGCCGCCGTGCAGGAAGCTGCGGCGCCAGCCGTGGAAGCCGCGCCGGCCGCCAAGGCGCCGCGTACCCGCAAAGCCAAGCCGGCCGCCGACGCTGCCGTCGTGGTGGAAGCGGCACATGCGCCTGCGGACGCGCCGGCGGAAGCCCCGGCCGCCGCAGCGGAAGACAAGCCGGCCCGCGACGGCCAGCGCCGTCCGCGCGGCCCGCGCCAGATGCGCGAACAGCGCGCCACCCGCGAAGTGCTGCATCCGAAACCGATCGCCGTGGCCGCCGCAGCCGTGGCGGAAGGCGCCACCAGCCTGCCGCCGGAAGGCGAAGCTGCCGCCGAAGGGCAGGAGCGCGGCCAGGGCCAGCGCCACAACAAGCGCGGCAAGGGTAAAGGCAAGGGCGCCAATGTCAGCAACGCGGGCAAGCCGCAGGGTACGCCGGGCGCCTTTGGCAACAAGATGAAGCGCAAGGGCAATGACGCCGACGCCGTGTTCTCGTACGTGACGTCGGAAGCCTTCGACAGCGACGAGGCGGGCAAGGGCCGCCAGCCGCAGAAAAACGTGCGCCGCGACCTGACGGCCGACGACGATGCGCCGAAGCTGCACAAGGTGCTGGCGGAAGCGGGCCTGGGTTCGCGCCGCGACATGGAAGAGCTGATCATTGCCGGCCGCGTGTCGGTCAATGGCGAGCCGGCCCACATCGGCCAGCGCATCCTGCCGACCGACGCCGTGCGCATCAACGGTAAGCTGATCCAGCGTAAAGTCAGCAAGCGCCCGCCGCGCGTGCTGGTGTACCACAAGCCGGCCGGCGAAATCGTCAGCCACGACGATCCGGATGGCCGTCCATCGGTGTTCGATCGCCTGCCGACCATGAAAGCCGGCAAATGGCTGGCCATCGGCCGCCTGGACTTCAACACCGAAGGCTTGCTGCTGTTCACCACGTCCGGCGACCTGGCCAACCGGCTGATGCACCCGCGCTATGGCATCGACCGTGAATACGCGGTGCGCACCCTGGGTACGCTGGAAGAAGGCATGCGCCAGAAATTGCTGTCCGGCGTCGAGCTGGAAGACGGCCTGGCGCAATTCTCGAAAATTGCCGATGGCGGCGGCGAAGGCATCAACAAGTGGTACCGCGTGGTGATCGGCGAGGGCCGTAACCGCGAAGTGCGCCGCATGTTCGAAGCCATCGGCCTGACCGTGTCGCGCCTGATCCGTACCCGCTATGGCGCCATGACGTTGCCGAGCGACTTGAAGCGCGGCCGCTGGGAAGAGCTGGAAGAAAACGCCGTGCGCGACCTGATGGCGGTGTATGGCGTCGAGAAAAAGCAGGGCGGCGAAGGCCAGCAAAAACGCGCGGGCGGTCCTGGTGTGCAGGGCGGCCAGCCGGTGCCGGCGCAGGGCCAGGGTCAAGGGCGCCAGCGCCGCGAGCGTGGTGACCGCGAGCGCGAGCCGAACGGCAACCGCATGGATGTCAGTAACAAGAATGCCGATCCATTCCCGCAGCAGCCGCGCGGCCAGCGCCGTGGCGGCGGCCAGCAGGGCGCCTACTTTGGCGCCGGTGGTGGCGGCTTGCCGGAATTCGGCCGTCCGAGCGGGCGCCCGCAAGGCGGCGGCCAGGGTGGTGGTCAAGGCGGTCAGGGCGGCCAGGGTCAAGGCAAGGGCAAGGGCAGCCGTCCGCGCCAACCGGATCCGCTGCAAACCACGTTCGGCTTTGCCGGCGCCGGTGCTGGACAGCAACGCCGTGGCGGCCAGCCGCGCGGCGGCGCCATGGACCATGGCATGCCGCGCCGTCGCAAAGGCTGAGTTTTAACGGGCGTTAAGCCCGCTGAACAGCCCGTATTTCGCGCCATTATGGCCGTAATTGAAGTGTTGTAAGCCGCGCCATTCCGGATTGCGGCATTGCAGCGCAATCAAGTTACGGTTATAATGGCCACCCAATGGAAAAGTTATTCGCAGAATGTGCAGTTACTGCGCGGTTGCCGAAGCTGCTTTCATCTGGGTTGGAAATACAAAAGATGGGCAATTGCCCATTTTTTTTTTGGTGAACGTTTTTAGCGGCCCAACGCACAGTCGGATCGGGCCGCAATCTGGAGAATTTCCTTGCAATTGCCGGAGTTAATTGAAACGACCGTTACCGGTCTGGGCTATGAGCTGGTTGATTTCGAACGGGCCGAGCGTGGATTGCTGCGCGTGTATATCGATTTCACGGCGGAAGATGCGGCGGAAAAAGGTCCGATCACTGTCGAAGATTGCGCGAAGGTCAGCCATCAGCTGAGCCACGTGCTGACGGTGGAAAACGTCAACTATGAACGGCTTGAAATTTCCTCGCCAGGCCTGGACCGGCCACTGCGCAAACTGTCCGACTTTGTCCGCTTTGCTGGATGCGAAGTCATCGTCAAGTTGAAGATTGCGTTGCCGGGCACTTCCAACCGGAAGTCGTACCAGGGCATTTTGCACGAGCCGAACGGCGACACGCTGGCGTTGGAGTTTGAAGGTAAAGAAGGGCCGGCGTTACTGGAGTTTACGCTGGCCGATATGGATAAGGCACGCTTGGTGCCGCAGGTGGATTTTAGGAGTCGCAAAGCATGAGTCGCGAAGTTTTGTTATTGGTTGACGCGCTTGCGCGTGAAAAGAACGTCGATAAAGACGTGGTCTTTGGCGCGCTGGAATTCGCGCTGGCGCAAGCCACGAAAAAGCGCTACGAGGGCGAAGTCGATATCCGCGTCTCGATCGATCGCGACAGCGGCGAATTCGAATCCTTCCGCCGCTGGCACGTGGTGCCGGACGAAGCCGGCCTGCAACTGCCTGACCAGGAAGTGCTGCTGTTCGAAGCAAAAGAACAGATCCCCGACATCGAAGTCGACGAATACATTGAAGAGCCGATCGAATCCGTGGAATTCGGCCGCCGCTTCGCGCAAGACACCAAGCAAGTGGTGCTGCAGCGCGTGCGCGACGCCGAGCGCGAACAGATCCTGGCCGACTTCCTGGAGCGCGGCGACGCGCTGGTGACCGGCACCATCAAGCGCATGGAGCGCGGTGACGCCATCGTTGAATCGGGCAAGATCGAAGCGCGCCTGCCGCGCGACCAGATGATCCCGAAGGAAAACCTGCGTATCGGCGACCGTGTACGCGCCTTCATCCTGCGTGTGGACCGCAATATGCGTGGCCCGCAGGTGATCCTGTCGCGCACCGCGCCGGACTTCATCATGAAGCTGTTCGAACTGGAAGTGCCGGAAATCGAACAGGGCATGCTGGAAATTAAATCGGCTGCACGTGACGCCGGCGTTCGCGCCAAGATCGCCGTGCACACCAACGACAAGCGTATCGACCCGATCGGCACCTGCGTCGGCATGCGCGGTTCGCGCGTGCAGGCCGTGACCGGTGAACTGGGCGGCGAGCGCGTCGACATCGTGCTGTGGTCCGAAGATCCGGCCCAGTTCGTGATTGGCGCCCTGGCGCCGGCGAACGTGTCGTCGATCATGGTTGACGAAGAAAAGCACGCGATGGACGTGGTGGTCGACGAAGAAAACCTGGCGATCGCGATCGGCCGTTCCGGCCAGAACGTGCGCCTGGCTTCCGAGCTGACCGGCTGGAAAATCAATATCATGACGGCTGAGGAATCGGCCGACAAAGCTGCCCAGGAAACCGCCGCTACCCGCGCGCTGTTCATGGAAAAGCTGGACGTCGACCAGGAAGTGGCCGACATCCTGGTGGAAGAAGGTTTCGCCAGCCTGGAGGAAATCGCGTACGTGCCGATCTCCGAAATGCTGGAAATCGAAGCGTTCGACGAAGACACCGTCAACGAACTGCGCACCCGCGCCCGCGACGCACTGGTGACGGAAGCCATCGCTTCGGAAGAAGGCCTGGAAGGCATGGAAGAAGCGTTGGTCGGCCTGGAAGGCATGGACCGCATCACCGCGGGCAAACTGGGCCTGGCCGGCATTAAGACGGTTGAAGCATTTTCCGCACTGGCTTACGACGAATTTGGCGCCATCCTGGCCCTGTCCGCCGACCGTGCCCGTGCATTGATAGCCAATGAATTTGAAGATGTGACCGACGACGAGATGAAGTTGGTTGACTCGAAGTACGACGACCGCGCCAAAGGCTTGCAAGCCAAGGCATGGGCGTTGGCCGAATCCGTAAAGGCTTAATTTGAGTATCTTTATCATCTCCGCGACACATAGAAAAGAGGACTGAATGGCGAGTAACAACGTAGCCCAATTTGCCACCGAACTGAAGATGCCTGCAGATTTGCTGCTGACGCAGCTGCGTTCTGCTGGCGTCGAAAAGAGTTCGACGTCAGATCCATTGTCGAAAGATGATAAGGACAAGTTGCTGGAACACCTGCGCCGTACCCACGGCGCAGCGGCTGAAACTGAAAAGAAAAAGATCACGCTGACCCGCAAGGAAACCACCGAGATCAAGCAAGCCGACTCTTCCGGCAAATCCCGCACCATCCAGGTTGCGGTGAAAAAAGTGCGCACCTTCGTGCAGCGCGACGACCCGGCGCCAACGCCGGCGCCCGCCGCCGCACCGACGATCGACGCCGCCGAACAGGCGCGCCGCGAAGAAGACGCGCGCCGTCAGCAAGAGCTGATCGCACGCCAGGAAGCGGAACTGAAAGAAAAGCAGGAACGCCTGGCCAAACTGGAATCGGAAAAAGCTGCGCAAGCGCAAGCCGCCGCCGAAGCCGAAGCCAAGCGCGTTGCCGACGAGCAGGCGCGCAAGGCTGCGGAAGCCAAAGCCGTTGCGGACAAGCAGGCTGCCGCCGCTGCCGCGAAGCCAGCTGAAAAGCAGGCTGACGCCGCTGCCGACGCGAAGAAAGCCGCTGCCGACGCTGCTGCCGAAGCCAAGAAAGCCGCTGCCGAAGCGGAAGCCAAGAAAGCCAATGAGCAGGCCGTCAAGGAAGCCGCCGAACGTGCTGCCGCCACCGAGCGCGCACGCCAGGCCGTGGCCGACGAAGTGGCCCAGATCAAGGCCATGATGAGCCAGCCGCGCCGTGTCATCAAAGCGCCGGAGCCGACCGCCGCACCAGTGGCGGCCAAGCCGAAGCTGGCCGAAGGCACGCTGCACAAGCCGGCCGACAAGAAACCGGCAGCCGGCGGCACCGCTGCCGCGCCTGCCGCTGCGGGCGACAAGGACAAGAAGGGCGACAAGAAATCCATCAAGTCGGCCAATGTGTCGTCGACCTGGCAGGATGACGCCAAGAAGCGCGGTGCACCGAGCGGCCAGAAAGGCCGTGGCGGCGCGAACGCCAATGCGGGTGGCCGTGACGGCTGGCGCAGTGGTGGCCGTGGCGGCCGCCGTGGCAATTCGCACGCGGATGACCGCGAATCGAACTTCCAGGCGCCGACCGAAGCCATCGTCAAGGACGTGCACGTGCCGGAAACGGTCACCGTGGCCGAACTGGCGCACAAGATGTCCGTGAAAGCGTCGGAAGTCATCAAACAGCTGATGAAGCTGGGCCAGATGTGCACCATCAACCAGGTGCTGGACCAGGAAACCGCGATGATCGTGGTGGAAGAGATGGGCCACAAAGCCTTCGCTGCCGCCGTCGACGATCCGGAAGCGATCCTGGCCGACCAGGGCGAGCACGCCCACTTCGACGCCACCCCGCGCGCACCGGTGGTGACCGTGATGGGTCACGTCGACCACGGTAAAACGTCGCTGCTGGACTACATCCGCCGCGCCAAAGTGGCATCGGGCGAAGCGGGCGGCATTACGCAGCACATCGGCGCATACCACGTCGAAACGCCGCGCGGCATCATTACCTTCTTGGATACCCCGGGCCACGAAGCGTTCACGGCAATGCGTGCACGCGGTGCGAAAGCCACCGACATCGTGATTCTGGTGGTGGCCGCCGACGACGGCGTGATGCCGCAGACGAAGGAAGCGATTTCGCACGCCAAGGCTGCAGGCGTACCGCTGGTGGTGGCGATCAACAAGATCGACAAACCGGGCGGCAACCTGGAGCGCGTGACGCAGGAACTGATCGCCGAAGGCGTGGTGCCTGAAGAATACGGTGGCGATTCGCCATTCGTCCCGGTGTCGGCGAAAACCGGCCAGGGTATCGATTCGCTGCTGGAAAACGTGCTGCTGCAAGCCGAGGTTCTGGAACTGAAAGCACCGGTCGAAGCGCCTGCGCGCGGCCTGGTGGTGGAAGCCCGCCTGGACAAAGGCCGTGGTCCTGTGGCCACCATCCTGGTGCAGTCCGGTACCCTGAAGCGCGGCGACGTCGTGCTGGCTGGTTCGTCGTATGGCCGTGTTCGCGCCATGCTGGACGAAAACGGCAAGTCGATCTCCGAAGCAGGTCCTTCGATCCCGGTGGAAATCCAGGGTCTGACGGAAGTGCCGGCCGCCGGTGAAGAAGCCATGGTGATGGCGGACGAGCGCAAAGCACGCGAAATCGGCCTGTTCCGCCAGGGTAAATTCCGCGACGTGAAGCTGGCAAAACAGCAAGCGGCGAAACTGGAAAACATGTTCGACCAGATGGCCGAAGGCGAAGTGAAGAACCTGCCGCTGATCGTCAAGACCGACGTGCAGGGTTCGCAGGAAGCGCTGGTCAGCTCGTTGCAGAAACTGTCGACTTCCGAAGTGCGCGTCCAGATCGTTCACGCAGCGGTCGGCGGCATCACGGAATCGGACGTCAACCTGGCGACCGCGTCGAAAGCGGTCATCATCGGCTTCAACGCCCGTGCCGATGCACAGGCGCGCAAGGTTGCCGAGACCAACGGCGTGGACATCCGCTACTACAACATCATCTACGACGCGATCGAAGAGGTGAAGGCAGCACTGTCCGGCATGCTGGCGCCAGAGAAACGCGAAACCGTCACCGGCCAGGTCGAAGTGCGCCAGGTTATCCTGGTGTCGAAAGTCGGCGCGATTGCCGGCTGCCTGGTCACCGATGGTGTGGTCAAGCGTACCTCGTCGGTCCGCCTGCTGCGCAACAACATCGTGGTGTGGACTGGCGAAATCGACTCGCTCAAGCGCTTCAAGGACGACGCGAAAGAAGTCCGCGCCGGTCTGGAATGCGGTCTGTCGCTGAAGAACTACAACGACATCCAGGTTGGCGACACCTTGGAAGTGTTCGAAGTGCAGGAAATCGCCCGTACGCTGTAATAGCGGAAGGCAGCAATACTGGCGGGTGCTTCCCCCCCTGCGCGCGGCGCGGGGAAGGAAGCACCCGTTTTTTCATATTGGTTTAATCATGGCAAAACATAGCAAAAACATCCCACAGCGTGGCGTGCGCGTGGCGGACCAGATCCAGAAGGATTTGTCCGAACTGATCGCCTTCGAACTGAAAGACCCGCGCGTGGGCATGATCACGTTGTCGGAAGTCCAGCTGACGCCCGATTATGCGCATGCGAAGATTTTCTTCACGACCTTGAAGGACGATAAAGAGTCCATCAAGAATACGCTGGCCGGCCTGACCGCCGCCGCCGGCTACCTGCGCAACCAGCTGGGCAAGCGCCTGCACATCCACACGCTGCCGCAACTGCACTTCGTGCACGACACGTCGACCATGCGCGGCATGGAAATGTCGGCGCTGATCGACAAGGCCAACGCCACCCGCGCCGCCGATTACGAAGAAGATGGCGGCGAAGGCAAAGAATGAATCAAGCGAAGGTAAAGCGCGTCCGCGACATCGTCGACGGCGTGCTGCTGCTGGACAAGCCGGTCGGCCTGTCCAGCAATGATGCGCTGATCAAAGCCAAGCGCGTACTCAATGCAAAGAAGGCGGGCCACACCGGCACGCTGGACCCGTTCGCGACGGGGCTGCTGCCGCTGTGCTTTGGCGAAGCCACCAAGTTTTCGCAGGATTTGCTGGAAGCGGACAAGACGTACCTGACCACCGTGCACCTGGGCCAGCGCACCGACACCGGCGACACGGAAGGGCAGGTCATCGAGACGCGCGACGTCGACGTGACGCCCGAACAGATCGAAGCCGTGCTGGCGCGATTCCGCGGCCCGATCAAGCAGGTGCCGCCGATGTATTCGGCATTGAAACGCGACGGCAAGCCGCTGTACGAATATGCGCGCGAAGGCATCACGCTGGAACGCGAAGCGCGCGACGTGACGATTCATCAACTGGAATTCGTGTCGTATGAAGCGCCGTTCCTGAAGCTGTCCGTCACGTGCAGCAAAGGCACGTATATCCGTGTGCTGGGCGAAGACATTGGCGCCGCGCTGGGATGCGGTGCGCATTTGAATGCGCTGCGCCGGATCCAGGTCGGCGACCTGGTGATGCAGGACGTGGTGACGCTGGAGCAGCTGGCCGCGCATGCCGAACCGCTGTCGCTGTTGTCGCCGGTCGATGCATTGCTGTCGTCGTTCCCGCCCGTGCAATTGACGGCGGAGCTGGCCAAGCGCTTCCTACAAGGGCAGCGGCTGCCGCTGGGCAAAGAGCCGGAAGCCGTGGTGCCGGCCGACCATATCGGCCGCGTGCGCGTGTATCACGCTGACAAGCTGCTGGGTACGGCCCAGTTGCAAAAGTTCGCGATCCTGGCGCCGGAACGCCTGATTGCCACCGCCACGAATTAAAAAGCCGGCAACTGCGGGGTAAAACCCCGCATTCAGACGGTTTTGCCGTCAATCTGCCCCTATCCGTTCAGAATGTCGCCCACTGTGTGCTATACTAGTGGGTTCCAGTCTCGCACATCCTGTGCGCACCGCAGTTTCTCTGTACTTACAACGACTATGTCTAATACTAAACGCGCTATCCGCAATATCGCCATCATCGCCCACGTTGACCACGGCAAGACCACCCTGGTCGACCAGCTGCTGCGTCAGTCCGGCACCTTCCGTGAAAACCAGCAAGTCGACACCCGCGTGATGGACTCGAACGACCTCGAGAAAGAGCGCGGTATTACGATTCTGTCGAAGAACTGCGCAGTGGAATACGAAGGCACCCACATCAACATCGTCGACACCCCGGGCCACGCCGACTTCGGCGGCGAAGTGGAGCGCGTGCTGTCGATGGTTGACTCGGTGCTGCTGCTGATCGATGCGCAGGAAGGCCCGATGCCACAGACCCGTTTCGTTACCCGTAAAGCGCTGGCCCTGGGCCTGAAGCCGATCGTGGTGGTGAACAAGATCGACCGTCCGGGCGCGCGCGCCGACTGGGCGATCAACCAGACCTTCGAACTGTTCGACAAGCTGGGCGCCAATGATGAACAGCTGGACTTCCCGATCGTGTACGCATCGGGCCTGAACGGCTACGCCGGCCTGGACGAATCCGTGCGCGGCGGCGACATGAAGCCACTGTTCGACGCCATCCTGCAACACGTTCCAGTCCGTGACGACAATCCGGATGGTCCGCTGCAGATGCAAATCACGTCGCTGGACTACTCGTCGTACGTCGGCAAGATCGGTATCGGCCGCGTGTCGCGTGGCCGCGTGAAGGCAGGCCAGGACGTGGTGTTCATGAACGGTCCTGATTCGACCCCGCAAAAAGGCCGCATCAACCAGGTGCTGAACTTCAAGGGCCTGGAGCGCGTGCTGGTGGACGAAGCCGTTGCCGGCGACATTATCCTGATCAACGGTATCGAAGATATCGGCATCGGTTCGACCGTGTGCGCACCGGAAGCCCCGGAAGCGCTGCCGATGCTGACCGTCGACGAGCCGACCCTGACCATGAACTTCATGGTCAACAACTCGCCACTGGCCGGCCGCGAAGGCAAGTTCGTGACCTCGCGCCAGCTGCGTGACCGCCTGGACAAGGAACTGAAAGCCAACGTGGCGCTGCGCGTTGCACCGACCGACGACGACACCGTGTTCGAAGTGTCGGGCCGCGGCGAACTGCACCTGACCATCCTGATTGAAAACATGCGCCGCGAAGGCTTCGAGCTGGCCGTATCGCGTCCGCGCGTGGTGTTCAAGATGGTCGACGGCGTGCGCCACGAGCCGTACGAGCAACTGAGCGTTGACGTGGAAGAAGTCAACCAGGGCGGCGTCATGGAAGAACTGGGCCGCCGCCGTGGCGACCTGCAAAACATGGAATCGGACGGCAAAGGCCGTGTGCGTCTGGAATACCGTATTCCTGCGCGTGGCCTGATCGGCTTCCAGGGTGAATTCATGACCCTGACCCGCGGCACCGGCCTGATGAGCCACGTGTTCGATGCCTACGCACCAGTCGACAACAGCAAGGGCGGCGAACTGGGCGGCCGTCGCAACGGCGTGCTGATTTCGCAGGACGACGGCGCCGCCGTTGCCTACGCGATCTGGAAACTGCAGGATCGCGGCCGTATGTTCGTGGTCCACAACGACCCGGTCTACGAAGGCATGATCATCGGTATCCACTCGCGCGACAACGACCTGGTGGTCAACCCGATCAAGGGCAAACAGCTGACCAACGTGCGTTCGTCGGGTACCGACGAAGCGGTGCGCCTGGTGCCGCCAATCCAGATGTCGCTGGAATACGCCGTGGAATTCATCGACGACGACGAACTGGTGGAAATCACCCCGAAATCGATCCGTCTGCGCAAGCGTTTCCTGAAAGAGCACGAGCGTAAGAAGGCCCAGCGCGAAGGCGCATAATCGCCCGGATCGTATCTCCGTAGGGCGGTTTCCGCCCAGGCGGAAGCCGCCATGCGTGCGTCGCCGCTGGCGCATACCGTACCGGCAAGCATGCAATGGCGGCTTTCGCTGCGCGAAAACCGCCCTACGCATTCCAAGCCCGTTGCCTCGAAAGAGACAACGGGCTTTTTTCCATTCCGGAGTCCCATCGCCGGGCGAATTGTGGTCTACTTAACGGGCACCCCCACTACCGGAGATTCGCAATGAGCAACCCGGCGTTTGGCCTGTTCGGACAGGCCGTGGAATACTGGACCGATGCCTGGCAGCGGTCCATTTTGATGATGGATGTGCTGTACCAGCGCGGCAATGAGCGCAACGCGCGTGAACACGAAACCGCGCCGCATGTCCTCACATTTGAATTCGATACCCTGATCGACGGCCGCACCCTGGAGCGGCCCTGCAATTACAGCCTGATGCGCATCGTGCCGCCGCCCGGCGTGGTCATCGATGAAACCAAGCGCCCGTTCATCGTGTTCGACCCCCGCGCCGGCCACGGCCCCGGCATTGCCGGCATGAAGCAGGACAGTGAAATCGGCGTGGTGCTGAAGGCCGGCAATCCCTGTTATTTCGTCGGCTTCCTGCCAGACCCGGAACCGGGCCAGACCATCGAAGACGTGTGTCGCGCCGAAGCGCGCTTTATCGAACACGTGGCGACCCTGCATCCGCAGGCGGAAGGCAAGCCGGCGCTGATCGCCAATTGCCAGGCCGGCTGGCAAATCATGATGACGGCGGCACTGCGCCCCGGCATCACGGGGCCGCTGTTGCTGGCCGGCGCGCCGCTGTCGTACTGGGCCGGTGTGCGCGGCAAGAATCCGCTGCGCTACCTCGGTGGCCTGTACGGCGGCACCTGGCTGACGTCGCTGGCGGGCGACCTGGGTAATGGCCACTTCGACGGCGCCCACCTGGTGTCCAATTTCGAGAGCATGAACCCGGCCAACACGTACTGGAAAAAAGCCTACAACGTGTACGCCAACGTCGACACGGAAGCGGAACGGTTCCTGGAGTTCGAGCGCTGGTGGGGCAACCCGGTGCTGCTCAACGCCCACGAAATGCAATTCATTGCCGACAACCTGTTCGTCGGCAACCGGCTGTCGAATGGCACCATCCACGACAGCGAAGGCCGCCGCATCGACTTGCGCAACATCAGCGCGCCCATCATCGTGTTTTGCTCGTGGGGTGACGACATCACGCCGCCGCAACAGGCGCTGGGCTGGCTGCTGGACTTGTACGAAGACGACGCCGCGCTGGTGGCGGCGGGACAAACCGTGATTTATTCGACGCACCAGTCGATCGGCCACCTGGGCATCTTCGTGTCGGCTTCCGTGGCCAACAAGGAACACGAGGAATTCACCCGTTCGATGGATTTGATCGACGTGCTGCCGCCCGGCCTGTATGAAGCCGTGTTCGTGGAAAAGAGCGACGACATGGCCAACCCGGACCTGGCCGATGGCCGCTACGTCATGCGCTTCGAACGGCGTGACGTGCGTTCGCTGGCGGCAATGGGCGGCAATGACGATGAAGACGAACGCCGTTTCGCCACCGTGGCGCGGCTGTCGGAAGTCACGCAGGGCCTGTACCGCACCTATGCCAGCCCGTACGTGAAAGCCATGGCCAGCGAACCGGTGGCCGAATGGCTGCGTTTCATGCATCCGTACCGGCTGCGCTATGAAACCTTCTCCGATAAAAATCCGCTGATGAACGGCATTCCCGCGCTGGCGGAAAAAGTGCGCGCCGAACGCCAGCCAGTGTCCGACGACAATCCTTTCGTGAAAATGCAGGAGCAGGTCTCGAACGGCATCGTCGCGATGCTGGACCAGTACCAGCACGTGCGCGACCAGTGGGTGGAAAACTTCTTCATGAACGTGTACGGCCAGCCGCTGCTGCAAACGCTGGTGGGTTTGCGCGCGGACTCGGGGAGTGTGCGGCGCCGCATCGGCCGCGATATCGCGCGTGAATCCGTGCTGGCCGCGCGCCGCACGGAACTGGCAGGGCAGATGTCGGCCGGCGGCGAGCCGCACGGCGTGATCCGCTCGCTGCTGTACGTGGCGCGCAGTCCGGAAATGCGCGCCGCCGACGAGCGCGCGTTTGCAGCGCTGCGCGAGGTGCGCCAGCGCATCCCCGCCAGCCGCCGCGTGTCGCTGGCCCGCTTCAAGGAAATCGTCCACGAGCAGAACATGATTTTGCAGCTGGATGAAGTCCGCGCCATGGTGGAAATGCCGAAGCTGATGCCGGCGGAGGCGGAAGAGCGCCAGCGCGTCTGGAACAGCATCCGCTCCATCATGACGGCCGCCGGCGAACTCAAAGGCGAAGCGGCGCGCCGCCTGGCCTACGTGGGCGAACTGCTGAACAGCCCGGCCACGGCGATCGCCATCGCGCCGCCCACGGCGCCCGACGCGGCGTTGCCGCACGTGACGCTGGAACTGAAAGCCGACCCGCTGGGCCCGATTCCCACGTCGGCTGCCGGTCTCGATCCGGACCCGGCGCCGTTCGTGCCGCCACAAGCGGCATCGCGGGCATCGGGCAAGCCGGGAGGCAAAGGCCGTGGCAAATCACCGAAGTAAAACCGGTAGGGCGGGTTTTACAAACCCGCCATTGCATGCGGACCGGCGCCGCATGCATGGCGGCTTCCGCTAACGCGGAAACCGCCCTACGGGGTTGCCGCCCACGGCATATCCGATCGAACATCTGCCTGTATAATACGCAGCCCGATTTTCGCCCCTCAACGCTTGCCAACATGACCATCCTGTCCGACCTCGCCGCCGCCGTTCCCGCCGCCAAACAAGTGAACGGCCGCCGCCTGTCCGTGGCGCCCATGATGGACTGGACTGACAGGCACTGCCGCGTGTTCCACCGCGAAATCACCAAGCACACGTGGCTGTACACGGAAATGGTCACCACCGGTGCGCTGGTCTATGGCGACGTCGAGCGCCACCTGCGCTTCAATGAGGAAGAACATCCCGTCGCCCTGCAACTGGGCGGCAGCGACCCGGCCGATCTCGCCACCAGCGCCAAGTTGGGCCAGCAGTGGGGCTACGATGAAATCAACCTCAATTGCGGCTGCCCGTCCGAGCGGGTGCAGAAAGGCGCGTTTGGCGCCTGCCTGATGGCGGAACCGCAACTGGTGGCCGATTGCGTGAAAGCCATGCGCGACGCGGTCACCATCGACGTGACCGTCAAGCACCGCATCGGCATCGACAAGACGGAAAGTTATGATTTCGTGCGTGACTTCGTCGGCACGGTGGCGGAAGCCGGCTGCCGCACGTTTATCGTGCATGCCAGGAATGCGATCTTGAAAGGCTTGTCGCCGAAGGAAAACCGGGAGATTCCGCCCCTGAAATATGACTTCGCATACAAACTGAAACAGGACTTTCCCGACTTCGAAATCCTGATTAACGGCGGAATTAAAACCGAAGCGGAAATCGACGAGCATTTGCAATATGTCGATGGCGTGATGCTGGGCCGCGAGGCATATCACAATCCATATATGATGGCCCGCTTCGACCAGCGTTATTACGGTTCCGATGCGCCCGTGAAGACCCGCGCCGACGTGCTGGCCGCCATGGTGCCGTATATTCAGGCGCAACTGGCGAAAGAAGGGGAGCGCGGTCTCAAGATGAACACCATCACGCGCCACATGCTGGGCCTGATGCAAGGCTTGCCGGGTGCAAAGCAGTTCCGCCAGACGCTGTCGGACTCGAAAAAGCTCGCCACCGGCGACGCCAATTTGTTACTGGAAGCCGCCGCGCGGTTGCCGGGATTCGCGTGAGATTGTCACAAGGACTGAATTAAATATCGGCGCAACAGGCGCCGATATTTCTTCTGTAACTTACCGCATTTTTTGCCGGTAAATCGCTAAATTCCCATGCAATGTTTGCGTTATCTTGCTTTCTCCGCAGAAAGTTGGGTTGCATATTTTTGAGGCAGTTTTTGCTTGCCCCAAGGAAAATTTTGCCACTATAATTTCAAATATACACACATAGTCACACTCTCCGCTGTGTATCCGCTGTGTATCTAGTGCGCTGAAAAACCACACATTGTCACAACCAAGAAGCGCAAGTTTTGCATTCGCAGTCATTGTTTGTTACTGTCGTATCTTGCGCGACAGCAACGGGACTTGGTGGATGACAATCATGCAAGATAGCTGCATTCCTGGGTATTTCTAATCAATCGTGTCACTTACAAAGAAGCCGAAATGAATTTTGCAAAAATGAAAGTGGGAACGCGCCTGGGCCTCGGGTTCGCGTTGGTGCTGGTATTCCTGATCGCGGTGACGCTGGTCGGGATTATTCGCATGGCACAGATTCAGGACCGTCTGGACCACGTCGTCAGCTTTAACAATGTAGTGACACGCCAGGTGATCGACATGCGCAACAATGTCGTCAGCCGCGGCGACCGCCTGCGCGTATTGACCCTGATGAGCGACTCCGGTGACATGGAACCGGAAATGAAGAAAATTAAGGAAGAAGCGGAAAAGTACGCTGCTTCCCAGAAGAAGCTGCAAGAACTGTTTGGCAAGGAAGGCACCAAGGAAGAGAAGGCCCTGCTGGCGCAAATCGTCGAACTGGAAGGCACCGCGATGCCGGCCATCGCCAAGGCTTCCGACCTGTGGATGAGCGACAAGGCTGAAGCCGCCACCAAGGTCATGATCAAGGAAATCCGTCCAGTCCAGAAAAAATGGATCGAGGCGCTGGACCAGCTGGCTGCGCTCGAAGACAAGCTCAACGAACAAGTGAAGAAGGATGCGGCTGAAGGCTTCGCCGGCGCGCGCACCTTCATGATCATCCTGGGCGGCCTGGCCACCCTGCTGGGCGTGGCCGCGGCACTGATCATCACCCGCGGCCTGCTGAAACAGCTGGGCGGCGAACCGGATTACACGGCCGCCATCGCCGGCCGCATCGCCGACGGCGACCTGTCGGTATCGATCGAAACCAACAGCACCGACAAGGACAGCCTGCTGGTGGAAATGAAAGACATGCGTAACAGCCTGGTGGGCATCGTCGGCCAGGTGCGCACCGGCACGGAAACCATCGGCACCGCGTCGCGTGAAATCGCCGCCGGCAATATCGACCTGTCGTCCCGTACTGAAATGCAGGCATCGGCGCTGGAGAAGACCGCGTCGGCCATGGAAGAACTGACGTCGACCGTGAAACAGAATGCCGACAACGCCCGCCAGGCCAACCAGCTGGCAGCCAATGCATCGGATGTGGCGCGCAAGGGCGGCGACGTAGTGTCGCAAGTTGTAGACACCATGAGCTCGATTAACGAGTCGGCCAACAAGATTGTGGATATCATCGGCGTTATCGACGGTATCGCATTCCAGACCAATATCCTGGCGCTGAATGCCGCGGTGGAAGCAGCCCGTGCAGGCGAACAGGGCCGTGGCTTCGCGGTGGTGGCATCGGAAGTGCGTTCGCTGGCACAGCGTTCCGCCGCCGCAGCCAAGGAAATCAAGACGCTGATCGGCGACTCGGTTGAGAAGGTGGAGCGCGGTTCGAAACTGGTGGGCCAGGCCGGCGTGACGATGGATGAAGTGGTTGATTCCGTGCGCCGCGTGACCGACATCATGGGCGAGATCGCCAGCGCAAGCCAGGAGCAGAGCGCCGGTATCGAGCAGGTGAACCAGTCGATCATCGAGATGGACAGCATGACCCAGCAAAATGCCGCGCTGGTGGAAGAAGCGGCAGCCGCTGCGCAAAGCTTGCAAGACCAGGCGTCGGAACTGGCGCGCGTGGTCAGCATCTTCAAGCTGGCGGAAGGCGAAGAGCGCAAGCTGGCATTGCCGGCCTCGACCGCAGTAGTGGCCAAGGCCAAACCACCGGTGGCGCGTCCGCCGGTGAAGAAAGTTGCCGCACCAGCCGCCAAGCCGGCTGCAAAAAAAGTCGCAGCAGCCACGACGGCTGCCGATGAATGGGAAGAGTTTTAAATAGCAGCACGGATGGCTGCTAGAGGCGCGGCCATCCATTCAAACCAAGAGAGAATTGTTGAACATGACCAAGTATTCGATCAGTTTCATCGCAGCAGCCGTTTTGAGCACGTCCGTTTTTGCAGCAGAAGTACCCGCCGTTTTCGATGCAAAGAACTGCAAGGCTGACTACCCCAAAGCCTCGCTGTTGAATGAAGAGCAGGGCGCAGTATCGATGTCGTTCCTGGTGTCTCCATCCGGCGAAGTGCTGGATTCGAAAGTCGACAAATCGAGTGGCTTCAAGAACCTGGACAAGGCAGCAGTAAAAGCGATCAGTGCTTGCAAATTCAAGCCGGGCACCAAGGATGGTGCAGTGGCGCAAACCTGGACCAAGGTCGACTACGTCTGGAAACTGTAATCCAGCGTACTCATCATCCAGCAGATCACACACGGGGAAATCAGATGTTCATGAATAAGCGTTGGTTAAGTGTTATCGCTACAATGCTCGCGACGAGCGCGGCGTTTGCTGCAGAAGTTCCTGCGAGCTTTGATGCCAAGAATTGCAAGGCCGAATATCCGAAAGCCTCGCTGATGAACGAAGAGCAGGGCACCGTCACCATGTCGTTCCAGGTGTCCGCCACGGGCGATGTGCTGGAGTCCAAAGTCGACAAGTCCAGTGGTTTCAAGAACCTGGACAAGGCCGCCATCAAGGCCATCAGCGCGTGCAAGTTCAAGCCGGGCACCAAGGACGGCAAGCCGGACACGACCTGGACCAAGGTCGACTACGCGTGGAAACTGGATTGATTTATTGCGACCGGCGTGCCTGCGCCGCTGCAACCGAACCGGCCCTCGTGGCCGGTTTTTTTTCGCCTGATTTACCGGGTGTAACAGCCCGTAAGAAATGCAGCAATCCGCCCTGGAATTTTCTATAGTGATAGATCCAAACCGGAGTCCTGACATGAAAACCCCGATCCAATCCCTCAGCGTCCTGGCTGCCGTTGCCGCAGCCGTTACCTTGTCCGGTTGCGCCGTTCCCGCCCGCCAGGGCTATGCGCGTGCCCAGCCAGTCAATCCCTATGAATGGCATACGGTGTCGGTGACGCCGGTTGCGCCGGGCAGCCGCACGATGCAAGGCGACAGCCGGCCGGTGGAATATACGACGGAAGAGTTCAGGCCGGCGCCAGCGCCGGCGCGCGTGGAATATACGACGGAAGCCTATCCCGTGTATGCGCCAGCGCCTGTCTATGCACCGGCGCCCGCGTATTACTATCCGCCGGTGACGATCGGGCTGGACTTCGTGTTCGGTAACTGGGGCCACCGCTATCGCGGCCGCCGTCATTGAAGGCAGGCGGGCTGAAGCGGAATTAATGCACGAAGAAGAACGATGCGTTGTGCAGCACTTCGGCTGAGCACAGCAGCCAGGTGGAAACGCCGGCCAACCCGACCAGCAGCGATCCGACAGTGATGGGGTTTATGCGAGTCATGGTGCGCTCCTGCAATTTGACGATGGTATGACATCATCTTAGGTGCGCACCCCGCTGACCGGGATCAGCGAAAAGTCATGGCGGTTGTAGGACTTTGCCTCGTTAAAACTTATCTTTCTTCCACGTGATGTGATCCGATGCCGGCGCGGTATCCAGCGCATTGGACACGGTCAGCCAGTGCACCAGCTTTTCCGGGTGCTTGATGGTGATGCCATTGCCTTCGATCAAGCCCACCAGTTCCAGTTGCTTGGCGTCGAGCTTGCCCTTCGAGACGGTCGGCGCACGCATCACCATGCGGTCATACGACTTGCGTACCTTGTTTTCCCATTTGTGCAGGCTGGAATCATCGAAGCGGTTGCCTTCGAAATAAATCGTCAGCGTGCCATCGGGATTGCCAAAGCCGACAATGCCGGACCCCATGCGGATCGTGGCGTTGGCCGCGAAATTGAACTCGGGGGAAGGGACGAAAATGCCGGCGCGGCCATCGATATCGGGGTGGCCGATGGGCGTTTCTTTGCTGTAGGTGGACAGCTGGGCCAGGATCTTCTCTTCGGCCGTCAGGGGTTTGTCATCGGACATGGTCAGCTCGAAAAATGATTACGCGATTGGGCATTGTATCGTCTATTCAATGCCTTAGGGCAATGCAAGACTGCGCAGTCACCATAATGTACAAAAAAAATGCCGTCCAGTGGACGGCATTCCGTGCGTTGCTTGTTGGGATGCATCTTTTGTTGGTTGCATCGCCCGGCAAAGCCATCGTAGTCCCTGCAGGCCACGTGGCGGGGCTCCCTGCCAGGAGCGTTATTCGGTACTTGGTATTAAAAAATTGCAACTAAAATTTCTTCTTGGTATGTAAAAAATCATACCACCAGCGCGCATGAAAGACAGCAAAAAACCGCGCAAACCACGTATTCATGCGCTTTGCGTTGTATTTCCGCACGCAGCGTCAGCCAGCCTTCGCCGGCGAAAAAGGTAATCTTTTCTATATTTAAATTGGCAAGTACGTGTATGATTCGGGGAATGTATTTATGGCAACACCCCGATGAGCAACGATTTAATCCCACCTCAGGCTGTGCGCCGGCTGGCCTTCCTGGACGGTGGCGGCGAGTGCGGCGAACGGCTGCGCGCATGCGACTGGCGCGCTTCCCGCATGGGGCCGCCAGAGCAATGGCCGCTAAGCCTGCAAATGGTGTTACGCACCATCCTCGCATCCAAATTCCCCATGGCGATCCATTGGGGCAGGGATTTGCTCACCTTTTATAACGACGCATTCGCCCATGTGTTGGGCAGCAAGCACCCGGGCCACCTGGGGCGCCCCGTGTTCGAGCTGTGGCGGGAAATGTGGGACCAGCTGGGGCCGATTTTCGAGCACGTCTTCACGGGTGAAACCTATTACGTGGAAAACGCCAGCTATGCGCCGGAGCGGGGCCATACGCAACGCGAAACGTACTTCACCCATTGCCACAGCCCGATCTGGGGCGACAGCGGCCAGGTCGAAGGCGTATTGCTGGTACTGACGGAATCCACGCGGGAGGTGCTGGCGGAGCGGGCTTTCGTTGCGCTGAACCGGCGCCAGGCTTTCCAGCTGGACATGGCGGACCGCTTGCGCGCGCAGGGCTCCGCGGAGGAAATCACCGCCGTGTCGACCGAATTGCTGGGCAAGTACCTGCGCGTGTCACGCGTGTATTACACGGAAATCCACCCGGCCAGCCACATGGCGTTCCTGCAGGGGATGTGGACCTCGCCCGAATACGGCGCACTGCCGCCGTTGCCGGCCAGCGTGCGGCTGGACGACCTGAGCCCGGAAATCATGGCGATCCTGGAAGCGGGCAAGCCCTTTGTGGTCGATGACATCAATACGGACCGCCGCACGGCGGCCAATGCCGCCGCTTACCAGGCGCTGGGGATTGCCGCCATTGTCGTGGTGCCGCTGATGCAGCAGGGCAGGGTGACGTGCGCGCTGCACCTGACCATGGCGTCGCCGCGCCTGTGGACGCGCGACGATATTTCGATGACGCAGGACGTGGTGCAGCGCACGTGGGAAGCGGCCGAGCGGGTGCGCGCCGTGGCGGCGCTGCACGCCGAGCATGACGCCAGCAAGCGCGCCCAGGCCGCGCTGCGCGACGCGGACAGCCGCAAGGATGAATTCCTCGCCATGCTGGCGCACGAACTGCGCAATCCGCTGGCGCCGATCGGCACGGCGGCGGAACTGCTGCGCCGCTTCCAGTTCGACGAAGCGACGGTCAAGCGCACCAGTGAAGTGATCTCCCGCCAGGTGCGCCACATGACGGGGCTGATCGACGACTTGCTGGACGTGTCGCGCGTGACGCGCGGCATGGTGGCTCTGAAAAAGGAAACGCTGGACTTCCGCCACGTGGTGTCGCACGCGGTGGAGCAGGTGCGGCCGCTGATGGAGGCGCGCCATCACCGTTTCAATGTGCATTTGCCGCCGGAGCCGGTCTACGTCTATGGCGACAACAAGCGGCTGGTGCAGGTGCTGGCCAACCTGCTCAACAATGCGGCCAAGTACACACCGGAAGACGGCTTTGTCGAATTGCGCGTCGGCGTGCGCGGCGAAAACCTGACGGTGACGGTGCGCGACAACGGTGTCGGCATGCGGCCGGAATTGCTGGCGCGCGCCTTTGAATTGTTTGCGCAGGACGAGCGCACGCTGGACCGGTCGCAGGGCGGCATGGGTCTCGGCCTGGCGCTGGTGCAGCGGCTGGCGGAAGCGCACCAGGGCAGCGTGGCGGCGCACAGCGACGGCATCGGCAAGGGCAGCACGTTCATCCTGCGCCTGCCGATGGCGCAGCCGGACCCCGGTAGCGATGTGCGCCCGAAACATGCCGGCGCCGAGCCGCCGGCCCGCAGCCTGAACCTGCTGGTAGTGGATGACAATGTCGATGCCGCCAGCACGCTGGGCATGGTGCTGGCCGACGCCGGCCACACGGTGCGGGTGGAAAACCATCCCTATGCCGGCATGGATGCGGCGCGCGCCATGCATCCGGACGTGTGCCTGCTCGACATCGGCTTGCCGGACATCGATGGCAACGAGCTGGCGCGCCGCCTGCGCGCGCGGCCGGAAACCGTCAACGCGGTGCTGGTGGCCATCACGGGCTATGGCCAGGAACGGGATCGCCAGGAAGCGTATTCGGCGGGTTTCGATTATCACTTCGTCAAGCCGGTCGACATGGAGCGGCTGTTTGCCGTGCTGGCGCGGGTGACGCCTCAGCCGCGTCCTTGATAAAAAAATCGCTGCAGCGGTTTGCACCGGTGCAGCGAGCAGCCCCATCAACTTGGCTTAAATCAATGGGTTCATTGTAGGCAATTCCTGTGGCCGCGCCGTCGATTCCATCAATCTTTTTCATTCACCGTGTTACGCTAGACACAAATTGCATAACAGGAGTCATGAATGTGGTGTCGGATTGGCATTGCATCAGCGGTATTTGCAGCATTGTGGTCGGTTTTACCCGCATGGGCAGGCAACGAGCCGCCCGCCACCGCGGTCGCGTCGGCGCCTGCGCGTTTCCGGCTGTGTTCGATGGATGTCGATTACCCGCCGTATGCGCGGGTCGATGGCACCGGTCACTTGCAATACCTGATGCAGCAAGCGGCGCGGGGGATGGGCCTGGAACTGGAGCGCCGTGTGGCCCCCAGGCGCCGCTGCGTGGAAGAGTTGAAGAACGGGCTGGTCGATGGCATGGTGGGCGCCTATTCCGCCGAGCGTGCCGAGTATGCCGTGTTCCCCATGGCGGGCGCCGGCCCGGATGAAAGGAAGGCGCTGGCCACGCCGCGCTATTTCCTGTACCGCCGCAAGGGGACGCAGGTCGACTGGGATGGGCAGCGTTTTTCAGGCATCGGCGATGGCCGCATCGGCGTCGAATCGGGCTTCGTGTTTATCACCGAGCGCTTGCAGCAGCTGGGTATTTCCTATGATGACGGCAGCAAGGCGCTGGAATCGAATGTCGCCAAACTGATGGCGGGCCGGCTCGATGGCGTGATCGCCATGGAAATCGAGGCGGACCAGCTGATCGCGTCGCGCTACGAGGGCAAGATCGAACGGGCGGGCAAGGCGTTTGAGCAGACGCCTCTGTACCTGATGCTGTCGCGCCAGTTTCACTCGCAATATGGCCGGTTCTCGGACCGCTACTGGCAGGCGCTGTACGAATACCGCAGCACGGCGGACTACCGCCAGTATCAGCAGGCGCGGCCTTAGCCAGTTTGTCAGGTCCAGTCCCAGACGATCACCTGCCACGGTGACCCTTCGTTGATTTCCCGGAATCCGACGCCCGCGTGCGCATTCATCGACCGTACGTTCTTGCGCGATACGTCGGTGGCGACGAAGTCGAAGTGCTCCCGCATTTCATCGCGCAGCTTGTGGTACAGCCCGCGGAATACACCCTGTCCCCGGTAACCGTCCGCCACGCACACCTGGCCCATGACGAAATATGTCGTTCCCGGCGCGCGCCACGCGTCGACCGCGCCGAACATGTCGCCGATCTCGGGGAAGTGTTCCTTCGCCTCCGGCAGCAGCACCAGCGTATAGCCGACCACCTTGTCGCCATCCCTGGCGATCACGTGCCGGTGCGGACCGCACACGGATTCCAGCAACGGCACCGTATAGACCAGCGACACAAAACCCTGCTCGTCCTGCCCCGGCGCCGCGCCGGGCAGGTTGCTGCGCTGGAGGGCGAGGATTTGTTCGAGGTCGGAGCGGGATTGGGCGGTGGTGTATATGAGTTGAGTTTCCATGATTTTCATCATATCGCATTGCTATCTGTCGCAATGCGCTGCGTGATGTGTTCATCGAGGATGAATTCCCCTAACTCATTTGAGGTGTACGCCAATGGCGTATATACTAGATCATGGAATTCATCGAAACTCCAACATTTACGCGGCTGGTCAATGAGTTGCTGACGGACGATGAATATGCCGGGCTTCAAAGCATCTTGATTGAAAATCCGGACCGGGGTGACATCATCCGCGGTGGTGGCGGTATCCGGAAACTGCGGTATGCATTGGCTGGGCGTGGCAAGAGTGGTGGTGTGCGCGCCATCTATTATTGGATCAGGGAAGATCACCAGATTTTTATGTTGCTGATCTATTCAAAATCGAAGAAGGATGACCTTACCGACAGGGAGCTTGCCATCCTGCGTGAGCTTGTGAAGGAGTTGTGAATGGACCAAACATTGTTTGAAGATCTGGTGCAGAGCCTGAAAGAGGCCAAGGCGATTGCGCGTGGTGAAGCGCCGGCGTCGCGCCGTTTTAATGCTGCGGCGCCGGACGTGAAGGCAGTAAGAGAGCAGATCGGTTTGTCTCAGATCGAGTTTGCCGGTTTGATGCAAGTGAGTGTGAAAACGCTGCAAAACTGGGAGCAGCATCGTCGGAATCCCACGGGGCCGGCAGCTGCATTGCTAAAGATCGTGTCCGCAGCACCGGACGTTGCGCTTAAAGCGCTACATGCGCGCTAATCTGTAAGCTCACCCCTGCTTCAGGGCATCAATCACGCTGGCGACTTTGGTGGTAATGACATCCACCGCCGGCCCGTTGGCGCCGTGCGGCAGGATGACGTCGGCGTGGCGTTTGGTCGGCTCGATGAATTGCTTGTACATCGGGCGCACGGTTTCCATGTATTGCCCGATCACGCTGTCCATGCTGCGGCCCCGTTCGGAAATATCGCGTTGCAGGCGGCGGATGAAGCGCACGTCCGATGCCGTGTCGACGAAGATCTTCAGCGACATCATGTCGCGCAGGGCGGGATCGAACAGGGCAAACAAGCCTTCGATGACAATCACCGGCGCGGGTTTGACGTGAATCGTGTCGGTCGAGCGGTTGTCGATGGTGAAGTCGTACACCGGCATCTCGATGGCCTGGCCGCTGCGCAGCGTGTGGACCTGTTCGATCAGCAGTGGCCAGTCAAAGGCGTCCGGGTGATCGTAATTGGCCTTGCGGCGCACGTCGGGCGCGAGGTGGGTCTGGTCCGCGTAATAGTCGTCCTGCATGACGACGGATACCACGTCGGCGCCAAAGGCGGCCAGCACTTGCTGCGTCACCGTGGATTTGCCACTGCCGCTGCCACCGGCGACACCGATCACGAAGGGGAATGAGGAAGTATTAGTCATAGTGGCATGAACCCGACAGTTCCGCTAAGCATGAAGTGTACGGGAAAATGAAAAGCCCAGCGCGAGGCTGGGCTTTAAAATTTTGGGGTGACTGATGGGGCTCGAACCCACGACAACAGGAATCGCAAGCCAAGCCTCAATCCTCAAAAAAAGCCTATTAATCAGTATCTTAACATAAAAACTTTCCAACGGGATAGGGGGATTTGCCATGCTAAAATGCGGTCTGTAGCGGGGCCGTTGGAAAATTTTCTCTTTATGCAAGGGAGGTGTTGTGGGCGTTTTTGATCTGTACTCGAAGAGGCAGCGGCGATTGAAAGGGGGTATTCCGGAGATCTATGCTTATGACGAAATTCCGCAACCATTACGCGTCCAGATTATCCATGTAATGCAGGATGCGCTAGGAACCCCCATTGACTATATTAAATTCCGCCGGGTCAGGGATGCCATCGATTTTATTGTTTCTACTTTACGTCGTGAATATGGCCTCTTCGAACTACTGCCGAAGAAAGGGCATCGGTCGCGTGATATTCCCACTGAGTTGTATGATTTTATATTAGACGAGACAAATCACGAGCGGGTGTTAGATGCAATTGAGATCTCCTTCCGGATAATCGATAAATTCACCCGGGAGGTTTATTATAAAAATGATAATTCGGCGAGTGAGAAAGCGGATGAAGCTTTAAACGAATTAAACGTCCGGTTCCGTGAGCATGCGATAGGATATCAATTTGAAGCTGGGTTAATAGTTCGGGTAGATTCGCAGTTGTTGCATTCTGAAGTCGTTCGTCCTGCTTTAGCCATCTTGCATGATGAGGCTTATGCCGGTGCCGAAGAGGAGTATCACGCTGCCTATGAGCACTATCGGCACGGGCATATGAAGGATGCCCTCATTTCCGCATTAAAAGCTTTGGAAAGCACCATAAAGGTTATTGCTAAAAAGCGGAATTGGGCTCTTCCGGAAAACGCTACAGCAACACCATTGGTAGGTCTTATGTTTGAGAAAAAATTGATCCCGGAATTTTGGGCGAAGCACTTCTCCGGCCTTCGCTCAATGCTTGAAAGTGGAGTTCCAACGGTAAGAAATAAGATGGGGGGGGCACGGTCAGGGTGCTGAAGTCACAGAGGTGCCTTCCCATATGGTTGCGTATGCATTGCATCAGACTGCTGCTGCGATTGTGTACTTGGCAAAAGCTGAAGTGGAGCTTGCTTAGTTTTGCCTTTCCTGCTCGACCATTTTGTATTACTCGGTTGCCTTTGCTAGTTTTTCTAAGCGCCGATCATACTGCCGTATGTTGATCCCCCATTCCGGAGCAAGGGACGCAAGGCATGAAAGATTCTTCAATACGAACACAGAGTTGTTCATGGACGCTATGCACACCAGCAGCCTTTATGCAAATACAGCCGCTGGACCTGTGGTGGGCCGACGGGTTGAATTTCCTGGTGCGGCCGCTGGCAGCGTATTAAGTGCTGCTGCTTTACAGCTTGGCCAGGCTATGTACGTGGTGGTCTTAAATCCAGCGTCAGCGGCTGGGATGCCGTTGTACTCCTGTACGATGCGGAAGACCGTGCCATCCTGTCCGGCGTATTGGCGTTCTAGTTCGTCGGCCGTGTGTCCGACAAGCGGGTGAAGTGTCAACGCCGGTTGAAAACTGACCCACCGGAGTGAATACAAGCTGGCTCTTAATCCGTTGATGATTTCGCGAAGCAGAAGTATGATCAAATTCCAGAAGTTCAGATGACATGGGCAGTCTTTTTAAACTGTACTGGTGTAGCGGCTCCTAACCAATTTATAAAGCTGTTGGCAGTCGTGAAGTTGTTTTACGAGACTTATGTGAAGTCGAAGCTGAGCTAGATAAGCTATTTAGCCATTGAACTCGTAAAATGGGTGACCGATATGCCATCTGTTATGCCATTTTCGCTTTCGGGTAAATACGTCAATCAGGTGGCTGAAAATATACGGTTTTCCCAATCATCCATTTAACCTAGTCACGCTAAGGGTGCGTCGATTTCTGCCGTGCGTTAGGGCTTATGACATCATCAAAATATTTGCAGCGTATCGTCGAAAGCTCAGTTAATGATATAAGGCTGATTGGCGAGTTTGCGCAGGAGATTCATCAGAATCTTGCTGAGAAATTACGTCCCATCCCAGAAACACAATCGTTCACGGCAGCTGAGATTGCGCAACTGAATTCCATCGGCGAGGCAGTCCTTTCTACCGCTACGAAAGCTAAAAGGAGAATTACTCGAAAGCCAGAAAAGGTCTTCGAACTCGATGTGTCCGACCGCGTTGCGGCGTTGATGTTGAAGTTTGCCATACCTGTGAAACAGCAGAGCTTTATGGCTGAAATGTCGTTGGTGTACGTAATTTCTAGACTGGAAGCCTTTCTGAAAGACTACGCGAGAGAGATGCTGCTTGCGCGTCCTGAAATGCTGCGGAGTAGTAACCAAATGTCCTGTGAAGAAGTTCTTTCCTACCGGTCAATGGCAGCGGTAAGGGAAGCACTTGCGAATCGGGAGGCAGATGGATTGGGACGTGGGAGCATAGATGATATCGCCGTATATTTTGAGAAAAAGGCGAATATTTCTTTATCGAACTTCGATGCATGGGAGGCTATTAGAGAGCACGTATATCGCCGTAACCTTGTCGTGCACAACCGAGGTTTCGTAAACGAGTTATACCGAAAGAAGACTAAAAGCACCAGTGCGAACGGCCAGCACCTAAGCACAACGATGGATTATGTCGTTGCGGCGGTTGAAAACATCAAAGGATTCATTCATTATGTGCACACCATTTCTCTGCGGCGTCTTCGACTCAATGAGTGTTAACAGATTTTTTGAAACCGGCATGAAGTGGCGAGGGTGGTTGGTCGCGCAAAGAATAATTTGCAAACCATCTTGAAATGACTTGACACGGCATCTGCTATTTGTCCATTGCGGTCCGAAGAACGTTCGTTGATGTCCGTATGCACAACCAGTCTGCCGGGATGTCCCGTGCCCCTACAGTCGATTCGGCGCTTCCGATTTCGAGGCGCAGTTTCGGCTGTAGGGCTCTAAGCGTCAATTCTATGCTCACCACTCTCTGTAAGGAATTCCGCAAGAAACGATTGTGTCACAGACCTTGCTGTTCGCGAGATAGGCGGTTAAAGACTCTAACGCCAACTCTGTATGCGGAGTTGGCCCTAGTAAGACCGAAGAGAACATATTCTGCATCTGTCCAATCGGACATTTGATGTAGGGAATTAACATGGATTTTCCTTCTCGGAAATTGCAAGGACTTAAGTCCGAGTACATTGGCGATATAAGGCGCCACTCCCGCTCTTCGGAAAATGCCTCATGTTTAACTAAGGCCATCACCTGATAAATTGTTGTTGCATGCTTCAAAAATACTGGTGTATAAGAATATTTATCAATAGTGTAACGGCCTCTTAAATCGGTGTGCTCGGTTCGGGCAGTTTCCCAGAGTTTTTCTAATAGATCAGAAAGTAACTGTTCCTGTTCTTTTTTTTGGTATAAACATCTCCCTAATCTAAATCCTGGACTTGTGGCGAGTCTTGAAAGTAATTCCCGACTAAAACCGATACTAACTCCTTTCCCATGAGGAGTGTAGCTTCGCCATTGACTCAAAATGCTCATTTGCTCAGATAGCGAAAAAATGAAAAGGTGGCCGCGCGTGTAATTGCGAACGTTGCTTAGCCATTTCCCGAATTGCCACATCAGCGCTTTTTTATCGCTATCTTGCTCGAACGCTAAAATGGGTTCGAGAAGGTGTTCAATAGCCTCGCAAGCTTGCAACATTTCTCGACTGTCATTCATGTAGTGCACATCACTAATCCATAGCTCTTTGTTTGAAATTATGCCGAGTAAGGATGAAAAACTCGTGTAATGGTAAAGGCAATCCTTTGGGGTATTCGTGAAATAACTGTCAAGCAAACGCATATCATTATCTCCATAAACCTGTGAGGTGTAACAGATAGTAGCAGCAAGAAACATATTTTGAGAATTTTCAACGCCGGAAGGTGGTATCCCGTCTCGATCAGCAGCATAGCGGGGGATACACAGCAGTTCGTTGATTGCCCGGCAAGTCCGGGCTTTTTTATTCAAGGGCCGACAGCGGGCCGCCAGAGCTATTGCGCGGCGCTGCTGGCCTGTGCGCAGACGTCTGCGCAAACAAATGCAATAGGACCGCTGGATGCTTGTCTCTGCGTCACGTCCCTGTAGCTTTCCTGCTTGTCGTACGTAGGTGCGTGACGGTAGAGGGTGCTGCCCGAAACACCTGCGCGCCCGGGTGAGGACCAACACTCAAGCAACGCCACGTATCAAGGAGTACGAATATGATGCATACACGTCGTTCACGTACAACTTCGGGAGGAGCTTGTTCTGCCATTCGTCGCTGCTTAAGAAGTTGAACCGGGCGCCCTCATGAGCGCATGCAACGGCGTGCTGGCCCGAGACTATGCTGGCGGCCGGCGCGTTGCTGGTTTGACGCGCCGCCGCGAATACGAGCGGCGCATGTGCTTGGGTGAACTCAATGCTTAGCCGGCTGGCCGATTGCGTTTAGCCCCCATAGGTACGGTGGCTAACTTGTGCGTCGATCGGGATAGTGTGTTCTGCATGGGCGCCATGCACGGTGGGCGTGAAGCTGGTCAATGGCACATCGACTACATCACTGCGCAGGCAACGCTAACAGTCGCGGTGGCGCGGACGCAGGTCAAAGTCGTCATCCAGTCCGAAATCAAGCATCGCGACCGTCTCAAAAAATCTATGTGAAAGGAGAAGAAATTTAAAGGCAAGTACTCGTACTTGTCACGGCTGATGGAGCTGGTCGAGCCTCGGATCCTTTGGATTGAGCAGTATCGTTTTGTTTTGACGAGGTTCGAGCGTAAGGTCAAGCAGGCGGGGCGAAGGTCGATTACACGCAATCTTGGCTTTGCATGACCCGCCCACCGGCAGAGGAATCGGCGACGAGCGAGGTCGCTGGAAATACGGGCGGCTGTCCCGATACTAATCCACACTGAAAATCTGCGCTAATTTAATTCCAGTCTACATCGCCTTCGGAAGTGCGCGGGAACGCTGCGTCAATTTTTTCGTGTATTAACTTTTCATCTCGGAAAATCCTGGAGGCTTCTAACCACTTCCCATCCTGGTATTTCATTCTTAAGCATTGCATGAAACTTCCGTTTCGCGCTGTGTAGAACACATTTAGTCTGATGGGCTTGTTTATGGAAACTGGTATTTTTACTTTCGGTGGAACTGCTTGCACATGTTCGGGAATAGATGATTCGATCTCATATGTGTTTTTCCCGCTTAGTATTTCGGAAAAAATTAGTGGCACTGGTCTATCGAATTCGTCGAGGTTTGCCAGCCGAGCGCTAATCTCAGTTAAAGGAAACTTGCCGTGATGGGTAAAAATCAGCATATCGATGTTTTCGGATGTTGACATGGAAAACTTAAGCTCACAGAAGCTATCTCCGCCAGTAGCGTATCCAATCAAATCGTTCGTTTTGTTCTCTAGCTTTTCGACCAAGTCGTTAATGCCGGTTCTGACATCCGTAATCCCCTTTTCGGTCTTGATCTGTTTTTTAACTCGATTCCATTGACTAAACGCCCATCCGATAGCAAAGAAATTTAGTAATCCATCTTTTAATATCTCCTTGTAAGTGGCGGCGCTTGATGAGTTCCAAAGGGTCCAAATGGTACTCAATATAAGAGGAAGGGCATACTCATTTAGTAATTGGATTAGGATTTGTATCCACAGAGGTTGCTTATGAAGGGAAGTTAGAATTTTCTTCATACGGTTTTCTCAAGATTTATGGGAGGCGAAGTCTTTCCGGAATTGCCTTCAACGGCGGCAGCAGAAGCTAAGGGAAATGAGTTTCCACCGCGCTGGAGGTTTCATTTGGCGCGTAACGAGGATGCTTCGCAGCCGAAGCGCAACCGCAACGCCATTGACCTTAAGCAAAAAAAAAGGCCGCACAAGGCGGCCATCTCTTCGCTACGTTTGGAAAATTTCCCAATGCGTTGGAAAATTTCACTTTGCGGAACAGATCAATCTCGCTAACTAATTGACCTGATTTGAAATTTTGGGGTGACTGATGGGGCTCGAACCCACGACAACAGGAATCACAATCCTGGACTCTACCAACTGAGCTACAGCCACCGCTGTTTTACTGCTTTACTGCTACTGTCTGTGCTGTGTTCTGCAAGACAGGACCGAATTATATAGGCGGATCCGGAACTTGCAAAGGGTAATCGCCACTTTTTTGTGAAAATTGCTTATTTGATTAAATTTTCAGCGGCTCCACGACAACATCGAGTTGCAGCAGCGAACGGAAGGCCGGCGCCAGCGCATCGACGCCGCCGGTGGTGTAACCGTGCAGCATGGGCGGGTGGCCGACACTGCCCGGGCGCTGCAAACCGCCGCCTTCCAGCAGCCGCGCCAGCTGGCGCGCCACCGCGTCGCCGGTGTCGATCAGTTTCACGTCATGGCCGCCGGCAGCAAGCACGGCGCGCTCGATGGCGGGCAGCACGAACGGGTAATGGGTGCAGCCCAAGACCAGCGTGTCGGCCCCTTGTTCCAGCAGCGGGGCGATGAAGCCGGTCAGCAGCGCATCGGTGGCGGCGCTATCCAATTCTCCCTGTTCGATCAGGTCGACCAGGCCGGGACACGGTTGCAGCAGGAATTGCGCACCGGTGCTTGCCGCGATCTGGTCGCGCAGTTGCAGCAGCTTTTCGCCTTGCAGCGTGCGCACGGTGGCCAGCACGCCGACCTTGCCGTTGCGCGTGGCGGCGGCGCCGGGCTTCAGGCCCGGTTCCACGCCGACCACCGGCAATTCAGGGTAGTGCGCGCGCACCGCCTTGATCGCGGCCACTGTCGCGGTATTGCAGGCGACTACCAGCGCCTTGACGCCTTTGCCCGTCAGATACGCGGCAATCGCCAGCGCGCGCTCCACCACGAACGCTTCCGTCTTGCCGCCATAGGGCGCGTGGCCGGAGTCGGCCAGGTAAATCAAGTGTTCCTGCGGCAGCTGGGCGCGGATATGGCGCAGCACGGACAAGCCGCCGACGCCGGAGTCGAAGACGCCGATCGGGGCGTCGGCCGGGGTGGGGAAAGGGGGATGAGAAGTCATTCCAGCAGTATATACGGCGCAAATAAATAAGGCGGATCGCAATGATCCGCCTCGGGCAGCAGGGTCTGACGTCAGCTTACTTGGCGACGACCGCCACGTTCAGCTGCTCGATCTTGGCCTGCCACTCTTTAGGACCGGTGTTGTGCACCGACGTGCCTTCCGAATCCACCGCCACGGTGACCGGCATGTCGACCACGTCGAACTCGTAGATCGCTTCCATGCCCAGGTCTTCGAAGCCGACCACCTTGGCCTGCTTGATCGCCTTCGACACCAGGTAAGCGGAGCCGCCGACCGCCATCAGGTATGCCGATTTATGCTTCTTGATCGACTCGATGGCGGCAGGGCCGCGTTCCGCTTTGCCGATCATGGAAATCAGGCCGGTTTTTTCCAGCATCATGTCGGTGAACTTGTCCATGCGGGTCGCGGTGGTCGGGCCGGCCGGGCCAACGACTTCGTCGCGCACCGGATCGACCGGGCCCACGTAGTAGATGACGCGGTTGGTGAAGTCCACCGGCAGCGATTCGCCCTTGGCCAGCATGTCCTGGATGCGCTTGTGCGCGGCGTCGCGGCCGGTCAGCATTTTGCCGTTCAGCAGCAGGGTCTGGCCGGGCTTCCACGATGCCACTTCTTCGCGGGTCAGCGTGTTGAGGTCGACGCGCTTGGATTTTTCGGTATCCGGCGCCCACGACACATCCGGCCAGTCGGACAGCTTCGGTGGTTCGATGTACGCAGGACCGGAACCATCCAGCACGAAGTGCGCGTGGCGGGTCGCGGCGCAGTTCGGGATCATGGCGACCGGCTTCGACGCCGCGTGGGTCGGGTACATGTTGATCTTCACGTCCAGCACGGTCGTCAGGCCGCCCAGGCCCTGCGCGCCGATGCCCAGTGCATTGATCTTGTCGCACAGTTCGATACGCAGTTCTTCGGTCTTGTTGCGGGGACCGCGCTGCTTCAGCTCGTACATGTCGATGTCTTCCATCAGCGACTCTTTGGCCATCAGCATGGCTTTTTCAGCGGAGCCGCCGATACCGATACCCAGCATGCCAGGCGGGCACCAGCCGGCGCCCATCAGCGGTACGGTTTTCAGGACCCAGTCCACCAGCGAGTCCGATGGGTTCAGCATGACGAACTTGGTCTTGTTCTCGGAGCCGCCGCCTTTGGCCGCGACGCTCACGTCGACCGTGTCGCCTTCCACCAGTTCCATGTGCACCACGGCCGGCGTGTTGTCCTTGGTGTTCTTGCGCTCGAAGTGCGGGTCGGCCACGATCGACGCGCGCAGCTTGTTGTCCGCGAAGTTGTAGGCGCGGCGCACGCCTTCGTTGATCGCGTCGGTGACGGTGCCGGTGAAGCCTTCAAAGCGCACACCCATGCCGATCTTCAGGAAGACGTTGACGATGCCGGTATCCTGGCAAATCGGACGCTTGCCTTCCGCGCACATGCGCGAGTTGGTCAGGATCTGTGCGATCGCATCCTTGGCGGCAGGGCTTTGCTCTACTTCGTAAGCGCGCGCCAGGTGCTGGATGTAGTCGGCCGGGTGGTAATAGCTGATGTACTGCAGCGCGGCGGCTACGGATTCGATCAGATCGTCTTGCTTGATGATGGTCATGGTGAACTCGCTAGAGATGGAAAAAATACGCGGTCAGTGGTGCTTTATTGTTATTGCCTGAGTTTTGGTCATCAGGTGATCCGTGTACGCGATCGCGATCGTGGACAACAGGAATACGATGTGAATGCCGGTCTGCGCGATGATGACAGGGGGCTCGTACGAGCCGGCATTGATAAACGTCTTTAACAGGTGGATCGACGAAATGCCGACGATCGCCATCGCCAGCTTGGTCTTCAGCACGGACGCATTCACGTGCGACAGCCACTCCGGCTGGTCCGGATGGCCTTCCAGCCGCATGCGCGACACGAAGGTTTCATAGCCGCCCACGATCACCATGATCAACAGGTTCGAGATCATGACCACGTCGATCAGCCCCAATACCACCAGCATGATGGTGGTCTCATTCAATTTGTCCGGCATCTTCGCGCCGGGCACCGCGACCGCCTGGAATATGTGCTGCAGCGCGGACTCGCTGCCCAGCGCCGCGCCAATCAAGTCCTTCAGTTCAACCCAGAAGTGGAAAACGTAGACGCACTGTGCAAGGATCAGCCCCAGGTACAACGGCAACTGCAGCCAGCGGGACATGAAGATGAACGCCGGTAGTGGCGCCAGTTTGATCGGTTGTTGGTTGGGACTACCAGGATCACGATCAGCCATTAAAACACGCTCCTTGCTGCAAAAAATCAATGCCGACATTCTACATGTGATTTTCCTGCTGCACCGCAACGCGGAGTTGCCGTAAAATTGTAGAAATGCTTATTTGAATACCAGCTTAATACCAGTTGGCTGGCTGCAGCTTGCCACTCGTAAGGCATCAGTAAGCGACTACATTTAAGGTGTAGTCAAACAATCATCACACGGAGACCAAGCATGACCTCGCAGACTACCGATCACCAAGGCCCACAAGAATCCCGCCTTTTCAACCCACCGGCATCGTTCGTGGCCAACGCCAGGATTTCCGGCATGGATGCGTATAACGCGCTGTGTGCCGAAGCCGAGCAGGATTTCGAAGGCTTCTGGGCCCGCCTGGCCCGCGAAAACGTCGACTGGAAAGTGCCGTTCACGCGCACGCTGAACGAAGACAACGCCCCGTTCTACAAATGGTTCGAAGACGGCAAGCTGAACGCGTCTTACAATTGCCTGGACCGCAACCTGCAAAACGGTAACGCCGACAAGACCGCCATCATCTTCGAAGCGGACGACGGCGCGGTGACCAGGGTCACTTACCAGCAACTGCATGAAAAAGTCTGCAAATTCGCCAACGGCCTGAAATCGCGCGGCATCAAGAAGGGCGACCGCGTGATTATTTACATGTCGATGTCGGTCGAAGGCGTGGCAGCGATGCAGGCTTGCGCGCGGATCGGCGCGACGCACTCGGTGGTGTTTGGCGGCTTCTCCGCCAAGTCGCTGCAGGAGCGCATCATCGACGCGGGCGCGGTGGCCGTCATCACCGGTGACGAGCAACTGCGCGGCGGCAAATTCCTGCCGCTGAAATCCATCGTCGACGACGCGCTGGCGCTGGGCGGCTGTGACAGCATCAAGGACGTGATCGTCTACAAGCGCACCGGCAACCCGATCGCCTTCAAGGAAGGGCGTGACATCTGGTTGAACGACCTGGTCGACCACCAGAGCGCCGAATGCGAACCGGAATGGGTGGAAGCGGAGCACCCGCTGTTCATCCTGTACACGTCCGGTTCCACCGGCACCCCGAAAGGCGTGCAGCACTCGACGGGCGGCTACCTGCTGTGGGCCAATCTGACGATGAAGTGGACCTTCGACATCAAGCCGGCCGACGTGTTCTGGTGCACCGCCGATATAGGCTGGGTCACGGGCCACACCTACATCGCCTACGGTCCGCTGTCGGTGGGCGCGACCCAGATTGTGTTCGAAGGCATTCCGACCTTCCCGCATGCGGGCCGCTTCTGGGAAACCATCGCCAAGCATAAAGTATCGATCTTCTACACGGCGCCGACCGCGATCCGTTCGCTGATCAAGGCATCGGACGCGGATGAGAAAGTGCATCCGAAGAGTTTCGACCTGTCGTCCTTGCGCCTGCTGGGTTCCGTCGGCGAGCCGATCAATCCGGAAGCATGGATGTGGTACTACAAGAACGTGGGCAAAGAACAGTGCCCGATCATCGACACCTTCTGGCAAACCGAAACGGGCGGCCACATGATCACGCCGCTGCCGGGCGCCACGCCAATGACGCCGGGTTCGTGCACGTTGCCGCTGCCTGGCATCATGACCGCCATCGTCGACGAAGCGGGTCACGACGTGCCGAACGGCCAGGGCGGCATCCTGGTGGTGAAACGTCCATGGCCATCGATGATCCGCACCATCTGGAACAACCCGGACCGCTTCAAGTCCAGCTACTTCCCGGATGAATTCGGCGGCAAATACTACCTGGCCGGCGACGGTGCGATCCGTCACAAGGACACCGGTTACTTCACGATTACCGGCCGGATCGACGACGTGCTGAACGTGTCGGGCCACCGCATGGGCACGATGGAAATCGAATCGGCGCTGGTGGCCAATCCGCTGGTGGCGGAAGCGGCCGTGGTGGGCAAGCCGGATGAAACCACGGGTGAGTCGATCTGCGCGTTCGTCGTGCTGAAACAAGCCCGTCCGACTGGCGACGATGCGAAAAAGCTGGCGCTGGAATTGCGCAACTGGGTGGCCAAGGAAATCGGCCCGATCGCGAAACCGAAGGAAATCCGCTTTGGCGACAACCTGCCGAAGACCCGTTCCGGCAAGATCATGCGCCGTTTGCTGCGCGTGCTGGCCAAGGGCGAGGCGATCACGCAAGACGTGTCGACCCTGGAAAATCCGGCGATTCTGGAGCAGTTGAAAGAAGCGTCGTAACCCCACTGGCATTGGCGGCGCCTAGCCGCCTTCCGTACACAAGCCCGGCCTGCGTCGGGCTTTTTTTTCGTCTGCGCACGAGCCGCTCTTGCAAGACGCAAGGCGGAATCCCCGTCAACCGCAACGGTCTGGCGGTTTGCGGCGGCATGTGCTCCGGCAGTGGGAGAATCGGCGTGCGGGTATGTCGATCAACGGGAGCTTGCCGGCAGCTCATCCAGTGTCCGCCCGCAATTCGCCGGTTTATTTACGAAAAAAGGGAGACTAGCAATGCCACTCCGTACAGATTGCAATGGCGTTACAGTGATGCTGGATGATTGGCCCGGTGGATCGTATAAAGCGATCGTCATCAATCGGGCCTACCGGAACAGCCAGTTTGCCGTGGTGGATATCCTGGGCACCCGGTCCGTCGTGTTCCAATGCTACTGGTGCAAGAAACTGATCGGCTCCGCAGGCGTGGAGGGGGACCATGTAGTCAAGCAGGAGCTGGGAAAAAGCGCTTCGTCTGAGCTGGCCGCTCTGTTTACAGAAGCGGAAACCGACCGTGCGGGCGAAGACCACTGGAACTTGGTGTTGTCCTGCTCGGAATGCAACGGTGGTTCCAGGAATAAGCACAAAATGATGCTGCGCAGTTCCTTTGCCAAGGATCGGGACAAACAGGGGCCGAAAGATCCACCCCCGTCGGGCGGCGGCAGCGCAATGGATGTGTCGACCTGAAGAACGTTTTCAACTGCCGCCGATCCGCCTGAGTCGCTCCAGCACTTCCCCCATCCGCCCCATCCCCTCCCGGATGGCCAGCCCATCGAAACAAGAAAACCCCAGCACCAGCCCCGGCGGGGCGGGGTGCTGCACGCGGTAAAACGACAGTGGCCGCGCCATGATGCCCTGTTGCCCCAGCGCGGCGGCGACCGCGCTGTCATCGGTTCCCGCCGGCAGCAATGCCGTGGCGTCCAGCCCGGTACTGACTGGCAGTACGTCCAGCATCCCGTCGCAGCGCGCTTTGCATGCGCGCTGGAATTCCTGCGCCCGGCTGCCGTACAGCAGGCGCATCTGCCGCAAGTGGCGGGCGAAGTGGCCGTCTTCGATGAAGGCCGACAGCACCGCCTGCTGGAACACCGGCACATGGCGGCAAGTCATCGACAGCGCGGAGGCGAAGGCATCGGTCCATCCATCCGGCACCACGAGATATGCCAGCCGCAGCGATGGAAACAGCAGCTTGCTGAACGATCCCATGTACAGTACCCGTCCGTTGCGGTCCAGGCTTTTCAGGGCGGGCAGCGGCATGCCGTCGAAGCGGAATTCGCCGTCGTAATCGTCTTCGATGATGGTGGCGTCGCAGGCGTCGGCCCACTCCAGCAAGGCCAGCCGGCGTTCGAGCGGCAACGTGCCGCTGAGTGGCGCCTGGTGCGTGGCCGTCACATAGGCCAGCCTGATGCCGGGTGCCACGGGCAAGGGCGGATCGGTGCGCAAGCCTTGCACGTCGACCGGCACGCCCTGCACCGATGCCCCCGCCTGCCGGAAGATGCGCTGCGCGCCGGGGTAGCCGGGATCTTCCAGCAGCACCGTATCGCCGGGATCGAGCAGCAGACGGGCGCACAGGTCGAGCGCCTGTTGCGAGCTGGAGAAAATGATGACCTGTTCCGCGTCGCAGGCAATGCGCTGGGAAAAGCGCAAATGTTCCGCGATGGCGTGGCGCAGCGGCGCATAGCCGGCGGCGTCGCTGTTGCCCATTTCGTGCACCAGCCTGGTCCGGCTGTAGCGGGTGGACAGCCGCCGCCACGTCGGCAGCGGGAATGCCGTCACGTCCGGCTGATTGGCGCGGAACGGTACCACCACGCCGTTATCCCGCAACGGAAAGGGACTGGCGGCAAGCAATCGGCCCTGTTGTGACAAGCGGGGCAGGGTGGCGCCGGCAGGAGCGGGCGCCGCCGGCTTCAATGGTGGCTTATTCGGCAATTTGGGCGACACCGTGGTGCCGCTCCCCGTCGCCCCCGCCAGGTAACCCTCGGCAATCAATTGTTCGTAGACCGCCAGCACCGTGCCACGGGAGATCTTGTGCTGGCGCGCAAAATCGCGGGTAGAGGGCAAGCGCTGCCCCGCGGCCAGCCGCCCCGACAGGATGGCTTCCCGCAATTCGCTGTACAACCAGCGTTGCAGCGTACTGCCCGGCGGACGCGCCCCCAGGGCGAATTCCAGTTCTTCCGCAAGTTTCACGACAAAGTGGCCTAATCAATTCTTCGCTAAATGGGTATATGCATCGTACCACGTCAGCTCTACGATACGTTCATCAACCACTGCACTGCGAAAGGAAATGAAATGAGCCAGCGATTCGACCCAAGCAAACTGATCCCTGAAGGCTACAAGGCCATGTATGGCGTGCATCTGAAAGTGCAGAATTCCGGCCTGAACGTGGGATTGCTGGAACTGGTGCGCCTGCGGGTATCGCAGATCAACGGTTGTGCGGCCTGCGTCGCCATGCACGTGCCGCTGGGGCGCGAACATGGCCTGAGCGAGCATCAGGTCAACCTGGCCGCCGTGTGGCGCGATGCGCCGGTCTTCAGCCCGCGCGAACGGGCGGCGCTGGCCTGGGCCGAAGCCGTGACGGTGCTGACGGGCCAGGACGTGCCGGACGCCGCCTATGCGCAAGTCAGCGCGGAGTTCACCGAGCAGGAAATCGCGCACCTGACCCTGGCGATCGGCGAAATCAACCTGTGGAACCGCCTGAACATCGCGTCCCGCACGCCACCGGCGCTGTCCTGAACGGGAACCGGCATGAGTACGTTGGAATTACTGTTGATCGAAGCCAGCCCGCGCAAGGCCAACGCCACCAGCAGCCAGCTGGGGCGGCGCCTGGCGGGCGCGCTGCAGGAGCAGTGCGGCAGCACCGTCGTGCTGACGGAGCGCCACCTGGGCGCGCAGCCTTTGCCGCCAATGTCGGCCGAATATGCGGAATCGCTGCTGCTGCCCTATGACGAAGCGCTGGACCGTTACGGCGAGCATTTGGAATTGTCCGATGAACTGGTCGCGGAACTGGAGCGGGCGGATATCGTCGTGATCGCATCGCCGGTGCACAACTTCACGGTCCCGGCCGCGCTGAAATTGTGGATCGACCTGGTGGTGCGCAATGGCGTGACGTTCAGAAACACGCCGGAAGGCAAAGTGGGCCTGCTGCGCGACCGGCCGGTGCTGGTGGCGGTGACGTCGGGCGGCGCCATGTTCCGCGATCCACCCAAGCAGCCGGACTTCTTCCGCCCGTACCTGAGCGCGGCGCTGGGCGTGGTGGGATTGCGCAACATCAGCTATGTGCAGGCTACGGGACTGGCGTTTGTCGACGAGCCGCTGGCGCAGGCCGCCAGCGCGGCCGATGCGTGGATCGCCGCGTCGCTGCAGGGCTTCCTGCAAAGCGTTTGAGATGGCCCCAACCGAACTCCGCCACGCCGACTCGGAAGCCGACCTGCGCGCGTGCTTCGACGTGATGCGCCAGTTGCGGCCCCGCCTGCAATCGGCGGACCACATGCTGGCGGCGCTGGCGCCGCAGCGCGCCCAGGGTTACCGCCTGCTGGCGTGCTGGCAGGGTAGCCGTCCGCTGGCGCTGGCCGGCTACCGCAAGCTGGACAACCTGATACACGGCAGTTTCCTGTACGTGGACGACCTGGTCACCGACAGCGGCGAGCGCGGCCGGCGCTACGGTGAACAGTTGCTGGCCGCGCTGCGGGAGATCGGCAAGGCACTCGGCTGCGGACAACTGGTGCTCGATACCGCCCTCAGCAACGAGGACGCGCAGCGGTTTTACCGGAGAGTAGGCATGGAGGCATGTGCGCTGCACTTCCGGCAGACGATGTGACAAAGTACGTATATCTACCTCCGATCTCGCGCTATATTGATCGGTGTCAAATAGTAAATGCTTCCATTATTACCATAAAGCATGCTAGTTGGCCCCGAGAAAATCCAAGACGCATCCAGGACGAAGGAGGTTATATGGCCCTGAAAAGCTATGGTGTGCTGAAAGGCCGCCCGGTCAATCGCCAGACCGGTTCCGGCAGCAATCCCCACTACCAGGTGCATGTGGTCGACAACACCACCGACTACCGCATCGCCGTCAACGTGAAATCCCAGCTGGCCCCATCGGACGTGGAATACCTGGTGGTGTCGCACTTCCAGCATCCGGTGCTGAACCAGTTGAAGGAACTCCAGCCGGGCTGGAAAAACCTGCCGCGCGAACCGGGCGGCATGGCGCTCGACTTCATCCGCAGCAACCTGTTCGACCCGCGCGAACTGGTGCCGCTGCCCGCCAACGTGGTCGGCCCCGACAACGACCTCAATGAAAAGATCGACCAGTACATCCAGCGCGCGATGGCCGATGAAGACGCCGCGCTGTATGCGTTTGGCGAACGCTGGGGGCCGGAACCGGGCCTGAAGGATAAAATCTTCGGTTTCCTGCCGGGGAACGGCGTGCATGACATCCACATGAACCAGGCCAATTCCGGCGATTTCAAAAAGGATGACGGCGTCTACCAGGATGGCGCACTGCTGCTGCATTTCCCCGCGCAAGACCAGTGGGTCGGCATCTTCCTGAAGTTCCAGTCGCAGGGCTGGCACAGCGACGACCAGACCGGCCATGTCATCAAGGTGCCGACCAGCGGCCCGCCGTCGGACGACAACATCCCGGACCACCCGTTCCCGCCGGGCGGCCAGCCATCGCCGAACATGCCTGACGGGGCCGTGCGCATCGTGGCCGCGCTGGTGAATGACACCAAGGCCAAAGAAGTGGAAACCGTGACCTTGCTGAATGTGACGTCGCGCACCGTGGACCTGACCAACTGGCGCCTGCTGGACCGCGACAAGAACGTCATGCAGCTGACCGGTTCGATTGCCGCCGGCGACACGCTGCGGGTGACCCTGAAGCCGCCGGTGATGTTGCCGAACAAGGGCGGGCTGATCACCTTGCTCAATGCCGACGGCTTGCGCGTCGACGGCGTCAACTACACCAAAGAGCAGGCCAGCAATCCCGGCTTCTCCGTGAAGTTCTAAGAAGAACTGACCAAGCGGAGGATGGCATGCGAGTGAAACAGAACAGCAGTGGCCTGCACGTGCATGCCATTCCGGGCAGCCACGTGGTGGTGTTCGGCTTCGACTGGCCGGAAGAACGGGCGGACGAGTTGCAGGGATTCGCCCTGCACCGCACCGACCACCGTACCGGCCGGGCGCAATGGGTGGAAGCGCAAAAGCGCTACCAGTCCACCGACCCCGGCACGGCAACGGGCGAACGGGTGTCGACGCGCCAGCACCCGGTGCAGGCCTTTCTGTGGGCCGACTACACCGTCAATCCCGGCCAGCGCTACACGTACCGCGTGGTGGCGCTGGGCGGCACGCCGGCCGCGCTGAGCGAGCTGGCCGACGTGACGCTGGATGTCGACACCATCGCGAAAACCAACAGCGGCCACCGGGTCCACTTCAACCGCGGCGCCATCGCCGCGCAGGAATATGCGCGCCGCTTCAAGAACAAGGCGCCGGAAGACGTGCCGAACCACGCGGCGTTCGACTGGCTCAGCCGCGGCTTGCTGGAATCGCTGCTGGCCTTTATCGGCGACGCGCGGGCCGGCGATGCGCTCCACGTCGCGATCTACGAAGCGCGCTACGCCAGGGTGCTGACGGCGCTGGCCGAGGCGCGCCAGCGCGGCGTGGCGGTGGACATCGTCTACGACGCCAAGGAAAACGGCAGAGGCGACGAAGAACCCTTCCCGCGCAACGACAACATCGACATGCTGGGCGGGGCGGGCTTGCTGGCGGGGGCGTTTGCGCGCACCAGTAACCCCAGCTATATCTCGCACAACAAGTTCATCGTGCTGTCGCGCGCGGGCAGCCCCGCCGCCGTGTGGACGGGTTCCACCAACTGGTCGGAAAACGGCTTCTTTGGCCAGCTCAATACCGGCCACGAAATCTGGCAACCGGCGGTGGCGGCGGCCTTTCTCGACTACTGGAGACTGTTGGCGGACGATCCCGCCGCGACGCAATTGCGGGAAGAAATCGCGGACGCCAATCCGCTGCCGGCCACCTGGGATGACACGCCGCCCGGCAACTGCGCATCGGTGTTCAGCCCGCGCGCCAGCCGCGAGGCGCTGGACCGTTATATCGGCGGCATCGCCGATGCCGACGCGGTGTTTGTCACGCTGGCTTTTTCCATCGATGACGCCCTCGGCGCCGCGCTGCAGGAAGAGTCGCCCGGCCTGCGCTACGTGCTGATGGATGGCATCAAGGGCACCAAGGCGCAGGTGGCGGCGCTGACGCAAACCGTCAGGGATATCCGCGCCACCGAAGCGGCCCGCGTGGCGGTGGGCGCCTACCTGCGCGGCAACGCGCTCGACCAGTTCCTGCTGGAGCGGCGCAACCCGATGGCGTCGCACGTGCAGTTCGTGCACACCAAGTTCATGCTGATCGACCCGCTGGGCGCGACACCGGTGGTGATCACGGGTTCGGCCAATTTCAGCGATGCGTCCAGCAAGAAGAACGATGAAAATATGGTGGTGATCGCGGGCGATGACGAGGTCGCGGATATTTACCTGGGCGAGTTCATGCGCTCGTACACGCACTATGCGTTCCGGGACGCGGTGGCGTCGACGCAGGGACAGCCATTCGTGCCGAAGCCGTTGAATGAAGACCGCACCTGGGCGGGGGACTATTACGGGGAGGGGTTCAGGAGCCGGCAGCGGCGGTATTTTGCGCATGCGGGTGAGTAATGGTCAGTGGCAGATTCGTCATTCCCGCGCAGGCGGGAATCCATAGAGCGCCGACAGGATAGCCTCAGTATGGATCCCCGCGTTCGCGGGGATGACGACGCAAATTGGGCTTGCTGAATTTAGTTGCGGTAGAATTGTTATCGATAACCATCAATATCTTTCGATAACAGGAGACCGCATGACCCCACGCCGCTTACCGGCTTTCGCCGCCGCCATCCTGGCCGCCGCGCTCAGCACGTCCACCACGTGCGCCACCGCCCAGCTGCCCAACACCATCCTGTTCGGCGCCGCGTATTACGACGAATACTCGCCGGTGGACCGCCTGGAGCAGGACGTGGCCATGATGCAGGCCGCGAACATCACCGTGGTGCGGATCGCGGAATCCACGTGGGGTACGCTGGAGCGGCAGGAAGGCGTGTTCGATTTCACGCACGTGGACCGCATGCTGGCCGCGATGCACAAGGCCGGCATCAAGGTCATTGTCGGCACGCCCACCTATGCGATCCCGACCTGGCTGGCGCGCGCGCATCCGGACGTGCTGGTGGAGCGCCCGAACGGCAAGGCCCCGTATGGGCCGCGCCAGAACATGGACATCACCAATCCCGAATACCGCAAAGCCGCCGAGCGGGTGATCGTGGCGCTGGTCGACCACGTCAAGGATCACCCGGCCGTGATCGGCTACCAGCTCGACAATGAAACCAAGGCCTACGACACCAGCGGCCCGAACGTGCAGGCCGCGTTCCAGCAATGGCTGCACAAGCGCTTCCCCGACCTGGACCAGCTGAACCACGCGTTCGGCCTGAATTACTGGAGCAACCGCATCAACCGCTGGGAAGATTTCCCGTCCGTGAACGGTTCCATCAACGCCAGCCTGTCGTCCGCTTTCGCGGAATTCCAGCGCGAACTGGTGACGGACTTCCTCGGCTGGCAGGCGGACCTGGTACGCAAGCATGCGCGCCAGGGGCAATTCGTCACACAGAATTTCGACCTGGACTGGAAAGACGCGTCCTACGGCGTGCAGCCGGTGGTCGACCACTTTGCCGCCGCCGCCAAGCTCGATATCGCCGGCGTCGACATTTACCATCCCGGCCAGGACAAGCTGACCGGCGCGGAAATCGCGTTCGGCGGCGACCTGACCCGCTCGATGAAAGGCAACCGCAATTACCTGCTGCTCGAGACGCAAGCCATGGGCTTCCCGCACTGGACGCCGTACCCGGGCCAGTTGCGCCTGCAGGCGTACAGCCATATCGCGTCGGGCGCCAACACGGTCGAGTACTGGCACTGGGGCACCACGGCCAACGCCATTGAAACCTACTGGCGCGGTTTGCTGGCGCAGGATTACCAGTCCAATCCCACCTATGAGGAAGCGAAGCAGATCGGCGCAGAACTGCGGCAACTGGGACCGAAGCTGGTGGATTTGCACAAGCAGAACCGGGTCGCGTTCTATGTCAGCAACCGCGCGCTGACCGGCTACAACGCGTTCAAACCGGCCGGCAACGCCGGCTACAACGACGTGCTGCGCCCTTTATACGACGCGCTGTACCGCATGAACGTGGAAGCCGATTTCGTCCATCCCGGCACGGAAGACTTGTCGCGCTACAAGCTGATCGTCGTGCCCGCGCTGTACGCCGCGTCGGACGCGGAAATCGCGAAGCTGAACGCGTTTGCCAAAGCCGGCGGCCATGTGCTCTACACGTTCAAGAGCGGCTTCTCGGACGAAAACGTGAAGGTGCGCTATGCCACGCAGCCGGGCGGCATCAGCGAAGCGGCCGGCGTGCGCTACACGCAATTCACCAACCCGGACCACGTGGCGCTGGCGGGCGATCCGTACAAGGTGGGCAAGGACGCGAACCAGGCGCGCTGGTGGATGGAATTGCTGACGCCGACCACGGCGCAGGTGGTGGCGCGCTACCAGCATCCGGTGTGGGGCAAGTATGCGGCGGTAACGCGCAATGCGTATGGGGCGGGGGAGGTGACGTATGTCGGGTTCATGCCGACCGATGCGCTGGCGGGGAAAATCCTCGAAGAGACGGTGAAACGAGCCGGGCTGTGGGGGCCGCAGCAGACGTTGCGGTATCCGCTGGTGGTGCGCAGCGGGGTATTGAACAACGGACGGGCGGTGCATTACCTGTTCAATTATTCGGCGGAGGCGGTGACGGCGCGGAATCCGTTTGGGGCGGGGGTGGATTTGTTGACGGGGCGGGGGATTGCGGCGGGGGCTGGGGTTGGGTTGGGGCCGTGGGGTGTGGTGGTGCTGGAGGATGGGAATAGGGCATGGGCCAGTGCGACGCGACCCGATGCCGATGAATGTGCAATGCGTCCACATTATGTTCATAATGATCGATCCGCAATGCGGTAGCGTCGTCGCAGAGGCAAGTTTGTGCTGAAGCTGTTGAATGAAGACCGAACCGGGCGGAGGCTATAACGGGGAGGGGGCAGGATTCCGTAGCTACGGTATTTTGCGTATGCGGGAATGAGGGGCGTGTCGCACAATTCGTTCCTGCGGAGAAGATTCCTGAGGCACATAGGCAGGGATAGTGTTAATGAGCCAGTGTGCCGTTCCCTCTTATTACGAAGTGTTTCATCTAAAATTGTTGTTTGAGTGGAAGCTTATCCGGGATTTAGTGGGGTATTAATTTCTTCCTCTATTGACAATGGATCGAAATTTCCAATTTTTATACTTGCATCTTCAAGCATCTTTAATTGCTTCCTAGGAAGCTTGCCGTACCAATTTTGCCCTGCAAAGTGATGGCGTTCAATATATCGTTCTCCCATGGCGGTGAGAAGTAAATATTCAAATCTTGTCAACTGCCCTTGTCGCTTCCCTTCTAATATTCTAGAAATCTGGTCTGCATCATATCCGCTTATGCAATTTTCTATCTGTTGAAAATTTTTAAATCCAAGTTTCTTTAAGAGACGTACTGTCCAGTCATATGAAAAATCAGACATGCGCCCGTCTGCCCCTAATTTTCTATTTAAATATGTCTTTAAAGCACTTGGAGTTATTTCAACCTCACTAAGTTTTCCAGTGTTTACAAGTGACTCGGCCCTAATGGTCAGTTCTTGGTCATCATCTTGTATGGCTTGGAATTCTCGGTCAGCTATTTCAAGTAGCCCTGCAAGAGCCATAAATCGCCTTCGAATATCAGTCGGTATTGTGGTGGATGACTTATATTGAATATCATGCTCAATCTCTGCCCAAGCATGTTGAAGTATTGTTCTTACCTGAATCTCTGTTATAGCTCCTGAAAATCGCTCATACTCCGACAACCCTGATCGAGTCGAGTTTAATTTTACTAGGTAGTGTACACTTTGATAGCCAAATTTTTCGTCTTCCAGCAAGTTCTTACTTTTATCTGAAAACTCAAGTATCTCGAACTCTTCTTTAAGAAGGGCGTCAATAAGTTCAATGGTTTTTGGGAAAAAAGTAATTATTCGTACTGCGGAAAGGTCTGTTATTTCCTTGAGCGGTTGGAGGTATTTAGGTTTTGATGGGTCGTGATCTGATGGAGTTATCGCTTTTTTGGCCAAACTTGTTGGAGATTTTGCTCGCCCTTCTACTGAATGTATTTGGATAGAGCGTTTTTTTATAGATTCTTCTATTATGCGTTTATTTGCAATGGTTAGTTCAGACCAGAAATTATAGACTTTTAAATAAGAAGTTATCGTACTCTGTTCATGCTGAAGGAAGTCGAATTTTTGTTGGTTACTATGATTTCCCGTGGTCATATTTTTCCTTGCTCTCTTAAATATTGCAATAAATATAATATTTAAATATATTTTTTATCAATTAATGCAATAATAATTTTTATGAGATTTATTTAATTTTTATTGCGATTTTAGCAAACTTCTTGGTATTATTTTTATTGGATTGTAGTTGAATTTAGGTGGTTTCATTTATCAAGTTGCTGCTGCTCGATTTGGTTTTTATATCGCAATATATCGGGAAAAATTAGATGGAGTCGGAGAGTTGTGATCGAGTTTTTCAAATATGTTATAGCGTGATAGGGATTTCAATATGGATTATATGGTTTAATGAGAAAGTATCGGCTAAGCAAATCTCCGGAGCTCCATAAAGAGAATGGGCTCGTCTTTACCCTCTAAGTGACAAGGTTAGTTCCGGCGCTTTGCCATCCCGCCAACAAATTGACTGGTCGCCGAAACTGCAAATAGGCCTCTGACCATGCTGCAATCCAAACTTGGCACTTTGCTCGACCTCTCCTGTGCTTAGCCCCCTGCAACCAATGTCAGGAGACTGAAAGCGAACATATTTATATAATTTTGGTTGAACGACTATGACTCTTCTTCCGAGTCTCAATCCAGTCGTCAGCCCACGAAGGGAGGTTTAGATATATCTGCTGTGTAGCATCACTAAGCGTGTAAAGATCATGAATGTTCGATAATCGCTCTCTAACAGATTCATCCCAGCAGTATGGCGGACGGGCTGAGTTCAAAAGCTCATTGCCTGTCAAAATGAGGATTGGGTTAAGAGGACGGTCATTTTTCCAATGTTTGCGACCAGCCTTTGCAAGCTTAATAAGGGCTGTAATTTCTTTCTTACTTAACGACGTTCTTAAAGTGCTGAAAACCAATATGCTGCCCGGAAACGAGCTTCCAAGGTATTGCATTCTTTTAAAGTCCTTTGTCTCAAATGACCCATAAGTCTTACACTCACCGAATAGTAATCCTTCCTTTTGCTCTCCATAAGATGATGTCCTCCAAAACATTGCCAAGTCCGCTTCCAAATCTGGTTTTCCAGGCGAACATGCAATAAAGCTTGGGACAGCTGTGCTGCTCATGAAGCTGAACATGCGACTACTCAGGGCATCCAGAGTGAGTAGAACGGAAAAAGCTCCATCAGCGTAGTTAGGCACACTAAACGGCCCTGCTGTTCTGTAATACCAACCATTGCCGGATTGCTCAATATTTCCAGCTGCTGCAAATGAGGTCAGACACTTGGGACACTCAAGTGTCTCGCGAAGTGATGACAAATCAAACCAACTGCTGCGTTGGCAATGTGGGCACTTTGTCTTCCAGCCAAGTTTAAATACGCCGCGTTCAACAAAATTATCGTAAGGAAACGACACACCCTTTGAACCGTTTAGTCGACTCTTTACCTCACCGACAGACAACTCACGCTCTGCGCCAAGTTTACCGCCAGAAGTAGGAGTTCCATTTCTATTAACAGAGCCACCATTCATGTGTTCTAGTAAACTCAAAATCGACCTGTTAGCCAAGAATAAAGGAACGCCGCTCAATCTTTTGTAAATTTGCTTAGCAAGAATCCCCGGCGACGATAACTCAGCGGTCCAACCGTGATCACTCAACCACGCGAAAAATATTGTCTCCGCTGCCAATATTTCCAAGGGTACACTCATCGAATCACTGACAACCTTTACCAAGCCATGACGACCAATACGCGAATCGCCACGCAAGTCAGCAATCGACGAGATTGCATTAATTAATTTATTTCCTTTTGCCTTTGGATAAACTTCCGCCAAGTATTCATCAGCACCATAGATGCGTAAGTCAAACTCGTTAACACATATCCCGTTACTACGATATAAAAGCGACTTTCCAAATTTAGGAATCAGGGGCCTGTGCCGTATATTTAGATTTGACGTACTAGTCAGATCGATCGTCTCACTACCAACACCATAATGATCAGTAACGCCACCGTCCTTGCTTCGCGCCCACTCGTCCCAAATTCTAGGATACCAATGCTGAAGTACGAAGTGACAACTCCGCACATCAGGCGACTGGCTAACACCGAAGTTGAGCGTTTTCGTAAACGCGCTCATCTCTTCCATCGTGGTATTTCTACTACGGATGAATGATGCTGTGTCGAAATTTTCTGGATCATGCGGCCACACTCGCCTCGCTGTCGCGAGGAAATCATAGACTGCAGTCGTAAACGAATTTTGATTAAGAAATTGTTTCGGAAGCGGAAGAACGTTCCGTCCAGTCGCCCGTAGGTTCCAGTAATCGACCACATCTTCAACAGCCGAAGCGTCCATAAAATAGATACAAGCCTCTCTTCCGAAGCGAAGACGATTATGAGTTTCAAGTGCCCAAGCTGAAATTCGCCTTGGAAAAAGAATGTTCTGCCCCGTCATTTCTTCAAAAGCTTCCGGCGAGGCAAGCGGACGCTCAATCTCTAATGCTTCACCGAAGTGACTATCTATAGCTTTGACAAGATGGGGCATATATTCGCCGTAGACGCTTGCCCAAAATAGTCCGAGCTTCCTTGGAAGCGAAGGAATGAGCATTTTAAGCTGGTAACGCGATTTGTATTTAAACTCCTCTTTGAAAATATCACCAAGCACATCTAAAACGCCAATACCTAGAGCAGGATCTTCTGCTGGCTGGTTCCGTTCTGTTGGCCAAACATAATCGGGTTTGACAATCTTTAACTGTGACTCAATGAGATAGCCTGGCACTTCGTTAGCGAACTGAACAAGAATATCTGGATCAAATGCGTCTAAGTAACCTTGCACAACATCTTTGGCTAACGGAGTCTTGATAGAGGGGGAGCGCCAACTCGCAGGCGTACGCTTATACATAGGAATGATGGGAAAGTACATGCCGCCCCATAGGCTAGATGCTAGCTGAATTGCGTCACGAACCTGTGAGACACTGCCTGGATCCACCAATAACGCAAGCTTAAGCGGTCGAACTTTGATGTTTAACGTACCTTGCATTCTGTTCCTTAATTTTTTAACTCTGACAGCTTTAGGGCTTGGCGGCAGCTATGGCCTGATCGCCCATCACTACCACGCTCAGCTTGCCCGCAGGGGATGGGGGGTATTCCGGCGTGCTGCCAATGCTGCCGGAACTGCCCCTGTAACCGCGTCTGTTGCCTCCTCACCCTTTCGAACCAGTAACCCGGAAACACATGTCGCATTCGTCCGCGTTCGCATTGCCTTAGAACCCAATTTGCGCTAGAACAAATGCTAGGGCGAGTCCGGTCTTTAAGAGTTATACCATGTTCACTTTATGAAATATGCCAGTGTCTGCTGTTGGCCGACTACGGTCAACGACCTAGCTGCTGATGCGGTTCCGATTCGAACGTCAGGCACTAAAGCAGCCTTGCCTTTTACTGGTCTAGCGGCCAATTTTAATGCCGCTAAGGCTTTAACAGCGGGATAATCTTTGTACGCTTGGAAGCGCGGCCGATAGTATTCATTCCAATAACTTGTGGCGCGATGCCCGAGACACTCGCAGTATTTTACGTTCTCCCTGAAGAAGTCTATATATTTTCGTTCGACCCCTTTAAGGAAATGCTCGTGGATAGGTAGGATAACTTCGATTACGTACTCACCAAGAAGTTGAACGACGAACGGTGTGGTCCATTTCTCCTCAACAACCAAAAGACGACGAAGGCATTGTTCGCGAATAAAACCATCATAGTGACGCGTTCCCAAACAGAGCGCAATCAGCGCGATGTCGTCCGAACTATTCATGTACGTCAAGAGCTGTTGCTTTTCGTAATACACACGGTAAGGAATACTCTGGATATCGCCAGCCAAGCGAACAGAAATCACGGCCTCCGATGGCGCGTGCATCTGGCCTCCTGCAAGCAGTTGGACAGTATTTTTTACACGCTCGGTCAATTCGGCAGGAAACGCATGAATTTCTGCAATCTCATTGCCACATTGCCGTACATAAGAAAAAATCATCGTGATCCCTGCGATTTTTAAGGTCCACCACTACAGCGGCTACTTATGGCCGACATCAGTCTCATGTGTTAATCGACTACGTTTAATTGAACTCGAAAACCATCCGGTAAATCGTTAAATTGCACTGCTAGGTTTCCTGATGCGCGAATAAGTTCAGACAGCGAAATAGTTCCGATATTACTTTCATCATATGGACCACCGAGTACTCCGGAATCTTCAGGCAATATTTTCTGTCGTTCGAAAGTTCACCAAACATTGATTTCGCTATCTCTACCATGCGACTCAGGCACCAATCCTGCAGAAATTCTTTGTCGTTCGACAGCACATCAAGCTGTGCCCGGCTGTTCGCAATGACCTGACGGTCAAGTTCCTCTGGGCAAATGCGCCAATAGAGGCCGTCAATGTCACGAACTATAAGGTTGCCAAAGTCATTTTGGCCGACGACCTCGTCTGGCACGAGGCCCGTCCATCCCCAAGCTGAGCGTATTTCTTCAATTAAAGTCAATTCGAATTCTCTTGGTATTTGTCAGCATGGCACCTGCTTACTTCTGGTAGAACCAGACCAACAGCAGCATATCATCTTGCTCAGGTGAAAAAATCACACATTCTCACCTAATGCCACGCATCAACTTGAACAGTGGCTTACTGGCAGAAAAATGAGCGTTCAGCCGACTCCACGGCTGGCGTCAATGCAGCGCTGCTGCCATTGGGCAATTTCCTCTGCGTCCCAAGCAATGGATTTGGGACCGATGGGAATTGGCGCTGGTAACACGCCTGCCTTCACTTTCCGCCAGATTGTGGTGCGAGACCATCCGGTGGCTTCGATCACCGCAGGCAAACGGAGGAATTTTCGGGTCGTGGTCATGATTGCTCCTGTAGTTCTAGAAAAGAAATTGGCAAGGAAAGTAGTGCTCGAAATGATCCATCACCTGCCTAAGTAAATTGAGGTTACCTGCTCGCGAAAATGTCCCATCTCCGTCGATAGCTTGAGCCGCGCCTTTTGATCGGCCTGCTTGTCGGCCTCAGTTAGCTGCTTCGACGTGCTCCCGCCGCTTGCCGGACACGGCCAGCCTGTCAATTCCGCGTAGCGCCGCTGCGCATACTCATGCCGCAAACCATGCACACCATGAATGCTAGCCTTATCGCACTGCGCTCGAAAAAGGTTCAACTGATCCCGATACCGCAACTCCGCCGGAATCAAGCTACCTTTCCCCGCCAGCGCCTTGGCCGCATCCAGCACGGCGCGTTGCTGTGCGGTCGTCACAGGCACCTCCCGATACTTACCTCCTTTGGTCCAGCTTTGCTGCAATCGCAAGAAGCTCCCGCCATCCGCCCACACTGGCTGGATCTTGATGCTTTCCTCCCGCCGTAATCCAAACGCCGCCTGCAACTGCAAGGACATCCGCGTATAGGGATCGGTCACCCGGGCTAGCATGTCGGCGTCCAGCACCTTGGCCTTCGAGACATTGGTGACAAACACCCGCTTGTCGATCCCGTACTCGGCGTTGGAGCACGCAATCACGTTCTCCTTGCCCACCTTCTCGGCCCGCCACCGTAAAGCGCTCATGCGGTTTTCAAGTGTCCCGGTGCTGACGCCGTCCTGCTTCCATTTATCGAGCAGCGCCGCCACATGTTTCGGTTTCAGGCTGTCCGCATTCAGATGCTGGAAGCCCCGTTGCGCCAGGTCGTTCGCGCATAGGGTCAATAAGCGCTCGCGGTCGGCCTGCGTGGCAAAGCTGCCGTCCCGGTTGCGTTGACAGAGCTGCTTGAGCTGGTGGTTCAAGTCGTGCATGGCAAAGTCCTCCTTCCGATCATTGGGGTTCAACAAACAAACTTCGATGCTGCGTGGTGTAAGCGTGTCCGGTAAGTGTTTCTGGCCGCCCGTACTGCCGCAGCAGGACAGGTTTGTATCAAGGCCTCGGGGCACCACCCCCGTGTATGCGGTTGCTGTTACTGCATGCCCGCGCCGCATGCGCGTCTGGCACCACTGCGCTTTCCCGGAGGGAACTGCCGCAGCAGGGACCAATCACCCAGGGCCATGGAGTGCACCTCGTGCACGTATCACAACAACTAACCAGCCCGAAGCGGGCGAAGGACTTCGCAAGGCTTGCTGGCGAAGTGGGGCGCTTGGCCCCGTCACTGACTACCATCACGCGGGAAAAAGCCGCTTGCCGCCTGCGCTGATGCCGCCTACAGAGCGTCGTTACTGGCAGCACGCCGCCAGTAACGACGCGCGTGCTCGCATCCATGACAACTGCTCTGGGTAACGCCGCTGTCACAGCGGATCGGAAGCGCCTGCGATGACGGCGTATGTGCTGCGAAGTGCTGGCGTCCGGCGACAACAATGCCGGAGGTGTAGGCCAGTCGCGCAGAACGCAACGCGGGGCTTTATGCGGCCCGCAAATCAAAGGACGTGCGGGCCAGTCGGTGCAAGGAACTGGTCCTTGCCATGTGGCGCCGCAAGGGCGCTGATTGGTGAAACGCGCCACTAGACTTCGATGGCTTTATCTCGTCGCTGGCCACGTTGCCGTGCAATCCAGCTTAATCGACTTACGCAAGCGCGTCTTAGCGCTCAACATGGATGTGGATGACGACCGCAACGCCTATGCCTCTGGGGCATAGGGACATGCTCGACGCATGCCCTCGTGGGAGCGATGCCCACATGTGAGGCCTTTATTCTAGGCTGGCGAGTGGCGTTTGCAAGCGCCGCGTATGGCGAAGTATCGTTTTGCGGTGCACGGAATCGAGGCGCTCATTCGCACCTCGGCAATTGCGCCAGCCATGCGTCGACGCTCCGCAAGACCTCATCCAGCGGAGGGGCAAAACCGTCGTCATCGTGCCATTGGACTATTTCTAAATCCATCGCCAAGGTTTCAATTGCTCTGATAAGCGGGTAGGGCATCGCCTCAAGTGCCTTCCCATTTCCACGAAGGGTTTCCGCGAGTGCCTTGGCGCTTGAATGTCCGGCGCGGGTGGCTGCCAGCGCGGATTCCATGCGCATGATTAGCGTACGATTCGACATCAGGGGCGATCGTCCATTTTCATTTGGCCGCTGGGGCGCCCCAGCCGTCGTAGTCGCCACCATATTTTTTTGCGAGCGTCGTAAACGCTATCGTAGTCGCCTGCATGTCGTCCACTTGCACCAGTTGAAGGCGCTGGACATGAACTTCCCAGGTTTTCTGCTTGGGTGGTACGCCGATTTGTTGGACCGCGAAACCGGCTGCCGCTAGCTCCGCTGCGATTGCTTTTGCGCTCGCCTCGGAAGGCATAACGAAAAAGTAGTCGACGCGATGATGTTTCGTGAAATCAGAACCGTTCTTGCGAAGCGACTCGATGACTTGTGCGTCTTGCGCCAGAGCTGGCGACTGAGCATTGGCAAGCAGGGTGGTCGCTGCCAGCACGCAGCCGATGATGAATTTGTTGAACATGGGTAGGGACGCCTTCCTCATACTGCCAATGAGTTACTTCTTCAGCGAAGCCGTTCAATGCATTGCAGTGCGCGCATCCCGGCGCGTGCAACTTGAGGATGGGGGTGCTCTGCGCATGCTGCGGCAATCGGAAACAGGTCAGCTGAAGGCCTCTTTTCAATCTCTCTTGCGACCGCTTCACCCAAGAAAAAATCGGGATCCAGCGCGAGCATTTTCAGTAGCGGAAGATCCTGTAAATCGAGTGAGGGGACAAGGGTTGTTACAAGATCGTTGTATTCGCCACGTAACAAGAGATCCTTTAAGAAATGGCTCAGTGACGCTTGGTCGGTCGTCAATGGGCTTAGGACTGGATGGATGTCCTCGACCGAGATTTCTTGGCTATCTGCCTCGCAAACGGCATTCAGAAAACTTTTGCTGTCCTTAAAAACTACTCGTGATTCGCCATCGTGGCAAAGGAAGTAAATACTGCCTGCCAATGGTCCGGCCGTGATTAGTAGGTGATGGTTGCTGGTGTTCTCCTCGTCGAGGATATAAGCGTGAAGTTCACTTATGGCCGGGTGGAATGCGAACATCTCGCTTTGTTCTAGAACTGCTGCACGGTCAAGTAACGTGCTGGGTCTGCAGCTTACTTTGCTGAGCTCATCGAAATATTCTTGCAGCATTTAATTTTCTTTTGCGCTGAGTGGCATTAACTAAGGGTAATTTATAGTTCATTTTGCAATACATGCCACGGCTTGGCAATGGATCATCAACTTAGTTGCTGTGGCTCCCTGCTTCGTTATCTTGTGGGAGTTCTCCATTGACCAGCTTTAATCTTGGCGTCAGCGGCGGCGCACCTTTTCCGCTGACGGCATCGATGTAGTCCGCCCAGTCCTGCACCATCCGGCGTCGCTCCGTAAGGAACTGCGCGCGGTCGTAGGCGCTAGCCACCTTGTTCTTCGGCGCATGTGCCAACTGCCGGTCCTTCACTTCATATCGACCATGAGTTTGCGGTCGTGAACCCATCACTGGATGGCGTAGCTGAATCTGCAAGCACAGGGTTTTCCGGCGATGCGCACATCGTTCGCGCCGTGCTCGTCGATCTCGCGCAGCGTGGCGATTACGTCGCGGTGCTTGATCTTATCGATATTGATGTGGCCGATGGGGATGATATCGGCTTGTATGTAACTGGGTAGCGCTTTTGCCGTTGTGACACGGCGTCGACTATGCCAGTAAAAACCTGAAGTGAGGTACAGCGCGCGCCCCCGGCGCGCGGCGCTGCTGGAAGTTCGCCGCGCAGCGGCAAACTTCCAGCAAATGGGCGATTCGGTCGCGTCCCGCGACCGCGCGTTCGCCTGCAGGCGAGACGCTTTCGAATCCCCCGCGCAAGGCCCGCAGGGGCCTTGCTTCTCTCCGCCATGAAACAAATGCAAAAAGGCCACCCGAGGGTGGCCTTTTTGCATTTGTATTCCTGGCGGAGAGAGGGGGATTCGAACCCCCGATAGGCTATTAACCTATACACGCTTTCCAGGCGTGCGACTTCAACCACTCATCCATCTCTCCTTCATCTCGCAGGCTCGCTGCAAGAGAGGCCGCATTGTAGCAAAGATTCCAAAAAGTACCAATATTTTTTTCCATGCGTCTGACGTGCAACAACGCGTTTATCACTCCCATACAGTGCGCAATTCGTGAAGGAGGGCAAGGCAAACCGGGCATGCCTGCACGGTATCCACACGACTAGCCTGTCAGAAATACAACAATCCAGAAATTTCCCTGTGTTAGCATCGTCACTCTACCCGCGCACACCGACAGTTGGTATCCATGCTCACCGAAGCGCATATCTCCACCGACAACCTGCGCGCCGACAAGCGCTTGGCGCTGGTGCGGGATACGGCGTTCAATCTGTTCAATCTCGAAGTCAAGCTGGGCGGCACGGAAGCTGCCGACGTGGCGGCCGACATCCGCGTTGCCCGGGGCCCGGTGGCCGGCGTGGTCGACGTGCATACGTCGTGGAGCGTGGTTGAGCGCACGCGGGCGCGGGCCAGCGCTGCGGGGGGCGACAATTTCCTGGTGTATCTGATCAAGCAGGGCGGCAGCTGGTTCCAGAATGGCAGCGGCGAGGAATTCGTCACGTCGGCCGGCGCGGTGGTGGTGGGCAGCCAGGATGCCGCCTATAAAGCCGCCGCCGCGCCGGGCCGCGACTGGCGGTTCAATGTGCTGAGCGTGCCGGGCCACTTGTTGTCGTTTGCCGGAGAACGGATCCGCCAGGGCGGTTTCCAGATGGTGCCGCCGCAGGCGCCGCTGAGCCAGTTGCTGACGTCGTATGTCGCCTCGCTGTGCGTGGAATTGCCGCGCCTTGACGTCGAGGCGACGGCGGCGGCGTTGCGGGCGCTGGACCAGCTGCTGGCCTCGTCCATGAACGGCAAGCGCCCGCCGGCCGAACAGCTGGCGCACGCGCTGTCGGACGAGCGGCGGCGCGCCGCGCTGCACTATATCCAGGCCAACCTGGAATCCGCCGCGCTGTCGCCGGCCGGCATTGCGCACAGTGTCGGCATTTCGCCGCGCCAACTGCACCGGTTGTTCGAGGAAGTCGGGCACAGTGTCGGCGTTGAGATCCGCCGCCTGCGCGTGGAGCGCGCGCAGCATCTGATCCATGGCAGTCCCGAGCGCACCATCACGGATATCGCGTTCGCCTGCGGCTTTGATTCGCTCGCGACCTTTTACCGCGCCTTCAAGGCTGAAGCGGGCATGACCGCGTCCGAATTCCGTACCGTGTCACCTCGCTGAGCTCAGCTGGCACGCATTGCAACCCCGGTCTGGCGCACGCTGCAATGCATGGCCGACAGGCGCATGGCACATTGCCCTGTAGCCAACCTTTATCCCCAAACGGAGAATTCCATGATGACGCGTGCAAAATTCGTACTTGGTTTGCTGTTGTGCTTGTCCATGTTCGGTACGCCAGGCGCTTACGCGCAGGACAAGCCGTATAAAGAGGGCACCGTGTGGCAAGTCACCTTCATTAAAGTCAAACCGGGCATGTTCGACGTCTACATGAATGACCTGCTGCCGAACCGCAGGAAGCTGTACGAAGAATCGCGCAAGCAGGGGTTGGTGATTTCGGAAAAAATGCTGACCGGCGATTCGTTCGGCAACGGCGACTTCAACATCATGCTGATGACCGAATTCAAGAATTACGCCGCCCTGGACGGGCTGTCGGATAAATACGATGCCCTGATGGCGAAGGTGGTGGGGGCAAAGGACGCGCAAGTGAAAGTCATGGTCAAGCGCACGGAAATGCGCGAGATTATCGGCGACAAGCTGATGCAGGAGATCCACTACAAGTAAGCCGACAAGCCGGCATCCCCATCTGGTCTTTTGCCCCCTGCCGCCCAGCCGGGGGGCAAGAGCCCCAACCCCGTCAGGGCGCCAGGATCGTTGCGCGCCGTTCCTCGGCGAAGCGCATCAAGTCGGGAAAGAATTGCTCGAATCCCTGCGCCAGCACCGCATAGTGCTGGCGCACGTCGGCCAGCCCTTCTCGCAACTGCGCGCCGTTGCGGCTGAGCCGCTGTGAAATCCGCTCAACCGCCTTTTCCACGCTGGCAAAATCGTCATACGCATTCAGCCAGTTCAACTCCACCATGTGCGGCGCCATGGCGCGCAGGCGGTCCGGCAGCAGGGGTTCGTGCTCGGCCAGCGCGGCATAAAAGCGGTCCAGCATGGCCTGGCGCGGTTCGTCGCACCAGCGATCCCATTGCAGGCTCAATACATGGTCGTAAAACACGTCCAGCACGATGCCGGCATAGCGCCGCCGGCCGTCCGGGAACAGTTGTGCCGAGGCTTTCACGGCGGGGTGGCTGTCCGTGTAACTGTCGATGTAGCGGTGCAGCTGGATTTCACGCGCGATGTCGATGGGGTAGCGGCCCGTGACGTCGGCTTTGACGAAGTCGCCCATGATGCCGCCCACCATGGCGGCGCCGCTGTGGCGGGCCAGGAACAGATGTGCGAGGTAATTCATGGCCGCCTGGTGCGCAGCGCCACCGGGTGGTCCGGACGCAGTTGCAGCAAGTCCCACAGGTTCCCGTACAAATCCTCGAACACGGCCACGGTGCCGTAATCCTCTTCCTTCGGTTCGCGGATGAAGTTGACGCCGTGGGCGCGCAGGCGTTCGTAATCGCGCCAGAAGTCGTCCGTGTTCAGGAACAGGAAGACCCGGCCGCCCGCCTGGTTGCCGACAAAGGGTTGCTGTTCCGGTTTCGATGCCTTGGCCAGCAGCAGCGTCGTGCCTGTGCCGCCGGGCGGGGCCACCACGACCCAGCGCTTGTCCTGCGCCGGCTGGTAGGTGTCGTCGAGCAGTTCAAAGCCCAGTTTGCCGACATAAAAATCGATGGCTTCATCGTAGTCGCGCACGACGAGCGCAATGTGGACGATGGCTTGCTGCATAAATCCTCCTGGCTGCTGGACTTGCCATTGTAGGCGTTCCGGGCGCGGCGTGTTTTGCCGCGGTTTGCTACGATGGCGCTCTCCCGATTCCATTAATAGAAAGGAACATCATGCGTATCGCCGCCATGTCCGATATCCACGGCAACCTGTGGGCGCTGGAAGCCGTCCTGGCCGATATTGCGCGGCGCGGGGCGGATGTGATTGTCAACCTGGGCGATATCGTGTCCGGCCCCTTGCTGCCTGGCGAGACGGCGGACCGCCTGATGGCGCTGGCGCTGCCGACCATTGCCGGCAACCATGAGCGGCAAGTGCTGACGCACGCGCCGGAGCGCATGGGGGCGTCCGATTTGTATGCGCACCAGCAGCTCACGCAGAAACAGCGCGAATGGCTGGCCGGGTTGCCTGCCACGCTGCGGCTCAATGCGGACGTGCAGATGGTGCACGGGACGCCGGGCAGCGATTTGATTTACTGGCTGGAGACGGTGACGGAACCGCAGGGCATGCGGCCCGCCACGCATGCGGAAGTGGTCGAGCGGGCGGCGGGGGCGGAGGCGCCGCTGGTGCTGTGCGGGCATACGCATGTGCCGCGCGCCGTGCAACTGGAGGACGGGCGGCTGATCGTCAATCCGGGCAGCGTGGGGTTGCAGGCGTATGACGATGACATGCCTTATCCGCACGTGGTGGAGAACGGGACGCCGCATGCGCGGTATGCGTTGCTGGAGAAGGGCGATGCGGGATGGCGGGTGGAGCTGGTGGCGGTGCCGTATGATTTTCGGGCGGCGGCGGAGCTGGCGGAGCGGAATGGGCGTCCGGATTGGGCGGTGGCTTTGCGGACGGGGCGGATGGGGTGAGGTGGTGGTGGTTTGCAGGCAGGGCGGCTTTGTAAAAGCCGCCCTACGGAGTGAGGCCGCCTCTTTCTGTGATGGGAGGGGCCTGCTGTTTATGCGGCGGTGATTTCTTCTCCTGCCAGGAAGCTGGCGATCAGCGGGTTCACCACGGCGGCGTGGGTGATCGGGGCCATGTGGCCGCCTTTGGTTTGCGCTGCGGTGGCGTTGGGCAGGGCGTCGGCCAGGCGGGCTGCCACGCGGCGGGTGGACAGGGGGCTGGCGGCGCCGGACAGGACCAGCGCGGGCATGTCCAGCTGCGCCATGTCGGCCAGGGATGCCGGTTCGTTCAGCAGTGCGTGGAAGTCCAGCTTGACCTTGGCGATCTGCGACGCGAAGCGCTGCTGCTGCGCTTCCGGCAGCGAATCGAACGCGCCGGCGCGGTTCCAGTAATCGATGAAGGTGCGGGTGCCATCCTGGTCGCTGGCGGCGTCGCGGATGCAGGCCACCACGTCTTCGATTTCCACGCGGGCTTCATCGCTTTCATCGAGCAGGTGGAATGCCACCGGCTCGAACACCGTCAGCGACAGCACGCGCCGGCGTTCCTGGCGCGCCAGGCGCAGCGCCGTGGCGCCGCCGTACGAGTGGCCGACAAGGTGGAACGGTTCGTCCGGCGCCAGTTGCAGCGAGATGGTGGCCATCACGGCGTCCACTTCGTGCGCCAGCGAAAAGCCGGGGCCGGCCGCTTCTTCCGGGAACGGCGATTTGCCATAGCCCAGCAAGTCGACCGCGATGAAACGGAAGCCGGATTGGTGTTGGTTGATCAGTTCGGACCACTGGCCCTTGGAACTCATGGAGCTGTGCAGCAAAACAACTGCGGGCAATGCGTTGGAAGTCATCTGTGGTGAAAATACGAACGGCGAATCCGCGATTATATGCGGCTTTCATGTGCAGGAGTATCATAAGCGAATTGACAATTGGTAGATTGTCTCTAGTGCCAATCAGGTAACAGGCGAGCAGGTTATGACATGCAGGCAACCCCGCACTTGCTGATGTTGAGCCTTCTGGTACAGCTGCTGGCAGCGGCAGGTTGTGGGGCGCAAGAGCGGATAGTTGCCACCTATCACGAACGTCCTCCCTATTTATCGCCCGGCGCCGATGGCGCCCCCACCGGGCTGACGGGCTCGCCCGCCACCCAGGCGTTCCGCCAGGCCGGTGTTTCCGTCACGTGGATGGTGGTGCCGACCAACCGCCAACTGGCCATGGTCAAGGATGGACAGCAGCAAAGCTGCGCCATCGGCTGGTTCCGCAATCCCGAGCGGGAACGCTTTGCCCGGTTCACGAAACCGATTTATCGGGACAAGGAGTGGGTCTTGCTGGCCAACGCCACCTATATCATCCCGGATGGCGCCACCCTGGAACAGCTATTGCAAAACCCGGCCACCCGCATTGTCGTCAAGGATAACTTTTCCTATGGCCAGGAAATCGACACCATGATTGCGCGCGGCAAGCCGCAAATTGCCGTCACGGCGGGCAGCGTGGAGCAGATGCTGCTGTCGATCGGCGCCGGCGCGGCGGACTTCATGTTCGTGTCCGAGGAAGAGGGACAATACCTGCTGTCCCGCAGCAACGGGCGCGGCGCCAGCCTGCGCCTGTTGCGGCCACGCGGCATGCCGCGCGGCGTGGAGCGTCACATCATGTGCGGCAAGGCGGTGCCCGATGGCGTGATCGAGCGGCTGAACAAGGCCATCACATTCCGCTGAAGGCGCCATGCAGTACTGTCGTGTTGTCTTGCGCGCCGATCACCACCACCGGACCGCCGTCGGAGATCACGAATTCCGTCAACTGGTCCAGCGACGTTTTCAACGTGGCGTCGTCCGTGACGTTGGTCATCCAGTATTTCGCGGCGAGGGGATTGGTGTTGAAATTCGCCACCAATTCAGGTGTTGACAGTGCCGACGTAAATTCCAGCGCACCCACGGTCTTGTTGCGCACCGTCGTTATATCGCTGCCGCCGGCGCCTTTCGCGAGGTATTGCGCCAGCGTGCCCAAGTCGACCTTCTGGTCGCGCAGTACGCCGGTCCAGTAGGTCAAGCCCGACACGTCGGCGGCGTGCCCGAACAGGTTCACGTATAGCGTATTGACGGCTTCCGCATCGCTGCTTTTTCCCTGCCATTCCGGCGTCGCCTTCAGTTCGGTCGCCAGCGCGGCGGCATCGCCTTTGGTCATCCATTTTTGCAGCTCGGCCGGTGAAGCCGGACGGTTCAGCATGGCCACGTAGACTTGTTCCACCGCCAGCTTGTCCAGCGCGGGTGGCGTGCCGTTGGCCAGGGAGATGGAATAACTGTCGCTCTGGCTGTAGGGATCGATGTCGCCCACGTCCTTGGCGGCGACGCGCTCGGCGATGGCCGTCGCCGTCCATTGCGGCAGCAGGGCGGCCGCCTTGTTTTGCGCCACCGCTTGCGGCAGCGTGTCGGCCAGGTCGTCCAGCATGGCGCGCACTTGCACCGTGCGCACCAGTGTCGGCCATGGATCGGTGGGGACGGTGACGGCGTGATCGTTGAACGGTTGGGCCAGCGGCACGGCCGTGCCCATGATTTGCTTGAAGGCGTCCAGCGTGGCGGTGCTGAGCGCCGCCAGCGATTTGGCGGCCGTGCCGTCCAGGACCGTGCCATCGGCCAGGCGCGGCAGCGTGGCGGCGGTGGTCAACACTTTCAGCAAGGTGGCGCCATTGTCCAGCGATGCGCTGCCTTTCAGTTCCGTCAGCACGCTGGCCATGCCTTCGTAGGCCGCTTTCATGGCCACGTCCAGCGACAGCTTGGGCGGCAAGTACGTCACGCCGCTGGCTGGCCAGCGCGCGCTCAGCAATTGCAGCGTGCGCGCCACCACTTCGGCAATGCCGTCGATTTCCGCATTGAAGGCAAAGACCGTCAGCGCTTCAGCGCGGGCGATGCTTTCCGCGTCCAGCACGGCGACCAGGTTGTCCGCGCCTGCGCTGAACTTCGAGCCGAAGGCCGTGGCCAGTGTGGCGTCCGCGGCATCGGCCGTGGCGCCCTGGCGCAGCAGCGCGTCGCGCAGCGTGGTCATGGCGCTGGCGTTGGCGCGCACCAGCGTGGTGGCGGGATAGCCGCCCGAATGCTGCTGCTCGAACGTCAGCGACAGCGTGCCGTTATGGGCGCGCTGGGTGGCCAGGTCGAAGCCGCCCGTCACCAGCACGTGCTTGTTCCACGTTGCCCCCGGCTGCGGGAAGTCCGACGATTGCGTCGACGCCAGAAGGAAGTGGCCGTTGGCGTCGGTCTTGGTCGACTGTTCGTTGGTATCGAGCACACCGTTGCCATTGGTGTCGATGAAGACCGTGGCGTCGCGCAGGAAGCCGACGCCTTGCGCCTGGCCGCTGACCATCATGGTGCTGGTGCCCGGGTGCGCCACTTGCTCGGCCAGCGCCGTGCGCGCGATTTGCAGCGAAGCCGTATCCGTCACCTGTTCCAGCCACATCGAAGTGATGGCGTTGAGGTCGCGGTCCGCCACGTAGGGCAGCAGGGTGGGAATGCTTTCAGTCAGCGACTGCGCCATCTGCACCTTGTTGGCCAGCACCACGGCGTCGCTGCCCCGTGCGCCGCGCATCAGCGACAGCGCCACGAAGTCCGGTTTCACGGCGCCTATGTCGAGCAGCCCGCTCCAGTACTCGGCGCCGCCCGCGTCGGCCGCGCGGCCAAACAGGTTGTGGTACATGGCCTGGACGATGTCCATGTTGCTCATGTTGGCGTAGCGCTGTTTGAATTCCGTGGCCAGCGCGAACGTGGCCGCGATGGTGTCCTGCGATGCGTCCACGCCGGTCCAGTAGCGCAAGCCATCCGGTTCGGCGGGGCGGTTGAAATAAGCGATGTACAGTTGCTGGACTTCGGTTGCGGTAGGTTTCATGGTCGTCACTCGAAAGTTGTGGCAGGTATCCCCGTCAGTGCAATGCCTGCGTCATGGAAGTGGGCGCCTTGCGGGCCGAAATCGACATGGGCTTCCTTGAACTGTGCGCCCATGTAGGGGTAGGACGTGGTGTCGTAACTCCACGTGAAGATGTCCTTGTTGGCCAGCCCGGTTTGCGCGTCGACGCCGCCCTGCACGAGGACGTCGACATGCAGCGGATCGACCGTTTGCTGGTAGGCCGCCGGCCCGATCCGGCCGGACAGCAGGTAAAAGCCGTTCAAGTCGGTGACGGCGCTGGCTTCGCCCTGTTCCGGGATGCCATTGTGGTTGGTGTCGACAAAAACCGTGGCGCCGGCGATCGCCCCGATGGCACGCACATGGCCGCTCAGCACCACGTTCGCACCGGGAACCGCCCCCATGGCCTTGAGCATGGAAGGCATCGCGACCTGGGCATTGGCCAGCGAGGCCGCATCCGATACATTGCCCAGCCACGCGCGCGCCGTGGCGAGGTCGGCGGGCATCAAGCCCGCGCGCAGCGAAACATCGGCGCCATTGGCAACCGCATCGCAGAACTGACTCATGGCATCCAGCTTGCTGGCAACCGCGACTTTGTCGCGCCCCTGCGCGCCTTCCAGCATGCTGGTCACGACGGAGCCGATCTGGATCGCGCCCTTGTCCAGCAGCCCGCTCCAGTACGCCACGCCGGCCGGTTCGCCATCGCGCGCGAACAGGTTGTAATAGACCTGCCGCACCACGCCGCTGTTGTCCATGCCGGCGAAGCGCTGCGTGTACTCGGAACTCTGGCTGAACGAGGCGGCAATCTCCGCCAGAGTGACGCCGCTGTGCTGCCAGTAGTCCAGGCCGGCCAGGTCGGCGGGGCGGCTGAAGTAGGCGAGGTACAGTTTCTGGATATCGTTGGTGCTGTGTGCCATGGGGATCGGATCGCATTAAAAGATGTGCAATCGTAGAAGAATGACAATAGGAAAAATGTGATTACGGTCACATTGTCATATTGGTAATCTCATGCAAGCCATGGCAGTGCTACGCGGGAATCCATACGCCGCGGGCAGGATTGGCTCAGTGCTGCAGCCAGCGCCGGAACGGTTCCAGGTCCATGCCCGGCTCCACGTACCACGCCTTGCGGGGCCAGTCGAATTTCGCGCCCAGCGCTTTGACTTGCTGCGCTTCGTGGATGGTCGCGCTCAGGTAATGGCGGGCGGGCGCCTTGCCGCGCGCATCGGCTTCGTTGCGGGCGATGGCCTGGTCCGCCGCCGCGCTGTTGGCGGCCAGCCGCAGGCGCGCCACGTACGGGCTGCGGCGCTCCGCGTCGTCTGGCGCCAGTAAGGTCAGGCGCATTTTCGCGCGCGTGGCCGCCACATAAAACAGGTTGTCTTCTTCGCGCGCATCGGCCAGCGCGGCCGGGAATTCGCCGGCTTCCAGGAACGGCAGGATCACGTGCTCGTATTCCTTGCCCTTGGCGTTGACGGCGTAATCGATGGTCACCACGTCTTTTTCGCGCTTGCGGCCCGCGAAGGCTTCGGCCGCGTTGAGTTCCTGCCAGAAGCCGGCCAGCGTGTGGCCCGACGCCTGGGCGGCGGCGATAAAGCCGGCGATGGATTTGGCCACCGCCTGCGCGTCGTGCGGGCGCACGAAGATGCGGCGCGCGGCCTGTTCCAGGTTCATCGTGTCGCACACTGCGCGCAGCGCTTCGTGCGCCGGGGAGTCAGGACCGAAGGTGGCGGCGCGTTCGATGGCGGCCTTGATCGGCCCGGCGCGGCCAATGTTGCTGCCATTATCCAGGTAGCGTTCATAAAAGCCGTCCAGCAATTGCGGGTGCTTGGCGATGTCGCGCTTGGCCTGTTCCAGCTGTTCGTGCGAGTGTTCCACTTCGCCGAACACCGCCAGCGCTTCAACGATGGCCATCCGCACATCCTGCGACTTCACGGCCGCCAGGTCTTTGAGGGCAATCGCCATCATGCCGCGCAAGAACAGGATTTCATCGCGCTGCAAATAACCGGCCATCGGCGGCGTGCGGTAGCCGATCTTTGCATGCATCAGCGCCTGTTCCACGGCGATGGCCTGGTGGCGGTCGCGCAGCAGCACGGTGCAGCCATCGATGGGATAACCGTCTTTTTTCCACGCCTTGATGGCGGCCACGATCTTGTCGCCGCAGGCTGCCGCATCGGCATAGTGCGCCTGGCGGATTTCCGTATGCAGCGGCAAGCCTGACTGCACGGTCTTGGACTTGAAGGCCGCCATGGCCAGCGCCAGGTGCGGGCCGTGGCGCCATGTGATGGTCAGCGGATATTGTTTGACGTTGCCAAAGTCGCGTGCAAAACGGCTTTCCATGAATTCGCCGCTGGCGCCCAGCTTCGAGTGGATCACCTGGTCCTTGTCGCCGGCGCCGACAAACCAGCAATCGGGCTGCGCCAGCAGCGCGGACAGGATGCGGTAACCCGCCTCATTCAAATCGTGCAATTCGTCACACACGACCACGCGGTAGCGGGGCAGGGAACCGGCCGCTTCCGGCGCCTGTTGCAGCAGCCTGGCCAGATCGTACGTCGCGTCGTACGGGCCGCGGAATTGCGCGCTGCCGTCGCTGTCGCTGCGCAGGGTTTCATATTCGATGGCGGCCAGGTAATCGGCCAGCGGCGTTTTCAGGATTTCCGCCGCTTCTTCCACGCCCACATATTCGACGTCCACGCTGTCGAGCAGCATGGTGGCCTTCAGCGCCAGTTGCGCATCGATGGCTTGCGACAGCGCGATGTTGTGGGTGCGGATGTCCAGGTATTCCACCTTGCCTAAATAGCGTTCGCCGACGCGGCTCAGCGCTTCCAGCAGCCATGGTTTCATGTCGCGCAGGTGGCGCAGCAGCGGGACGTCGCCGTTTTCCAGGTCCGCCAGCGTCTGTTGCGCGAAATCCTCGAACGTGGCCACGCGCACGGCGCTCGCCAGCCCGTACGGAATGCCGATGTCGAGCAGCCGCTGGCGCAGCACGTCGCGCGCTTCCGGCGTGAACGTCAACGCCAGCACCTGTTCCGGCGGCAGGCGCCGCGCCAGCGCTTCGCCGATGCGCAACGCCAGGGTGGTGGTCTTGGCCGCGCCCGCGTTGGCAGCCACCAGCGAGATACGGTTTTGCGCTTGCTGGATGGCGGCTTGTTCCTGGGTGGGGATCAGGCCCTGGGGGTGGAAGCGGGGGGCGGTGGTGTCGGTCATGCGGCGGTCAAGAGGATGCGGCGAAACACCTATTATCGCCCGTCCCCCTGTAAACCGTGCGGATTTCGTAGGGCGGTTTCCGCCGGGCGGAAGCCGCCATGCTTGCGTGGCCACAGTGGCTGGCAGTACCGGACTGCGCGCACGGCGGCTTCCGCTGCGCGGAAACCGCCCTACGGTTGCTGGCGTCCGTGGACGACAGTGGCGACGGTTTGCTCCGCCACTTCGCGCAGCACTTCAATAGCCACCACCGCGCCGGGCGACATGGTGCGGCCGAACAGTTGCACGATGCCCACGTCGGTGGACACGTCGGACAATCCTCGCACGTCCAGCATGGCCAGGCGGCCGTCGGCCAGCGCTTCCGTCACGGCGGCCTGCGTGGCCAGCAACACCAGGTCGCTGTTCACGGTCGCATGGACCAGCAGCGGAATCTGGTCGCACTGCAGCGCCACCGGCAGTGCCGCGTCCTGCGGGATGCCGAAAATCCTGTGCACCAGCGGCCGTACGCGCTCCGGCAAGGTGACGCTGGCCAGGCCGTAGTCCAGCAAATCGTCCAGCCGTAACGGGCGGTCCAGCAGCGGGTGGCCGGTGCGCACCAGCAGGGCGCCATGCTGGCGGAACAGCGGCGTGATGGTGATGTCGGGCGCCGGTTCGATGTCGCGCGTGTCGGCGATGAAAAATTCGAGCTGTTCGCCGCGCAATTGCGTCAGCAACTGGCGCCAGTTGTTGGTGGTGATCGAAATGCGCAGGCCCGGATGCCGTTCGCGCAGCAAGTCCGTCATGCGGGGCACCACACTGGCCATGGGGAACGGGCCCGCGCCAAACGCCACCGAGCCGCCGTCGCCGCTGCGCAGCAGCGCCATGTCGCGCTCCAGTCCCCGCATTTCATAGGCCAGCTTTTTCGCCCGCGCCAGGAACACGGCGCCCACGCTGGTGACGTTGACGTTGCGGTTGTCGCGGTCGAACAACAAGACGCCCAGTTCTTCTTCCAGGGTCTGGATGCTGCGGCTCAGCGCGGGCTGGCTCAGGTTCACCTTGTCGGCGGCCCGGGCAAAGCTTTTTTCCTCTGCGACGGCCAGTGCGTGGCGGATGCGCTTGAAATCCATAAGTGTCCTATTGATGCAAAAAATGGATCATACGGATAAATATAATGCAATTTACGCTGAAAAACACGCTCCCTATACTTTCCTGCAAGTACCGCAATCACATGACGGTACCTCAAAACAGGAAGGCCAGGAGAACATGGAACTGCAGGAATTCGACTACGTAGTGGTGGGGGGCGGCTCGGCCGGCGCAGCGCTGGCGGGACGCCTGTCTGAAGACGCGTCCGTGACGGTCTGCCTGCTGGAAGCGGGCGGCCCGGATAAAAGCGTATTTATCCACGCGCCGGCCGGCACGGTGGCCATGTTGCCACGTCCGCTCAACAATTATTGCTATCACACGGTACCGCAGCCCGGCCTGAATGGCCGCATCGGCTACCAGCCGCGCGGCAAGACGCTGGGCGGCAGCAGTTCCATCAACGCCATGCTGTACGTGCGGGGCCACCGCTGGGATTACGACCACTGGGCCGCGCTGGGTAATAAAGGCTGGTCGTACGACGAAGTGCTGCCCTTCTTCAAGCGCGCTGAAAACAATGAACAGTTCCACGACGCCTACCACGGCCAGGGTGGACCACTGAACGTCACCTATCCCCGTCACGGCAGCCCCGTCAACCAGATGTTCCTGGATGCCGCCGTCGCCTGCGGCCTGCCGCTGACGCCGGATTACAACGGCGCGCAGCAGGAAGGCGCGTTCCTGTACCAGGTGACGCACAAGAATGGCGAGCGTTGCAGCTCCGCCAAGGCTTACCTGACGCCCAACCTGCACCGTCCCAACCTGCGCATCGTCACGCACGCGGTGTCGTCGCGCATCCTGTTCGAAGGCCGCCGCGCGGTCGGCATCGCGTATTACGCGGGTGCGCAATTGCGCCAGGTGCGGGCGCGCCGCGAAGTGCTGCTGTCGGGCGGCGCGTTCGGCTCGCCGCAGTTGCTGATGGTGTCCGGTATCGGTCCCCGCGCGGAACTGGAAATGCAGGGTATCCCGGTGCTGCACGACCTGCCGGGAGTGGGCAAGAACCTGCAAGACCATATCGATTACGTGCAGAGCTGGCACGTGCCCAGCGACGACCGCACGTTCGGCCTGTCCGTGCGCGGCGTGACCCACATGGCGAAAGGCATGCTGGAATGGCGCCGCGAGCGCAGCGGCCCGGTCACGTCGACTTATGCGGAAGCAGGCGCCTTCATGAAATCTGAACCGGGCTTGCCGGCGCCGGACTTGCAACTGGTGTTTGCGCTGGCGCTGGTCGACGATCACGCCCGCAAGATCCACCGCGGCCACGGCTTCTCGTGCCACGTCGACGTACTCCGTCCGCACAGCCGCGGCGCGGTCGGGCTGGTCAGCCGCGACGTGCGCGATGCGCCCCGTATCGACCCGGCATTCCTGTCCGACGAGCGCGACGCCGCCCTGTTGCTGAAGGGCGCGAAGATGCAGCAGCGTATCTTCGAATCGCCGCAGTTCGACGCCATCCGTGGCGGCATGCTGTATCCGGTGCCGCCGGGCGACGACGCGGCGCTGATGCAGGATATCCGCAACCGCGCCGACACCCAGTATCACCCGGTCGGCACCTGCAAGATGGGTCCGAACAGCGACCCGCTGGCGGTGGTCGACGAGCGCCTGCGCGTACGCGGCATCGACGGCTTGCGCGTGGTGGACGCTTCCATCATGCCTACCCTTATCGGCGGCAATACCAATGCCCCGTCCATCATGATCGGCGAGAAGGCGGCACAGATGGTGCTGGCCGACGCCCGCGAAAACCAGGCGGCAGCAGCCGTCATCTGAGGAGAATTACATGAGCAAGATTTCGTACCGGCGCGGCGCGCTGGCGATGGCGGTCGCCCTGATGTCGGCCAATGTGCAGGCAGCCAACGCACCGCAGCCGGCCAGCAGCCACACGGCGCAAGCCAATAAAGCGTTCGGCGCGGCGCTGCCGCTGGCCGACCAGCAGGATTTCCAGGATGCGCAGCGCGGCCTGATCGCAACGTTGCCGGACCGCCTGATCAAGGCCGCGACGGGCGGCACCGCGTGGGATGGCGCGCGGTTCGATTTCATCAAGGGCGATGCGCCGGATTCCGTCAATCCCAGCCTGTGGCGCCAGGAAAAGCTGAACAACCAGCATGGCCTGTTCAAGGTGATGGATGGCCTGTACCAGGTGCGCGGCTACGACATTTCCAATATGTCCATCATCGCCGGTAAGGAAGGCTGGATCGTTGTCGATCCGCTGACGTCGGCCGAAGTGGCGCGCGCCACGATGGACTTCGTGCAGCAACAGCTGGGCAAGCGTCCCATCACCGCCGTGATCTTCACGCACGGCCACGTCGACCACTTCGGCGGCATCCGTGGCATCGTCGATGAGGCGGACATCAAGTCCGGCAAGGTGCGCGTGGTGGCGCCGGAAGGCTTCATGGAATCGGCCGTGGCGGAAAACGTTTTGGCCGGCAATGCCATGTCGCGCCGCGCGCAATACCAGTTCGGCATGTTCCTGCCATGGGGCGCGCAGGGCGCCGTGGGCACGGGCCTGGGCAAGACGGGTTCCAAGGGCAATATCGGCATGGTGGCGCCGAATGAAATCGTCTCGAAGACCGGCCAGCAATTGACGCTCGACGGCGTGCGCATGGTGTTCCAGATGGCGAACGGTTCGGAAGCGCCATCGGAATTCATGTTCTACCTGCCGGACATGAAGGCGCTGTGCTTTGCCGAAGTGCTCAACAACACGATGCACAACATTTATACGCTGCGCGGCGCGAAAGTGCGCGATGCATTGGGCTGGTCCAAGTACATCAATCAGTTGCTGGATGCGTACCCGGATGCGGAAGTGGGCTTCACCAGCCATAACTGGCCGGTATGGGGCAAGGAGCGCGTGCGGGGCCGTATCACCAACCAGCGCGACATGTACCGCTATATCCACGATGAGGCGCTGCGCCTGGCCAACAGCGGCGTCACGATGGAAGACCTGGCCAATGTCACGTATTACCCGAAGGCGCTGCGCAACGATTTTTCCACGCACGGCTATTACGGCACGCTGAGCCACAACCTGCGCGGCGTCTACAACTTTTACCTGGGCTTCTATGATGGCAACCCGGCCACGCTGAATCCGCTGCCGCGCGTCGACAGCGCCAGGCAGTACGTGGCGGCCATGGGCGGCGCCAATGCCGTGCTGGCGAAAATGAAGGAAGCACACGCCAAAGGCGACTACCGCTGGGCGGTGGAAATCGGCAACCACCTGGTGTTTGCGCAGCCGGACAACAAGGCGGCGCGCGAGCAGCAGGCGGCGGCGCTGGAACAGCTGGGCTACCAGGCGGAATCGGGCGTGTGGCGCAACGAATACCTGAGCGCCGCGCAGGAATTGCGCGCCGGCGTGGACAAGAAATTCGCGCTGAGCACCCACGGCGCCGACCTGGTGCGCGCCATGCCGATGGAAATGCTGTTCGATTACCTGGCCGTGCGCCTGAACCATGAAAAGGCCGACGGCCTGGCGCTGGGCATCAACGTGCGCTTCACGGATACCGGCGAACGCTATGCGCTGGAATTGTCGAACTCCGTGCTGCACAACACCCGCGACCGCGAATTGAAGCAGCCGAATGCGACGCTGGAAGTCACGCAGGCGGCCTTGCTCAAGCTGCTGTTGAAGCAAGCGACGATGCCGCAACTGGTGCAGGGCGGCGAACTGACATTGTCGGGCGATCCGCAGGCGCTGGGCGCGCTGTTCGGCAAGCTGGATCAGTTCGAGGCGCAATTCCCGATCGTCACCCCTTAAGGACCCACGATGAACATGAGAGAAACCGGTGCGACCCCGGAGGGGAACACGCACGCCGGCGTGGCGCAAATGGAGGCGGTATTCGCCGCCTTGCGCGCCGGTAGCGCCCAGGACCGCACGCCGCTGTACGCCACCCGCATGGACCGCCTGCGCCGCCTGCTGGCGCTGACCGTGCAACACCAGGACCGCATCTTGGCGGCGATCAGCGCGGATTTCGGCCACCGCTCCACGCATGAAATGCAACTGGCGGAAATCTTCACCACGATGTCGGCCATCCGCCACAACATGCGCCACCTGCGCAAATGGATGAAGCCACGCCGCGTGGCGACGCCGCTGCACATGCTGCCGGCCTCCAGCCGCCTGCTGCGCCAGCCGCTGGGCGTGGTGGGCATCATCGCGCCGTGGAATTACCCGTTCCACCTGGCGATAGGCCCGGCCGCCGCCGCGCTGGCGGCCGGCAACACGGTGCTGATCAAGCCCAGCGAACTGACGCCGCGCCTGTCGCAACTGATGAAAGAGCTGGTCGGGCAAACCTTTGCCGCCCATGAAATGGCGGTGGTGACGGGCGGCGCGGAAGTGGGCGCCGCGTTTTCCGAACTGCCGTTCGACCACCTGTTCTTCACCGGTTCCACGCAGGTGGGGCGCATCGTGGCGCAAGCCGCGGCGCGCAACCTGACGCCGGTCACCCTGGAACTGGGCGGCAAATCGCCCGCCATCGTGTCCGCCGACTGCGACCTGGACGTGGCGGCCCCGCGCATGGTGTTCGGCAAGCTGTTCAACGCTGGCCAGACCTGCGTGGCGCCCGACTATGCGCTGGTGCCGCGCCAGCGCGTGACGGAATTCGTGCAGGCGATGCAGCGCGCCGCGTGCGCCATGTATCCGACGGTGGCGGACAACCCCGACTACACGGCCATCGTATCGCAGCGCCACGCGGAGCGGCTGGAACGGCTGCTGGAAAACGCGCGCCAGATGGGCGCCACCGTGGCGCCGCTGACGGCGCTGGAAAAGGAAACCAGTGCGCACCGCAAGCTGCCACCGGCGCTGGTGCTGAACGTGAATGACGGCATGAGCATCATGCGCGAAGAAATCTTCGGGCCGCTGCTGCCGGTGGTGCCGTACGACACGCTCGATGAAGCGTTGGACTACGTGAACAAGGGCGACCGCCCGCTGGCGCTGTACTGGTTCGGCAAGTCCGGCGCGGAGCGCGAGCGCGTGCTCAACGAAACCATCGCGGGCGGCGTGACCATCAATGACGCGGTCTGGCACGTGGCGCAGGAAAACCTGCCGTTCGGCGGCGTCGGCGCCAGCGGCATGGGCAGCTACCACGGCGAACACGGCTTCCGCACGTTTTCCAAGGAAAAGCCGGTGTTCCTGCAAACCCGCTGGAACGCGTTCGGCATATTCCGCCCGCCGTATGGCCGCCTGTTCGACCGCGCCATCGGCGCACTGAAAACCCTGTTCTGAATTTAAAGATCTAAAAAAATCAAGGAGTACAACCATGCTGGGACTGATGCAAGACCAACCGCTGGTGGTGTCGCACGTGCTGCAACACGCCGAACGCAACCACCCGAATGCGGAAATCGTATCGCGCACCGTGGAAGGCCCGGTGCACCGCACCACCTATGGCGACGTGGCGCGCCGCGCACGCCGCCTGGCCAATGCCATGACGGCGCTGGGCATCAGGCCGGGAGACCGGGTCGGCACGCTGGCGTGGAATACCTACCGCCACATGGAAATCTATTTCGGCGTATCCGGCATGGGCGCCGTGCTGCACACGATTAACCCGCGCCTGTTCCCGGAACAGGTGGAATACATCGTCAACCACGCGCAAGACGAATACGTGTTCTTCGACATGACGTTCGCGCCGCTGATCGCGAAAGTCGCGCCGCTGCTGCCCAACGTCAAAGGCTTTATCGCGATGGCGGACCGCCTCACCATCAATGGCCTGCAAATTCCCCGCCTGATGTGCTACGAGGACTTGCTGGAAGGCGCCGGTGAAGAATACACGTGGCCGGAACTGGATGAACGCAGCGCCTGTTCGCTGTGCTACACGTCCGGCACCACGGGCAATCCGAAAGGCGTGCTGTATTCGCACCGCTCCACGGTGCTGCACTCGATGGCCATGTGCAGCGCCGACGGCGCGGCGCTGGCATCGAGCGATTCCGTCATGGTGGTGGTGCCGATGTTCCACGTGAACGCATGGGGCTTGCCTTATGCCGGCGCGATGTGCGGCGCCAAACTGGTGATGCCGGGACCGGCGCTGGATGGCGCCAGCGTCTACAACCTGTTGCGCAACGAGCAGGTGACGCTGGCGCTGGGCGTGCCGACCGTGTGGCTGATGCTGTTCCAGCATGTGGAAGTGATGGGCTTGAATCCGCGCTCCGAACTGGCGCTGCGCCGCGTGGCCATCGGCGGCTCCGCCGTGCCGCGCGCCATGGTGGAAACCTTCATGAACAAATTCGGCGCCAGCGTGCTGCACGCATGGGGCATGACGGAAATGTCGCCACTGGGCACCCTGTGCCGCCTGCTGCCCAAGCACGACAGGCTGGATGCGGAAGCGCAGATGCAGGTGCTGCTGAAGCAGGGCCGCGCGCCATACGGCGTCGAGCTGCGCATCACGGACCCGGAAGGCAACGTGCTGCCGCATGACGGCAAGGCGTCCGGCCTGCTGAAGGTCAGGGGACCGTGGATTCTCCGGCATTACTACGGCGCGGAAAACGAGCAACTGCTCGACAAGGATGGCTTCTTCGATACGGGCGACATCGCCAACATCGATGCCGACGGCTACCTGCAAATCACCGACCGCGCCAAGGACGTCATCAAGTCCGGCGGTGAATGGATTTCATCGATCGACCTGGAAAACGCGGCCATGGGCCACGCATCCGTGGCGGAAGCCGCCGTGATCGGCGTCGCCCATCCGAAGTGGCAGGAACGCCCGCTGCTGATCGTGGTGCGCAAGCCCGGAACGGAATTGTCCCGCAACGACATGCTGGCTTACCTGGACGGCAAGGTGGCGAAGTGGTGGATGCCGGATGACGTGGCCTTCGTCGAAGAGTTGCCGCACACGGCCACCGGCAAGGTGCAGAAACTCAAGTTGCGCGAACAGTTCAGGCATTACCGCCTGCCGCAAGCCGAGGCGGCTTAACGAAACCCGGCAAATAACGAAAAAACCACCACAGGAGAGCACATGAATCAGGAAGTACATATCCGCCCGCGTCCGCGCATCATGGCGGCAGCCTGCGCGGTAGCACTGGCGGCGCTGGCCACCCCGGCGCACGCCGATACCTTCACGCTGGACAACGGCGTCGAAGGCCGCTGGAACCTCAACCTGTCGCTGGGCCACAGCGTCCGTACGGCCAATGCCGACAAGAACCTGATCGCCAAGCCGCACGGTGGCACGGCAGGCAACGGCCAGGATGACGGCAACCTCAATTTCAAGAAAAACGACCCGATTTCGTCGGTGGCGAAAGCATCCGCCGAACTGGAACTGAAGCATGACAACCTCGGCCTGTTCGTGCGCGGCAATGCCTGGTATGACTATGTGACCAGCCACAAGGGCGTGGAGCACGGCAGCAACCTGAATGGCTATGTGCCGGGCGCCCGCCTGTCGGACGACGGTTTCGACAAGCTGTCCACCTTCAGCGGCGCGGCGATCGGCGACGCCTATGTGTTCGGCAATTTCGACCTGAGCGGCAATCCGCTGCAGGTGAAGGCCGGCCAGCAAGTGGTGAACTGGGGTGAAAGCCTGTTCATCCCGGGCCTGAACGCGATGGGCGCATTCGACCTGACGGCCGCCCGCCGTCCGGGCGCGCAAGTGAAGGAAATCCTGCGTCCGCTGCCGCAACTGGTGGCCAACCTGGGCCTGGGCAATGGATTGTCGGTGGAAGCGTTTTACCAGTTCAAGTGGAAGCGCACGGTGCTCGATGGTTGCGGTACGTACTGGTCCATTGCCGATTCGCTGAATTGCCCGACCGGTGTCGTGGTATTCGGCGATTCCGTCGGCGACGACCGCACGCAGTACAACGGCTTGCCATTGCTGGGCAAATTGCCCGCGCCGCTGCTGGCCTCCGTCGGCCTGACCCCGACGTCGCCGATCAACTTCCGCCTCGGCCGTGCACCGGAAACCACGCCGAAGAACAGCGGCCAGTTCGGCCTGTCGTCGCACTACTTCTCGGATGAACTGGGCACGGACTTCGGCGTCTACTTCACCAACTACCATGCGCGTATCCCTGCGCTGATGGTGGTGAAGTCGAAGTCGGAATTGCCGTCCGTATTCTCGGGTGCGATCGCTGAACTGGCGGCGAAGTTGCCGCCGGCGGCAGCCGCGTCGCTGGGTGTGCTGGGCAAAATTGGCGCGGGCCGCATGGCGTGGAACTACGACATTGAAAACATCAAGGCGTTCGGCGTATCCGCGTCGACCACGGTGGGCGGCTTCTCGCTGTTCGGTGAACTGGTGCACACCCGTGACATTCCCGTGCAAATCAACGTGCCAGACCTGTTGATCGGCTCCATGCTGGGCCTGGGCCCGCAAGGCTGGATGGCGAAAGCAACGCGCGACCCGTCGGTGGCCGATGGCGCCCAGGTCGGCGGCTATGACCGCAAGAACAAGACGCAGTTGCAAGCGTCGTTCATCAAACAAATCCCGCAAATCCTGGAAGCGGACGCACTGAACATCATCGGCGAAGTGGGTGTGCAACAGTGGAGCGGCATCGGTAATGCGTACAACAGCACGCGCTATGGCCGTGGCTTCCTGTTCGGTTTCGGCGATTACACGGGCGTGCCATCGTGCGCGGGCCTGAACGCGAATGCCGGCTATTGCAGCACGGATGGCTATGCGACGAAGTCCGCCTGGGGCTACCGCGTGCAGGCCGAACTGACGTACCCGAACGCGTTCGCCGGCGTCACGCTGAAGCCGCGTTTGTTCCTGTCGCATGACGTCAACGGTATCTCGGCGGACAACACGTTCCTGAAAAACCGCCGCAGCGCCGCCATTGGCCTGCGCGCCGATTACATGAGCCGCTACTACGCGGACTTTACGTACACCCGCTACAACCATCACGCCAAATTTGACCAATTCCACGACCGCGACTATGCATCGCTGGTGGTTGGCGCGAACTTCTGAGGAGACCTGACATGAGCAAGATTCAAACGCTGTTGAAAGCCGTGGCGTTCGCCGCGGTGACTTCCGGTGCGGCGCAAGCCGCCATGAGCCCTGCCGACGTGGAACGCCTGGGCAAGGACTTGACGCCGGTCGGCGCGGAAAAAGCCGGCAACAAGGATGGCTCGATCCCGTCGTGGGAAGGCGGCATCACCAAGGCGCCGGCCGGCTTCGACCCGAAAGCCGGCTATGCCGACCCGCTGGGCGACGACAAGCCGCAGTACACCATCACGTCGGCCAACATGGCGCAATACAAGGACAAGCTGGCTCCTGGCCAGATGGAAATGCTGAAGCGTTATCCGAGCTACAAGATCAACGTCTACAAGAGCTACCGCACGGCGGCGCTGCCATCCTCGATGTATGACGCCATCAAGGCTGAAGCAGGCAAGGCGGAACTGGCGTCCGGCGGTTCGGGTGTGCAGAACATCCAGAAGTCGTCGGTGCCATTCCCGCAGCCGAAATCCGGCGTGGAAGCGATCTGGAACCACGTGATGCGCTACCGTGGCGGCAGCGTACAGCGCTTCTCGACCGAATTCCCGGTGCAGGCCAACGGCGCCTTCACTCCCGTCACGCGCAGCGAAACCATCGCCTTCGCGCACGCCATGCCGAAGCCGGAAGCCAACCGCCTGCTGTACTACACCGGCGCCATCACCGGTCCCGCCAGCATGGCCGGCGAAGCGATCATGGTGATCGACCCTTTGGACCAGGTGAAGGAATCGCGCCTGGCATGGTCGTACAACCCGGGCCAGCGCCGTGTGCTGCGCGCACCGGACATCGCGTATGACTCGCCGGGCCAGGGTGCGGATGGCTTGCGCACCACCGACGATTACGACGGCTTCAACGGCGCGCCGGACCGCTACGACTGGAAACTCGTGGGCAAGAAGGAAATGATCGTTTCGTACAACAACTACAAGATCACCAGCAAGAGCCTGAAGTACGCGGACATCGTGCGTCCGGGCCACGTCAACCAGGACCTGGTGCGCTATGAACCGCACCGCGTGTGGGTGGTGGAAGCGACCTTGAAGGGCGGCAAGCGCCACGTGTACGGCAAGCGCGTGTTCTACATCGATGAAGACACGTGGCAAGTGGCGCACGCCGACGCGTACGACGGCCGTGGCGAATTGTGGCGCGTGCATGAAATCGGCGCGATCCAGTATTACGACGCACCGACCCCGTATTTCGCGTACGAGGCGCAATACGACTTGCAGGCGCGCCGCTACCTGTTGACGGGCCTGTCGAACCAGGAAAAGCCGATCAAGTTCGGCCTGAAACTGGAACCGTCCTACTTCACGCCGGACAACCTGCGCCGCATGAGTAACTAATTCATTGCCGGGCTGACGAGCACTAACACTGCACTGCAGTGTCTCCTTTGCGCTCCCTCTCAGGTCCCGGGGGGAGCGTTTTTTTTAGGGCATGGGCAAGGCAGTAAGCGAATACAGCGGGCGCGAATCCGTAGGGCGGTTTGGCGGCACGCCAAGCCGCCATGCGTGCAGCCCGGCAGCGCCGGCATTGGCGGCAAGCCTGCGGCTTACCGCCCTACGCATTTGAGGTTCCCGGCAGGGGCGAGCTTTATCAGGAAATGAACATGAATAAGACAACATATTGGGCGGCAGCGCTCGGACTGGCCATCGCCGCGCTGTGCGCGCAGGCCGCCGAGCCGCTGGACACCCCCGCGCGCATCTCGGCGCGCGCACAGAAGTCGCTGCTGACCGGCGTGGCGCTGGCGGGCAAGCGGCTGGTGGCAGTGGGGGAGCGCGGCATTGCCGTGTACTCGGATGACAATGGCAACAACTGGACACAGGCCAAGGTACCCGTGTCCGTGATGCTGACGGCGCTGCAATTCGTCACACCGGCCAAAGGCTGGGCCGTGGGCCACGATGGCGCGGTCCTCAGCACCGACGATGGCGGCGCCACGTGGAAACGCCGCTTCGACGGCATGCAAGCCAACAAACTGATGCTGGAAGGCGCGCGGCGCGCGGCCGAAGCGGCGCGCGCCGCGGCCGGCAACGCGACGTCCGGCCCTGCGGCCGATGCGCTGAGCGCGGCGGAAAACGCCCTGGGCGATATCGAGGCGGCCGCGAAGTTCGGCCCGTCGCGCCCCCTGCTGGCCGTGTGGTTCCGCAATGAGCAGGAAGGCTTTGTGGCCGGCGCTTACGGGCAATTGTTCCGCACCGTTGACGGCGGCAATACGTGGGAATCGCTGGCCACCCGCACGGGCAATACGGACAGCCTGCATTACAACGCGATTGCCGCAGGTCCCGCCAATGCGCTGATGCTGGCGGGCGAGGGCGGCAAAGTCTACCGCTCGGCCGATGGCGGCGCGACGTGGAAAGTATCGGACACCGGTTACAAGGGCCACCTGTACGGCGTGCTGGCGGCAGGCGATGCGCTGGTTGCCTACGGCTTCGGCGGCAACGCTTTCCGCAGCACGGACAACGGCGCCACGTGGCAGCCATTGCCGCGCGTGGTGCAGCGCAGCCTGATCGGCGGTGCGGCGCTGCCGGACGGCAGCCTGCTGCTGGCCGCGCAGGACGGACGCCTGTTGCGCAGCACGGACCAGGGCAAGACATTCGCCATCGCGCAAACGCAGGGCGGCGAACCCGTCGCGGGGATGGCGCTGCTGGACGGCGGCAAGGCCGCGCTGGCCGGCGCCGGCGGCGTGCGCATGGTAAGCACCGGAGGACAATAATGAAAAACACTCACCACGAACACCAGAAATTCGGCGCGGTCGAGCGCTTCCTGGAACCCAGGCTGTTCAAGCACCGGCTGGCCGTGCTGCTGTTCTTCATCGCCGCCTCCATCCTGATGGGCTGGCAGGCGTCGCAACTGAAGCCGGATGCCAGCTTTGCCAAGATGGTGCCGGCGTACCACCCGTACATTGCGAATTACTTCAAGTACGAAAACGAATTGCGCCCGCTGGGCAACAACATCCGTATCGCGGTGGAAGCGCAGAACGGCGATATCTACAGCAAAGAATATCTGGACACGCTGAAGAAAATCACGGATGAAGTGTTTTACATTCCGGGCGTGGACCGCGGCAACCTGAAGTCGCTGTGGACGCCGAATGTGCTGTGGATGGAAGTCACGGAAGGCGGCATGAACGCGGGTCAGATCATTCCGCAAGGCTTCGACGGCTCGCCGGACAAGATCGCGGAAGTGCGCACCAATGTGCAGCGCTCGGGCCGTATCGGTTCGCTGGTGGCGGCCGACGGCAAGTCCACCATCGTGCACGTGCCGCTGCTGGAAACGGATCCGGAATCGGGACAGAAGCTCGACTACGGCCTGTTCTCCGAACGGCTGGAAAGCCTGGTGCGCAATAAATACGAGAGCCAGGGCGTGAAGATCCACATGGTGGGTTTTGCCAAGGTGGTGGGCGACCTGATTCATGGCGCAAAAGCCATTGCGCTGTTCTTCGCCATTACCATCGTGCTGACGGTGGTGGTGCTGCTGTGGTACTCGCGCTGCTGGCGTTCCACTGCCGTGACGGTGGTGTGCTGCGGCCTGGCCGTCGTGTGGCAACTGGGCGTGGTGCGCATGCTGGGCTTTGGCCTCGATCCGTATTCGATCCTGGTGCCATTCCTGACTTTTGCGATTGGCGTATCGCACGCGGTCCAGAACATCAACACCATGGCGTCGGCCAAGCTGAGTGGCGCGACCAACATGGAAACGGCGCGCCTGACGTTCCGCCAGCTGTTCATTCCCGGCACCATCGCGCTGCTGTGTGATGCCGTGGGCTTTTCGACCTTGCTGGTGATTAAGATCGGCGTGATCCAGGAACTGGCGATTTCCGCCAGCGTGGGCGTGGCCGTGATTGTCGCCACCAAGATGTTCCTGTTGCCGGTGCTGATGTCGTACGTGGGTGTGTCCGATGCGTGCCTGCGCCACCAGGCGAAGAAAGCGAAGAGCAAGCACACGGTGATGCGTTTCATCGCGCGCTTCGCGGAACCGAAATTCGCGAAATTCGCGGTGCTGGCGGCGCTGGCGATTTACGGCACGGCCTATGTGATGAGCCGCGACCTGAAAATCGGCGACCTCGATCCGGGCGCGCCGGAGTTGCGCGCGGATTCGCGCTACAACCGCGACAACGCATTCATCGCGTCGCATTACTCGACCAGCCCGGACGTGTTTGTCGTCATGGTGAAAACCCCGGCCGGCGAATGCGGCAGCTATCCGGTGGCGGAAGCCGTCGACCGCTTCCAGTGGGAGATGGAAAACGTGCAGGGCGTGGAATCGACGCAATCGCTGTTTACCGTGATGAAGAAAGTGATCGCCAACGTCAATGGCGGCGACTTGCGCTGGCAGGCGCTGTCGCGCAACCGCTTCGTGACCAATTCCGCGCAGCGTACCGTGCCGTCCGAGTTCTATAACAACGATTGCTCGATGACGCCCGTGCTGGTGTTCCTGGCCGACCACAAGGCCGACACGCTGACCCGCGTGGTGAAATCGGCGGAAGCCTTTGCGCAGGCCAACAACACGGAAACCGTGCAGTTCATCCTGGCGGCCGGCAACTCGGGCATCGAAGCGGCCACCAACATCGTCATCAAGCAGGCGGAAATCACCATGCTGTTCCTCGTGTATGCGATCGTGGCGGCGCTGGTGTTCTGGGAATTCCGTTGCTGGCGCGTGACCTTGTGCATCATGCTGCCGCTGTACATCACGTCGGCGCTGTGCGAAGCCATCATGGCCAAGCTGGGCTTGGGCGTGAAGGTGGCAACCCTGCCGGTGATTGCACTGGGCATCGGCATCGGCGTCGATTACGGCATTTATATCTACAACCGCCTGCAGCACTTCCTCGACGAAGGCTTGCCGCTGAAGGAGGCGTACTTCGAAACCCTGAAGACGACGGGCGTTGCCGTGGCGCTGACCGGTGTCACCCTGGCGCTGGGCGTGTTGACGTGGCTGTGGTCCGACATCAAGTTCCAGGCCGACATGGGCTTGCTGCTGGTGTTCATGTTCCTGTGGAATATGGTGGGCGCCATTGTCATGATCCCCGCGCTGGCGTGCCTGTTGTTGCCTGCCCGTGTCAGGCAGGCCGGCAGGGTGCCTGAAGCAGCCTGACTTTTGAGGAGTCACCATGCGTCTGCTCGATTTGAAAATCCGGGGCCGGTTGGCGATCGGCTATGGCGGTATCGTCTTCTTCCTCATTGTGCTGTCCGCAGGCGGCATGGGTTCGATGCTGGCGGCGCGCGGCAAGACCTTTGATGCGCTGGACTTGCACGAGGCAAAGCTGGCGCAATTGCGCGCCGAGCGTGACAGCCTGCTGCAAACGGGTTCCGCCACGCCGGCGCAACTGGCGGCGTTGTCGTCGCTGATTCGCGCGGAAGCGGCCGCGCGCAGCGATGTGCTGGAAAAAAGCGAATCCGATACGCGCAGCCGCCAGAAAGTCCTGTATGGCGTGCTGGCGTTGCTGGCGCTGGGGATTGCCGCCTTCAGCCGCATGGTGACGCGCAGTATCACCACGCCACTGGCCAGGTTGCAGCGGGTGGCGCACGGCATTGCCGGCGGCCAGTTGGGACGGCAAGTTGCCGCCGGCGGCAAGGATGAAATCGGCGACGTGATGCGCGCCATGCGGGCCATGGATGGCGCGCTGACGGGCATGGTGTCCAGCGTGACGGGATCTGCCGGCTCGATCGCATCGTCCGCCCGTGAGCTGGCGGCGGCCAATGCGGATTTGTCGGGCCGGACGGAAAGCCAGGCCGGTTCGCTGGCACAGACGGCGGCCACCCTGGCGGAATTGACGGAAGCCGTGGGGCGCAATGCGCGGCACGCGCAATCGGCCCATGCCATGGTGCGCAAGGCGGCGGGCGCCGTGCAACAGGGCAGCGCGGACGTGCTGCGCGCGGTGGAGGCGATGCAGGCGATCCGGGACGGTTCGCGCGCAGTGGCCGATGTGACCAGCGTCATCGATACGATCGCATTCCAGACCAATTTACTGGCGTTGAACGCCGCCGTGGAAGCGGCCCGCGCGGGCGAGGAGGGGCGCGGTTTTGCCGTGGTGGCGGGTGAAGTCCGGTCGCTGGCGCAGCGCGCGGCAGCCGCCGCGCGGGAAATCCGCGAACTGGTCGACGCGTCCGAACAGGAGACTGACGCCGGCGTGCAACTGGTGAGCCAGGCCGGCGACGCCATGCGCGATGTGGCCGCTGAAGTGGCGCGCATCAGCGCATTGATGCAGGATATCGCGGAAGAAAACCAGGAACAGAGCCGGCGCATCGCCACCGTCAATGGCGCGGTGGAACAGATGGACGACACCACGCAGCGCAACGCGGCGCTGGTGGAGCAGGCTGCGGCGGCAGCTGCCAGCATGCATGAACAGTCCGATGCGCTGCTGGCGGCGGCGCGCCGGTTTACCGTGGCGGAGGCGGTATGAACGTGCGTAATATCCTTGTGGGTTACCGGCTGGGCGCCAGCTTTGCCATGCTGATCCTGGTGTTGCTGGCGGTGCTGATGATGGTGACGGGTTATGGCAACGTGGTGCGGCGGGATTTCCGCGTGGCGGCCGATGATGCCTTTACGCGCGCGGACCTGGCCGACATCATGGTGGCGGCGGAGCTGGAGCGGATGCACCGGCCGGACGGCGCGCGGCAAGCCGCGCAGCGTTACGGCGACGCGCTCGATAAATTAATGGCAATGCCGCCGCAGTCCCAGGTCAAGGCGCAGGCGCTGCTGGCGCAGCTCGCCGCCGCGCAGGAATCGTCCGGCCGCGTGGCGTTGCTGCGCAATTACGTTGCGTCGCAGGTGCAGGCGGAAAAGGATGCCCGCGCCGTGTGGGTCAGCGTCTGGGGCAAGGTGGTATCGGGCGTGGTGGCTTATGCGGTGATCATGACAGGCGTTGCGCTGCTGTTGCTGGAACTGGCGCGGCGCGGCATCGTGGGCCCGCTGGGGCAGGCGGCGCAGGTGACGCAGCGCATCGCCGAGGGCCAGCTGGGATTACCAGTACCAGTGCATGGCCGGGACGAACTGGGTCAATTGCAGCAAGCCATCGGGACGATGAGTGCGGCCCTGGCCGATACCGTGACGCAGGTGCGCACGTCGGCTGAAACTATGCGCGTGGCCACCAGTGAAATTGCGGCAGGCAATGCGGACCTGGCGCTGCGCACGTCCGGCCAGGCGGCCGCGCTGGACGACACGGCGTCGGCCATGCGGCAACTGGCGGATGCCGCGCAACGCAACGCCGCCCATGCGCAGGAAGCGGACCGGCTGGTGCAGGCAATGTCCGCCCTGGCGCGGCGCAGCGGCGACGTGGTGGGGCAGGTGGTACAGCGGATGGATGCGATCAGGGCCAGCGCGGCGCGGGTGGCCGACATCACCGGCGTGATCGACGGCATTGCATTCCAGACCGGCATCCTGGCGCTCAATGCCGCCGTGGAAGCGGCCCGCGCGGGTGAGCGGGGACGGGGCTTTGCCGTGGTCGCGCAGGAAGTACGTGCGCTGGCGCAGCGCTCATCGCAAGCGGCGCTGGACATCAAGCGCCTGATCGGTACGGCGGCGGCCGACGTGGCGACGGGGGCGCAACTGGTGGCGTCGGCCGGCGCCACGATGGTTGCCGTGGTGGATGCGGTGGACGGGGCGGCCGGCCTGATGACGGAAATGGCGCGCGAAGGGGCGCGCCAGCAGCAAGGTATTGCGGGTGTGCATGAAGCGATCACCCAAATGGATGGGATGACGCAGCAAAACGCCGCCATGGTGGAGCAGGCGGCAGCCGCCGCGCAAGCCACGCTGGAACAGGCCGAAGCGCTGGAGCAGGCGGTGGCGGGGTTCCGCGTCGTTGCATAGTGTGACCGTTGGTAGTGCATGGGTGCATAATGTCTGTATGCCTCCCTCGCACAAACCCGCTGCAACCAGCATGGTGTGGTTGCCTCAAGCCGATGGCGCGCCGCCGCGCGCCACGCGTGTCCATGGGCGGGAAACCGTGGTGGCAGCGTTGGCGGGTGAACTGGCGCTGCGCCGTATCGTGACCGTGACGGGAACGGGCGGCATCGGCAAGACCACGGTGGCGCTGGCTGTGGCGGAACACATGCACAAGCAATGGCGGCAAGGCGTGGTCTACGTCGACCTGGCGCCGCTGGCCGACGGCGGCAAGCTGGCCGCCACGCTGGCGGCGGCGCTGGTCATGGAGCGGCCGGCCCAAAGAACCATGGATGACATTGTGGAAGCATTGCGTAGCCACCACATGTTGCTGGTGCTCGACAGCTGCGAGCGGGTGCTCGATGACGTGGCCGATATGGCCGATGTGCTGCTGGAGCGTGCGCAGGGCATGCGCCTGCTGGCCACCAGCCGCGAACCGCTGGGATTGCCGGGGGAATCAGTGGTGCAAGTGCCGCCGCTGGCCGTGCCGCCGGATGCTGTTTCCTGCGCCGAGCAAGCCATGGGCTGGCCCGCTGTTCGGCTGTTTGCCGACCGCATGGGGCGCGTACCGACAGACGATGAAGCGGCCGATATCGCCGGCATTTGCCGCCGTCTCGACGGCATTCCGCTGGCGCTGGAACTGGCGGCGGCCAATGCCGGCGTGCTGGGCGTGCGGGCGCTGGCGCGCCGCCTTGGCGATGGCTTGCACTGGCAGGGCGGCCAGAGCGGCCGGCACCGCACCATGGAAGCGGCGCTGGACTGGAGTTATGCGCTGCTGGGCGAACAGGAGCGGCAATTGCTGCAACGGCTGTCGCTGCTGCGGCGCGGGTTTTCCCTGGATGAAGCGCTGCACCTGGGCGCGGACAACCTGGCAGCCTGGCCGGATACGCTCGATGCGTTCGAAGGGTTGCTACGCAAGTCGATGCTGGCCACGATCAGCGACACGGATGCGCGCCGCTATCGCTTGCTGGAGACCACGCGGGGATATGCCGCGGCGCGGCTGGCCGAGAGTAATGATTACCGGCGGGTGGTGGCGCGGTACGAGGCGATGTAGGCCGCCGGCTTCCATGCATTCCCGAGACGCTGGCATGGCGGCTTCCGCTGCGCGGAAACCGCCCTACGGGTTCAGCAGCGCGGCCCAGGCGGGGATGGCGGCCTGCCAGAATCCTTCGATACTCCCTGCCCGCACGTCCAGCCCCAGGAAACGCGCGGCGGGGATCAGCGCCGAGGCCACCAGCGCCTCCGCATCGCCTCCCGTATCGAACGCCTGCGCGCCCGTCTGCTTCGACAGCTTTTCCCCATCCGGATTCGCCACCACCGGCACGTGCAGGTATTCGGGATGGGGCAACCCCAGCACGTCTTGCAGGAATAACTGGCGCGGCGTGGAATCGAGCAGGTCGGCGCCGCGCACCACGTCGGTGATGCCCTGCTGCGCATCGTCGACGACGACGGCCAGCTGGTATGCCCAGAAACCGTCGGCGCGGCGGATCACGAAGTCGCCCACGTCGGCAGCCAGGTGCTGGCAGTTGACGCCAACCCATCGGTCGTCGAAGCAGTACACGTCATCGGGGGCGTCGGGCACGCGCAAGCGCATGGCGCGCGCCGTCTTGCCGGGCGCGAGGCCCGCGCGGCAGGTGCCCGGGTATACCAGGCCGGCGCCGCTTTGCCCCAGCCGCAATTGCGAGTCCGCGATTTCCTTGCGCGAGCACGAGCACGGGTATGCGGCGCCGTTGGCCAGCAACTGTTCCAGCGCCGCCTCGTATAAATGCGTGCGCCGCGTCTGCCACGTCACGTCGCCATCCCACAGCATGCCGCAGCGCTGCAGCGACGCCAGGATGTGCTGGTCGACACCCGCCACATTGCGGTCGCGGTCCAGGTCTTCCACCCGCACCAGCCACGTGCCGTGGTGCGCCCGGGCATCCAGGTAGCTGGCCATGGCTGCCACCAGGGAACCGAGGTGCAGCGGACCGGTGGGGGAGGGGGCGAAGCGGCCGATGTAAGGGGCGCTGCGGGATGGGCGGACGGACTTCATTGCGGAAGTATCCCCGAGGCGGGCGGCCATCGTCAACATGGCTCATGTTGCAGCGCGCAACGGCCGCCCGGCATTCTTCGCATACAATTCCCGCCGGCGGCGCCGGGCGATCCCCTGCCGCACCGATTCCATCAGACCTCCACGAGACACCATGCAGAAAAAGTTCACCACCCTTGCCGCGACCATCCTGGCCACCAGCCTGGCGTTCGCATTCCCGGCACAGGCGGCCGGCGCCGCCGCCACGGCCAAACTGTTCACCGTGCAGGAGGCGCCGCTGCGCGCACACCTGGCGTTCCTGTCCAGCGATTTGCTGGAAGGCCGTGGTACGGGCCAGCGTGGCGGCGACCTGACTGTCGCCTACCTGGAAAACCAGGCGCTGGCGGCGGGCCTGAAGCCGGTAGCCGGCAACAGCTTCCGCCAGGCCGTGCACATCGCGGGCGTGAAATCGCTGCCGCAGGACAGCACGCTGCGCCTGGAAGCGAATGGCGCGCCATTGCCGGCGGCATTCGGCAAGGACTGGGTGTGGGCTCCCGGCGATGCGCAGGCGGCGCACAGCATCGACGCGCCGCTGGTGTTCGTCGGCTACGGCGTCACGGCGTCGGAAGAGGGCTGGGACGACTATAAGGGCATGGACGTCAGGGGCAAGGTGCTGGTCATGCTGGTCAACGATCCGCAGCCGACTGCCGAACAGCCGAACCGCTTCGGCGGCAAATCGCTGACGTATTACGGCCGCTGGACCTATAAATTCGAGGAAGCGGCGCGCCGGGGCGCCGTGGGCGTGCTGCTGATCCATACCACGCCGTCGGCATCGTATGGCTGGAGCGTGATCCAGAACAGCTGGGATGGCGTGGAACGCTTCCAGCTGGCACAGGGAGAACTTGGAACGGCCTTGCAAGGCTGGGTGACGGAAGACATGGCGCGCACGCTGTTCAAGGCGGGCGGCCAGGACCTCGACGCGCTGCGCGCGCAGGCCGAGCGCAAGGATTTCCAGCCGGTGGCGCTGCAGGCCAAAGTGGGCGGCGACATGAAGGCAGCCGTGCGCAAGGTGGACCAGTTCAATGTGGCCGGTATCGTGCCGGGCACGGACCCGAAACTGAAACAGGAAGTGGTGATTTACAGCGCGCACTGGGACCACCTGGGCATGCAGGCGACGGGAGCCAATGCGGGCGCCGACACGATTTTCAACGGCGCCGTCGATAACGCGTCCGGCAGCGCCGCGCTGCTGGCCATGGCGCAGGAAGCCGTGCGCCGTCCAGCGAAGCGCAGCCAGATGTTCCTGTGGGTGGCGGCGGAAGAGCAGGGATTGTTGGGCAGCGCGGCCTATGCCAGTGCGCCACTGTGGCCGCTGGATAAAACCGCCGCCAACCTGAATCTGGACAGCCTGAATTTTGCCGGCGTCACGCGCGACATCGGCACGGCGGGCAGCGAACGCACGGAACTGGGCGGCATGGCGCAGGCGACGGCGAAAGCCATGAACATGCGCATTGCAGACGCCAAGCCGGACCTGGCGGGCGGCTACTTCCGCAGCGACCATTTCAGCTTCGCGAAAGTCGGCGTGCCGGCGTTTTCCATCGAGCGGGGGCGCGATTACCTGGGCGACCAGGCGGCCGCCAAGGCGAAAAACGATGCGTATTCGAAGCGCTACCACCAGGTCAGCGACGAATATGACCCCAGCTGGGACCTGGGCGGCATGACGCAGCAGGCTGCCTTTACGCTGAACCTGGGCCAGGCGGTGGCGAATGCACCGAAGATGCCGCAGTGGAAAGCGGGCGATGCATTCGGCAAGGTACGCGCCGCGAAATAAACTGCGGTATGCTGTGCGGTTTGTTTGCCTTGTCGAGATTTCATGCAATATAACCGCTACCTGCTGGCGGCAGCCGCCGCCAGCGGCACTGTCGCTTTTCTGCACCTGCTGTGCCTCGTGTTTGGCGCGTCCTGGTACCGCTTCCTGGGCGCCGGCGAACGCTTCGCGCAACTGGCGGCGGCGGGCAATTTCGTTCCGGTCGCGATCACCGTGGGCATTGCCGCGCTGTTGTCGTTATGGTCGGCCTATGCGCTGGCCGGCGCCGGGGTGATCCGCAAGCTGCCGTATACGCGGCTGGTCCTGTGCCTGATTGCCGCGTTTTACTGCTTCCGGGGCTTGGCGTTTCCTTCGCTGATATTCTTCTTTCCGGAAAACAGTTCGCTGTTCTGGATGGTCAGTTCGTCCCTGTCCTTCGGGATCGGCATGTTGCACGTGCTGGGGTTGAAGCAGATGTGGTGGAAGCTGTAGTAGCGGGCGGATGGTGCGCCGGCGGCAACTGTGATGGTTGCTGCTACTGGCTTGCTGGCGCGGCGGCTCGGCGTGCCGCCGAACCGCCCTACGGTGCCACGGCTTATTTGCGGAACGCCAGCGAAATCACGGTGCCCGTCAAATCGATGCCCTTGATGGAAATGCTGCCAAAGCTCGGTCCTTCGGAGCCGCGCACGCGGATATTGGCGAAGCTGATTTCGCCGATCGACGTTGGCAGCGCCAGCGTCAGCGTGCCGTCCTTGGCCAGTGTGGCCGTGGTCTTGGTCGGGTCGTAGACGACGTTTTTCATCGTCACGTCCGAGTCCAGGAAGCCCAGCACCGGGTTCAGCACCTTGGCCATGTCGCCGATCACGTCGACGCCCTTGTCCTTCATCTGCTTTTGCACGTGCTGTACCAGTTCATCGTGCAAGCCCTGCGCCGACGTGGCGCCCATTTCTTCTTCCGACATCGGCTGCATGCCGGCGAATGGCGTGGCCGCCGGCGGCGTGGCAATGGCGGCGGCGCCCACGGCGGGTGCGCCGTCGCCGGACGCCTGGCCGCTGTCGCTGCGCAGCACGACGGGCGCCGTGACGGCAACGGCCGGCACGGCGGCGGCCGCATAGGTTTCCAGCGGCGCCACCAGCGCCGTCACGATGGCTGCGGCAAGACGCAAGTGCCGCTGCTTGCGCAGGGCATCCTGAACGTGCTGCTGCGTCACCAGGTTCCATTCGGCGAAAATGTCACCGAGGCGCTGGCCCGTGGTGCGCTGCAGCTCGATGGCTCGCGCCAGCTGTTCTTCCGAAATCAGCTTTTGCTTCACCAGCAGCTGACCGAGCAGCGCCTTGTTCTGGTCTTGCTTGAACCAACTCATACTGAATCCCCCTGTTTAAGCGGATTTGCGCGACGGCGCATGGTTGACGATATCGGACGGCGTCATGCCGAACCAGCGTTTGCACGCCCGATAGAACGCGCTGGGCTCGGAAAAGCCCAGCTGGAAACTCAGCATCTTCAGCGACAACTCGCCCGTGGACAGCGACTGGCGCGCCAGCTCGCGGCGGGTTTCATCGACCAGCGTGGTAAAGCTGGTGCCTTCCTCCGCCAGCCGGCGCTGCAACGTGCGCTCGCTCATCATCAGGTGCGCGGCCACGTCTTCGCGGTGCGGTGGGCCTTTCGGCAGCATGGCGGCCAGCATGCCCTGCACGCGCGCCGCCACCGATGGCGGCTGCGCATGGGCCAGTCCGGCCAGCACGCCGGTCCCATTGTTGCGGTAGTCCGGCAGCGCCGCCACCAGGTCGGTATCGGCGAATTCCATCACGTTGTGCGGACGGCCAAAGTGTACCGGGCAACCAAAGGTTGCTTCATAAAAGTCCGAGTTCGCCGGTTTGGGGAACGCATATTCGACCAGCACGGGTGACGCATCGTCGCGGCCCGCGGCGCAGCGCAGGCTGCGCAATAGCACGCACCAGACGAAATCGTAGCGTTGCTGCGGCACGTCGCGTTGCGCGCCGGGCAGCACCAGGCCCACGCGGGTGTGGCCGTGGCACCGTTCGATGGAGCTTTGCACGGTGGGCGAGACCAGCATGATGTGGCCCATGACGCCCAGCCAGCCGAGGCGGTGCGGCGTCGAAATCTTCAGGCCGATCAGCGGGTCGCCGGAATGGTCGACCAGCAATTCCCACAAATGCGACAGCTTGTCCGACAAAGTCAGTGCGTCGCAAGCCAGGCCGTCGCCTTCATCGAGGCCGGCCATCTTGAACAGGGCGTCCGCCGCGACGCCGGAGTGGGTAAGGCGCGACTTCACGCCGCGCACCAGGTGCAAGGCAGATGAGTAGGTCATGCCATCACCCCCGCTCATGGCGTGACGGCTGCGCGCAGGCGCATACCGATGCGCTGTTTCAAGTCTTGCAGCTTGGGATTGATGACGGGGCCGGAATCCGTGGCCACCGCTTCACCCAGGCTTTTCTGCAGTTCCGGCAGCAGCGCTTCAAATTTTTGCTTTACCGGCGATTCCAGTATCGCGATCATTTGTTTCAGTTCGTCTTCGGAGAAGCGTTCCGCCAGCAGCGGCGCGACTTTGGCCGGGATCAGCTTCAGCGCGCTGTTGCGCACGGTGGGCGTGGTCTCTTCCATGAATTTGCGGGCTTCATTGACGATGTCCGTCATGGCCGCGTCGCGCTTGGCATCGGTCGCCCGGCCTTGCAGCACGACCTTGGCTTGCGCGACCGCGTCGCTGACCGGCGCTTGCAGCATCGACAGGCCGACGCTTTCCATGTGCCACAATGTCAGGATCTTATCGATCAGCACTTGTTTGGCGGGCGGAATGGCGCCCGCCACGGCGGCCGGCGCCGCGGCTGCGCCAGCCGTGGCCGGCGTGGTTGCGGCGGTGGCCGCGCAGGCGGTCCCGCACAGGGCCATCACGATGAGGGTGTTACGTAATGCGTGCATGGTGTGGTCTCCTTAGAACTTTTTGCTGAAGTTGAATCCGACGTAGCGGACCTTGATGTCACCCGCCACGTCCATACCGGCGTAGGGGTTGTAAATAATGTTGTTGAAGTTGTAGCAGTTCATATTGCAGCTGCCGTTGGCCGGGGTATTGAATTTCCCTGCCAGATAAGACGCCGTCAGGCTGACTTCCGTGCCGCTGGCGAAGCGGTAGCTGGCGCCAAGGCCCCACAGTTTGGTGTCGGGTAGCGGTGCAATCAGGTCGATCTTGTCGTTCGGGATGGAACTCTTGCGCGGTTCCAGGCCGAAGCGCAAGGTCAGTTTGTCGGTCGGGAACAGCTGGATGCCATAACCGAAATTCAACAGGCTCTTGTAGCCGCGCGGGATTTTCAGCTTGGTCGAATCCGGGATGCCGTACAGGCGCGCCACTTCCAGCAGCTTGATGCTCTGGTCGAATTCAAACGTCAGCGCATCCCATTCGCCCCAGGTGGCGTAGCTGGCGTCGACGTTGAATTGCACGTAGCGGATCGGCTTGAACTTGATGCCGACCTGCACGTGGGTGGGGAAGGGAATCGTGGCCGTCATGTTGCCATGCTGGAGTTCCGGAATCGACGACGGGAAGCCCAGCACCGCGCCGGCGATCGGTCCCAGCAGGCCGCTGTTCAAGCCTTTGACGAAATTGCGCAACATCGGGTCGACCTGAAACGCATAGGTGCCCGAGTAGCGCGTCTTGGCGCCGCCCTGGTACACCGCGCCGATGGCGAACCATGGTTTCGGTTCCCACAGCACGCCCAGGTTCAGCGTGGGGTCGAACGGCGCCGTCAGTTGCAGCTGCATGTTGGCGGCCTTCTTGAACGGACTGACCATCCCTTCCTTGCCGCCGCCGCACAGGCCGAAGCCGAACGTATCGAGGATGTTGCCGCCGCTTTCGGGACACCAGCCTTGCTGCAACTTGCCGAACACGCCCAGCAATTCATTGGGCATGCGCATGTCGGTATTGACGACGAACGCCGCGTGCGCAATCGGCACCGAGACGCCGAAGCGCAGCGTGTCGGAATACTGGTAGCCGACCGACGGCGACGCGTAGACCAGGCGCTGGATCTGGATTTGCCGGCCATCGAAGCGGCCCGGATCGTTGGGATCCTTGGTGCGGTCGACACTCATCGCTTGCGCCATGTACGTGCCGGTGGCGAACGTGAACGGCGATCCTTCCTTGTGCCAGACGAAGCCCAGGTTGGGGATGATCACGCCAGGCAGGCGCCAGCCCGGCTTGCCGTAGCCGGGCACATACATGCCCTGGCGCACCGGCCCGGTGGACGTATTATTCAGAGGGTCTTCGGTCCAGCCGCCGATGTCGAAATCCGGACCCTGCTTGAAACTGGCGTGGGTGCGGATCGACGCGCCAAACGCGGAATGGTATTCGCGGTCTTCCTTGATGCGGGCCAGCCCGGCCGGATTGAAGTGGATGGCATCCACGCCGGGCGGATCGGCCGTCACGGCATTGCCCAGCGCCATGGCGATGGAACTGGTGGTCAGGTTTTCCATCAGCGCGGCCTGCGCCGGCACAGGGCAGGCGCAGACCCAAGCCAATGCCACGGCCAGCGGCAGCGAGCGGATGACGGGATGGCGCGCCATATCAGAAGGCCAGCGGGATGTTCATGCCGAGGCTCATGTTCGGCGAATCCGCCGTCACGCCCAGCCCGACCGAAATATTGACCGTGGTTTTCGGCGATACGCGGTAGCCAAGGCCGAAGTTCAGCATGCCGGACGTCTGCACCGACGTTTTCGCGTTCAGGCCGTCGGCAAAGCGCAGCTTGGAGCCGGCCGAGATGGATTCCTGGAACGACATCGTGGTGGTAATGCCATACGACAGCGCGTACGCAAAGCCCATGCCGAAGCCCACGTTCATGCCGGGCGCAACACGGGTCAGGATGCGCGTGCCGGTCACCTGATATAAATGCTTGGCCGGCAGGGCGCCGCCGACGCTGATGGAGCCGAACAGCGCGACCGGGTCGACGATGCGGTTGATATTCAAGCCACCGGTGAACGACGTCACGCCGCTGCCCGTGGCCTGGCCGCTGCCGGAGACGATCTTGAACGGGCTGCGGCCGGTCGGCAGGCGCACGTTGCCGGTTACCGTGTAGTTGGCGCTGTCGCGGCGCGACTCGGTCGGCTGCCAGCGCGCGCCCAGGCCGATGTCGCCGACGGAATTGGAAATGCCGCTGTGGCCCTTGACGGTGGCGTAGCGGGAAATCGCGGGCAGCGTCACGTTGCCGGTCAGGTTGTTCAGGATGCCGTAGTCGGCCGAGATGGTGTTGGTGACCGTATGCGAGCTGACGTTTTCAATTTCGAACAGGGTCAGGCCGGCGGCGCCGATGTCGGTGACGATTTTTTCCTGCCCAATATAGGCATAGTTCAAGTCGTAGGTGACTTGTACCTGGCCGCGCTTGATCATGCTGTATTGCTTGTCGACTGCCGTCAGCGTCTGTTTCAGCAGTGAGCTCTGGTCACCTTCGCCTTCTTTCTTGGCCAGCGCATCGCGCGCATCGGCCGCCGTCGGTTGGCTCGATTGCGCCAGTACCGGTACGGCAGGCAACAGGAGGGCAGCGGCGCACCATGCGCGCAGGGTGGGGTACTTCATGGTCGTTCCTTATTGACGGTGCATCCAGGTGCCGGCAACGCCCGAATTCACGGCGCGCTCCAGCAGCAGGGTGCTGTTATTGATGCCGCCAAGGCGGCCACGGTTGGTGATGCGGTCCATGTCGACCACGCCCAGTTCCCTGTCGGTCAGGGCCAGCTGCGCAATCGCGGGCCGGTCTTTTGGCGCGGTCAGGATGAACAGCGTGTTTTTGTCCCACCAGCGGGCAAATTCCTCGACGGAGAACACAATGTTGCCGGCCGACGGGTCGGCAATGAACACCACGCCGTCGCGGATGCCGCGCAAGATGACGAAATGCTTGAAGCCGGCGTAATCGATCGGCACGATGGCCGGTTCGGTCAAGGTCATCAAGTCCTTGATCTCGGCGCGGAAGCCGGCGCTGGTGACGCCCAGCGACGCCACGTAGCGCTTCATGTCCAGCAGCGAAAAGCCGCGGCGCTCGATGATCTTGTCCTTTTCACCCTTGTCCAGCATGCCTTCCATGGCGGCCTGTTCGTCGACCATGATGCCCAGGTGGTAATTCAGGATGGTGACCAGCGCGGCCGAGCCGCAGCTGTAGTCGTACGCCTGGTGCACGATGTTGCGGTACTTGAGTTTCGAGTACGGTTCCATCGTCACCGGTTGGGTATAGGCGCCGTTATTGGCCAGCATCGTCTGCGGCATTTCGAACTGGTCTTGCGGCCGGTCCAGCGGTTCCTTGCGTTCGACCACACCGGCGCCGCCGATGGAGGCGGCAAGTATGCCCAACAGTAGCATCAGCATGGCAGATCCTCGAAGGAAAATGCCGGGGCGTGCGACGACGTCAGTGTCGGCAGTGTGCGGCAGTGCGTGGCGGGGTAGGAAGGGGCTGCGCGATGCACGCTCCCCTGGAGCGTCAGGCGCCCCAAATTCACTTGCTTCATGTTCCCATGTCTCCAGTACGAACGGTCGTGCTATTTGTGCACGTACCGTTGTTTGTCTTTTTTGTAATTGGATTAAGCCATGCTTTGCGCCAGGTCAGCATCAAAAAAATTAGATCCGGACCTCTAACGTGCAACCGTCAAATGCATGCTATCGCAGGCCACAACCCCGCAACATCACTGCCACTCTGGGTGTCTCGCCCGGTCAAGCGGTTGGCTTTGCCGGTCATCGCACAGCGGTGGACTGTTGCAGATTGGCGCCCCTATCATGAATTTAAGTTGCTACCGAAGCAATGATTTTCCGCCAACGCACTTGCAGTAAAAGCAAGGCCTGGCAACGGGAACGCCACTACTACAACCACATGGAGATACACCGCATGAAACTGATCAAAACCGCCGCCGCTTTCGCTCTGTCGACCCTGGCTTTCGCAGCTTCCGCAATGACCCCGATCCAGGACGCGGACCTGTCCGCCGTGAGCGGCCAGGACGGTGTGTCGATCGCCGCCAACCTGAACGTGAACATCGGTTCGTTCACCTACACCGACACGGACAAGGCTGATCCGACGACCGGCTTCGGTGGTGGTTCGGTGGCCTTCAACGGCATCAAAGTGACCGGCCTGATCGCCGCAACCCTGGACATCGTCAACGCCAAGCAGTTCGGCGCTGAAATGACCGCCCTGGGCGTGAACGTCCCAAGCGCCGTGGCTGCCAAATTCCACGACGGCACCAGCGACGTGGTGAAAATCGCGATCCCGCAAGTGCAGACCACCAGCCTGCTGAACATGTCGGTTGACTCGATCAAGATGGGCAACAGCGCCGCATCGTTCGGCTCGTTCGCGATGAAAGACATCGACCTGCGCGGCACCGCCGTCTACATCTGGGCGCATTGATCTGCCATTCGGCACGGCTCCTCAGGCACGTTGCTTGGCCTTCAAAGTCAGCATGCAACGATGGACCGGCCCCGATGCAGAAACGTATGATAGTTTTAATTAATATTAAATAAATATTAAGACGAAGCGCCAGGCTGGCACGGCCTTACCGGGCATATTATTCAGCTGTGGCGCCGAAGTTTGCAGTGCCTTGCAAGACCCCGCAGTGCTTGAATTTTGATAATTAATTTCACAACCAAACTGGAGATACCAAGCATGAAACTGATCAAAACCGCCGCCGCTTTCGCTCTGTCGACCCTGGCTTTCGCAGCTTCCGCAATGACCCCGATCCAGGACGCAGATCTGTCCGCCGTGAGCGGCCAGGACGGTGTGTCGATCGCCGCCAACCTGAACGTGAACATCGGTTCGTTCACCTACACCGACACGGACGCAGCTGACCCAACCACCGGCTTCGGTGGTGGTTCGGTGGCCTTCAACGGCATCAAAGTGACCGGCCTGATCGCCGCTACCCTGGACATCGTCAACGCCAAGCAGTTCGGCGCTGAAATGACCGCCCTGGGCGTGAACGTCCCAAGCGCCGTGGCTGCCAAATTCCACGACGGCACCAGCGACGTGGTGAAAATCGCGATCCCGCAAGTGCAGACCACCAGCCTGCTGAACATGTCGGTTGACTCGATCAAAATGGGCAACAGCACCGCATCGTACGGCTCGTTCGCGATGAAAGACATCGACCTGCGCGGCACCTCGGTCTACATCTGGGCTCACTAATCAAGGTTGGCCGGCGCCCGGCGACGGGCGCCTGTTTTAAATCTTCGCGGGCGCGCCGCTTCGCAGTGCGCCCGCCCCATCCGCAGGATATCCCATGCTCACGATCAAACAGGCGCCCCGCGCCTTGGCCTTGTTCGCCTGTACTTTCTGCATCGCCGGTCTGATGAATCCCGCCCGGGCGCAAATGCGGCCCATGAGCGAAGAAGACATGTCGGAGGTGCACGGCAAGGGCCTGATCGAATTGAGCAACACCAGCTATGGCGGTTATGATTTCAGCCGCGCCGCGCTCGATGCGGACATCACGCTGAGCGCAAACTTGCGCTATACCCGGCTGGGCGAATACACGGTGACCGGCCGCAATGGCCTGGGCGCCGACATTGACATGCCGCTGCTGCAATTTGGCCGCAGCGATGGCACCGACGCGCAGCGCCTGGTGCATATTTCCAATCCCTACATCGAATTCGTGTACAAGAGCGCTTCCGGCGGCTCGCCGCGCGAAGTGATCGGCATGCGCCTGGGCTTCGACGCCATCAGCGGCGACATCGGCCTCAAGCTCAATACCTTGTCCGGCTCCATGCGCGTGACCAGCACGTCGGTGGATGGCGCCACCATTGCGATGGATACGCGCACCGACCTGGCGGGCGGCGGCAAGCGCTGGGATGGCGCCTGCACTGCGCCGTGCCTGCCGATGTCGCAAGTGGGCGGCGTGACGGCCGGCGATGCGTCCGGCCCCAGCCGCGACTTCTGGATTTCCCTGTTGAAAACCGGCGTGCAATTCGCGCCCGGCGCCAATGGCCAGGCGCCCGACATGGCGCAAGCCGGCGTCTGGATGAACTGGCGCGACAAGCTGACGGCGCTGACCACCAACGGCGTGACGCCGCCGAATTTGCCGAAGGTGCGCTGATGAACGCCGGCTATAGCAAACACAGTGCAACACCAAACGGCGTGCCTGCCCGGCGCGTGAGCCTGGTGCAGCACCGCGCCGCGTTGCGCGCGGTGGCGGCGCGCGCCGCCGTGCGTGCACGCTGGCGCGGCGCCACGCCGTTGCTGCTGGCGCTGGCCGCCGCGTTGATCGCCGGCCCCGCGCTGGCCATGCAACCGCTGGCCGACAACGACCTGGCGGCGGTGCGCGGGCGCGATGGCGTCAGCTTCGATTTGAATGGCTTCGCCATGAGCGGCGATGCGCGCGTGACCTATACCGCGCCCAGCGGCGCCAGTATTTACAAGGGCAACCTGTCGGCGTCGCGCAGCGATTCCAGCGACGCCTTTTCCGACCCGTACCGGATCGATATCGTGCCTGGCGCGGCCGGCATGGCCGACGTGATGCAGCTGGCGTTTCCCGCCAACGGCACGGGCGAACAGCGCTGGCAATTCGCCTATGACTGGGGCGTGCAAGCCAATGGCATCGCCAGCGACAATGGCGCCGTGGTGATCAACGACATGGTGTTCCGTGGCGGCGGCCTGCAATTCTCCACGCCGCAAAGCGGCGACGGCATCGCGTGGGGCGCCGCGCTGCGCGTCGATATTGGCCAACTGGCGTACCGGCCGCTGAACCGCGGTGACGCGATGGGCCAGATGGCCTTCAGCAATATCCAGCTGGGCGCGGTTGACGCCAACGGCAACTTCACGGGCGAAGCGTGGCAACTGGCGCACGTGGCGTCGCAGCCAGGCATCCTCAATGCGCTCAACGACGACAGCGGCCCGCGCCTGCACATCGGCATCGACTGGCCCGACAGCCGCAATGGCACGGGCGCGGCGCCGGCGGGCGGGCTGGCGATCGGCAATATCTCGTTCAGCAATCCGTCGGGCAGCAGCGTGGACCTGGGTTCGTCGCGCATCGGCTCGATCCAGATCCAGTACCTCGACATCAAATTCCGGCGCTGACATGAAACAGACCTTGCTGCCAATACTGTTGTTGATGTCGTGCGCGGCCCGCGCCGGCGACATGAAACCGCTGGACGACGAGGCGCTGGGCCAGGTATCGGCGCGCGATGGCGTCAGCATCGCGGCCCACATCGTCATCAACGATCCCACGCTGGTCGGCGCGGTGGCCGACAGCCGCATGTCGATGGGCTTTGGCGGCGATGGCGCTTACCGTTACGTCGTGCTGAAAAACGTGCGCGGCGTGGTGGACATGGCCGGCGTGCATATCGACGCGGCGAAAAAGCCGGACGGCACGGATTACGTGGCGGTGACGTTGCCGGGCTACCTGAAATTCACCAACCTGGGCTTTGAATCGCTCAGCGTGCAAAGCGATCCGCTGGCGCCTGTCACCAGCAGCATGGGCAGCGTCAACATCAATGGCACTTTGAACATGCAGGGGCAGTTCCGTATCTGGGCGCATTGATTCGCGCACTTTCCATCATCGATATGGCAGGCATGCCGGCGGCCCGACGGGAATTCAGGGAATCCCGTAAAATCGGTGCCTGTCATGAAACCATGCTTCGCTTCCGTATTCCCGCTGACGATATCGCTGCTGATGGCCGCTGTGGCGCCGCACGCACGCGCGGCGGAGCGTGATGCCGACACGCCGGCGCCCGCGCTTGCGCCGACGACCGTACCAATCGCCGCACCACCAACCGCACAAGTACCCGCACCCGCACCGCCGCCGCAGCGGCTGGTGGTGCTGGTCGATACCGGTTCCCATATGCCGCTGGCCGAGATCACCGGCGGTGCGCTGACCGGCGGCTTGCACCGCGACGTGGGCGCGGCCATTGCGGAGCGGCTGGGCCGCACGCCGCAGTTCAAGGTGTGGCCGCGCAAGCGTATCGGCGCCGCGCTGGAGCAGGGCGAGGGCGATGTGCTGTGCATGTACATGCCGGAATGGCTGCCGGGGCAACTGCACTGGAGCGTGCCATTTGTCCCGATGACGGAAGTGGTGATCAGCCGGCGCGATGCGCCCCGTCCCTTGGCGCTGGCGGACCTGGCAAACCAGCAGATCGGCACCGTGCTGGGCTACGTGTATCCGGAACTGGAACATGCGCTGGGGACGCGGTTCGTGCGCGCCGATACGGCCTCGGGCTTGAACAGCTTGCGCAAGCTGGAGTTGGGCCGGGTGCGCCACGCGGAAACCACGACATTGTTCGTCGATTATTTCATGAAACAGGGCGGCAAACTCGACATCCACCCGCCGCTGGTTGTGAAGACTTACCGCACGCTGTGCGCCGTGTCGCCGCGCGGCAGTGTGGCAGTGGATGACGTGAATCGCGCCGTCGGGCTATTGCTGCACGATGGCGGACTGGCCAGGATACTGGCGTCTTATAAATAAACAGGGGACACATGCTGAAAAAACGTACGCTCGCCGCCGTGCTGCTCGCGGCCTTATCCGCCACATTACCCGCTCTGTCGCCCGCCATGGAGGCCGCGCCGCTGAGCGCACCCGCCACGGCGGCGGCGCGTCATGCGCTCGATACGTATCCGGACCAGGTGAAGGCCAGCCTGGCCAGGATGGTGAGTTTCAATACCGTGGCCGACCCTGCCGTGCCGGCCGAGAAAAATCCCCAGCACCAGGGGTTCAAGCAATTCCTCAAGGAAGAAGCGGAGCGCCTGGGTTTCGATTACCGCGACCATGGCATGGTGGTGGTGATCGGTTATGGTGCGTCGGAAGACCGGGTCGGCATCATCACGCACGGCGACGTGCAGCCGGTCAATCCGGCCAAGTGGGCAAAATCGCCGTTCGAACTGGATGCCACGTCGGAGCCGGGCCGCCTGGTGGCGCGGGGCGCGGAAGATGACAAGGGACCGATCGCCACGGCGCTGTATGCAATGAAAGCCATCAAGGACCAGAAAGTGCCGCTGCGCCGCCGGCTGGAACTGTACGTGTACATGGCGGAAGAATCGGACTGGGCGCCGCTGGAAGCGTTCCTGAAAGACCACAATCCGCCGCAACTGAATATCACGCTCGATGCGGAATACCCGGTGGTGACGGCGGAAAAGGGCTGGGGCCTGGTGGCGGTGACGATCCCCGCCATGCCGGCAAAAAATGCCGGCAAAGAGCCGGAAGTGCGTGAATTCTCGGGCGGCTATTTCGCCAGCCAGATCCCGGAAGACGCCAGCGCCGTGATCGGCAACGCCACGCGCGCGCTGGAAGCGCAAATCAAGAAGCGCGGCGCGGCGCAAAAGGGCATGCGCTACCAGACCACGTGGCAGGGCAAGGATTTGAAGGTGACGGCGCTGGGCTTGTCGGCCCACTCGTCCAAGCCGGAAGAAGGCGTCAATGCCATCGCCATGCTGGCCGATGCGCTGAAGGTCCGGCCATGGCGCACCACGTCGGCCGGCGCGATGGTCGATTTCATCAATGACATGGTCGGCACCGGCATCGTTGGTGAACGGTTTGGCAAGGTCGCGTACCGCGACGCCTTCATGGGGCCGATGACGGTGGCGCCCACCGTGCTGGCGCAAAAGGTGGGCAGCATGGAATTGACCATCAATTTGCGCCGTCCGCGCGGCAAGGGCAAGGCTGAGCTGACGGCGCAATTCCAGCAAGCGTTCGACCAGTGGAAGCGGCTGCATGCGCCGCAAGCCCGCATCCGCATGGAGATCGGCGAACCCTGGGTACAGACCGACGCGCCGCAAGTGCCGTTGCTGCTGGACGTGTTTTCCCATTACACGGGGATTGCCCGTGCGCGGCCGGTCTCGATTGGCGGCGGCACCAATTCGCGCCTGTTTCCGAAAGCCGTGGCGTTCGGACCGGCCATGCCGGGTGTGGCGTACACGGGCCATTCCGAGCATGAATTCATTACACAACAGCAGTTGCTGCTGAATTTGCAGATGTATACGGCTGCGCTGGTCGAACTGGCAAGGTAATGCCGGCCTGATATCGAAACGGGGCGTCCCAGGCGGACGCCCCGTTGTTTTTCGTTTCCCCGTGTTTTAATTTGTTCCCACTCGGCAAAATAAGTCTTACTATCAACTCTGATGGATCAAGACGGCCCCCGCGCCCGCCCGCCTTTCCTTTTCCCTCATTGTTGAGAACTCCATGTTTGCCGGTTGACGGCAGGGAGAACTGTATGCGTCGCACTTTATTGGCAATCTGCTCACTGCTGGTGGCGGTTTGCCGTCCGGGAACTGCTATGGACATGAGCATTAATACGCACGTTGAACGTGCGGCCGCCGCCACCGACGCGGCGACTGAAATTGACCCGCCACGGCGGGGCGCGTTGTACCGGGTGCGACAGGATGGCAAGACCAGTTACCTGTTCGGCACGGTACACGTGGGCAAGCAAGCGTTTTATCCATTGGAACCGCAAGTGACGAAAGCGCTGGCGGAATCCACGTCGCTGGTGCTGGAACTCGATATCCGCGCCGATGCGGCGTTCCAGAAAGCGCTGGGCCGCTATGCACGCTATGCGCCGGGCGATTCGGTGCGCAATCACGTGTCCGCTGAAACGCTGGCCAAGCTGGAATTTGCGCTGGGCAAGGCAGGGATGTCGCTGGCCAGCATGGAAAACTACAAGCCGTGGCTGCTGGCCAATGTGCTGGTGGGCTCGGAAATCGAACGGCAAGGCTACCGGCGCAGCAATGGCGTCGAGCAATACCTGCTGCATACGGCCGAACAGCAAAGCAAACCGCTGCGGGAGCTGGAGTCGGCGGATTACCAGTTGAGCCTGTTCGACACGCTGGATGACGCGCAGCAGGAAGCGTATTTGCAGGAAAACCTGGCGGAACTGGCCAGCGGTGTGTCGCTGACAAAAACCGCGAACTTGCTCGACGCGTGGAGCCGTGCGGATGCGCGCGGCATCCAGGCGTCATGGAAAACGCTGACCAGCGGTGAAACCGTGTCGGCCGCGTTCATGGAGCGCACGCTGCTGGGCAAGCGCAACCCGGAAATGGCGACCTCCATCGAAGCCATCATGCAAAAAGACCAGGTCGCGTTTGTCGGCGTGGGCTTGCTGCACCTGGTTGGCGACAACAGTTTGCCGCAATTGCTGCGCGCGCGCGGCTACCAGGTGGAGCAACTGTATTAAGCGTTATTCGCGCTGTACGCTGCCATCGCGGTAGCGTACGCGGTCTCCCGCCTTATAAGTGGGGATGCTGTCCACCACGACCACTTGCGTGGTGCCGTCGTCGGCCCGCATCGTGATGCGGTACACCTTGTCGTTTGGCGACCCTTCATTCGTCAGGACGCCGCCCGCAGCGGCGGCGCCTGCCATCCCGACGCCCATTGCCGCCGCATCCTGACGCAGGATGGGATCGACTGCCACCACGACGCCGCTCCAGTTGTGCGCGGTGGTCGTGGCTGACTTGGCCGGGGCCGAATCCATTGCGGTCGCGGATGACGGCATCGACGTTGGGTCATCCTGTTTGGCGGTTTTGTGGTCGCTGGAAGCGCAGGCGGCCAGGCTGGCCACCATGGCGGCCATGGCAAGTACAGATGTTTTCATGTCCATCTCCCTGTAATGAGCGAAGGCTCGTTTAGGTTGGATCAGGCCATGATGCCATTCGTTCCATCAGCAGCGAGCACGATTGAGGCAGGTCAAACAGTCGGCGTGAATGAAAAGCAATAATTGCATGTCAGAAATCAATAGGGAATGACTATGCCGATTTGCTCCACTGAAACTGTCATCAACGAATTGATCTTTGCGGTCTATGGCGCGCAGCCGGATGCCCGCCAGCGTCACGTATTGCGCCAGGCACTGCACGGCCTGGTGCGGCAGGCGCGTGCCGAACAATTGCAGGAAATGCGGCGGGACGTGTGGCGCGCGTCCGGCATGGCGTGGCTGGCGCCGGACGGTTCAGGCGACTTTGTGGCGCTTCCACATACCCCACATGACGGCGGCAGCCACGATGGCTGACGTCACGTCGACCAGCCAGTCCCCTACCGCGCCATGGCGGTAGGGCAGGAAACTTTGAATCACTTCATCCACCGCGCCCATCGCCGCCACCGTCAGCACGGCTTTCACGGCGCGCGCCTTCAGGCTCCCGCTGCCACCGGTAAATAACAGGAACGTAATGCCCGCGTACGCGCAGGAATGCAGGATCAGGCCGGACGCGACCTGGCCGATATCCTGCCGCGCGCCGGGGATCGAGCCAAGAATCAGGATCAGGCTGTACAGGGTCAGGGCAGTACGGTAGCGCAGGTTCGCATGCGCAGGCGTGAGGACGATTTGATGGAGCAGATTCAGCATGGCCGCAACGATAGCACAGGCAGCAAAAAAAACGCCCGCTGGTGAAAGCGGGCGGAAGGTCTTGAGCATGAATTCGGTCGGTGCGCCGTTCAGCGCACCTTACTGCTTCCACACATATCGGTTGTGTGTGAAGCAGATGTAGCAAGTCTACGGATTCTATGTGACGGCGCCATGACATTAATCAAGAGTCCAAATAAAAAAGCGCTGTCTGCAAATTTCGTGGAACTCTGCTTTTCGTTCCCGGTCCAAGCAATATCATCCCGGGACTGGAGGCAGATCATGGAAACGCAGGCATTCGCATCGCTGTTGGCGCAACTGGCGTTACTGACTTCACGGCAATGCGCCCAGTTGCAGGTGCGGCTGGGGCAGGCCGACGCCAGGCAGCATGTGGGCAGGCTACTGGATCAGGCGGCGCAGGAAAAACTGTGCTGTCCACGCTGCGCCGGCACCCGCTGGTACCGGCACGGCCGCGAAAGCGGCCTGCAGCGCTACCGCTGCCGCACGTGTGGTAAAACCTTCAATACGCTGACCGGCACGCCGCTGGCCCGGCTCCACTATAAGGAACGCTGGCTGGCCTACCTCGACGGCATGCTGGCGTCGCACTCGCTGCGCCATGCCGCCAGCCGCCTCGGCGTGCACCGCAATACCACGTTTCGCTGGCGCCACCGCTTCCTGGCGCTGCCCCGCACCGACCGCGCACCGCTGCTGCATGGCATTGCCGAGGCCGACGAAATGTTCTTGCTGGAATCGCAGAAAGGATCGCGCCACCTGGACCGGCCGCCGCGCCGCCGGGGCGGGCACGCACGCCGGCGCGGCATTTCACATGAGCAGGTGTGCATCCTGGTGGCGCGCGACCGCAATGGCCGCACGCTCGACTTCGTCACCGGGCGCGGCGCGCTCACCCGCACCGCCCTGCATCAGTGCCTGCGGCCGGCGCTCGATCCCGACATCCTGCTGGTGACCGATGCCAACGCGGCCTACCGCGCCTTTGCCCGGGAAGCCGGCATCAGCCATGAAGCGGTCAACCTGCGCGCCGGTGTGCGCACGCGTGGCGCGCTGCACGTGCAAAACGTGAATGCCTACCACAGCCGTTTCCGCGCCTGGCTGCACCGTTTCCACGGCGTCGCCACGCGTTACCTGCCGAACTATCTGGGCTGGCGCTGCATCCTTGATGCACATCGTATCGATACCGCGGAATGTCTGCTTAAAGCGGCAGTTGGACACTTTCCACGCTTTGCGGTGACATAGCCTAAAAAAAAGGTTCTTCACGGATTGCCGGGAAACGCTGCTTTGATCTTCAGGAAGAAGAATTCCGAGTCGCGATAGCCATAGGCCATCCGTTTCATTACCTTTATCTTGTTGTTGATGCCCTCGAGC
>NZ_WKJJ01000020.1 GCF_009674485.1 Pseudoduganella rivuli | reverse complement strand
AGCACATGTATTTCCATCCACTCTTCCTTGTGTAGCACTCAGGTCTCGCGCAAAAGACCTGACTTTACAAAAAAGTGGCTCAGTTTTACTTTGCGCGAAGTGGCTCATTTTTACTCCGCGCGCAACAAGCAGAACTGAGGAGTGTGGTCCGATGACCATAACAGCCGCGAGGCTAACAAAAAAAGGCACTGTCCAATTTTTAATTTGTCCTTGCCGCCAAGTCGCACTTCAATTCATTTCGCCCTTCAGCAATCAGCTTTGTCAGCCACTGTTCAAGGAAGTTGTTCAGTTCTGCCTTGGCGAGTGGGCTGAATGCCATCAACTCAGGGCAGAACACCTTCCGCGAGCCGAAGCAATCACTGTACGTCAGCACACCAGCGGTTTCGGCGAGCAAGTACACTTCCACGGTCATATCAGGGTCAGGTATCGCTGCGCCATGCAGCCGCTGCAGATAGTGGCTCATACGTAGGACCAAGCGGTGCGGATGCCGCTCGATCACATCAACATTCACATCGGTATGCCCAAGCGCAACGAGCCTGGCAGGGCCACTCATATCGCGCAGATCGGGAAGAAGTTGAAGCAACCTGAGGTAGTTCTGCTGATAGATATCCATTTCGATTCCACGTTGTTTTACGGTACGGGAACCATCCACGGGGAAACGGAAACAGACAACGCTGTCTTGCTAAGTAATGCCAGTATCAACAATGTGAGAATGTGCGTATTTTTCACCTAGATGAAATGCTACTCTACACCTACCAGTTTAGCCAGAAGGAGCGATAGTTTACTGATCTGACCACATCATCGGATTAGGATTTTCGAGTCGCCGAAGTTATTTCATTAACGAGCTAGTTAATCGGTGCAACTCAATTAAATTAAAGCGTTGTTCCAAGCATTAATAGGTGAAAAATGAATGATCCATTTGATAAAACCCGAATTGCACAAGGGCTCAACAACTTGATTAGCGAAATTAAGTCTACTCAAGCGGAAATACTTCACTCCTTGCAACAGAATGACGATTTAACAACAAGCCACATTGAAACAGGTTATTTAGAATTTTACAAACAGCTTGAACATAAACGTCCATTTCGATTAAATCCGTTTCATTGCGACTTGATGTTGAACGGTGTGATGGATATCTTACGACGCGCCTTAGCTGAGCGAGAAAAGTTCGATGCACTCCGCTCTGCGTGGCAAGAACGATTTCACCAACTGAATGAACTCTCTCAAACGGCTCATACAGCCAAGATCGAGTTCGAAAGTCGAAGTAATCTGTTTGGGGCAGAAGCTGCAATAGGTGAACTATCTTTCCGAGTATCTACTGAAGTAGCTAAGCAAATAAGCGAAAAAATAGATTCATTTTTAACACAAGATCAGTGGAGCGCGCAAAAAGCGTGGAACTATACCACAGCTGCCGGGGGCACTCATAGCCATGGATTTCTAGCCCAATTTCCGGTTCAGCGAGAACAGGACACAATTAAGTTTTCCGCACTCGAATTCGCAGCATTGAGTAAGAATTATCCACTAAATTCATCCGAATCCTATCCGGCCACAGGAAACTCGACTGATAAAAGCGATGCTAAAGAGCTGATGCAAGAATTGCACGAAAAAGTCCGAATACACGAGGCAACGACAGCTAAGGACGTATATGCTAGGAGAGTAACCGACTTACTTGATAATTTGGAACTCAAGTTGAACGCATTCAAATCAAAAGGTGCACCACATAACTATCTTGAGCAATTAGAACCTATCCGTAATCGCTATGTGCGCGATCTTCTCGAAGCAGGCGAACGTATTAATTGCATCGCGGAAGGAGTGCGTATTATTTATGGGATCGATGTAACACAGCCTACAATAGAGGATTGCACAAAATCACAAGTTCGATTGCTCGATTCATATATAGCGTTTACTCAAAATTGTATCCGCCTTATTAATAATCTGAGCATTATGGAACGTCGTACGACTGTCAGTATTTACTTAGCCTTTTCAGAATTTAAGGAGCTAAATAATGAGAATGATCTTCGACGTGCCACATTCAAGTTTAGATCGCCAATTATGATGGCATCGCATATTAGAATACGAAACATCAGCGCTCATTTAAGTAGAAGCACAATTCTCGGTACAATATCTATTGGCATTAAACCTCCTTCAACTGCAGTTTTCAAATACGGGAAATTTAGCGTTGCTCAGAGCACAGTACAATCTACTACTGGGAGCATTAGAATTTGTGCAGACGATGCCAGGCCTTGGTTAACTACATCTTCGGCGGAATTTTTGCCTTCAGATTTTGAACACAAGCAGAGTCAACTTGGACATCTTTGGCTAGGCCGTGTTTTTGTACGCTCTGGTCGAGAGCCAGAATGCCAACAGAACGGAGAACTGTGGAATGTGTCTCCGCTATCTGCTGGCGATTCATCCCTTTGGGAGGTATACGCCACCAACTCGTCACGTGGTGAACCGATAATGGATTGTGAAGGTGGCGTTGAATTGGATCTCGATATTGTATTCCTGGAAGACCTGGAGGATTAAATGGGCGTTTTAACCGACCTTTCTCGAGAAGGAAAAACCTCAGTCTCTCCAGGGAGCAAAAACTTCGCGTCACCACCTCCTAACGAGCACAATCAAGGCCGGGGTGCTGAAGTAATGAACGAAAGCACTAGCGTAATGCAAAGCAAGACCGGTCCGCGTGCTACGTCTGCGAACAATATGTGGGGTAGTATCAAGCAGGAATTTGAAGAATTCCTCGCTGGATTTGACAAGAATTGGAGTGTTGTCTCAGCTGACGCAAATGTAGACATTATAGGATTTTCCAAGTCCTTGGGAATAGAATATGATTTGGAAAACGGTAATACGGTCGCAACCATGAAGAGCAGCGTTTCGAATCAAAGTGCTCAACTAGCACATAAGCCGGAAGCTACTGTTACTATTTGCGGTGGACTTGGCGTGCAATCTGAGAATGGTGTAGTTTGCCAACCGGAATTTGAATTTGGGGGCGCCAATGTCAAGGCAAAGATAACAAAAGATAGTATTAAGCTCTGCATCGCTGTTCTTGGCATTAAGGCCCCCACTGCGGAAACTAGGGTGAACTGCGAAGGAACGATAAAAATCGAGCTGAGTGGAGGTTTAAAAAGGTCTCAAGAATCAGTTTCGGGATCTAAAAACACTCGCCGTTTGCCGTAATTATGTTTCTTATAGCCTTTTATAGCGTGCGCATGAGAACTTGCATGAGATTCTATGCAGAAAATAATTCATGTATCGTCACTAGACCTTCTCCCATAACGCTGTAATAGCAGCTTTTTCGACTAAATGAGGGGGCAAAACTGTGATGGCTATTAACTTGTTGAATAAATTGGAGTTTTGGCAAGATCGCATTTTCATGCGTTTAAAACCCGCATGAATAGTGGCTGTTATTGATGTGGCGGGGCTTGGGAAGCTTCAGCTCTACCATTGAGCTACACCCGCGTCTGCCGCATTCTACGCGGCTTTGCACGTTGTTGACAAGATCGCAAAGTAGGGATGCGATGGCAAATGTGATGACCGAACTCACCGGGGTGTCATGGCTATACGGCCAATCTATATCACATGCGAGCCATACGTTACCGCTAAATTAGATCAAGGCCTCTTTCAAAGTACTGCTTGAAGGTCGTACCATCATCAAGTTTCCAGTTGTCTCGTCCGTTTATCGAGTATCCCGTAACTATCCCCGCTGCTTGGGATGGTGTCTTAAACATGTGATCTCGTTTAAAGATCATCTTCTCGTTTGAGTTGGCAAGTACTCCAGATTCAACCAGCGCCTGCCTCAAGGTGGCAGCTCCACCGGTAAGACTGGACGCGGGAGTTAGGGCGGCATCAGACCCTTCAAAGACAACCATCCCTTCTTCAGTCCAGACAGCCCTGGCATGCAGGCCACTAATCCGAAGATGAAAAACAGCAGAAGGCACAAGAACCTTTGACGCGGGTGTAGGAAATTTTTGAACCATCGCGGCGATCTGTGCATTCATTGGGTTTTCGCGGACGACGAGAGGGTCTAGTAAGCGGTATCCCAAAACGCCTAGCAAGGTCTTGGCGAAACCCAAGAATTCCTCCATTGCATCTCGGTCAGCTCTCGGCAACGAAGGAAGTGCTGGAGCTATGCTGTTCTCAAGCCGGTAACGGTTTGCTTCGCCAGCCAACGACATCAGACGTGCTTCCAAGTAGCGCACATGCGCCTTTGTGAGGTTTTCGTCCTTGCTACTGAAGCTCACCAGCTCTGACCAAAACTCTTTTCCTGACATATGGCTCTGTAAGCGGTCAGCGAGTACTTCGGCTTCGCCTATGTATGCGATTTCAGCGCCAGTCTCATCATTGACGCCAAACAAGATATAGACGCCAGGGCGTTGTACTTCAGGCCATTCACGTAGTTCACTAAAAAGTGCGCGTGGACAGGCAAGCGCCTGTCCGGTCCAATTTGCTATTTCAGCGTGTCGAATGCCTGCGACTGTTTCGTTTGGCAGGTAAATCCTTATGCTTTTCCCCATCCTTCAATCCCAGCTTTCTTATGCTTTTCCCCATCCTTCAATCCCAGCTTTCAATACCAGAACAATAGCAGAACTGAGGAGTGTGGTTCGATGACTGTCACAGCCGCGAGACAAACAAAAGGGCATTGTCCAATTTTTAACTTGTCCTTGCCGTCAAGTCGCACTTCACTTCAGTTCGCTCTTCAGCAATCAGCTTTGTCAGCCACTGTTCAAGGAAGTTGTTCAGTTCTGCCTTTGCCAGGGGGCTGAATGCCATCAACTCGGGACAGAAAACTTTCCGTGAGCCGAAGCAATCACTGTAGGTCAGCACCCCAACGCTTTCGGCTAGCAAATATACTTCCACGGTCATGTCAGGGTCTGGTATCGCCGCGCCATGAAGCCGCTGAAGGTAGTGGCTCATGCGAAGCACCAGACGGTGCGGGTGCCGCTCGATGACATCAACGTGCACATCGGTATGCCCAAGCGCGGCAAGCTTAGCTGGCCCACTCATGTCGTGTAGATCTGGAAGAAGTTGAAGCAGCTTGCGGTAGTTCTTTTGATAGAGATCCATGTCGATTCCCCGTTGTTTACGATACGGGAACCATCCATGGAAAAACGGACGCAGACAACGCGTCCCTGATGTGCCTGCGCGGCCAGCCATGTGAGAATGTGCGTATTTTTCATCTCGGCAAGATGATATTCTTGTCAGCATCAAGCCGCGTTCGGCCAAGAACAGATACCGGCGAGGGGCCAGAATCAGCCGTACACAATTTCAACAGCAGGAGTTATTGCAATATACGGCTATAACGTGTCTATCAAACAACTAGCTGGTATTTTTTAGATATTAGCAATATATGCATTACAGAAAGAAAATTTTTAGAATATTCAAATTCAAAAATAGACCAATCTGTGATAAATATTTTCATAAACTAGGATGGACATGCGACTCGTAAGTTTTTCAGTAGACAACTACCGCAGCATCACAAAAACCGAAAATATCCCAACCTCAGATTTTACGGTTTTAATCGGTCAAAACAATGAAGGCAAATCGAACTTGCTTTCAGCTCTCGTAACTGCAATGAAAATAATCGGTTTGCATGCCCAGGGAGAATCTGATGAAGGTGATATCTCAAACGAAAGACCATATTTATGGACACGAGATTTCCCTCTTCATTTGCAGAAATCAAAATCAAAAAAACTCACCGAGTTTCGAGTGGAATTTTTATTGATCGAAAGCGAAATCGAAGAATTCAAATCAGAGATTGGCGTCTCGCTAAACGGTTATTTACCCATTTCCGTAACTGTAGACAAAGATAACGAGGCAACATTTCGAGTTGTGAAGTCTGGGAAGAATATGGCCTCCCTCGAAAAGAAGAGTGCAAAGATAGCAGATTTCATTGGACGACGTTTGGCGATAAACTACATTCCAACGATTAGAACGGAGGAACAGTCATCGCAGATAATCCAAAGGATGTTGAGTCGCGAGATGGCCAAACTCGATGATGATAAAGATTACAAAAAATGTATCGAGTTAATTAATAAAAAACAGGCCGAAATTTTAAAAAATCTTTCAAAAAATCTCACATCTTCCGTCAACGCATTTCTTCCACAAGTTAAATCAATTGAAATTACTTCAAAACCAGGAGCTCAAAGTCGTGCGATACGAAATGTTCCAACTATATTCGTTGATGATGGGACAAGAACAAATATACGCCGCAAGGGTGATGGTATTAAAAGTGTGATCGCGTTAAGCCTGTTTCAGCAAATCGATGCACGTGATGGCATGTTCACTATTTTGGCGATCGAGGAACCCGAGTCGCATTTGCACCCTGGGGCTATCCATAGCTTGCGTGACATTTTGCAAAACATGTCGTCCGAAAAGCAAATTTTTGTCACAACCCATTGCCCATCGCTAGTCAATCGGGATGATATCGAAAGCAATATCATTGTCCGAGCGAATAGAGCGCAAGCGGCTAAAAAGCTAAGCGAAATTCGTGAAGTTCTCGGAGTTGTGCCCGCAGATAATCTTGTAAATGCATCTCTTGCCCTTTTGGTCGAAGGCGCGGATGATAAGATTATACTGGATGCTTATTTTAAAAAGAACTCTCCGGTTATCCAAACAGCGATACGTAACGGATCTTTGATCATTGATCCAGCCGGTGGGGCTAGCAAAATACCGTATAAAGCGTCTCTTGTTACTAGCGAAATTTGCAGTGTTCACGTATTTTTAGATGGTGATGCTGAGGGAATTCTGGCAAGAGATAAGGCATTGGAGCAAGGAACCGTAAAGATTGCTCAAACAAATATGGTGAGCATAAAGGGCATGCCGCATGCCGAATTCGAAGACATGTTAGACGTAGGATCTTATATCAACGAATTTATCGATGAGTATGGAATCGATCTTCGACGAACTGAATTCAAAGACACAAAAAAGAAATGGTCAGATAGAGTCCGTTCATGCTTTGAGGCGGCCACTAAACCTTGGAGTGATAGAATAGAAAGTAAGGTAAAGATATTTGTTGCAGAAATTGTTGCCGAGAAGATTGAAAACGGTATTCAAGTCCTGCACGTGCATCGAGGGAAGCCATTGATTGAACTGGTCACAGCTCTAGAAAACAGGTTAAAAAAATAAATTCGGTGCAATGATTTTTACAATACTGCGGCTGAAAATTTTTCTTTTTTTGACAATCCGTTCTTACGAAAAAAGACAAAGGAAGAAATAATAATGAAAGACAGCATGCAGCACTTTTGACCGAATACAAATACTCCATAACCGGCCAAATATTTGATAATCAGCCATCACAGCGTATCAGCAGCTTTTTCGGCTAAATGAGGGATCGAAACTGTGATGGCAACTAACTTGTTGATTAAGGTGGGATTTTGGTACGATCACATATTCATGCGTTTAAAACCCGCATGAATAGTGGATGTTATTGATGTGGCGGGGCTTGGGAAGCTGCCGTTCTACCATTGAACTACACCCGCATGCCCCGCATTCTACGCGGGAATGCGCGGCATTGGCAAATCCGCAATGCGCCTGCCGCGCGTGACCCGGATTATTCCGGCGCCTGCACCGTGTAACCCTTGGCCTGCAAATCCGCCAGCAAGCCTTTCGGATTCATTAATTCGCGCATCGACAGCAGCGCGAACGTGGTGGTGTTGGCGGCCAGCGCCTTGTCCACCGCCCCCAGCCAATGCGTGCGCTGGCGCTGCTCGACGTCTTTCAGCGCGGCCTGGTCGCGCATGCCGCCAGCGCCGAGGATGGCGTCTTTGCAGGCCTGCTCGCGGTCGCCGAAATTGACTTTGCGGATCACATCCATATCGCCGATCGCCCAGGCTGCGGCGCGGGCGCGGGCGGCGTCGATATCGCTTTCCAGCCGCTCCACGGTTTTCGCAAAACAGGCGGCATCTTCCATCGGCGACTTCTTGAAATTGCGTACGGTCTTGACCGGGTCGTCTATCTCCATCGACAGCACGGTGGACGTGAATTTGACCTTGTGCTGTTTCGCGATTTTGTCGATGGTCTTTTCGACGTCATTCCCCTTCGATAACCCGGCATGGGCGAGGCCTTTGCGGAACAGGACGTCCGCTGCAAAGAACGGGCGCTTGCGTTCGATGTCGTCGTCCGCGCCGATATACTTTTCCTTGAGCGCCAGCCAGTGCGCATAGGTATCGGCCGGCAGCACATCCTTGAGGTGCGCGCCATCCGGATTTTTTTCCAGGCCGGGCAGGAATGGCAGCAATGTCAGGCCCCGGAAAAAGCCCACCCCGATGGAAAAGCCCGGCAAGCCGAGATATTCCTGCGATTGCGCCAGGATGGATTCCACCTGCTGCGAACGCCACTCCATTTTTTGCGGCAGCGGCCCGTACGTGCCGAAGATCCACAGCACATGGTCCCCTTGGGAGACTTTCCACAAACCGGGGCCGGGGCGCTGGCCCGTGACCTGGACGGTTTGCAGTTCGGCGACGTCCGGTTCCGGCTGCGCCGGGGCGGGCGCGGGATCAGACTGGGACCAGGCGGGCGCCATGGCGGCACACAGGCACAGCGCGGGAAGCAAACGTTTCAGCATCGGTCATCTCCTGAAAAGGGAAGGCCGATGTTACAACGAAGAAATTTAATTTTGACAACTGAATCGTTACAAAATGTTCGGAAGCCATGCCGGGGCCCGGATCGTTTGTCAAAGCCGGGCAGGCCGGGTATCGTTCAGTGCCACCTGCCGACTGAAACGATCCACATGCCCAAGCCAGCGCACCTGATTGCCTCCACAGTTTTCTCCATGACGGCGCTGGCCGGCGCCGTACAGGCGCAGCAACCCGGCGGCATTGAGGACAATATGCCGGCCTTCCAGCAGGCGCTGAAGGCGCGCCTGACGTTCCCCATGGCGTGGTCGCCGCAAGTGAAGGATTTGGCGGCATGGCGTGCGGCAGGCCGCGCCAAAGTGTGGGACGCCACGCTGCAAGCGCCGGACCGGACGCCGTTCGCGCCGCAAGTGCTGGCGGAGCAGGACCGCGGCGCTTACACGGCCCGCGACGTCGCCTTCAACCTCACGCAGGACAGTCGCGTACGCGCCCTGATGCTGGTCCCGAAAGGCGCCGGCCCCTTCCCCGCCGTGCTGATGCTGCACGACCATGGCGGCAAATTCGATATCGGCAAGGAAAAAGTAGTCGCCCCCATGGGCGATGCCGCGCGCAGCGCGCTGTCGCAGGCATGGGCCGCCAAATACTTCGGCGGCCGCCACCTGGGCGATGAACTGGCGCGGCGCGGCTATGTGGTACTGGCCGTCGATGCATTGGGCTGGGGCGACCGGGGCACGCTGACCGGTGACACGCAGCAGGCGCTGGCGGCCAACAGTTTCAACCTCGGCACGTCGCTGGCCGGTATCCATGCGCTGGACGATGTGCGCGCCGCGGAATTCCTCGCGGCGCAGCCGCAAGTCGACAAGCGCCGCGTGGCGGCCTTCGGTTTTTCCATGGGCGCTTACCGCGCGTGGCAGGTGGCGGCGCTGTCCGATGCCGTCACCGCCGTGGTGGCGGCCAACTGGATGGCCACCACCGAAGGCTTGATGGTCGCCGGGAATAACCAGCTGAAAGGCAGCTCCGCATGGCACATGCTGCATCCGGGCTTGGTGCGCTACCTCGACTACCCGGATGTCGCCAGCCTGGCCGCCCCCAAGCCCGCGTTATTCATCGCCGGCGCCAGCGACCCGCTGTTCCCCGCCGCCTCGGCACAAACAGCCTTCAACAAGATGGCGCAAGTGTGGAAAGCATGGCAGGCGCCGGAACGGTTTGAAACCCGCGTGCTGCCGCACGGACACGTGTTTCCGCTGGAGGCGCAGGAAGGGGCTTTTGAATGGCTGGATAAACAGTTTAGTGCCGGTCCTGCCAATAGCCCGGCAGGCGCTTCGCATGGGCAAACGCGATGACCATGATTTCGCTGACTCGTGGTTCATAGATAACCACGTAGGGAAAGCGTTTCAATGTACAGCGCCGCAATTGGCCTGTACCCAATAATTTGCACCCGAGAGGGTACGAAGAGATCTGCGCAAGAAGGCGAGCGACCTCCCGCAACAATGCTGCAGACAGTCGTTCATCAATGCCGAGGTAATACTGGTGCGCATCTTCCAGTTCAGCTTCCGCTTCGGCATGAATGCGGATGTTCACGGCGCCGGCTGTTTGGCGGACAACCGCGCCAATACTTCATTGGCGTCCTTTGCCGTCGCTTCGCCACGCGCCAGCGCATCCAGCCTGCGCTCGGCCTCCCTGCCCCAGGCGTCGTCCCACGCTGGATCGTCCTGGCATGCGGACACAAGAAGTTCTTCCGCCAATGCGATTTTTTCCTGCGCCGTCAACGCATCAAGTTGTGCGGACAGCAATTTCCCTTGCTTCGCCATGGTTCAGTCCTCCGGTGATTCCTCTATTGTACGGACGGACTTGGACCGTGTCTTGAGCTGAAGCCACCTTCTTCACGCCCGCAGCAGCAGCAACGCCTGATTCGGCAGCGAATTGGCTTGCGCCACCATGGCGGTGCCGGCCTGTTGCAGGATCTGGCTGCGCGTCAGCCGCATGGTTTCAGCGGCGTAATCCGTGTCGCGGATGCGCGAGCGGGCCGCGCTGGCGTTTTCCACGCTGTTGACCAGGTTGTCGTGCGCGTGGGCCAGGCGGTTTTCCGTCGCCCCCAGCATCGAACGCATCGCGTTGATGCTGTCGAGTTTGCCGTCGATGAAGTCCAGCATGTTGGTGGCGCTGAGCGCCGTACTCAGGTCGATCGGCGGATCGCCTGAACCGACCGCGCGCACGGCCATTTCCGTGGCGCCGGTCGGCTGCGGCGGAATGATGCCGCCGGCAAAACCCGCCGCCCCGGGATTGCTGCCGCCAATGGTCAGGTTGTCGGCATCGATCGACGCGGTATTGGTCAAGGTGACGGTGCCATGATGCATGGTGGCGGCCAGGCCCAGCGATCCCGCTGCCGAGCCGCCAATGGAAATGTCACGGCCATCGATGGCTTCCAGCGTGATGACGGAACCATTGGCGCTGGCCGTCACACCCGTGCTGCCGGACGCGCCGCTGATGGCGCCCGCCGCCGCCGCCGCATAGGCAGCGGTCGAGGCGCCATTGAACGCGCCGATACTGATGCCGTTGATGGTGAGATCACCGGCCTGCACGGCGCCGACGCCCCCCGCAGTCCCCGTCACCTTGTTTTCCGCCAGCGCCGTGATGTCGGGCGGATTGGCGTTGTTGATGGCGCGCGCCACCGCCCAGGCGCTGAAGCTGTTCTGCCCCGGATTGATGCCCGCCGCCGATGCCCCTACCACGGCGCCGTTCAGCACCAGGCTGCCCGTCGCCAGCGCGCCCTGCACCTGGCCGACGGCTTTCACTTGCATGACCGGCGTTTCCACCAGCTTGACCTGGGTCTGGTTGGCGGGAATCACGGCCGGAATGGCCAGCGAAATGGTTTGCCCCACCTTGTCGCCCACCTGGAAGTTTTCGCGGAACGAGCCATCGAGCAGGTTGATATTGTTGAAACGGGCGCCATGGATGATGTCGGCGTTGGCCTTCATCAGCGCGGCAACTTCCCCCTGGATCGATCTGCGGTCATCGGTGGTGTACGTGCCATTGGCCGCCTGCACCGCCAGCTCGCGGATACGCTGGAAGTTATCGGCCAGCTGGCTGGCCGCCCCGTCGGCCACCTGCAGCAGCGAAATGCCGTCATTGACGTTTTTCGCGGCCCGGTTCATGCCGCTGACACCCGCCGTCAGGCGCTCGGAAATCGCCATCCCCGCCGCGTCGTCTTTGGCGGAATTGATGCGCATGCCGGATGACAGCCGCGCCATGCTGACGCCAACATCGTCCGCCGAACGCAGCAAGCTGCGGCCGGCGGTCATCGCATCGATGTTGGTGTTGATTTGCATTTTTTGCAATTATCCAGGGAAGGGCGGTCCTACGCTGGGTAACGGCAGGTAAACTGCAGGTCTTTAACCTGCGGAAACAAATTGGGGGCCGCGCGCCGTGGGCAGTATCAGGCTGGCAACAATTCCATGCGTTCGTGGACCAGCGCCAGCTGCGCCGCATCCATGCGGCTCGATGCCGCCTGCATGTAGCGGGCCGCGCCTTGCGCGCCGCCCTTGTCCGCCATGGCCAGCCACAGCCACGCCTGCGCCATGTCGGCCGCCACGCCCTGGCCGCTGTAATACATCAGGCCCACGTTGAACTGGGCCCGGACATGGCCCTGTTCCGCCGCCCTCAGGTACCACGTCAGCGCCTGCGCATAATCGCGCGGCATGCCCTGCCCCGTGTCGAACCGCAACGCGATTTCAAACTGCGCCAGCGTGTGCCCCTGTTCCGCCGCCTTGGCGTACCACTGCGCCGCTTGCACGGGATCGGGCGCCGGGCCGTCGTCGCGGTCCAGCAACCGGCCCAGGTTGTATTGGGCCGCCACGTAATCCTGTTCGGCCGCCTTGCGGTACCACGTCAGCGCCTTGCGCGCATCCTGCGGCACGCCGCGTCCCGTTTCATAGCGCAAGCCCAGGTCGAACTGGGCGCGCAAGTGGCCCTGGTCCGCCGCCTTGCGGTACCAGAACACGGCTTCGTGCGCATCCTGCGGCACGCCATGGCCATTGTCATACAACAGGCCCAGGTGGTACTGGGCCGCGGGGAATCCCTGTTCGGCAGCCTTGCGGTACCACTGTTCGGCGCGCTGGTAATCCTGCGCCACGCCCTGGCCATGGTCATAACGCAAGCCCAGGTTGTTTTGCGCGGCGGCGTGCCCGAGGTCCGCCGCCTTGCGGTACCAGTGCAGCGCTTTCTGCTCGTCGCGCGGCACGCCGTGGCCATTGTCGTAAATCAGGCCCAGGTTGAATTGCGAGCTGGCGTGATCCTGTTCCGCCGCGCAGCGGTACCACTGGATCGCTTGCTGGCTGTCTTGCTGCACGCCGTCGCCCTTGTCGTAGCGCAGCGCGAGGTTGAACTGGGCCGGCGCATAGCCCTGGTTGGCCGCCTTGCGGAACCACGAAATGGCCTGGTGCACGTCTTGCGGCACGCCCTGGCCATTGTCATAGCGCAGCGCCAGATTGAATTGCGCGCGGGGATAGCCCTGCTCGGCCGCCTTGCGGTACCAGTGGATCGCTTGCCGGAAATCCTGCGGCACACCCTTGCCGGTGTCGTACATCATGCCCAGGTTGTTTTGCGCGCCCGCGTCGCCCTGTTCGGCCGCCTTGCTGAACCAGTACATGGCTTGCTGCGTATCGCTCGGCACGCCCTGGCCCTTGGCATACATCCAGCCCAGGTTGTACTGGGCCGCCGCATAGCCCTGCTCGGCCGACAACTGGTACCAGCGCGCCGCTTCGGACAAATCCATGCCGACGCCCTGGCCCTTCTGGTACATCACGCCGAGGTTGTATTGCGCATGTTCCAGCCCCGCGTTGGCCGCTTGCCGGTACCACGCCACGGCCAGCTCATAGCTTTGCTCGACGCCCTGCCCGTTGAAGTACATGAAGCCCAGGCTGTGCTGGGCATTGGCCACGCCCCGTTCCGCCAGGTCTTTTACGCGCAGGAATTCCGCGGTATATGTGCTGGCGCCCGAAGCATCCGCTTCCGTGGCCGTATATTTCTGCATGCTGAAACCTTATGCCTGGATCGCCACCATCGACGGGGCGGTGTGCAAGACCTGGGGCGCCAGGTCGCCCGCTTCCTGCTTTTGCAGCACCGTAATGAAGTCCGTCAGTGAAATCGGGCGATAGTACAAATACCCCTGCATCGTGGTGCAGCCGTTCGCCTGCAGGTAGCGCGCCTGCGTCGCGGTTTCCACGCCTTCCGCCACCAGGTGCAAGCCCAGCCCGCGCGCGATGGAAATGATGGCCAGGATCACCGGATAGTGACCATGCTCGTCGTGGATTTCCTTCACAAACGACTGGTCGATCTTCAGCGTGTGGATCGGGAAGCGGTGCAGGTACGACAGCGACGAATAGCCGGTGCCGAAATCGTCGATGGCGACCGATACGCCCAGCTGGCACAGCTTGTTCAACTGTTCGATCGCATACAGCGGATTACGGATGCAAATGTTTTCCGTGATTTCCACTTCGATCTGTGCCGGCGAAATGCCGTAGCGCGCCAGCGCGCCGCGCATCTTTTCAAAGAAGTCGCCCCGGTCCAGGTATTGCGGCGACAGGTTCAGCGACAGCCGCATATGTTCGCCGCCGGCCGCATTCCACTGCAGCAGGTCGCGGCACAACGCGCCCAGCATCCAGTCGGAGATCGGCAGCATCAAGCCGTTTTCTTCCGCGAACGGCAGGAATTCGCCGGCCGACAGCAAGCCGCGCTGCGGATGGTTCCAGCGCATCAAGCCTTCGGCGCCCGTGATGCGGCCCGTGTTCACGTCGACTTGCGGCTGGTAATACATTTCCAGCTCGTTGTTTTCCAGCGCGCGGCGCAATGCCTGCTCCAGCGCGATCTTCTGGTGCGACATGTCCAGCATCGAGTTGTGATAGAAGCTGTGGCCATTCTTGCCCAGCGCCTTCACCTGGTACATCGCGATGTCCGCATGGCGCAGCAATTCGTCGATGGTTTCGCCGTCGGACGGATAGATCGCGATGCCGATCGATGCGGAAATGTGCACCTGGTGGCCATCGAGGTCGAACGGCTTTTGCAGCGTTTCCAGGAATTTTTCAGCGATGACTTTCGCATCCTGGCGGTCGCGCAACTCCGGCAGCACGATGGTGAATTCATCGCCGCCCTGGCGCGCCAGCGTATCGCCACGGCGCAGGCAATCCTTCAGGCGCAACGCGGCCTGTTGCAGCAGTTCATCGCCTTTCACGTGGCCCAGCGTATCGTTGACCAGCTTGAAGCGGTCCAGGTCGACGAACATCACGGCCAGCTCCGTCAGTTTGCGCTTGGCCTGGATCACCGCCAGGCCCAGGCGGTCCTTGAACAGCATGCGGTTCGGCAGGTCGGTCAGGATGTCGTGATAGGCCTGGTAGGAAATCACTTCTTCCGCGCGCTTGCGGTCCGTGATGTCGCGCGCCACGCCATAAATGCCGTAATGCTGGTGGCGCACATGGTCGCGCATGTGCTCCGTGTCCGGCACGTGCATGCCGATCGCATTGAGCGGGATCGTCATCAGCGTGTTGCTGAACGTGCGCTCGATACCGTTGCCCTTGCAGCGCAGGCGCAGTTCCACGTTGCGCGATGCGCGTTCGTCGCCGCGGCGTTCCGTGAACACGTAGCGGGCCCGTTCCTGGTCTTCGTCGTGCACCAGCACCGAGTAATGCCTGCCGATCAGTTCATCGCGCGTAAAGCCGAGCAACTGGTAAGCGCGGTCATTGACGAAGGTGATGTGGCCTTCGTGGTTCAGCGTGTAAATGATGTCGGGCGAGCTGTCGACCAGGTAACGGTACATGCGCTCGGAATTTTCCAGGCGCTGCGCGATGCGCTGGTTATCGATCGCGAGACGGCGCTGTTGCAGCGCGTTCTCCACGGTCTTCAGCAATTCCTCGCGGCTGTACGGCTTGCGCAGGTAGTCATAGGCGCCACGTTTCAGTGCGCCGATGGCGGCTTCGATGCCGACATCGCCACTCATCACGATCACGTCGGCATCGATGCCCTTGCCGTTCATGAAGTCCATGATTTCATGGCCGCTCATGTCGGGCAGGCGCAGGTCGAGCAGCACCAGGTCGAAATGCAGTCGGTTCAGCTGCGCCAGCGCTTCGCTGCCGCAGGTGGCGGTCACCAGCGTGTATTCGCGGTCGCGCAGCAATTCATACAATGACGACAGCAGTCGGGGTTCATCGTCCACCAATAGCAGCCGCGGACAGTAATCGCTGGTGAGCGGTACCGCGTGCGGTGCGTCAGTTGCCAGATGCGGGGTTTGGGCGTTGGCAGTAGTCGCGTTCATCTTTTAGACAGGATCCATCGCGCGCGCTTGTACGCTGGCGATTTGGCTGGAGCTGCCGCGGGCCGGCAGCAGGATTTCGAAGGTGGTGCCGGTTTTCCCGCTACGGCAGGTGATCATGCCGTTCAACTTCTTGACGAGGCTGTGGACGATCGACAGTCCCAGCCCATGATGCTTGCCCTCCTTGTCGCTGCGGACAGGGCTGAACAGGTTGGCCAGCACGTCGGCCGACATGCCGGGGCCGTTGTCGCTGACCACCAGTTCCAGGTACAGGCGGCGTTCGCGGTTGACGTGGCCACGGTTGGCAATTTCAATCTTGCCGCCGTCGCGCAGGGCTTCCACCGAGTTCTTGATGAGGTTCACCAGGATTTGTTTGAGGATGTCCGCGTCGCCGTCGATTTCCGCCGGCTCATCCTGCATGCGCACCAGGATTTGCACTGACGCCGGCACGAATTCCGTGGCGCGGAACAGGCGCAGCACGTCGTCGACCACGCGCGCCACGTTGGTGACGCTGGTGGTATCGGTCGGCTGCAAGTCCGCCAGGCCGTTGATCAGGTGTCCCACGCGGTCGATTTCCTCGTTCAGGATCGACATCTCGCCCACCACGGGTTCGCGGCGCGCCAGCTTGGAATCGAGCACGGACAGGTAATTCTTGATGATCGACAGCGGGTTGTTCACTTCGTGCACCACGCGGCGCGACGCTTCGCGGTATTCCTCCGCCACGTGCGCGATCTGGCGCCGCGCGTGGCCCCGTTCACTGAGCGCGGTTTCCAGCGCGGTCGCCGCCTGGTTGCCGAACGCTTGCAGGAACCGTTCGCGCTTCTGGTACGACGGCAATTGCCATGCGGCCGTGCCGCCGATCAGCACCCCGAGGCAGCGCTGGCCCGCCACCAGCGGCAGGCAGACCAGGCATTCCGAACCGAGGATGCGGAACAATTGTTCTTCCGCGATGCCGAGGGGTCCTTGTCCTGCGCGCGTGAGCAACGCCAGCTTGCGCTGCTGCGCACTGGCGGCAATTGCGCCGCCCTTGGCCAGTGGAATGGCAAATTCCGCCAGGCGCTGCTGGTGCTCGCCCGCCGCCACCCCCACCAGCGCCTGGCCGGTCGGGTTTTCCAGCAAGATCACGCACGAACTGAAGTCAAACAGGATGCGCGCCGAACGCGTCATCGCTTCCAGCATGCCGGTCTCGCCCTGCTGGCGCGCAAACGTCTGGCCCATTTCCGACACCAGCACCATGTTGCGCACTTCTTCGGACAGGCGCTGCTGCACCGGATCGGCCGGCGGCATGTAGGCAGGCGGCGGCACAATATCGTCCGCGCCGGCCAGGTCGATGCCCAGGTAATCGGCCGACTTTTCCACCTGGCGCGCGGCCGCCTTGATAATGACATGCAGCGCATCGTCATCCAGGCTGCACAGGCCGGCGCCGGCGGCCACCGCTTCGTCCGCATCCGCGTGGTTGGCCAGCACGTGCGCCAGGCGCACGATGCGGATCAGCGGATGGGCCGATTCCAGGCGGCTCACGGGTTCGTGGTGATACAGCACGGAGTCGGCCAGGAAGGAATCCAGGTTCCAGCGCTCGATCAGCCACGCGCCCGCTTCGGCGTGGGTGATTTGCAGGGTGCGCTGTTCAACGGCGCACAAATCCTCGTCGTCGCGCGCGGTGAAATTGAAGGCATATTCTTTCGGCGCCGTGGCCAGCAAGGCCAGGCGTCCGACGTTGTGCAGCAAGCCCGCCAGGTAGGCTTCTTCCACGTGCGGGTATTCGAGCTGCCGGGCGATGTCGCGTGCAATGACGGCCGTGGTCAGCGAACTTTTCCAGAACGAACGCAAGTCCGTGCTGCCGGAATGGGGGAAGCTGTTGAAGGTCTGGAAGACGGATTCGCTGATGACCAGGGTCTTGATCATGTCCGTGCCCAGCGACACCAGCGATTGTTCCAGCCCCACGGCGCGGCTGTTGCGGTGATACGCGGAACTGTTGGCGACGGCCAGGATCTTGCTGGTCATGCCGGCATCCTTGGCAATCAGTGCAGCCAGTTCCGGCATGCCGGCGTCGTCCGCCTGCAAGTGCTCGATCAACTTGATCAATATCTGCGGCATGGCCGGCAGACGGGCAATCAGCAAGCGATTGCGGATGTCATTGTCTGATTGATGCATCGTATCAAGCATTTGCCGCTAGTGTGGACGTCGAAAAAATACTGGCGCCCAACGGCAACGGCGCTAGCAAATAGTAATAAGCCATATGACCACAAATAGTGACGTATGGCAACTTTTTTAGAACATGGAAATTTATACTAGCACAAACGAAGTCGATAACTTATCAGCAAGTTTCATTACTACTAAACTTTTTTCAAAACTTGCCGTTATAACTCACCGTCCGGCTGGCGTAGTAGCATGCTACGGTAATGTCTTGACGTCAACCATAATGCCAACGCTGTCAATGTAAAGGCCAATTGACCGTAGGCCAGCCACAACACCGAGTGCGCCAGCGCCGGTGCAATCGCCCCCGCCACCACGGCCGCCAGCAACGTCGACGCGCACGACTGGCACGATGCCGCCGTGCCCCGCAAATGGGGAAATAAGTCCAATCCCAGCAGTGTCGCCGCCGGCGATACGGTTGACATGCCTATCGTATAAAAGAACAGCGGGACCACGGTCCAGGGTAATCCAGGTGGCTGGAACTGGTGGTACAGCACGTTGCAACCGGCCGCCGCCAGCATGAAGCAAAAGCCGATCGCGATCTGGCGCGCAAACGTCACCTTGCCGGCGATACGGTTGGCAAACAGCGCACCCAGGAATATGCCGCTCACGGCCGGGATGAACAGCCAGCCGAACTGGTCCGGCCCCAGGTGCAGCTGGGTCGGCAGCATGATGGGCGCCGCCGTGATGTAGACAAACAAGCCCGCGAAATTCAGCGCCACCACGGAGGCCTTGATCAGGAATAGCGGCGAACCCAGCACCGCGCGGTAGTTATGCAGCAGGTAGCGGGGGTTGAACGGTTGCCGCTTGTGCAGCGGCAGGGTTTCCGGCAAACGACGCCAGCACACGAGGAACAGGCCGATCGTGTAGACGAACAGGAACAGGAAAATCGCCCGCCAGTTCAAATGCTTGACGATGTAGCCGCCAAACACGGGGGCCAGCGCGGGCGCGATGGAAAAGATCATCGTCACCATCGACAGCAGCCGCGCGGCCTGCGCGTCGGCATAGCGGTCACGGATAATCGCCCGCCCCACCACCACGCCGGCGCCGGCCGACACGCCCTGCAGCACGCGGAAGAACCACAAATAATGCACGTTGGCGGACGCCGCGCAGCCCATGGTGCCGATCGCGAACAGCACCAGCGAGACCAGCACCACGCTGCGCCGGCCGAAGGCATCGGACAGCGCGCCATGCCACAGCACCATGCCGGCAAACGCCAGCATGTACGCCGTCAGGCTTTGCTGCACTTCCAGCGGGGTTGCATTCAGGCTGGCCTGGATATCGGGAAACGCCGGCAGGTAGGCGTCGATGGAAAACGGGCCGAGCATCGACAGTGACGCCAGCACGAACGCCAACGCGACACGCGGCAGGGGCTTGTGGTGGCTGGGTTCGGGCGGGGGGATTTTAATGTCGTCGGACGATGTGCTGGAGGGGGAGTCTGGGAACATCGGGATTCCTCATTGGGGCCGCCAACACACGGCCATGGATGCAGGCACGGCGGGTTGGTCACACCCGCCGTACGAGGACACAAGCTGTCCGTTATTGCGGCGCCTTCGGCTTCGCTTCTTCGCGGCGGTTGAAACCGGCCACCATGTCGAAGCGGAACAAGCGGCATTCCAGCGCGCCATTGAAGAACGGCGTCTTGCGCGCTTCCTTCAGGCGCAGCAGCTTGGGCAAGCCCAGGTCCGCCGTGAACAGGAACGCGGTCCAGCCGGCAAAGCGCTGTTTCAAGGTGGTGCCGAACGCCGAGTAGAACGTCGTCGCCAGTTCATCTTCGCCCAGCGAACTGTCGCCGCGCACGCCGATACGCTCGCCGTACGGCGGGTTGGTCAGCATGATGCCCGGCGTGCTGGTCGGCGCCTGTACCTGCTGCGCTTCAATCTGCTTCAGCGGCACGTCGAACAGGATACCGGCGCTGCGCAGGTTGTGGCGCGTCATTGCCACCATGTCGCCCGAAATGTCCGAACCGAAAATCGTCGGTTCCGCCGGCAGCGGGTTCGGCTTGATCGCGGTTTTCATGTCCATCCACGGCTGCGGATCGAAGTCATGGAATTTCTCGAACGCGAAGCGGCGGCGCGCGCCCGGCGGGATACCCTGCACCATTTGCGCGGCCTCGCACAGGATGGTGCCGGAACCGCACATCGGGTCGAACAGCGGCACGCCCGGCTTCCAGCCGGATACGCGCAGCAAGCCCGCCGCCAAGTTTTCACGCAGCGGCGCATCGCCGGTTTCATCGCGCCAGCCGCGCTTGAACAGCGCTTCGCCGGACGTATCCAGGTAGACGATGTACTGGTGCTGGTCGAGGAAGCCGACAATACGCATGTCCGGTTCGCGCGTGTTGACCGACGGCCGCTTGTTATACATGTCGCGGAAGCGGTCGCAGATCGCATCCTTGATTTTCAACGTCGTGAATTCCAGGCTTTTGAGCGGCGACTTCACGGCCGTGATGTCGACGCGGATCGTGTGGTCGGTGCCGAACCACTCTTCCCACGGCTGTTCCAGGGTCAGGTCGTAGATATCGTTTTCATTCTTGTAGCCGCCGGCCGCCATGCGCATCAGGACGCGCGACGCGATGCGCGAGTGCAGGTTGACGCGGTACGAATCTTCCAGCGAGCCGGAGCAGTGCACACCGCCCGGCACCTGGTTGTGCACTTTCAGCGTGCTGCCAGGCAGTTGGGCGATTTCACCCAGTTCTTCGGCCAATGCCGCTTCCATGCCGCGCGGGCATGGGCAAAAATAGGAAGCCATAGGGGTACCTTTTATCCGTAGTTAAAAACAAGAATGGGGCCACAGCCCCATTATTTCAGTCAGAAGGGCCTGACGATGACCATGATCACGATGCCGACCAACAGCAGCACCGGCACTTCATTAAACCAGCGGAACCACGTGTGGCTGCGCTGGTTCTTGCCCATCTCAAATTTCTTCAGCAGGCTGCCGCACGCATGCGAATAACCGATGGCCAGCACGGCCAGCGCCAGTTTCACGTGCAGCCAGCCCGGCATCTTGCCGCCGCCTTCCAGGTACAAGGTCCACACCAGCCACGCGCCCAGCAACACGGCGGGCACCGACAGCATCATCATGAAGCGGTAAAGCTTGCGCGCCATCAGCAGCAACCGTTCGGTTGCCACGGTTTCCTTTTCCATCGCCAGGTTCACGAAAATGCGCGGCAGATAAAACATGCCGGCGAACCAGGAAATGACAAAGACGACGTGGAAAGCTTTAACCCACAGCATGCATGCTCCTTATAGACGTCTTATTTACGGATCTCGCCGTGGCCGAACACCACGTATTTCAGCGACGTCAGCCCTTCCAGCCCGACCGGGCCGCGCGCATGCAGCTTGTCGTTGGAAATGCCGATTTCCGCGCCCAGGCCATATTCGAAGCCGTCCGCAAAGCGGGTCGATGCATTGACCATGACGGACGACGAATCCACTTCGCGCAGGAAGCGCAGCGCATCCGTGTAGTCTTCCGTGACGATGGCTTCCGTGTGCTTGGACGACCAGGTGTTGATATGGTCGATCGCTTCATCCAGGCCGCCCACCACTTTGATCGCCAGGATCGCCGCCAGGTATTCGGTGGCCCAGTCTTCTTCCGTGGCCTGCGCCAGGTGAGGATAGGCTGCCGCGGCCAGGATCGCGTGCGCTTCCGCATCGGCGCGCAATTCCACGTCCTTGGTGGCATACAGCTTGGCCAGTTCCGGCAGCACTTGCGGCGCAATCGCACGGTGCACCAGCAGCGTTTCCATCGTGTTGCAGGTGCCGTAGCGGTGGCATTTCGCGTTGAAGGCGATATCCAGCGCCTTTTGCATGTCGGCCTTGGCGTCGATATACACGTGGCAAATGCCGTCCAGGTGCTTGATCATCGGCACCGTGGCTTCTTCCATCAGGCGCGCAATCAAGCCTTTGCCGCCACGCGGCACGATCACGTCCACGTATTGCGGCATCGTGATCAGCGCACCGACGGCGGCGCGGTCCGTGGTATCGACCACTTGCACGCCGTTTTCCGGCAAGCCGGCGCCGGCCAGGCCTTCCTTGACCAGTTTGGCCAGCGCGCGGTTGCAGTGGATGGCTTCCGAGCCGCCGCGCAAAATCGTCGCGTTGCCGCTCTTGATGCACAGGCCGGCCGCGTCCACCGTCACGTTCGGACGGGCTTCATAAATAATGCCGATCACGCCCAGCGGCACGCGCATCTGGCCGACCTGGATGCCGGTCGGGCGGAATTTCATGTTCGAGATTTCACCGATCGGGTCCGGCAGCGCGACGATCTGGCGCAAGCCTTCCACCATGGTCTTGATGGCGGTGTCCGACAGCGCCAGACGGTCCAGCATGGCCGGCGCCAGGCCGTTGGCGGCGGCCGCTTCCATGTCTTGTTTGTTGGCCGCGCGCAGGGCGCCGGCTTCGCGTTCGATCGCATCGGCGATCAGCAGCAGCGCGCGGTTGCGCTGCGCGGAATCGGCGCGGGCCATGGCGCGCGATGCGACGCGCGCCTGTTTGCCCACTTGTTCCATGTACTGCTTGATGTCCATTTCCAGTCCTCAGTCGAGCCGCCGGCGGGTCCTACCCCCGGGCTACTTTCAGCGCCAATTGCAGCATCGCGTCCCAATGGTCGCCCGCATAGGCTTTGGCGCGCAAGCCTTTGATCATCTTGTCGATCTGCGCCGCTTCCTGCATCGCCTTTTCCAGGGTCGGCAGCGTGATACGGCGCAGCGCAGGTTCCATCATGCGCTCGCGCGGTCCCCAGATGCGGTACTCCTTGAGTAACGCGCCCAGCGGCCTGCCTTGCGCCATTCCTGCCTTCAATTTTAGCAGCGTGCGGATTTCCTCGGAGACGGCCCACAAAACCAGCGGCAAAGCTTCCCCTTCGCCCTTGAGCCCTTCGAGCATACGCACCAGCCGCGCGGGATCGCCGGACAGCATGGCTTCGCTGAGTTTGAACACGTCGTAACGCGCCACATTGAGCACAGCATCGTGTACCTGCTCATAGGTCAGCTTGCCCGGTTCATGCAGCAAGCCCAGTTTCTGGATTTCCTGGTGCGCCGCCAGCAAATTGCCTTCCACGCGGTCGGCAATGAAATCGATGCTCTGGCGGTCGGCGCCCTGCCCCTGGGCGGCCAGGCGCGAGCCTATCCACCCGGGCAATTGCGCCCGCTCGACATTCGGGATGTCGATGTACACGGCAGCCTGCTGCAAGGCCGCCACCCAGGCGGCCTTTTGCGTCTGCCAGTCCAGCTTCGGCAACGTGATCAGGGTCAGGTTGTCCGGGCTGAGGTCTTTCACGTAATTCTGCAGCGCCGCGCCGCCATCCTTGCCCGGTTTGCCGGACGGGATGCGCAACTCGATCAGCTTCTTATCGCCAAACAGCGACAGCGCCTGGTTCGCGGCCAGCAATTCGCCCCATTTGAAGCTGCGCTCGACCGTCAGCACGTCGCGCTCGGAATACCCCTGCGCACGCGCCGCGCGGCGGATCTTGTCCGCCGCTTCCAGCGCCAGCAAATGCTCGTCGCTGGTGATCACATACAGCGGCGCCAGTGTTTTCCCGACGTGCGCATCGAGCGCGTCCAACCTTAACTGCATCGCTATTCCTTGGGAGCCGCCACCGGCGTGGCGGGCGCCCACGACATGGTCGCCACCGGTTTGATGGCGGCCATGCGGCGCATCATCTGCTGCACCAGGTCGGTCTGCATGTCTTTGTACAGCAGCGCTTCTTCCTGCTCTTTCGCCAGCAATTGCGTTTCATTGAACGTGATCGGGCGGTTCAGCGTGATTTGCGTGGGCGCCAGCAATTCATTGCCCAGCTTGTCCCGCACGCGGAACACGATGTTATAGGCGAGTAAGTACTCACGCACACGGCCATTGCTGTTCAGCGACAGGATGGTCTTACTGCGGGTCTTTTCCGGATCGGTCAAGACTTCGATCACGCCATCGGCCAGCTTGGGGTCGGACACGACTTCCGTGCTGCCGTTGGCGCGGATATTGCGTTTCAAATCGATGGCCAGTGGCGACGATTCCGGCAAGCCCACGTACATGGCAGGGAATGGCAGCCGGTAATGGCCGCCGTCCCCGCGCAAATGGAAGCCGCAGGCGGACAGGGAGCCCGCCAGTGCGGCGGCCAGTGCGATCGTCGCCAGGCGGCGCTTGCCGGAAATAATGACCATCGTTACACCACGATGTTGACCAGCTTGCCCGGCACCACGATGACCTTCTTCGGCGTGCCTTCGATGAACTTTTGCACGCTTTCCTCGGCCAGCGCCGCCGCTTCGATGGCGGCCTTGTCGGCAGCCTTCGGCACTTTGACGGAACCGCGCAGCTTGCCGTTCACCTGGATCATCAATTCGATTTCCGACTGTTCCAGCGCGGACGCATCGACTTGCGGCCATGGCGCGTTCAGCAAATCGCCGGCGACCTTGGCATAGCCCAGTTCATCCCACAGCACGTGCGTGATGTGCGGTGCGACCGGGTTCAGCAGGCGCAGGAAGATCGCGAAACCTTCGGCAATCACGCCGTTCGATTCCGCCGAGTCGTCCAGCTTGGCCGATTCCAGGGTGTTCAGCATCTTCATGCACGCCGAGACCACGGTGTTGTACTGGATGCGCTTCAAGTCGTAATCGGCTTGCTGCAGGATCTTGTGCAATTCGCGGCGCAGGGTTTTCTGCGCATCGGTCGATGCGGCGCCCACCAGCGTGGAGCCGGCCGCCTCGATCGCGCCCTTCTGTGCATAGCCGAACGCCCACACGCGGCGCAGGAAGCGGTTCGCGCCTTCCACGCCGGAGCCGGACCATTCCAGCGTCTGTTCCGGTGGCGAAGCGAACATCGTGAACAAACGGGCCGTATCGGCGCCGTACTGCTCGATCTGCGCCTGCGGGTCGATGCCGTTGTTTTTCGACTTCGACATTTTCTCGGTGCCGCCAATCAGGACTGGCTGGCCGTCGGCTTTCAGCAGCGCGCTTTGCGGGCGGCCCTTGTCGTCCGTGGTCAGTTCGATGTCGGCCGGGTTGAACCAGGTTTTCTTGCCCGCTTCATCTTCACGGTAGTACGTTTCATTCAGCACCATGCCCTGCGTCAGCAGGTTGACGAACGGTTCGTCGAATTTCACCAGGCCGAAGTCGCGCATGACCTTGGTCCAGAAGCGCGCGTACAGCAAGTGCATGACGGCGTGTTCGATGCCGCCGATGTACTGGTCCATCGGCATCCAGTAATCGTTGCGGGCATCGACCATGGTGTCGGCGCCCGGCGACGTATAGCGCATGTAGTACCACGACGAATCCACGAACGTGTCCATGGTGTCGGTTTCGCGGCGCGCAGGCTTGCCGCAGCTTGGGCAATCGCACTTCAGGAAAGCTTCATGCTTGTTCAGCGGGTTGCCCGTGCCATCCGGTACGCAATCTTCCGGCAGCACCACCGGCAAATCCTTTTCCGGCACCGGCACGGAACCGCACGAATCGCAGTGGATCATCGGGATCGGCGTGCCCCAGTAACGCTGGCGGGAAATACCCCAGTCGCGCAGGCGGAACGTGATTTTCTTTTCACCCAGGCCTTGGGCGGCCAGGTCGGCGGCCACCGCATCGACGGCGGCCGCGTAGTTCAAGCCGTCGTATTTGCCGGAATTGGTGACGATGGCCGCTTCCTTGTCGCCATACCATTCCTGCCATGCGGCGGTCGAGTATTCCGGCTGGTCGGCCGTGGTGATGACTTGCTTGATCGGCAGGTTGTACTTGTTGGCGAACGCGAAGTCGCGCTCGTCGTGCGCCGGCACGCCCATCACGGCGCCGTCGCCGTAGGTCATCAGCACATAATTACCAACCCACACTTCCACCTGCTCGCCCGTCAGCGGGTGCGTGACGAACAGGCCGGTCGGCATGCCTTTCTTTTCCATCGTCGCCATGTCGGCTTCGATCACGGAACCCATCTTGCATTCAGCGATGAACGCCTGCAATTCCGGCTTGTCTTGCGCGGCGTGCGCGGCCAGCGGGTGCTCGGCCGCCACGGCGCAGAACGTCACGCCCATGATGGTGTCGGGACGGGTGGTGAACACGTACATCTTGCCGTCCTGGATCAATTCGCCGTCGGCGCCCTTGATCTGGTGCGGGAAGGCGAAGCGCACGCCGGTCGACTTGCCGATCCAGTTGGTCTGCATGGTGCGCACGCGCTCCGGCCAGCCTGGCAGCTTGTTGTCGACGTAGTCCAGCAATTCATCCGCGTAGTCCGTGATGCGCACGTAGTACATCGGGATTTCGCGCTTTTCAATCGGCGCGCCGGAACGCCAGCCCTTGCCGTCGACCACCTGTTCGTTGGCCAGCACGGTCTGGTCGATCGGGTCCCAGTTCACGGTACCGGTCTTCTTGTAGATGATGCCTTTTTCCAGCATCTTCAGGAACATCCACTGGTTCCACTTGTAATATTCCGGCTTGCACGCGGTCATTTCGCGCGACCAGTCGATGGCCAGGCCCATCATCTCCATTTGCGAACGCATGTGGGCGATGTTGGAGTAGGTCCAGTTCGCCGGCGGCACGTTGTTGGCCATCGCCGCGTTTTCCGCAGGCATGCCGAACGCGTCCCAGCCCATCGGCATCAGCACGTTGTAGCCATTCATCCGCAGGTAGCGGTACATCACGTCATTGATCGTATAGTTGCGCACGTGGCCCATGTGCAGCTTGCCCGAAGGGTAAGGCAGCATCGAGCAAGCGTAATACTTGCCTTTAGGGAAACGCGGGTCGTTTTCGACGGCCTTGTAGGCATCGATGGCTTTCCAGTGGGCCTGGGCGGCTTTTTCAACGTCGGCGGGACTATATTTATCTTGCATGATGGTTGCGGCCAGTAGGAATATTGGTGGATATTGGTGAATATGAACCTTTCATTATACTGGTTCACGCCCGGAGTTAGCACGCAGCGTCTTATAGCAGATGTACTACGAAGAAATCCCTCCCCATCCCTTACTGCGCCGTTACGTCGCGTGCCTGTGGCGCAGCGGCTCCCCGGGCGGCGGCCAGGCCGGCGCCACACACCGCGTGTTGCCGGACAATTGCATCGATATCCTGTGGCAAGACAGCGGCCGGCCGGCGTTTGCCGTCGGCATGATGACGCGCGCCATCCACGTGCCGCTGGCGGGGCCGGTGCGCACGGTGGCGGCGCGTTTCAAGCCCGGCGCGGCGGGCCTGTTCCTGGGCGTTCCCCTGCATGAACTGACGGATCTCGACGTGGCGGTGACGGAATTCCGGGCGCTGGGCGACGTCGAGCGGCTGGCCGACGTGCTGTGGCGGGACGGGCTGGACGATGCCGGGCGGCTGCGGCTGATCGAGCAACATTTATTGTCACGTTTGCCGTCACTGGCGCCCATGGCTGGACCGTCGCTGGTCGGCGCGGCGCTGAATGCGCTGGACAGCAGCGGCGGCGCATTGCGCGTTGACGCGCTGGTGGAACGGCTGGGCGTCTCGCGCCAGCACCTGGCGGCGCAATTCCGCACCCACGTGGGCCTGTCGCCCAAACTGTACGCCCGCATTCTGCGCTTCCGGCGCGCCACCGACGCGCTGCCGCAACCCGGCCTTGCCGCCGTGGACTGGGCACACCTGGCGCTGGATTGCGGCTATTTCGACCAGTCACACCTGATCCGCGATTTCCGGGAATTTGCCGACAGTACGCCTGAAGGTTTCCATTTATCCAATCGCGTTTGACGCCCCCGTGGCATCATGCCTCTATTGCAATCTTTTCAGGAGACACATGATGATCAATGGACTGCGCACCGTGAAATATCCCGTCAGCGATCTGGATAAAGCCAAGTCCTGGTACACCGAAGTTTTCGGCACGGCGCCCTACTTCGACCAGCCGTTTTACGTCGGTTTCGCCATTGCCGGGTTCGAGCTGGGCCTGGTGCCGGACGGCGAACCGGGTACGGCCGGCTGCTGCGCTTACTGGGGCGTCGATAACATCGAAGCGGAAGTCGAGCGCATCGCCGGACTGGGCGCTTCCGTGCACGCCGCCATCCAGGACGTCGGCGAAGGCATCAAAGTGGCGGAGCTGGCCGATCCGTTCGGGAATTTGCTGGGGCTGATTTACAACCCGCTGTTCAAGGTTGCGGACGTGCGCTGACGTCCGGCGCTTGCACCGCCCGCCTGGCGCGGTAGCGCTTCCTTGCCCAAAAGGCAAGGATGATGCCGATGATCGCGCCCAGCAGAGCCCCGGCAGGCGCCGTCACCATGGTCATGTAAGGCAATGCCTGGACGTTCGCCGGCGCGCCGCCGCCCGCCACATAAGCCTGGGCGAATGCGAACAAGCCCCAGAAACCGAGAAACCCGCCCAGCATCATGCCAATCAGGCCTGCGGCGATTATGTACAGGCACGTCAGAAATAGTTTCATCGCGGCTCGCTCGACATGGGTGTCGGCCCAATTTAACACGAATCCGCCGCCCATCGTGAGAGCGGCGGCCTGAATCATGATAATATACGTTTCATATACACTTCATATAAACGCATTTGACTTATTATGGGCATCGTAAAAATCTCCGACCAGATGCATGAAAACCTGCGCATCGCGAGCACGGCATTGAACCGTTCGATCAATGCACAGGCCGAGCACTGGCTGCGCATCGGCTTGCTGGCCGAAACCAATCCCGACTTGCGTTACAGCGACATCTGCCAGATGCTGATGCGCACCGCTTCCAGCGAAGGCGGACTCACTTTGGCCGACGCCATGGCGGGAGGCGTGCATGCGTAAAAAGAAAGACAACGCCATCCTGATCAAGACCCCGGCGCAAATCGAAGAGGCGCGCGTGGCGGCCAAGCTGGCGGCCGATGTGTTGACGATGATCGCCCCCCACGTGCAGGGCGGCGTCAGCACCGAATACCTGGACAAGATCTGCCACGAATTCATCGTCGACGAACTGAAAGTCATTCCCGCCAATGTCGGCTACGGCGGCTTCCCCGCGTCGATCTGCACGTCCGTCAATGAAGTGATTTGCCACGGCATCCCGTCGGCGAAGCGCATCTTGCGTGACGGCGACATCATCAACATCGACGTGGCCGTCATCAAGGATGGCTGGCATGGCGACACCAGCCGCATGTATTACGTGGGCCAGCCGTCGAAACAGGCGGAACGTTTGGTGAAAACCACGTACCAGTCGATGTGGGCCGGCATTCGCGCCGTGAAGCCGGGCGCCACCCTGGGCGACGTGGGCCATGCGATCCAGAAGCTGGCGGAAGAAGCAGGTTATTCCGTGGTGCGCGATTATTGCGGCCATGGAATCGGCCTGGTGTACCACGAAGAACCGGAAGTTCGCCATTACGGCCGCCCTGGCGCCGGCATGGTGCTGCAACCGGGCATGCTGTTCACGATTGAACCGATGATCAACGCGGGCAAGCCGCAGTCGCGCCAGATGCCGGATGGCTGGACCGTGGTGACGGCGGACCGTTCGTTGTCGGCCCAGTGGGAACACATGGTGGCGGTGACGGAGACCGGGTTTGACGTGCTGTCGCTGGCGCCGGGTGAGGCGGGGCATTAACCCTTAGCGGCAGTGGTGTGGTGCCAGGCACCTGCGGTACCGGGCACCGTTCGGCGGCAGCGCAACGCCGCGGATCGCGTGATTCAGCGCAGCGTGAGTTTCAGCGCCGGCTTCTCGCCATAATCTTCATAGCGCTCATTGATGCCGCCAATGCAGTAAGCCACTTCCTCGACGATGTCCGGCGCCGCCGCCTGCATCGCGGCGGCATTGGTGATGACGATTTCCAACACTTCATTCGGCTTCAGGCGGAACTTCGTCATGCCGTCTTCATCGCGCAGGTACGACAGGCAATCGACCCACGCATCCATCGTGCCGCCGTACGTGTCGGGGAAGCCGAAGGCGGCGCGGCATTCGTTGTGGAAGGTGGTGAAATCGGTGATTGCCGCACCGTTCAATTCTGCGGTAGCCATTATTTTTTTTCCTTTGGGTCGGTGACGAAGCCCATCTTTTCCAGGCCGCGCGCCTGCGCCGCCGCCATCACCTGGGCGACCGTTTCGTAGCGGGTATCCTTGTCGGCGCGCAGCTGCAATTCCGGCTGCGGCGCCATGTTGGCGGCTTCCTTCAGGCGCTGTTCCAGCACCGGCATCGTCACTGCTTCGTTATTCCAGTACAGGCTGCCAGCGGCGTCGATCGCCACCGTCACGGTGGCGGCCGGCTGTTGCGCCGCCTGCGCTTCCGCCTGCGGCAACTCCAGCTTCACGGCGCCCGTGAATGCGGGCGCGCCGAGGATGAAAATCACCAGCAGCACCAGCATCACGTCCACCATGGGCGTGACGTTGATGTCCGACATCGATTCTTTTTGCCGGTGGTGATTGAATGCACCGAACGCCATGTTCAGCCTTTCAGGTGGGCGCGGTCGCCCGTCGTCAGGTAAGCGTGCAAATCGTAGGCGAACGCGTCGAGCTCGGACAGGGTCAACCGGTTGATCCGGTTAAAACCATTGAAGGCCAGCACGGCGGGAATCGCCACCATCAGGCCGATCCCCGTCATCACCAGCGCTTCGCCCACGGGACCGGCAACCTTATCGATTTGCACCGCGCCGCCGGACGACACGGCGCCCAGCGCGTGATAAATACCCCATACCGTGCCCAGCAAGCCGACGAATGGCGCCGTGGCGCCAATCGATGCCAGCAAAGTCAGGCCGCTTTCCAGCTTCATGGTGGAACGGTGGATGGCGCCGCGCAGCACGCGCGTCACCTGTTCGCCATACCCCATTTCACCGGCCAGCGTGTGGCGCGTGCCGACCGCCATTTGCGCTTCGCCCTGGCGCGCCAGGCCGACATAAATCTGCTCGGCGTCGACGGCGGCCAGCGCCACCACACCATCGGCGATGTTCGGGGCGGACCAGAAGGATTCCACCGCCCCGGACGAACGGCGCACGCGCCAGCTCATCAATGCCTTGGACAGGATGAAATACCAGCTCACCAGCGACATCGCCAGCAGGATGTACGCCACCGCGTGGCTCAGGGCATCGCCCTGCGCCCAGTAGCGCGCCAGGCTGAAATGATTTTCGACCAGGCCCGTATCCATTGTTACTTCAGGTTCAGCACGTCGTACATGTCGTACAGGCCCGTGCTCTTGTCGGCCAGGAAGCGCGCAGCGCGCAGCGAGCCGTGCGCATACGAGACGCGGCTGCTGGACTTGTGGCTGATCTCGATACGCTCGCCATCGCCGGCAAACAGCACCGTGTGGTCGCCGATGATGTCGCCGCCGCGCACGGTGGCAAAGCCGATCGACGATGGATCGCGCGGACCGGTCACGCCTTCGCGCGCATACACGGCGCACTCTTTCAGGTCGCGGCCGATGGCCTCGGCAATCACTTCGCCCATCTTCAGTGCGGTGCCGGACGGTGCATCGACCTTGTGGCGGTGGTGCGCTTCGATGATTTCGATGTCGTAGCCGGTCGCCATGAATTTCGCGGCGATTTCCAGCAATTTCATGGTGACGTTCACGCCCACGCTCATGTTCGGGGCGAACATGATGGCGGTTTTCTTGGCGGCTTCGGCAATCACGGCCTTGCCCGCGTCATCGAAACCGGTGGTGCCGATGATGACTTTGATGCCGTGCTCGGCGCAATATTTCACGTGTTCCAGCGTGCCTCCCGGGCGCGTGAAATCAATCAGGAACTTGGCGTTGGCCAGGCCTTTGGCCAGGTCCGATTCGATCGTCACGCCGGCCGGCGTGCCCAGGAAAGCGGCAGCGTCTGCGCCGATGCCGGGCGCGCCCGGCACGTCCAGGGCGCCGGCCAGGCGCATGTCCGGTGCGGCTTGCACGGCTTCGATCAGCATGCGGCCCATGCGGCCGCCTGCCCCTGCAATTGCGATATTCAACTGACTCATGATGTCCTTATTTCTTTTCGATCTTCGGCGTGACGTCCACCGGCTGCGCCGGCGAAGAGTCCGTCCCGGCCGGCAATGGCGCGCCTGACGCTGGCAAAGCCGTCCTTTGTTCCCTCAACACTTCTTTCGCGCTTTTGGCGGGATTGGCGATCAGGGCGATGTATTCCTTCTCGGTCGGCAGGTTACCGCCTTCGAAACGCTCCACCGTGCCATTCTTGAAATAAACCACGACGGCGCTTTCGATCACTTCGCCATTGCCACGCGCCAAACGGAACGGGTAGTCCCAGCGGTCGGCGTGGAAGATGTCCATCATCAGCGGCGTGCCCAGGACAAAGCGTACCTGGTCGCGCGTCATGCCGACTTTGAGTTGCTGCACCATTTCCTCGGAAATGAAGTTACCTTGCTGGATGCTCGGGCGGTACGGGGAAAAGAACCACATGAACTTTTGCAGCTGGCTGATGGTCCGCACCTGCGCGCCCTGGCTGGCGACCACGGTCGATTCTTCCTTGCTGTCAGCCGCGCCCAGCTTGTTGGTGGACGCGCAGCCACCGACGGCGAAAGCGACACAAATCATGCCTGTGACGACGGGCGCACGGCGTTTCAAACGTTGCAACAGGGACTGCGATAAAGCCTGGGTGACGCGCATAAGGACCTCAATTCATTTGAGCATAAGTGCCAAAACACTATATGATAAAGCACTTTGTCATCCAACCGAGTAAGAAACATGAGTAACAATCCTGCAGACCTGAAGGCAAGCGGCCTGAAAGCGACCCTGCCGCGTCTGAAGATCCTCGATATTTTCCAGAACAGCCCGGTGCGCCACCTGACGGCGGAAGATGTCTACAAGATTTTACTGGCTGACAATATGGACGTGGGCCTGGCAACCGTCTACCGTGTCCTGACCCAGTTCGAGCAAGCCGGCCTGCTGCACCGTAACCATTTCGAATCCGGCAAGGCCATCTTCGAATTGAACGCCGGCACCCATCACGACCACCTGGTTTGCCTCGATTGCGGCCGCGTGGAAGAGTTCGTCGACGAAGAAATCGAAAAACGCCAGCATTTGATCGCCCAGGAACGCGGCTTCCACATCGCCGAGCACGCGCTGGCGATTTACGGCAATTGCACCAAGAAGGATTGCCCGCACCGCCAGCATTGATGGCAGGCGCCATAAACAAACCGGGCGCTGCCCGGTTTTTTTTCGTCTTAATTATTGCTGAGCGCGTTCGACAGCAGCTTGGCCGTGATGTCGACAATCGGGATCACCCGCTCATACGCCATGCGTGTCGGGCCGATCACCCCCAGCGTACCGACGATCTTGCCGTTGGCTTCATACGGCGCCGTCACCACGCTCATTTCATCCATGGGGACCAGGTTCGATTCGCCGCCGATGAAAATCTGCACGCCGGACGCCTTGCTCGACACGTCGAGCAATTGCATCAGCCCCGTCTTTTGCTCGAACATGTCGAACATCTGGCGCAGCGACGTCATGTTCGACGACAGGTCGCTGACCGACAGCAGGTTGCGTTCGCCGGCAATCACCATGTCTTCCGCGCTCTCGGCCATGGCTTCGCTGCCCGCTTCCACCGCCGCCTGCATCAGGCGGCCCATATCGCTTTGCAGCTGGCGCAGTTCGCCTTGCAGGCGGGCGCGCACGTCGTCGAACGCGAGGCCGCTGAAATGCTGGTTGATGTAATTGGCCGACTGGATCAGCTGGGCCGGCGTGTAATCCACGTCCGTCAGCAGCAGGCGGTTTTGCACGTCGCCGCCGGGGCTGACGATCACCAGCAGGATGCGCTTTTCACCCAGCCGCAGGAATTCGATTTGCTGGAACACGGATTCATGGCGCGGCGTCATCACCACGCCGGCAAATTGCGACAGCGACGACAGCATTTGCGCCGCGTTGGCGATGAGTTTTTGCGGTTGCTGGTGTTGCAGGCGCATGCGCGCCTCCACGGAACTCTCATCGATGTGCTGCACCGTCAGCAAGGTATCGACAAAGATGCGGTAGCCGCGCGGCGTGGGAATCCGTCCGGCCGACGTGTGCGGGCTGGCCACATAGCCCATCTCTTCGAGGTCGGCCATGATGTTGCGGATGGTGGCAGGAGACAATTCCAGCCCTGAAATTTTCGACAGAGCGCGCGAGCCGACCGGTTGGCCGTCAGCGATATAGCGTTCCACCAGCGCTTTCAGCAGGGTTTGTGCACGGGTATCGAGTTGCATGTTTCTTAATGACTTCTGAACGTTGACTGCTCATTGACTGCTTATTGCCTACTTACGCATCCATGCGCGTAATGCACCTATTATGCACGCAGGCACAGCGCATGGGGACAATCATTGCGCCAGTTGCGCTTCCAGCCACGCCAGCAATTCATCCAGCGTGGCGCATACCGCATCCGGCGCGATGCCCAGTTCCACGTGGGCGGTGCTGCCGGTCCGGTTCATCCACACGGCGCGCAAGCCTGCTTTTTGCGCCCCATCCACATCGAACTTCAAATCATCGCCCACATACACGGCTTCCTGCGGGGCAACGCCCAACGCGTCGCACGCGGCATGAAAAATCGCCGGGTCCGGCTTGGCGGTGCCGAAATCGCAGGCGGCCAGCGATACCTTGAAATGGTGCGCCAGTCCCACGACTTCAAGGTCCGCATTGCCATTGGTGACGGTACCCAGCATCAGCCGGTCTTTGAGTTTCAATATGCCGGGCAGCACGTCGTCATACGGCGTCACGGCATTGCGGGCCGCCAGGAAGTGGCGCATGGCGCCTTCGATGTGCGCCGCATCTTCCCCCGCTTCGGCAAACGCCGCCTCCAGCCCCAGGCGGCGCACTTGCGCCAGGTTGAAATGCAGGTGCGGCTGCTGCGCCAGCAGCGCCATGCGGCGCGCGCGCAGGGTCTCGATGGAAAACTGCTGGGCGACTTTCGGTGCATGGTCGGCCAGCCACGCATGCAAGGTGACTTCCGCCTGCGCAATCACGGGCGCGATCGGCCACAGCGTATCGTCCAGGTCGAACAGGATGGCTTTGATGGGGTGTGCTGGATTCATCCGGATATTGTCGCATGCCCGGCTACCGCAGTATTCACGGCCGGCCATGGTAAATTAGCGGATTGCCCATATGGAGCCGCCTTTGTCTTCGCCCCGCCCGTTCCGATCCCTGACGTTTTCGCTGCTGCCACTGGTTCCGCTGGCGCTGCTGGGCGCCTGCGCCACGCAGCCAGCGTCCCATCCCGACATGATTGCCTATGTCGTCATCGGTGAACAGGGTGCTGCGATTGCCCGCGTCGTCACGGCCGCCGCCAGTTGCCCGGCGCTGACGGCCGATGGCACACCACTGGCCATGGCCGTGCGCGCGCTGCCCGCGACGCTGGCGCTGCGGCCCACCGGATCGAAGCCGGAGGACAGCAAGCCGTCGGCCTTCCCGCTGCTGACATGCGAAGCCGCGCTGCCTGCGGGCGCCGCATCGGCCAGCGTGGACGGGCAAGCGCTGCCCGTGCCGCGCGCCGCGCCGCAGCGCATTGCCGTGCTGGGCGATACCGGCTGCCGGCTGAAAAAGAAAGACAACGATTTCCAGGAATGTAACGACCCGCAGTTGTTCCCGTTTGCCACGGTCGCGGCGGCTGCCGCGGCATGGAAACCGGATCTGGTGGTGCACGTGGGCGATTACCACTACCGCGAAAACGCATGCCCGGAAGGCAATGCCGGCTGCGCGGGCAGCCCGTGGGGCTATGGCTGGGATGCGTGGAACGCCGACCTCTTCCAGCCCGCCGCGCCGCTGCTGAAGGCGGCGCCATGGGTGGCCGTGCGGGGCAACCATGAAAGCTGCGATCGGGCCGGCCAGGGCTGGTGGCGTTTGCTTGATCCCCGTCCGCTGCTGCCGGGCCGCGACTGCAATGCCGCCGTCAACGATACCAATGGCGATTACAGCGATCCCTACGCGGTGCCGCTGGGCGGCGATGCGCAATTGCTGGTGATCGATACGGCCGCCACCACGTGGAAAGGCTACAAGCCCGGCGCCGTCGGCTATGAAAAATACCGCGACACGTACCGCAAGCTGGAAGCGCTGTCGCAGCAAGCGGCGTGGAATATCGGCCTGACGCACCACCCGATCCTGGGCGTGGGCGCGGAACTGAAGAATGGCGCCTATGAATGGCACAAGGGCGACCTGGGCTTGCAGCAAAGTTTCGGTTCCGTGAATCCGCGCCTGCTGCCGGACAAGGTCCAGGCCATGGTGTCCGGCCACGCGCACCTGTGGGAACAACTGAGTTTTTCCAGCGGCCACCCGAGCCAGTTCGTGGCCGGTTTTTCCGGTTCCGCGGAAGACACGGTGCCGCTGCCGGCCGCGCTGCCGCCGGAAGCCTTGCCGGCGCCCGGCGTCGCGGTGGAGCATTTCAGCACGTGGATCGACGGTTTCGGCTTCATGGGACTGGAGCGCACCGGCCCCGGCGACTGGGACGTGACGGTGTTCGACCGCCATGGCCAGATAAAAAACCGCTGCAAGATCAGCGGCAAGCGCTCCGTGTGCGACGTGGCGCAGGTAAAATAGCCGGTTTGGTCACAAGCTGTTACAAGTTCAATCTTGTGGATGCACTAGAATAGGCGCCGTTTGTGTGCGCCGCGATGCCGCCACACCCCGGCCTTCCGGCCTTTGTTTTGGAGAGTTTGATGAAGAGTTTGACTATGCGTTGCGCCGCCCTCGCGCTGTGCGCAACCACGCTGGCGGCATGCGGTGGCGGCAGCGGCGGCAGCATTCCCCTCAGCGGCAGCATCTCGGGCCTGAACCGCGCCGGCCTGGTCCTGACCAACAAGGGCAAGGACTTCACCGTTGCCGATTCGGCCACCACGTTCACGTTCACCGACCTGGTGGCCAACGATTCCGAATTTGAAATCCTCGTGAAAACCAACCCGGAAGGCCAGGTTTGCACGCCGTCGAACAACAAGGGCCGCGCCAACTATTATTCGTACACGCAGACCATCATCACCTGCACTACGGATAATTACACGCTGAGCGGCACCGTCAACGGCCTGAAGGCCGCCGGCCTGGTGCTGGCCAACGGTCCGATTACCGTCGCCGTGCCTGCCGGCGCCACCACGTTCACCTTCGGCAAAACCGTGCCGAACAAACTGACTTATGGCGTCACCGTGCTGTCGCAGCCTGCCGGCCAGACCTGCACCGTGCAAAACGGTACCGGCACCATGCCGATCGGCGATAAGAACGACGTCATCATCAATTGCATTTGAAAGTAGACCATCCCATGAAAGCAATCCCTGTGCGCACCGCAGCTGCGCTGGCCCTGCTGCTGGCGCTGGGCGCCTGCGGCGGCAAGGCGTCGTTTGACCTGTCCGGCGTCCTGGTGGACACCCTGGGCGCCCCCAAGCCGCTGGCCAATGCCGGCCTGGTGCTGGCCAATGGCGACCAGCGCCTGTCCGTGCCGGTGGGCGCGACCACGTTCAAATTCGCGAACGCGATTTCATACGGTACGGAATACGCGATGACGGTATCGGCGCAGCCGCGCCACATGACCTGCGCATTCGCTGGTGGTGCTTCCGGCACGGCTGGCCGCACGGCCACCATTTCGGCGACGCTGCTGTGCACGCAGAACGCCTGGACGGTCGGCGGTATCGTCACCGGCCTGGGCAGCGACACGCTGGAACTGGTCAACGGCACCGACAAACTGACGGTCACGCAGGCCAAAACCGACTTCACGATGCCGACCGCCGTTCCGGACGGCACCGTGTATGGCATTACCGTGCTGAAGCAGCCAGCCGGCCAGACTTGCACGGTTGCCAATGGCACCGACGTAATGGGTGAAGCGCCGCGCAACAATATCGTTGTCACTTGCACAAATAACTGACCGGATATTCAGGAAGAGTATGGTTGGTATGGCCAAAATAAATTGGCCATCTATTCTGCACTGCAGCATAATAGAACCGTCTCCTCCACTTCTTCACAAAGAAATGGATTCAGCCCGCTCCCGTAGCGGGCTTTTTTTTATTCATAGAAATTGGGGCCTAGAAATTGGGGCCTGGCCCCTTTTGCACTATCGTTCGATAGGCAAGCGATAGCCAGGAACTATTTTATGAAGGCTGCTTCAGCAGGTTGGCCAGCGCCACGTAGCCTTCCAGCGGCACGGTTTCCGGGCGGTCGGTGGGTGTCACGCCTGCTGCGATGATCTGTTCTTCGGTGAACATGCCGGACAGGCAATTGCGGATCACCTTGCGACGCTGCGAAAACGCTTTTTGCACCACGGCTTCCAGCGTCTCCTGATCGCACGGCAGCGGGTTGGCGACGGGGATCATGCGCACGATGGCCGAATCGACTTTCGGCGGCGGGTCAAACGCTTCCGGCGGCACGATAAACAGCAGCGACATGTGATAACGCCATTGCAGCATGACGGACAGGCGGCCATAGGTCTTGCTGCCCGGTTCCGCCACCATGCGCTCCACCACTTCCTTTTGCAGCATGAAATGCTGGTCCTGCACCTGCGGCGCATAGTCCGCCAGATGGAATAGCAGCGGGCTGGAAATGTTGTACGGCAGGTTGCCCACCACGCGCAGCTTTTGTCCCTCATTGGCGCCAGGCACAGGAATCGACCCGAAATCGAACTTCAGCGCATCGCACGAATGGACCGTCAGGCGCTCGCGCGGATACTGCTTTTCCAGCCGCGCCACCAGGTCGCGGTCCAGTTCCACCACGTGCATGTGCTTGACGGAGCGCAGCAGCAAATCCGTCATCGCGGCCAGGCCCGGGCCGATTTCCACCATGGCGTCGCCGGGCTGCGGATTGATCGAATCAATGATGCTGCCAAGGACCTGGTCGTCCTGCAGGAAGTTTTGGCCGAAGCGTTTGCGTGCGATGTGTTTCATATTCCGGTTTTCATTGGTTGTTCAGCATGGCGTCCGCCATGCTGACGGCCGTGGTGATGGCTTCGATCATGCTGCCGCAATCGGCATGGCCCAGGCCCCGCGCAGCGAGGTCCAGCGCGGTGCCATGGTCGACGGACGTGCGGATCAATGGCAAGCCCAAGGTGATGTTGACGCCCCGTCCAAACGTGGCGTACTTCAGCACCGGCAAGCCCTGGTCGTGGTACATGGCCAGCACGCAGTCCGCATCTTTCAGGTACTTGTGCTGGAACAGCGTATCGGCCGGATACGGTCCCGTGGCGGCAATCCCGCGCGCCTGCGCGGCCGCAATCGCCGGGCCCACCACGTCGAGATCTTCGCGGCCCAGGTAACCGTTTTCGCCCGCGTGGGGGTTCAGGCCCGCCACCAGGATGCGGGGCGCGGCGATGCCGAATTTGGTCTTCAAATCATGGGCGACGATGTCGAGGATCCGGCCCAGTCCTTCTTGCGTCAGCGCGTCCGCCACGTCCTTCAATGGCAGGTGCGTGGTGGCCAGCGCAACACGCAACGGCGGCGCGTCGTCCGGGGCGAAGGGCTGGCCCGCCAGCATCATCACCACCTGTTTGGTGCCGGTCTTGTCGGCAAAGTATTCCGTGTGGCCGGAGAATGGCACGCCGGCGTCGTTGATGGTGCTCTTTTGCAGCGGCGCCGTGGCCACCGCTTCAAACCAGCCGGCCTGTATGCCTTCGATGGCGGCATCCAGTGTGGCCAGCACGGCGCGGCCGTTTTCCTTGTCCAGGATGCCGGGCTTGACGTGCGCGGACACGGGGATGTCGATGACGGTGATGCGGTCCGGCCCGAAATGCGGCACGCCGGCATTACGCACGGCCATCATCGACAGCGACGAAATGCGGATGTCCGGGTCGATATCGGCCGCCGTCATGGCCAGGAAGGCGGCGTCGCCCAGCAGCACACAATGGACTTTGTCGCGCAGCGCCCACGCTGCGCGGATGGCGATTTCCGGGCCGATGCCGGCCGGTTCGCCACAGGTGACGGCAATCGCAGGGCGCGCTCCACGGCGCCGGTTATTCAATTGGGCGCTCATGGAACGTTCCCTCCCTGTTTATTTCGTTTCTTTCAAGTCTTCCGCGCGGTATTCGACGTAGGCGCGGTCACGCACTTGCCGTTGCCAGTCTTCGGTCGCTTCTTCCAGCTTGCGCTCGCGGATCGCATTGCGGGCGGCATTGCGAGCCTTTTCCTTGGACACGTCTTCCGTCTTGCGCTCCATCACTTCGATCAGGTGGAAGCCGAAGCTGGTTTCCACCGGCTGCGACACTTCGCCCAGCTTCAGGCCATTCATCGCCGCTTCGAATTCCGGCACCGTATCGCCCGGATACAGCCAGCCCAGGTCACCGCCCTTGCCGGCCGAACCATCGTTGGAGAACAGGCGCGCCAGTTCTTCAAACTTGGCCGCCTTGTTGTCCAGGCGCTCTTTCAATTCCGTCAGCTTGCGCTTGGCGTCCGCCGCCGACACGGCCGGCGTCACCTTGATCAGGATGTGGCGCGCGTGCGTCTGCTGCACGGAAGCGGCGGCCTGCGCTTCGGCCACGCTGCGCTTGTCGACCAGCTTGATGATGTGGAAGCCGGACACGCTCTTCATCACGGCCGTGGTCTGGCCCGGCTTCAGCTTGGACAGCGCTTCCGCGAACACCGGCGGCAGGCGGTCCGGCGTACGCCATCCCACTTCGCCGCCCTTCAGCGCATCGGACGCGTCCGAATACGTGGCCGCCATTTTCGCGAAGTCCGCGCCCACGCGCAGCTGGCGCATCACTTCATCGGCGCGCGCCTTGCGCTGCGCGATGACTTCCGGCGAAGCGTTTTCCGGGATGCGCACCAGGATCTGCGAAATATTCAATTCGAACTGTTCGGCCGCCGCCGCTTTTTCCGCCGCGATGTGGGCATCGACTTCAGCTTCGGAAATATTGATCTTCGCATCCACTTCATGTTCGCGCAGGCGCGTCATGACGATTTCTTCGCGGATCTCTTCGCGGAACGCGGCAAACGTCGTGCCTTCCTTTTCCAGCTGATTGCGCATTTGCTGCACCGTCATCTTTTGCTGCTCAGCGATGCGGCTGATGGTGCGGTCCAGTTGCGTGTCGTCGACGCGCACGCCCATTTCCTTGGCCAGCTGCCCCTGCGCGCGCTCGACGATCATGCGTTCGAGGATCTGGCGCTGCAAGTCGGCTTCCGACGGCAGCTGCACGTTTTGCGCTTTCATGCGCTGCACCACGGTCCGCACACGCTCCGTCAATTCGTTGCGCGTGATGACGTCGTCATTGACCACCACGGCGATCGAGTCGATCGGCGCATTGTTGGTCTGGCCGACCGGCACGGGCGGCGTGAAACCTTTGCTTTGCGCCGCTGGCGCAGCGGCCGGTTTATCGGTAGCCTGGGCCAGTGCTTCCCCGGAAGCGCCGGCGGCGAGTGCGCACAGCAGGGCTGCGATCTTCAATTGGTGCATACGGGCATTACGCATAAAAGTGACGCTCATGTGGTTCGTGGATTAATGGCGGTTGCCTTCGTTCAGGCGCTGGTAACCGGGGATGCTGTTGCGCAGCGCCTCCAGTGGATTGCCGACGCCGAACTTGGACAAGCCGTTCAGCTCCAGCTGGAAAAAGATCGGGGTCGACGCTTGCTTGGCCGTCGTCACGAAGCGCTGCGCGCCCATGCGGAAGACCCAGCAATCGCCGTTGTACTCGAGACCAATCAGGCTTTCGAGGATTTTCTTGTCTTTCAGCGAATAGCTGATGCGGCCGACGCCGAACCAGCGCATCGACAGCGGCCACTGGCTCGACACATCGACGTTGCGGAAGCCATCGTTGTTGCGCACGCCGGTGGTGTTGTTGAACGTGTCGCGCAGGTAGCGGTAGCCCAGGTTCAGCACTTTTTTCGGGCCCGGCATGTAGTTCAGCGCATGGTTCGAGCTGACCACGTGCTTGTCGGACGGATTGTACTGCACTGCGCTGTCCACGCCCCACGTTTCGGAAATGCGGCCCTGGGCGGCCAGCAGCATGTCGGACTTGGCATCCTTGGTCGGCGTGCTGGCGTCCAGCTGCACGCGCTGGTCGGAGAAATAAAAGCGCTGGCCGAACGCCAGGCGCAGGCGCTCGGCGCCACTCTCTTCCAGGAAGCGCGACACGATGGCGGCCGTCACCTGGTTGGCGTCGCCGATACGGTCCGAACCGACGAAGCGGTTTTCACTGAAGATCTGCGAGAAGTTGAACGTCGACACCGCGGTGTCGAAGTTCGGGAAATCTTTCTGGTCGCGGTACGGCGTCTTCACGTAAAACAGGCGCGGCTCCAGCGTTTGCGTGGCGGCGCGGCCGAACATCGTGGTATCGCGCTCGAACACCAGGCCGGAATCGAGCGACACGGTCGGCACCGCGCGCGTCAGCGAATGCCCCGCCGTATACGTCGTGCCTTCGGTGTGCGCATCGAGCTGGTACGCGCTGGCGTGCAGCTGGATTTTCGGCGTGATGAAGAAGCTGGGGCCGATGATCGGGTAGCTGATCTGCGGGATCGCCACGAAGCGGTTGCCGCGGATAGCCGTCGGGTGCCAGAAGCTGGTCAGTTCACTGTCCACCGCCCAGTCGAAGCCGCCCACGTCATAGCGCGCCGCATGGAAATTGATGGCCGGCAGGCGGTCATACGGACGCGTGACGAACAGCGACGGATCGGTGGCGGACGCCGGGTCTTGCAGCACCTGGTACTTTTGCACGCGCGCCGACAGGCTCCAGTATTCGCCCCGGTAATCGCTGCGCAACTCGCGCAGCAACTGGCGCTCGGCACTGCCGGACACGGTCTTGGAAAAGTCGTTCGGGTAATTGTTATCCGACGCGGCGCGCATGTTCCAGCCAAACGACCAGTCCTTCGCGATCGCCTGCGTATGGTTGGTGGTGATCATCCACCGGTCTTTGTGCGCCTGGCTGTCGTTCGGCAGGTATTCGATGAACGTGTCGCCCGCGTAGCTGCCGGCGTCCGTTTCGCCGATATAGCGGCCGTGCGCGCCCAGCTGGAAACCGCGCCGCGCAATCAGGCGGGGGAACAGCGTCAGGTCGCGGTTCGGCGCGATATTGAAGTAGTACGGCACCGTCAGCTCGGCGCGGCCCTTGGAGCCGAAACCGGGAATCGGCGGCAGCCAGCCGGAGCGGCGCGCGCCGGACAGCGAGAATGACAGCGCGGGGGTGCCGATCAGCGGAACGCCCTTGAAATACACGACGGTCTTGCCGGCCACGCCGACGTCGCGCCCCGAATCGAGGTTCAGGGTCGACGACTTCAGGTACCAGTCCGGGTTCGGGCCCTGGCACGTGCTGTAGGTACCGTCGACCACCACTGCTTCGTCTTCATTGATGAAGTTGACGCGGTTGGCTTTGCCCTGCGCATGGTTCAATTCCAGCTGGTACGTCGGGTTCAGCATGTAACCCTTGCCCGACTCCAGGTTCAGTTTGACTTCATCGCCCGTGTAATAGTCGCCATAGCGCCAGATCCGCACGTTGCCCTTGGCTTCGACCTCGTCTTCCACCTGGCGGAAGCAGGCGATATCGGCCGTCACGCGGGTCTTGTCGCGTACCAGTTCGACGTTGCGGTCCAGGTTCAGTTCACGGTCCGGACGGCCCGTGATGTCTTCCGCCTGCACGATGGTGGGCGCATCCTTGTCCGTCACGTGCTGGGGGCGTTGTTTGGGCGGAGTTTGGGCGTGACTGGTCGTTGCGGTAACAAGCGCGGTGAAGGCGAACGCCCAGCGGTGCGCGTTGGGTGGGGCTTTAAACCGGCTCATGAATGAATGTGGATCGTAACACTGGCGATTTTTTAAGATGAATCCCTTATTATATGGGAATCTCCGACTTCGACTGCTTTTGTCAGACTTTGTTTCATGTCTTTATTACCTAATTCATCACACGACGCCCGTTTCACTTTGGTTCAGGAGTGGCTGGCGTCCCTCGCCCTGGTCGATGCGGCCAGCGCCCGCCCAGCTTCCGCCGATGCCAGCTTCCGCCGCTATTTCCGCGTCGATGTCTTGCCGCAGCACCAGCAACAGCATGGCGCGACCCTGATCGTCATGGACGCGCCGCCCGAACGGGAAAACACGGCCGCCTTCCTGAAGGTCGACCAGCTGCTGCAGGAAGCCGGCGTCACCGTGCCCGTCATCGTGGCGCAAGACCTGGCGCAGGGTTTCGTGCTGATGTCCGATCTCGGAGTAAGCACTTACCTGCAAGTCCTGGACCATGACAACGCCGCCACCCTGTACGCGGAAGCGCTGGGTGCACTGATCAAGATCCAGAAAGCCAGCCAGCCGGGCGTGCTGCCGGAATTCGACCGCGCCTTCATGCTGCGCGAAATGAACCTGTTCCCCGAGTGGTACATTGAAAAACACCTGGGCGCCAAGCTGACGGACGCGCAAAGCGCCGAACTGCAAAAGGTGTTCGACGCCATCCTGGCCAATTGCCTGGCCCAGCAACAGGTCTACATGCACCGCGATTACCACTCGCGCAACCTGATGTGGATGGACGATAAAAAGAATCCAGGTATTCTGGATTTCCAGGATGCCGTCTACGGCCCGATCACGTACGACGTGGCGTCGCTGCTGCGCGATGCGTACATCCAGTGGGATGAAGAACTGGTGCTGGACTGGGCGATCCGCTACTGGCAGCAAGCCAAGGCGGAAGGCCTGCCGGTACACAAGGATATCGATTCGTTCTACAAGGACATGGAGTACATGGGCTTGCAGCGTCACATCAAGATCCTCGGCCTGTTCTGCCGCCTGAACTACCGCGACGGCAAGTCCAATTACCTGGGCGATTTGCCGACCGTGATGGAATACGTGCGCAAGACCGCCAACCGCTACAAGGACTTGCGTCCGCTGGTGAAGTTGCTCGATACGCTGGAAAACAAGCAAGCCCAGGTCGGCTACACGTTCTAAGGACCAGCAATGAAAGCAATGATCTTCGCTGCGGGCCGCGGCGAACGCATGCGTCCACTGACGGATACGATTCCCAAGCCCCTGCTGAAAGTACGGGGCCGTCCGCTGATCGTCTGGCACATCCTGAACCTGGTGCGCGCCGGCATCACGGACATCGTCATCAACCACGCCCACCTGGGCCACATGATCGAAGAAGCGCTGGGCGACGGCAGCCAGTTCGGCGCGAAAATTCAGTATTCGCGCGAAGCGGAAGCACTGGAAACCGCGGGCGGCATCGCCTATGCGCGCGACCTGCTGGGCGACGAACCTTTCCTCGCGATTTCCGGCGATATCTATTGCCCGTATTTCGACTTCGAACAAGTCAAGGATGTCCTGCACGACAAGGACATGTGGGGCAACCCGTACCCGAAGGACAAGCGCGACGTGGCGTGGCTGTACCTGACGCCGAATCCGTGGCACAACACCAAGGGCGACTTCGCGCTGAACATGTACACGCTGGCGAATACCGGCGACACGCTGTGGAACTTCGGCAATATCGGCGTCTATCGTCCGGAAATGTTCGACGGGATCGAACCTGGCACCAAGGCCAGCCTGGGCAAGCTGCTGCGCCACTACGTGGAACTGGGCCAGGTCGGCGGCGAACTGTATGAAGGCGAATGGGTCAATGTCGGCACCGTGCAGCAATTGGACGACCTGAATGGGGGCAAGCCGCAATGACCTTCAATCCGGCGGCATACGCCGCACGGCGCGTTCGCCTGCTGGAGCAAATGGAACCGGGTTCCGTGGCAGTGCTGGCCACTGCGCCCGAAGTCGCGCGCAATGCCGACAGTGATTACCCGTACCGCCACGACAGCCATTTCTTTTACCTGACGGGTTTTCCCGAGCCGGAAGCCGTCGTGGTATTGGTTGCCGCAAACGGCGACCAGCCCGCGCAGTCGCTGCTGTTTTGCCGCGAAAAAAATATGGAACGCGAAATCTGGGACGGCTTCCGGTACGGTCCCGAGGCGGCGCGCAGCACGTTCGCCTTTGACGCCGCGCACGCCATTGCCGCGCTCGATGGGGAAATGGCCAGGCTGCTGGCCGATGCGCCCGCCGTGTATTACGCGCTGTGCCGCGACCGCAAAACCGACATGCAAATGAAGCGGTGGCTCGACGCCGTGCGCGCCCAGTCGCGCAGCGGCGTCACGGCGCCGGACACGGCCCACAACCTGCTGCCGCTGGTCGATGAAATGCGCCTCGTGAAAGACGAGACGGAAATCGCCACCATGCGCCGCGCCGCCGCGATTTCCGCGCAGGCGCACGCCCGCGCCATTCGCGCCACCCGGCCCGGCATGCGCGAATATGAAATCGAAGCGGAATTGCTGCATGAATTCCGCCGCAACGGCGCGCAATCGCCCGCCTATACATCGATCGTGGCGGCGGGCGCCAACGCCTGCGTGCTGCACTACATCGCCAACAACGATGAAATCAAGGACGGCGACCTGGTGCTGATCGATGCGGGCTGCGAACTGGATGGCTACGCGTCCGACATCACGCGCACCTACCCCGCCAATGGCCGCTTTACTGCGCCGCAACGCGCCTTGTATGAACTGGTGCTGGCGGCGCAGGCGGCGGCGTTGGAAGCGATCCGTCCCGGCCAGCCATACCAGTCGGTGCACGATGCGGCCGTCCGCGTGCTGGTGCAGGGCATGCTGGACCTGGGGTTGCTGGACCAGGGCCGGCACGGCACGGCCGACGAAATCATCGCCACCAAGGCGTACACGCGCTTCTACATGCATGGCACGGGCCACTGGCTGGGCATGGACGTGCACGACGTGGGCCAGTACCGCGACGTGCACACGCCAGGCAAGCCATCGCGCCCGCTGCGTCCCGGCATGGTGCTGACAGTGGAACCTGGCATCTACGTCCGTCCCGGCGACGACGTGCCGGAGCAGTTCTGGAACATCGGCATCCGCATCGAAGACGATGTGCTGGTGACGAACGATGGCTACAGCATCCTCAGCGCCGGCGCACCGAAGACCGTCGAAGAAATTGAACAGGCAATGGCGGCATGACTGATCTGGTTACCGATTACGATATCGCCATCTGCGGCGCGGGCCCTGCCGGCATGGCGCTGGCGGCGCTGCTGGTCAAACGCGGCGTGGCCGCTTTCCGCATCGCGCTGATCGATGCCCGCACGTTGCAGCAGGCGGGCAACGATCCCCGTTCGCTGGCGCTGTCCTATGGCAGCCGCCAGATTCTTGAAGACATCGGCTGCTGGCCCATCCCGGCGACCGCCATCAATGAGATTCACGTTTCGCGCCGTGGCCAGTTCGGCCGCAGCATGATCACCAGCGGCGAGCACAATCTGCCCGCGCTGGGCTACGTGACGCGCTATGGCGCGCTCGTGGCGGAACTGGGCGGCGCCTGCGAACGCCTCGGCATTGCCGCGCTACGCCCCGCGCTGGTGACATCGCTGCGCGAAGCGGATGACCATGTGGCGCTGGATCTGGAGGAAGAGGCGGCCGGAAGTTCCGGCGTACAGGCCGGCCGCACGATCACGGCCGCCATCGTGGTGCAGGCCGAAGGCGGTCTGTTTGGCGAACAAACCGTGAAATCCATGCTGCGCGATTACGGCCAGACCGCCGTCATTGCGCAAGTACGCGCCAGCCGCCCCGTCGCGCACCGCGCCTATGAACGCTTCACGGATGAAGGCCCGCTGGCCTTGCTGCCACAGGACGACGAATACGCGCTGGTATGGTGCGCCACGCCGCGCACCAGCGAGGAATTGATGGCGCTGGACGATGCCGAATTCCTGCAGCGCCTCGGCAATGCCTTCGGTTCGCGCCTGGGCACGTTCACGCACACGTCGCGCCGCGTGGCGTTCCCGCTGGGCCTGAACGCCGGTGCGCAAGGCACGGCGCGCATCGCCGCCATCGGCAATGCCGCGCAAACCCTGCACCCGGTGGCCGGGCAAGGCTTGAACCTGGGCCTGCGCGACGCCACCGTGCTGGCGCGCCTGCTGGCGCAAGGGGCCAATCCATTCAACCTGGCGCAATTCCACGGCCAGCGTGAAAAGGACCGCACGACGACGGTGCACCTGACCGATGCGATGGCCACACTGTTTGCCAACAGCTCGCCGCTGCAGGCGGTGCTGGGTGCATCGCTGGCCGCCATCGACCTGGTGAGCCCGGCACGCAGCGTGCTGGCGGAATTGATGATGTACGGACGGCGGTAGCCCGGGCGCAGCCCTTGAGTCATGGCTTGCGAAATGCTACCGTAGACACAGACCCTGCAACGGAGCAGAACCGCATGACATCACCGCACCGCCTGTTTCAATACCTGGGACCGCTGGCTGCCATACTGGCGGCCGGCCAATCCCGCGTGGCCGCTGCGGAAACCATGGTCTGGGTCATGCCGGACTTCCCGCCCGCATCGATTCCCGACAATGGCCAGCCCGGCAACGGCGTGGCGGACCGCGTGGTGCGCTACATCGTGTCGAAGTGGCCGGACGCGGAACACCGCTTCATTTACGCCAACGCCAAGCGCACCTGGCAAATGCTGGAGCAAGGCGACAAGGTCTGCTATGCCGCCGCGCTGCGGACGAAGGAGCGGGAACAGGTCGCGTATTTCACCAACACCAACGTCATCGCACCGCCCAGCCTGATCGTGCGCCATGCGGCGCTGGCGGCAGTGCCGCGCAATGCGGCCGGTGAAGTGGATTTTCCCGCGCTGCTGGCCAGCCGCAAGCTGCGCGGCTTGCTGGTGGAAAAGCGCAGTTATGGCGCCATGATCGACGGCCTGATCGCGCGCAGTCCGCAGCAGTCGAAGCCGGCGACGACGTCGGTCGGCAATTACGGCCAGAAGATCTTCCAGATGATCGCCGCCGACCGCGTCGATTACACCATCGATTACGACTTCACGTTCAGCTATGAATGGTCGCGCCACAGTGAACTGGCGGCGCTGCAAACCCTCCCCATTGCCGGCAATACTGCGCTGGTGACCACCGGCGTGGCGTGTCCCCGCACGGACTGGGGCCGCGCTGTCATCACCAGGATCGACCGGATCGTCGGAACGAAGGAAGGGGCGGACACGCTGTTGCAGGCGCAAAACGCGTGGCATACGGAAGCAGCGAAACAGCGCTATGCGGCGCAATTCGCGGAATTCGCGCGGCAGCGCGCCATGCCGGCGCCTGCCGGAGAGTACAAATAAAAACGGGTCCCGCAGGACCCGTTCAGGGAAGGAAACCCGGTCTTAATCGACCGCCTTCACCATATCCTCAATGACTTTCTTCGCATCGCCAAACACCATCATGGTGTTGGCCTGGTAGAACAGGTCATTGTCCAGGCCCGCGTAGCCGGACGCCATCGAGCGCTTGTTCACGATGATGGACTTGGCCTTGTACGCTTCCAGGATCGGCATGCCGGCGATCGGCGACTTCGGATCCTTGGCGGCAGGGTTCACCACGTCGTTCGCGCCCAGCACCAGCACCACGTCGGTCTGGCCGAATTCGCCGTTGATGTCTTCCATCTCGAACACCTGGTCGTACGGCACTTCCGCTTCCGCCAGCAGCACGTTCATGTGGCCAGGCATACGGCCCGCCACCGGGTGGATCGCGTAGCGCACGTTGACGCCTTTGTGCGTCAGCTTTTCCACCAGTTCTTTCAGCGAGTGCTGCGCACGGGCCACCGCGAGGCCATAGCCTGGAACGATGATCACGGATTCCGCATTGGCCATGATGAACGACGCGTCGTCGGCCGAACCGGATTTCACCGGACGGGCCGCCTGTGCGCCGCCGCTAGCCGTTGCCGCTGCCGCATCGCCGCCGAAGCCGCCCAGGATCACGTTGAAGAACGAACGGTTCATCGCCTTGCACATGATGTACGACAGGATCGCGCCCGAGGAGCCCACCAGCGAACCGGCAATGATCAGCATCGAGTTATTCAGCGAGAAGCCGATACCGGCAGCCGCCCAGCCCGAGTACGAGTTCAGCATCGATACCACGACCGGCATGTCGGCGCCGCCGATCGGGATGATGATCAGCACGCCCAGCACGAAGGCGATCGCCGTCATGATCAGGAACGGGGTCCATGCCGGCTCGGTGCCGCCGGCGAACACGAACACCAGGCCCAGGCCCACCATCACGGTCGCCAGCACCAGGTTCAGCATGTGCTGGCCCGAGAACACCACTGGCGCGCCCTGGAACAGGCGGAACTTGTACTTGCCGGCCAGCTTGCCGAAAGCGATCACGGAACCGGAGAACGTGATGGCGCCCACGAAGGTACCGATGAACAGTTCGATACGGTTACCCATCGGCAGCGCTTCACCGATACCGGCAATGCCGAACGCTTGCGGTTCCGACACGGCAGCCACCGCGATACACACCGCCGCCAAACCGATCAGCGAGTGCATTGCCGCCACCAGTTCCGGCATCTTCGTCATTTCGACTTTCTTGGCCAGCGTGGCGCCGATGCCGCCGCCAACCAGGACGCCCAGCGCCACCAGGCCGAAGCCCATGCCGCCGGTGGAGGCTTGCGCTTCGGCCTGCAACTTCAGGATCAGCGCCAGCGTGGTGACCACGGCGATAGCCATGCCCACCATGCCGAAGGCATTACCCTGGCGGGCGGAGGCGGGCGACGACAAGCCTTTCAGTGCCTGGATGAAGCAAACCGATGCCACCAGGTACAGCAGGGTTACGAGGTTCCAGCTGATGAAGCTCATGCTTTGGCCCCTTTATCTTTTTTCTTGAACATTTCCAGCATGCGCTGCGTGACGAGGAATCCGCCAAACACGTTGACGGCCGCCAGCGCCACGGCAACCGTGCCCGCGATCTGGCCGACCTTGCCCTGCGTCAGCGCGGCCGCCAGCATGGCGCCCACGATGATGATGGCGGAAATCGCGTTGGTAACGGCCATCAGCGGCGTGTGCAGCGCCGGCGTCACGGTCCACACCACGTGGTAACCCACGTAGATGGCCAGCACAAAGATGATGAGATTGATGATGGTGTGACTGACTTCCATGTCGCTTCCCCTTATTTGCGCAGCACTTCACCGCCCATGGCGATCAAGGTGGCTTTGATGATTTCGTCTTCACGGTCGATGACCAGCTTATCTTCCTTGTCGAATACCAGTTTCAGGAAGTCGAGCACGTTGCGCGCATACAGCGCGGACGCATCGGCCGCCACCAGGCACGCCAGGTTTGGCTCGCCAATGATGTGCACGCCGTATTTGGTCACCGTCTTGCCCGCTTCCGTCAGCGGGCAGTTACCGCCCTGCTCGGCCGCCAGGTCGACAATCACGGAACCCGGTTTCATGGCTTTCACGGTCTCTTCGGAAATCAGGACCGGCGCCTTGCGGCCCGGGATCAGCGCGGTGGTGATGATGATGTCGGCCAGCTTGGCGCGCTCGTGCACCAGTTCGGCCTGGCGCTTCATCCACTCCGGCGGCATCGGACGGGCATAGCCGCCCACGCCTTGCGCGATTTCCTTTTCCTCATCGGTCAGGTAAGGCACGTCGATGAATTTCGCGCCCAGCGATTCCACCTGCTCTTTCACGGGCGGACGCACGTCGGACGCTTCAATCACGGCGCCCAGGCGTTTCGCGGTCGCAATCGCTTGCAAGCCGGCCACGCCGACACCCATGATCAGCACGCGGGCCGCTTTCACGGTGCCCGCCGCCGTCATCAGCATCGGCATGAAGCGCTGGTACGTGTTGGCCGCCATCATGACGGCTTTGTAGCCGGCAATGTTGGCCTGCGACGACAGCACGTCCATCGATTGCGCACGGGTGATGCGGGGCGCGGCTTCCAGCGCAAAGGCCGTGATGCCTGCCTGCGCCATCAAGCCCGTGTTGTCCGCGTCGAACGGGTTCAGCATGCCGACGACGACGGTGCCGGACTTGATTTGCGCCCGTTCCGCGTCGTTCGGTGCACGCACCTTCAGCACGATGTCCGCGCCAAACGCTTCCTGCGCCGACACAATGGTGGCGCCCGCTGCCGCGTACGCCTCATCAGTAATCGATGCCTGAAGGCCCGCGCCAGACTGCACCAGCAGTTGGTGCTTTGCCGCAAGCTTCTTCACCGTTTCGGGCGTTGCCGCTACCCGCGTTTCACCCGGCCTTGTTTCGGCCGGTATGCCTATCCTCATAACTACCTCCGGTAATGTCGAATATGAAAATTATAAAAATTATGGATGGGAAAAGTTGCAAAAGTATGACGTTCTGCTAAGACCATAACATGAATTTTGCGAAAGTTATCCCTTTTTAGAGAGCAATAACCATATTCTGTCGCGCATGACCAACCGCATGTTTCATAGCGTGAGAGCAATATCTCACGTCGTGCAATTAACCGGTTTTAATCGAAGATACATGTAATTTCGACACTGTTCGTCGTCCGTTACGACGATATCTCGAAGCGCATCGGAAATCCGCAGCTTTTCCGAGGTTCCTTCGCGGAACAAGATAAAATGGCGGCTCTTTCATGGACGACCCTATGCCGCGCACCTGGAAACCCTCTGTCACTGTTGCCGCCATCATTGAACAAGATGGCAAGTTTTTGCTGATTGAAGAAGAAACCAGCGATGGCATCCGGCTGAACCAGCCGGCCGGCCACCTGGACCCGCACGAATCGCTGGAACAGGCGGTGGTGCGCGAAGCGCTGGAAGAAACAGCCTATGAATTCAAGCCGACCGGACTGGTCGGTATGTACATGTCGCGCTACCGCTCGGCCCGCACGGGCGAAGCCGTGACGTATTTGCGCTTTGCCTTTTGCGGCGAAGTGGGCGCCAAGCTGGACCGCCCGCTCGACGCGGGCATCTTGCGCACCATGTGGCTGACGCGCGAAGAAATCGCCGCCTGCCCGGAACGCCACCGCAGCCCGCTGCTGTTGACGTGCATTGATGAATATTTGGCGGGGAAGCGCGCGCCGCTCGAACTGCTGCACACGCATGCGTCGGTGTATGGCGACATTTAACGCCGATACCGTAATTTACGTGTAATTAACTGGAATTAGTACTATGAGTAAGAAACGAGTCGTGATCGGGATGTCTGGCGGGGTCGATTCCTCGGTCTCGGCATGGCTGCTGAAAGAACAAGGCTATGAAGTCATCGGCCTGTTCATGAAAAACTGGGAAGACGACGACGATTCGGAATACTGCTCCACCCGCCAGGACTGGATCGACGCGGCCAGCGTGGCCGACGTGGTGGGCGTGGACATCGAAGCCGTCAACTTCGCGGCGGAATACAAGGACCGCGTGTTCGCGGAATTCCTGCGCGAATACCAGGCCGGCCGCACGCCGAACCCGGATGTGCTGTGCAACGCTGAAATCAAGTTCAAGGCGTTTCTCGACCACGCGATGCACCTGGGCGCGGATTTGATTGCCACCGGGCACTATGCGCGGGTGCGCCAGAATGACGTGTCAGGCAAGTTCGAGCTGCTGAAAGCGCTCGACCATACCAAGGATCAAAGTTATTTCCTGCACCGTCTGAACCAGGCGCAATTGTCGAAAACCCTGTTCCCGCTCGGTGAAATCCCGAAAACCGAGGTGCGCAAGATTGCCGAACAATTACAGTTGCCGAATGCCGCCAAGAAAGATTCCACCGGTATCTGCTTTATCGGCGAGCGCCCGTTCCGCGAATTCCTGAACCGCTACCTGTCGCACAAGCCGGGCCCGATGAAAACCCCGGACGGCAAAGTCGTGGGCGAACACATCGGCCTGTCGTTCTACACGCTGGGCCAGCGCAAGGGCATCGGCATTGGCGGCGTCAAGTCGTACCAGAAAGCGGACGGCAGCAGCGACGCGTGGTATGTGGCGCGCAAGGATGTCGCCACCAATACCTTGTGGGTGGTGCAGGGCCACGACCATCCATGGCTGCTGTCGCCGGGCTTGCAGGCGGGCCAGGCCAGCTGGGTGGCGGGCGAACCGCCGGCCGCGGGCCGCCTGTCGGCCAAGACCCGCTACCGCCAGGCGGACGTGCCGTGCGACGTGGCGGCCGACGGCTTGCTGAATTTCTCGCTGGCGTTCCCGGATGCGCAGTGGGCGGTGACGCCGGGCCAGTCGGCGGTGCTGTATGACGGCGACGTATGCCTGGGCGGCGGGATTATCGACGGGATCGCCACGCCGGCGTAACGTTAATCCGCAGCGCCGGCCTGCGGCTCGGCGCCGCCGGCGGCTTCCGCCTGCGCCTTTTGCTGGCGTTTGACGGTCGCGATAATCGTGCTGCGGATGGTTTTCAACACGGTTCCGCCGTTGAACGGCTTGACTATGAAGCCGATAAAGCCCATCGCATGCGCCTTTTGCACGGTGGGCGCGTCGAATTCGCTGGAGACCATGAACAGCATGGCTTTCGGCCAGCCCTTGCGCAATTCGGCAATCGACGCTTCATCGGCGTCCACCACGTCGCGCGCAATGCAGACGATTTGCGGGTTGTGCTTCACCATCAGCGCAATCGCGCTGGCGCCCGTGTGCCCCTGTCCCACCACGTCATAGCTGCCATCCATCAGTACGGTATTGAGCAAGCCGCGCGCCACCGCACTGGAATCGATAATGACCGCCTTTAACATCTTGTCCCCATTGTTTATGCGTTGTTATGGATGATGGTGCCAGGCCAGCATGTTCCAGCTGACGCCGACTTTGACATCGGTCTTCAGTTGCACCAATTGGCGGGAAAGATACAACATCTCCCGCTCTTTTCGTAAGGTTTCGCCCAGAGTATCTTTCAATATACCAGCCCCTGCCATAATCGCATCCAATGTGCCGTATGTACGCAACAGCCTTGCCGCGGTTTTTTGCCCCACCCGCGACACGCCGGGAATGCTGTCGGTGGCGTCGCCCATCAGCGCCAGCAAATCCGGCAACTGTTCGGGCGGAACGCCCCACTTGTTTTCCACCCACGCGGAATCGTGCCACTCGCCCTTGAAGTGGTCCCACACCAGCGCGCCGTGCGCGATCAGGCAATGCAAATCCTTGTCGGTGCTGGCCACCACGGCATCGCCCCGGCCTTCCTGCAGCCAGCGCATGACGGCCGTGCCGATCACGTCGTCCGCTTCCACGCCGGGCAGCGATACGGGCTGCAAGCCGATTTTCGCCAGCGAGTCATAAAAGCCGGGCAAGGCGGCGCGCAGCGGGTCCGGCATCGGTGCGCGGCCCTCGCGGTAGCCTTCATACAAGTCGTGGCGCCACGTGCGGCCGCCGAAATCAAAGGCCGGCAGCACGTGGGTCGGTTCATGGCCGGTAATCAGGTGGCGGAACGATGACAGCGCGTGGCGCAGCGCGATATCCGCCTTCAAGTCCGAATCCGGCTCGGGACTGGCTTCATACACGCGGCGCACGATGTTCAGGCCGTCGATGGCGAGGAGTCTGGCCATAATGAAAAATACAAGTGTTGCCGATACGGTATTGTAACCGTAGGGCTTACTTTAATAGTTCGTACGGCCCGCCCGCCTCCAGCGCCTTCTGGTACGCGGGCCGCGCATGGATGCGCTCCAGGAACGCCATCAGCTTCGGATGGCGGCTGCTGCCCACGCCGCCCGCCGCGCCTCCGGCGGACCGGCCGGCCACGCTCGACAATCCCCCGCGCGCGGCCGCCGCTTCCAGCGGAAAACTCATTTGCACGTCGGCCGCACCGAATTCCGCGCCGGAAAACCAGGGCGCCTTGCCCAGTTCCCCTTCCAGGTAATCCAGGTGCGATTCGATCTGCGGCTGGATGTACGTGCTTTTGACTTTATGCGCAATCGCCTTGGCGATCGGCTTCACAAAGAATGGCGCGGGCGCCGACGCCACGCGGTCGAACACCAGTTTCATCAGCAGCGGCGTCATCAGCGACCCTTCCGCATAGTGCATGAAGTAACGCCAGCGCAGCTTGTCCGGCGTGCCGGCGGCGGGCACCAGGCGGCCATTGCCATAGCGCTCGACCAGGTATTCGATGATGGCGCCGGATTCCGCCACCGTCACGTCGCCGTCGGTGATGACGGGCGACTTGCCCAGCGGGTGGATCGCGCGCAGCGACGGTGGCGCCAGCATGGTTTTCGCGTCGCGCTGGTAACGCACGATTTCATACTTCAAGCCCAGTTCCTCCAGCAGCCACAGCACGCGCTGCGAGCGGGAGTTATTGAGGTGATGGACAACGATCATGGCAATCCCTAAAAAAGCACGGCCGTGCGCCGCAATCCGCCAGCTTAGCATTTCCGGCAACGTTCCGTAGCCATCAGGCGCACGTGATCCTGAATATCAATGCAAATGATAATAATTCACATTTACTTAGCAATGGGAAGTTGCTATCATCTTTCGGATATTCACTACTTTCCCAAGAAAAAGATCATGGCAATCAAGAGCCGCAAACACTCGACTTCAGCGTATTCGCAGATGAGTACTGTCCTTGCCGCCATGCTGTTGCCTGCTGCAGCAGCACACGCCGCAGACGCCACGCCCGCCCCGCCGGTCGCTTCCGGTGGCGTGATGCAGGAAGTGCGCGTGGAAGGCACGAAAGAGAACGATTTCAAGGCGGACCGCGCCACGTCCAACAAGTACACGGAATTGCTGGTCAATACGCCGCAAACCATCACGGTCATCAAGAAAGAACTGATCGAACAGCAAGGCGCCGTCACGCTGGCGGACGCGTTGCGCAACACCCCGGGTGTGGGCGCCTTCTTCCTCGGTGAAAACGGCAACACCAATACCGGCGACGCCATCTACATGCGCGGCTTCGATGCCTCGTCCAGCATTTACGTGGACGGCGTGCGCGACATGGGTTCGATTTCACGCGACATCTTCAATGTCGAGCAAATCGACATCGTCAAAGGCCCGGCAGGTACGGACGGCGGCCGTGGTTCGCCCACCGGCTCGGTCAACCTGAGCTCCAAGCAAGCCTCCATGCAGGATGCCTATTCGGGCATCGTGACCGCCGGCAGCGGCAAGCAAAAGCGCGCCACCGCCGACTTGAACAAGGTCATCGACTACAACAGCGGAACGGCATTCCGCCTGAACGTGCTGGCGCAGGATTCCGGCAACCCGGCCCGCGACGTCGTGAAAAACAAGCGCTGGGCCGTGGCGCCGACCATCGGCTTCGGCATCGGCAGCCCGACCCGCGTGTCGCTGAGCTTGCTGCACGTGGACCAGGACAATATCCCTGATGGCGGCGTGCCGACCATCGGCCTGCCTGGCTACACCAGCCCGGACAGCGCCAACACGGTGGTAGCCAAGCGCCGCCTGTACCTGAACGACGCGCAGCGCGTCGACCCGAGCGGCTTCTATGGATCGACCTCGGACTACGACAAGGTCAAGGCCGACATGGCGACCGTGCGGATCGACCACGACTTCTCGCCGTCCGTGAAGCTGCAAAACATGTCGCGCTATGGCAAGACGCAGCAGGATTATTTGCTGAGCGCCTTCCGTGGCAATGCCGCCAACCTCGTGACGGAAACCGCGGTCGGCGTGGTGCTGCCCGCTGCGCAATGGACCTTGAAGCGCCCTGACCTGCGCACCATCAAGGACCAGGAAAACCAGCTGCTGACCAACCAGACCACGGTGACCTTCGATTTCAATGGCGCGGGCATGAAGCACACGGCCGTCGCCGGCCTGGAATTCATCAATGAAAAACAGCTGACCTATGGCTATGACACGGCCAGCCTGGGCGTGCTGGCGGACGCCAACCTGTATCACCCGAACCCGGACGCGGCGTTCAAAACGCCTTCCGCGCCGAAGCGCAATGGCGTATACGGCGACGCCACCACCAACACGCAGGCGCTGTACCTGTTCGACACGGCCAAGCTGGGCGAACAGTGGATGTTCAGCGGCGGCGTGCGCGTCGACCACTACCGCACCAGCTATGACGCGGTGGTGCTGACCACGGCCACGTCGAACCCGCCGGTTCCGGCCGGCGTCTTCCTGCCGGTGAAGCTGGACCTGGCCGACACGCTGTTGACCGGCAAGCTATCCGCGCTGTACAAGCCGACAGAAAGCAGCAGTGTCTATGCCACCGTGGCCACGTCCAAGCAGCCTCCGGGCGGTGGCACGTTCCAGCTGAGCACGTCGGCCAGCAGCGCGGCCAATCCGAAGTTCGACCCGCAATCCACGGTGACCAAGGAAATCGGCGGCAAGTGGGATTTGTTGAAGCAAAAGCTGGCGCTGGCCGGTGCGATTTACCGCACCGACGTGCGTAACGAGATCGAACAGGATCCGACCGACCTGCTGTACTACCAGACCGGCAAGAAGCGCGTGGACGGCATCGAAGTGAGCCTGACGGGTGAAATCGCCCGCAACTGGCTGATCTCCGGCGGCTACTCGCACATGAAGACCAAGGTCACGTCCGGCAAGGTCATGACCGCCAGCGGCGACAACAGCCTGAGCTACACGCCAAAGGATTCGTTCACCGTGTGGACGTCGTACACCTTGCCGATGGGCCTGAAACTGGGCGGCGGCGCCAACTACGTGGGCAAGCTGCTGCGCGGCACCGACGGCGCGGTCGGCACCCCGGCGTATGCGGATGCCTACTGGGTGGTCAACGCGATGGCGGCTTACCCGGTCACCCGCAACATCGAGCTGCAGCTGAACATCAACAACGTGTTCGACAAGGACTACATCCAGGCCATCAACAAGTCCGGCTACCGCTATACGCCGGGCGCCCCGCGCTCGGGCAGCCTGACGGCGAATTTCCGCTTCTGACCGGATCAAGCTTCAACGCCAGCGCCACCTTCGGGTGGCGTTTTTCATGGTGGTATCGCTTGCGCGAGGGATATCGGCCTGCGTGCATGGCGGCTTTGCCTTTGGCAAAACCGCCCTACGCATTCGGCGTTATCGGCGCGGCGAGCGCCCAAGGGGGAAAAGATCAGCGCTGCACGTGCAGGAGGATCACGCGGCGGGCCGTGTTGGAGGAATCGGTGGGCGCGCTTGCTGCGCCGGAGGACGGGGACGTTCCGCAAGCGGACGCGGACGACGAGGACGCCGCACCGCAGCTGCCGCAACCGCTGCCGCAGCTTGGTTCAGTCTTGAACAGCTTGGCCAGGCGGGCCTGGTCGAAACCGCGGCGCGACAGTGCATACACAATCTGCCGCCGCCACGCGACCGGCAGGTAGCGCGTGGCCGCATGGAGCGCGCACGCTGCGACGATCACGCCAACAATCAACTGCTGCCACATATCAGCCTCCCAGCGCCAATGCGATACGGTAAGTAAGGAACGACGCCGTGTACGCCAGCGCGAACATGTAACCGGCCATCATGAATGCATAGCGGACGTGGCCCGTTTCGCGGCGCACCACCGACAGCGTCGAGATGCACTGCGGTGCGAACACGTACCACGCCAGCAGCGCCAGCGCGGTCGGCAGCGGCCAGCTTTGCGACAGCAGCGGTTCCAGCTGCGCCGCCAGTTCATCGCCCGTCTGCGACAGCGCATACACGGTACCCAGCGCGCCCACCGCCACTTCACGCGCGGCCAGCCCCGGCACCAGTGCAATGCAGATCTGCCAGTTGAAACCGATCGGCGCAAAGATGTATTCCAGGCCGCGGCCCAGGATCCCCGCGATGCTGTAATAAATCGGCGGATGCGTGGCGCCGTCCGGCGCACCCGGGAAGCTGGACAGGAACCACAGCAGCACCATCAACGTCAGGATGATGGTCCCCACGCGGGTCAGGAAGATTTTCGCGCGTTCCCACAGGCCCAGGCCCAGGTTGCGCAAGTGCGGGATGTGATAGCTGGGCAGTTCCAGCATCAGCGGCTGCTGGCGGTTGGCGCCCATCGTGCGCTTCATGAAGTACGCCACGGCCATGGCCGACACGATGCCGGCCACGTACAGCACGAACAGCACCAGCCCCTGCAAGTTCACCAGCCCCGCCACCATGCGGTCAGGGATAAAGGCGGCGATCACCAGCGCATACACCGGCAGGCGCGCGGAACACGTCATCAGCGGCGCGATCATGATGGTCACCAGGCGGTCGCGCGGGTTTTGAATGGTGCGCGCCGCCATCACGCCGGGAATCGCGCAGGCAAAGCTGGACAGCAGCGGAATGAACGCGCGGCCCGACAGGCCCACACCGCCCATCAGGCGGTCCAGCAGGAATGCCGCGCGTGGCAGGTAGCCGCAATCTTCCAGCACCAGGATAAAGAAGAACAGGATCAGAATCTGCGGCAGGAAGACCAGCACGCTGCCGACGCCGCCCAGGATGCCGTCGACCAGCAGCGAACGCAGGACGCCATCGGCCATATGCTCTTTCACTATGGACCCAACGCCTTCCACGCTTTCCTTGATGAAGTCCATCGGCACGGCGGCCCAGCTGAACACGGCCTGGAACACCAGGAACATCAGCACCGCGAGGATGATGGGACCGGCTACCGGGTGCAGCACCACGTCATCGATCTTTTCAGAGAAATTGCCAGTGTCGGCCGTGGTGTTCACAACCTTCGACAGGATGCGGCGCACTTCCTGCTGCGTCTGTTCGACCGGCACCGCATCGATGGCGGCCAGCGGGTTCGGCACGCCCTGGTGCATCGGCCACATGCCATCGAGTTGCTGCAGCAGCGCTTTTTCGCCGCCGCTTTGCACCGCCACGGTTTGCACCACCGGCATCCCGAGTTCTTTCGACAGCAAATCCGCATCGACCAGGATGCCGCGCTTTTGCGCCACGTCCATCATGTTCAGCGCCAGCACCATCGGCAAGCCGAGGCGCTTGATTTCCAATACCAGGCGCAGGTTCAGGCGCAGGTTGGTGGCGTCGACCACGCACACCACCACATCCGGCGCAGCTTCACCGGCGCGCAGGCCGGCCACCACGTCGCGCGTGATTTCCTCATCCGGCGTGTGGGCCGACAAACTATAGGCGCCAGGCAAATCCAGCAAGCGGAATGGATGGCCTGCCGGCGACGTGAACTGGCCTTCCTTGCGTTCGATCGTCACGCCCGCATAGTTCGCCACCTTCTGGCGCGCACCGGTCAGGCGGTTGAACAGGGCCGTCTTGCCGCAATTCGGATTCCCCAGCAGCGCCACCATCGGCGACTGTGCCACGGCTTGCGCCGGCTTTTCTACTGCGCCCATGTTTTATTCCGGTTGGATAGAGATCAGCGCCGCTTCGAAACGGCGCAAGGCGAACGTCGCATTGCCAACTTTAATGGCCAGCGGTTCGCCGCCCGGCATGCCGCGTTTCAGCATGCGGATACGTTCACCTGGCACAAAACCCAGTTCCATCAGGCGCCGTGCGAGGTCGGCGCCATCTTCATAATTACCTGGAGCAACGTGGACCACGGTGCCGCTCTTGCCGACAGCCAGCGTGTCGAGCTGAATCAAGGTAGGGGCTTGCGTCATGGTCATTCCGAGGGTTCTGTGAGGAAATTTTGTGCAGCCATTATAAAGCGTAAATGGGAATGGTTTGTATTCTCAGGATTTTCTTGCATTGTACGCTGGACTGCGGCAGAATAGGAAACGTAATGATAACGATTCTCATTAACCAAGATGCAACAGTGCAAGAACGTTATCAACCACCATCCCGTTTAGCCAGAAGGTAACGCAATGATCGTTTGTGTCTGCAACAACATCTCCGACCGCGAAGTCCGTCAAGCCATCGAACTGGGTATCACTTCTTTGGATGAATTGCGCCGCGACCTGGGCCTCGCCACTTGCTGTGGCCAGTGCGCCGATACCGCTGCGGAAATCCTGAATGAACACCTGGGCAGCTTGAACGAAACCGTGCTCAAGCGCCCTTCATTTACTGCCTAAGGACGCTATGACTACGATGACGATACCGGCCGCCAGTGCCGAGAACCCGCTTTCCGGCTTATCTGCGCTGTGGCACGAAAAGCGCGGCAAGCTGATCAAAGTATCCGTTGTCGTAGGCTTGCATGTCGGCTTGGCCGCCATGCTGCAATCCGGTATGCTGCACAGCGCCGTGCAAGCGGTCATGCCGGAGCCGGTCATGGTCACGTTCGTCACCCCGCCGCCACCTCCTGAAAGCAAGCCACAGCCAAAGACGGTTGAAGTCGCCAAAGCGCCGACCGTTGCTCCGCCGCCACTGCCGCAATTGAATATTCAGGTGGAAAACACCATCACCCTGCCGCCGCCCGCACCACGCGTGGCGCAGGAAGCCCCGGCCACGCCGGCCGCCGCGCCTGCCGCACCGCCGGCGCCACCCGCGCCACCGGCGCCGGCCACGCCGCGTACGGTCCAGGGCGTGGAATATGTGCGCCCGCCGGCGCTGGTGTACCCATCGGTCTCCAAGCGCCTGGGTGAAACCGGCGTCGTCATGCTGCGCGTGCTGATCAGTGAAAAAGGCCAGGCCGAGCAAGTGCAAATCCATAAATCGTCCGGCTTCACCAACCTCGACGAAGCCGGCCGCCAGGCCGCGATGCGCGCACTGTTCAAACCTTACGTGGAAGATGGCAAAGCCGTGCCGGTGTATGTGCTGGTGCCGATCAATTTCCAGCTGAGCTGATCAACCAGCGATTGCTGCAGGGCGGATTGGCCGGCCAATCCGCCCTGCCCTCCTCACATGTCCGCCCACATCCGCAACAGGTTGTGGTAATGCCCCGTCAGTCCCACCACCGCATCCCCATCACCAATCTGCGCGCGCAGTTTCTGGATGTTCTGGTCCAGGTCGAACAACATCGAGCGCCGCCAGTCGTCGCGCACCATGCTTTGCGTCCACAGGAATGACGCCACCCGTTCGCCCCGCGTCACGGGCGCGACGCGGTGGATACTGCTGGAGGGGTACACGATCGCATCGCCGGCCGGCAATTTCACTTCATGGGCGCCATAGGTATCCATGACGATCAATTCGCCGCCGTCATATTCGTCCGGGTTGCTGAGAAACACAGTGGTCGACACGTCCGCCCGCATGCTCTGCATATTCACGCTGTTGACGCGCACCGCGCCATCGATGTGCAAACCATATTGTTCGCCGCCGGCGTAGCTGTTGAAATACGGCGGCAGGATGCGGTGCGGCAGCACGGCGGAAAAGAACAGCGGATTGGCGGTCAGCGCGCGCGTCACGATGTCGCCCAGTTCCAGCGCCAGCGGCGAACCTTCGGCCAGCTGGCGATTGCGTTTGACTTGCGCGCCCTGCGCCCCCACGCTGGCGCGGCCATCGATCCATTCCGAGCCCGCCATCTTCTGGCGGAAATAATTGACTTGATCCGGCGTCAAAATGCCGGGTATGTGCAGCATCATGGTGCGATCCCTTGCGGTTGGCTCAACCATTATTATGCGGCATCGCCAGCATAATGAGAACGATTATTATTCGCGCTCTCACCAGCATTTTTGCCACCACTGTTATCTGGCTACTTTTCCAACATTTACTTAGAGTTATCAGCAAGTTCGTGGCAAAATGGCGAAAAATCCCGCTCCATCAACATACAAAAAAGGCCATCCCATGAAGGGCGATAAAGACGTGATCCGTCTGCTGAATGCTCAGCTGACCAATGAATTGACTGCGATTAACCAGTACTTCCTGCATGCCCGCATGTACCGTCACTGGGGTTTCGAAAAGCTGGCGAAGAAGGAATACGAAGAATCGATCGGCGAAATGAAACACGCCGACAAACTGATCGACCGCATCCTGATGCTGGACGGCTTGCCGAACCTGCAAGCGCTGCACAAGTTGCTGATTGGCGAATCCACGCAGGAAATGCTGGAATGCGACCTGAAACTGGAACGCGCCGCACACGTGACGATCAAGGAAGGCATCGCCACGGCGGAAAAAGCCACCGACTACGTGTCGCGCGATTTGCTGCTGATGATCCTGGAAGATACGGAAGAACACATCGAGTGGCTGGAAACCCAGATCGACCTGATCGGCAAGATCGGCCTGCAGAATTACCTGCAAAGCCAGATGGGCGGCGCCGAGTAACCGCCCCCTGCTGACGTACCAAAGGCGCCCCGTTTCGCAACGCGGCGCCTTTGTTCTTTATGCGGGTACGCCGTGCGCCAGCGGCGCGTCTTTCCCCGCCACCTTCACAAACAGCACCGCCACCGCTCCGCACAGCAACAGCGCGCCCGCCAGCCTGATCACGTTTTCCGGATGACCACCCAGCCACGCGTGGTAATACAGCGGCAAGGTGAGGATCTGGATGATCATCGGGATCACGATGAACATGTTGAAAATGCCCATATAAACGCCCGTGCGGTGCGCAGGAATGCTGCCCGCCAGCATCACGTACGGATTGCCCATCATGCTGGCCCACGCCAGGCCGATGCCGATCATCGGCACGTACAGCAGCGCCGGCGACGTGATCAGCGGCAGGCACAGCATGCCCACACCGGCCAGCGCCAGGCACACGCTGTGCATGGTCTTCGGCCCGTAGCGGCGCGTGAACGGCACCAGTGCAAAGGCGGCAAGGAAGGCGACGAAGTTGTAGAACGCGCCGATTTCCCCGTTCAGCAAGCCCGCCTGGCGGAAGCCCGGCGATGCCGAATCCGTGGTGCCGTACAAGGTCGACGACAGCGACAGCATGATGTACTGCCAATAGCAAAACATCGCGTACCACTGGAACAGCTTGACCAGCGCCAGCTGGCGCATGGTCAACGGCATGTCGCGCAAGGCATCGACGATTTCCGCCAGCGTATCGCGCCAGCCGCCCGGCGCGGCTTTCATGCGCGCCAGTTCGGCCGGTTCCAATGGCAGTTCCGGCGTGGTCCTGACGGTCCACAGCACGGACGCCAGCGAAAACACGGCGCCGATCAAAAACGCGGCAATCACCGTGTGGGGGATGTGATGGCTGTTGACCGCGTCGCGGTTCATGCCGAACGCCACCAGCAGTGACGGCGTCAAGTACGCCAGCGTTTGCCCCAGCCCCGTAAACGCGCTTTGCGTGAGGAAGCCGATCGAATGCTGCTCCTGGTCCAGCCGGTCGCTGACAAAGGCGCGGTAGGGCTCCATCGTCACATTGTTGGCCGCGTCCAGGATCCACAGCAGGCTGGCCGCCATCCACAGCGCGGGACTGAACGGCATGGCCAGCAAGCCCAGGCTGCACAGGATGGCGCCGATCAGGAAGTACGGTGTGCGCCGTCCCCAGCGCGACACCGTGCGGTCGCTCATCGCACCGATCAGCGGCTGCACCAGCAGTCCCGTGACGGGCCCCGCCAGCCACAGGTAAGGCAGACTGGCTTCGTCGGCGCCCAGGTATTTATAGATGGGACTCATGCTGCTTTGTTGCAGGCCAAAACTGAACTGGATGCCAAAGAAGCCCACGTTCATGTTGACCACTTGCCAGAACGACAGGCGTGGTTTGTACTGCGCCATTTGGATGCTCCGGTTGGGTGGGGATCAGTCCGCGCTACGGTGCCAGCGGCCGATCCAGTCAGAATAAAAGCGCATGTCGCCCGGCACCGCGCCGGCCAGACCGCACACGGCGCCGGCAAAGGCATTGGCCCGCTCCAGCGTAGTGTCCAGCGGCCAACCGCGCGCGCGGCCCAGCAGGAAGACGGCGGAAAACGCGTCGCCGGCGCCCACCGTGTCGACCAGCTTGTCCACCGGCGCGCCGGCCACCGCCGTCATGCCGCCATCGGCGCTGAAATACACGGCACCGCGCGGTCCCAGCGTGACGATCATGCCCTGCAAACTGAAGTTCGACATCAGCTCCGCGCACGCCATGCGCACGTCGAGGCTGGCCATATCGTCCAGTGGCGGACACTGGTGGCTGTACCAGTCGAACAATTGCGCCAGTTCGTCGTCGTTGACTTTCAGGATGTCGGCCTGCGCCAGCGAATCGAAGACCGTGCGTTCCGTGTATTGCCCGTCGCGCAAATTCAAGTCCAGGTAGCGCTGCGCCCCCGCCGCCTTTTGTACGGCGTGCAAGGCGGCGCGCGACGCTTCCTCGCGCTGCACCAGCGTTCCGAAATACAACACGTCCGGTTGCGCCTTCGCCAATGCCTGCACGGCGGCCTGGGCATCGATGGCGTCATACGCCTGGTGCGGCAGGATGTCGAAGCGATGGCTGCCATCGGCCGCCATTTCCACCGCGACACGGCCGGTGGCTTCACCGGTTCCCGTTTGCAATCCTGCCTCGTCCATCCGGTAGCGTTCGAACTCCCCCCGCACCAGCGCGCCATTCGCATCATTGCCGATACGGGTGATCATCAGCGGCTGCAAGCCCAGTCCGGCCAGGTGGCGCGCCACGTTGAACGGGGCGCCGCCCACCACTTGCACGCTGCCGAAATCGTCGACCAGTGCTTCACCGAATACTGCAATTTCCTGCCTGACCATCGTCTTCTCCTGTGCATTCATGTCGCGCGCTCCAGCCACAGCAGGGCGTACGGTTCCAGCACCACTTCACCTGAAAAGGCCTGGCCGGTCAAGCAATCGGACCATGCGCCGTCCAGCGCCTGCGTCTGCGCCCGGGCCGAGAAATTGCACAGACAAATAAAATCGTCGCCACGCGCCAGCGCCAGCAATGCCGGCGCCGATGGCAATACCGTGCGCGGCGCGCCCGCCGCCAGCGCCGGCAGACGGCGCCGTGCGCCCAGCAACGCGCGCAAGCCCATGAACATGCGGCCCGCATCCGTGCCGGCATCGTCGCGCTGCAACAGCGCCACATCGTCCAGGTATGGCCGCTGCAGCCAGCGGCTGTCCATCGCGTGCTGCGGGCGCTGGAGGTAACTGTTGTCGTTCAGTTGCGCCAGTTCGTCGCCCATGTACAGCACCGGCAACGCGCCAAATGCCAGCGCCAGGCCATGCAGCAGCAGGTTGCGCCGCAGCGCCGCGTCGCGCTCAACCTCGTTGCCGGCACTCTGCAATCCCAGCAGCGATGCGGTGGCGCCATTGCTGCCATGCGCGGCATTCGGGTCGCTGCTCTGGAACGATGCGCCCGCCGCGTAACTTCCTTCTGCGCCCGTATAAAAGCGAGCGATTTTCGCCAGCCGCGCGGCAGCATCCCCGCCCTCTTCCGCCGCTTCCGAACGCAACACGTTCCAGCCGATATCGTCATGGCAGCGCACGTACGACAGCCACGACGCGGCCGGCGGCAAGTCCGGCGTGCGGGCGATCACGGCTTTCAGCAGCGCCGCATCCTGCTCGGCCAATGCGCCCCATCCCGCCGCCATCAGGCTGCTGTGGTAAGCGATATGGCATTCCGCCGCGCCACCGTCGCTGCCCTGGTTGCCCAGGTAGGCGGGCAATTCGCGGGTCGGCACGATGGCTTCGGCCTTCAGCAGCACGCCCGGCGCGGCAATCGCCACGATGGCGCGCAGCGCCTGCAACAGCAAATGGGCTTCCGGCTGGTTCATGCTGTTGGTGCCCTCGCGCTTCCACAGGAACGCGGTGGAATCGAGGCGGAACACGTCGATTCCCCGGTTCGCCAGCCGCAGCAGCGCTTGCGCCATTTCCGCAAACACCGCGGGATTGGCGTAATTCAAATCCCACTGGTAGGGATAAAACGTGGTCCACACCCAGCCGCCCATCGCTTCCACATACGTGAAATTGCCGGGCGCCACTTGCGGGAACACTTGCCCCAGCGTGGCTTCATGGCGGTCCGGCATGGTGCGGTCCGGATACACGATGAAGTAATCGCGCATAGCCGGATCGCCGGCCTTGGCCGCCTGTGCCCACGCGTGGTCATCGGCCACGTGGTTGAGGATGAAGTCCGAGCACAGGCTGATGCCGGCCTGGCGCAGTTTATCCGCCAGCCGGTCGAGGTCGCCGTTTTCACCCAGTTTCGGGTCGACGTCGTCAAAGCTGGCCACCGCGAAGCCGCCATCGTTTTCACCGCTGCGGGGACGCAGGAATGGCAGCAAGTGCAGGTAGCGCACGCCCAGCTCTTCCAGATATGGAATGCGGTGCGCCACGCCCTGCAACGAGCCGCCGAAGCGGTCCACGTAACTGCAATAACCCAGCATGCGCTGGTCGAGGAACCAGTCCGGATCCGCTTCGCGGCGCGCGTCCTGCGCCTGCAGCGCAATCGGCCGCCGCGCCAGCAGGCCGCCGACCGCGCCCAGCAACACCGCGTACCACTGCGGGAAGTCGGGGCGCTGGCCGTACAGGGAAAACAGCCGCTGATGCAGCACGGCGTGCTGCACCGCGTAACGGCGGGCCGCCGTTTCGCGCAACCCGCCAGACAGCGGCGCCAGCAGCGCTTGCATGGACACAGGAATATCAGAAAAGTCAGTCATCGCTTCAGAACGAATATTGCAGGCTGGCCTTGATGGCACGGCCCGAGATGGCGCGCGCGGCATGGCCGTCGCCCTCCACTTCGGTGTAGCCCAGTTTGTTGAACAGGTTGTTCGCGGACAGCGTCACGGTCGCCTGCGGCGTCACCAGGTATTGCACGCTGGCGTTGACCACGTGGTAAGCCGGCATGCGGATGGTGTTCGCATCGTCAGCCCACGATTTGCCGGTGCCGATCAGCGACAGGCTCACGGTGGCGTCGCCGATGGTGTAGCTGGGCGCCAGCTGGTACACAACCTTGGCCTGGCGGCGCGGCGTATGGCCGATTGCGGCTTCCTGGCCCGGCGCCGTGCCGGTGATTTCGGCATCGGTGACAGTCAGGCCGCCGTTGATACGGAAATCGCCCGCGCTGTATGCCGCTTCCAGTTCCACGCCTTTCGCGCTGTAGCGATTCGACGTGCTGATGCGGGTGGTGGCTTCGTAATTGCTCTCGGCGGTTTTCGCGTGGAACAGCGTCACGAATGCGCTGGCGCCGCCCTGGCGCCATTTCAGGCCGCCTTCGATTTGTTTGACCGTATTGATGCTGACCGGTGCGCTGCCGTCGAGCGGCGTGCCGAACAGGATACGGTCCGCGTTGAACGCGACGCCATCGCTGACGCGGGCAAACAGGGCCAGGTTGCGCTGCAACTGGTAGTTGCCGCCCACCGAATACGACGTGTGCGCCAGGTCATAGTTGACCAGTTGCTGCGTGGCCGGCTCGTAGCGCACGCCGCCGGTGGCGATGTTGGCGCTGCCGGTGGCGCGCTGGCTGTCGCGGCGCACGCTGGCGTCCACGTTCAACGGGCCCTGTTCCCAGCCCACGTTCACATACGGCGACACCAGCTTGTATTCCATGTCGACGGCGCGCATGCAGCAATTGCCCCATGCCGGGCCGATATAGCCGGGGGTGGCGCTCGCCGTTTTCAGCAGCGCGGGGCTGTCGGTTTTCGCCTGCAGCAGGTATTCATTGAAGTTCCACGTCAGCCCCAGCTTTTGCTGCGACGTGTACAGGCCGGCCGTGCCGGTGAGCTTGCCGCCGTCGACGTTCCAGGTCTTCGACAATTTCACGTCGTTCAGCGTATTGCCCGCGTCATCGATCGACGTGTTGAACACCACGGCATGGAAGGCGCGGCCGTTATACGCCTGCCCCGCCTGCGGGCCGGTGGCGATGGTGTAGCTGCCATTGGCGCCGTTATCGGCCGGGAACACGCCGACAAAGCGGCCCGAGTTGCGGGCGTGGCGGAAGGATTCCGTCAGCGCCACGCCTTGCCCCAGGTCCAGCGACAGGGCCACGCCGAACGTGTCGCTCTTCACGGCCAGGCCATCGTTGACGTTGGACGACACCTTGTTGTTGCCCTTGGCCAGCGAGACGTCCTGTACCCAGTACGGCGAATAGAAGCTGGCCGTGCGCGGATCGATACCGGCGATTTCACTGATGCGGCCATTGGTGACAGAGACCGGCACCGGCAGCGCCGTAGGCGTCTTGTCGTCGAGGTGCTTGAACGACAGGCGCAGGTAGCCGCGGTCGAATTCGTGCGTCAGGTTGCCCTTGATCTGGCCGCCGCTTTCCGTGCTCATGCCGGTGGGGCGGATGCCTTCGCCCGTGCGGTAATGGCCGCCGATGAAGAAGCGGGTTTTATCCGTCAGCGGTGCGCCATACGAAAAGTCATAGCGGGTCTGGTCGTAATCGAGGCCGCGCGTGATACCGATGCTGCCGCCCTTGTTGTCGCCGGTCTTGCTGATGAAGTTGATGATGCCGCCCGGCGAATTGCTGGCCAGGGTCGACGCGGAACCGCCGCGCACAGCTTCCACGTGGTCCAGCGTGCCATCGATTTTCACGTAGCTGTCCGGCGTGATGAAGTTGAAGTCGCCGGACTGCAATACCGGCAAGCCATCTTCCTGCATTTGCACGTAGCGCGAACCGCCGGCGGAAATCGGCACGCCGCGCACGGTGATGTTGGCGTTGCCTTCGCCGCCCGACGATTCGGCGCGCAAGCCTGGAATCGAGCGCAGCAGCTCCGCGGCGCTGGTGGGAACGGCGCGGGCAATGGCGTCGTCGTCCATGGTGGAGACCGACACACTGGTTTTCATTTTCGACTGGCCACGGGCAGTGCCGGTCACGACGATGCGTTCCATTTTCAAGCCGTCGGCTGCGGCAGGCGCAGGAGCAGGTGCAGCGGCGACTGGCGCGGCGGTTTCAGCGGCGGCGGCCGGGGTGTCGGCGGCCGTGTCGGTTGCCTGCTGGGCTTGGGCGGCAAAGTGCATCAGGGCGGCGGCGACAGCGGTCGCCATGCGGCCGCGCTGGGCGGTACGAACTTGCATGATATCTCCTCCGATTGTTGTGGGCGCCGCTGCGCTGGCGGCTGTGGGTTCTGCACTGCAGATGCCACATTATTCATCAACTTAATTTTTATTGCAATCGATTGCAAAGACATTTTTCAAAGTATTTTCAGCACATGCGTGCTTAACACTGCAACCGGTTGCAATTGCACGCATAGATAAGGCAAGCGGTCTATGGGTCCTCGCGTTCGCGAGGATGACAGCGTCACACGCTGCTGGCGCGTACGATCAGTTCGGTGGGGAGTTGTTGCGACGCGGCGCTGCGGCCTTCGGCCAGTTCCAGCAGCGTGGCGACCAGGGCGCGGCCGGCATCGGCCAGCGGCTGGCGCACAGTGGTCAGCGGCGGGTGGAAGTAAGTGGACTGTTCGATATCGTCGTAACCGGCCACGGCCACGTCGTGCGGCACGGTGCGGCCCTGTGCGCGCAATGCGTTAATCGCCGTCATGGCCAGCAAGTCGCTGCAGGCAAACAGCGCGTCATACGTCGCGCCACGGCGCGCCAGTTCCTGCACGCCTTCCGTGCCGCCCTCCGGCAGGAAGGACACGGACACCTGCAAGGCGGGATCGGGCGCCAGTCCCTGCTCCTGCAGCGCCTGGCAATACCCCTGGTAGCGCATCGCCGCTTCCGGCAACTGGATGTCGCCAAGGAAGGCGATGCGGCGGCGGCCCTGTTGCAGCAAGTGGCGCGTGGCCAGCAAGCCGCCGGCCACGTTGTCGCCGCCCACCGTGCAATACAGTTGCTGCGGCAATTGCGCGCCCCACACGACGATGGGGACGCCCCGCGCCGCCATCTGGTTCAACTGGTCGTGGTGGCGCCACTGGCCGATCAGGATCACGCCGATCACGCGGCCCGTGTCGTACGGCTGCGCGGCCGCATCCAATTGGTCGGCATCGACGCGCGACAGCAGCATGTCGAAGCCCTGCTCCGTCAGCGCGTCGGCCAGGCTGCCCAGCATGCCGAGAAAGAACGGGTCCGTCAGGTGCTGGCGCGTATGGGTATCGGAGACGGCGGGAATCACCACGCCCACCGTGCGGTTTTGCTTGAGGCGCAGGTTTTGTGCGCCGATATTGATCGTGTATTTCAGCGAGCGCGCCAGCTCCATCACGCGGTCGCGGGTTTCCTGGTTGACCAGCTTGCTGCCGCTGAGGGCGCGCGACACCGTCGACGTCGACACGCCGGCCAGGCGTGCGATGTCGGCCATTTGCAAGCGGCGTTTTTCCGCGTTCGACAGGGAAGAAGGGGGGGCAGGCGGCGCAGCCGCATCGGGCTGCGCAGGCGCTTTTTTCGGCATCAGCTTATTGCGGGACGGTGTCGCGGAACGATGGACGCTCGGACAATTTATCGTACAGGCGGGCCAGGTTCGGATGGTCGCCGCGCCAGTCGATTTCCGGGAAGCGGAACGCCAGCCAGCCGACCGTGCAGCCGACGGCCACGTCGGCCAGCGAATAATGGTTGCCCGCGCAGTACGGCGATTCGCCCAGCTTGTCCGACAGGAACGCCAGGCCCTGGCTTACCTTTTGCAGCTGGCGGTTGATCCACTCCTGGCTCTGTTGCGCGGCCGGGCGCTGCGTGCGCTCCAGGCGCACCAGCACGCCCGCGTCCAGCACGCCGTCCGCCACGGCTTCCCAGCATTTGATGTCGGCGCGCTCGCGGCCATTCGGCGGCAACAGCTTGCACACCGGCGTCAACGTATCGAGATATTCCACCATGACGCGCGAATCGACCAGCGCATGGCCATCTTCCATGATCAGGCAGGGAACTTTGCCGAGGGGATTGACGTCGTGGATGCGCGTATCCGCGTCCCACACGTTTTCCAGCTCAAACTGGTAATCGAGCTTTTTTTCAGCCAGGACAACCCGGACTTTCCTTACGTAAGGACTGGCGAGAGAACCGATAAGTTTCATAGACGCTAACAAAAGGAGGTTAGATCGCAGTATAGCATCGGCTCGGGCGCCCATCGACTACCGGTCGCCGCCGGCAGCCATTGGGCGGCGGCCGGCCGGGCAATGGTAAAATCACCGCTTCACCTGTTTTCTGCCTGTTTTTTCGGCTGTCGCCGCCACGCCGTGACACAGTTGCGCCGTGGCTTACACACAACGCAGGCCCGCATCACCCACTTTTAACTTAGCACCCCGCTTCCCATGACCACTACGCCCTACTCCACCCTGTCGGCCCTGTCCCCGCTGGACGGCCGTTATGCATCGAAGACCGACAAGCTGCGCCCGATCCTGTCCGAAGCCGGCTTCATGCACAACCGCGTGAAAGTTGAAATTTCCTGGCTGCAAGCACTGTCGCAAGCCGGCTTTGCGGAAATCAAGCCGTTTTCCGCCGAAGCCACCGCGCTGCTGGACAAGCTGGCGTCGGACTTCTCGGAAGCCGATGCGGCCCGCATCAAGGAAATCGAAGCCGTCACCAACCATGACGTCAAGGCGGTCGAGTACTGGCTGAAGGAACAGGTGAAGGACGTGCCGGAACTGGTGGCCGCTTCCGAATTCATCCACTTCGCCTGCACGTCGGAAGACATCAACAACACGTCACACGGCATGATGCTGAAAGCCGCCCGCGACGGCGTGATGCTGCCTTCGCTGAACGCGGTGGTGGCCAAGCTGACGGAAATTGCCCATGTCAACGCGGAACTGCCGATGCTGTCGCGCACCCACGGCCAGACCGCCAGCCCGACCACCCTGGGCAAGGAATTCGCCAACGTGGTGGCCCGCCTGCAGCGCGCCATCAAGCGCATCGAGCAGGTGGAAATCCTGGGCAAGATGAATGGCGCCGTGGGTAACTACAACGCCCACCTGTCCGCTTACCCATCGTTCGACTGGCCAACCTTCTCGAAGAACGTCATCGAACAGCGCCTGGGCCTGGTGTTCAACCCGTACACCATCCAGATCGAGCCGCACGACTACATGGCCGAACTGTTCGACGCCTTTGCCCGCGTCAACACCATCCTGCTGGACTTGAACCGCGACATCTGGACCTACGTGTCGCTGGGCTACTTCAAACAAAAGCTGAAGGCCGGCGAAATCGGTTCGTCCACCATGCCGCACAAAGTCAACCCGATCGATTTCGAAAACTCGGAAGGCAACCTGGGTCTGGCCAACGCCGTGCTGAAGCACCTGTCGGAAAAACTGCCGGTGTCCCGCATGCAGCGCGACCTGACCGACTCCACCGTACTGCGCAACATCGGCGTGGGCCTGGGCTACACCTTGCTGGCCTACGACAGCTGCCTGCGCGGCCTGAACAAGCTGGAAGTCAATCCACAGCGCCTGGCGGCCGACCTGGACGCATCGTGGGAAGTGCTGGCCGAGCCGGTGCAAACCGTGATGCGCCGCTATGGCATTGAAAACCCGTATGAACAGTTGAAAGAACTGACCCGCGGCAAAGGCATTTCGAAAGATGCGCTGCAAGTGTTCATCAACGGCCTGGCGATCCCGCAGGAAGCCAAGGATGTGCTGCTGCAGATGACCCCGGCGAATTACATCGGCATCGCCGACAAGCTGGCCAAAGCCATCTAAGCAATATTAAAGTTCCGACATGCAACGTGTCGGAACTGCTGTACAGTATAGGCGGATCACTGATCCGCCTTTTTTATACCCTTAAGCGTTACCTAATCTTCGCGTTCAGCAGAGTTCCCGTTTCTTTGTTATATTTAGTTCTAACACGTACTAATTCTGAAGGACCACCATGGAACGCTACACCAGGACCGCCATGCTGCTGCATTGGCTGGTCGCCCTCCTGATCATTGCCGCCTTTTTACTGGGCCTGACGATGGTCGACATCAAGGGCATCACGCCGACCAAGCTGAAATACTACTCGTGGCATAAATGGATGGGCGTGACCGTACTGTTCCTGGCTGTGGCCCGTGCACTGTGGCGCGCCAAACATACGCCGCCGCCGCACCCGGCCGGCATGCCCGCATGGCAAAACAAGGCGGCGGACGCGGTCCACTATGCGCTGTATTTCTTCATCTTTGCCGTGCCGATTTCCGGCTACCTGTATTCGCTGGCGGCCGGCGTGCCCGTGGTCTACCTGGGCGTCTGGCACATGCCGGTGCTGTTCGAAGGCACGCCGGAATTGAAGGCGTTCTTCAAGCCGATCCACTACTGGCTGAACATGACGATGGCGCTGTTTGTCATCGCCCACGCGGGCGCCGCGTTAAAACACCAGTTCATTGACCGTGACGGCGTGCTCAAGCGCATGCTGCCGTAACCCCTCACACCGGATATTAATTATGAAACAACATGTCTTATTGGCCTCGCTGCTGGGCCTGTCGCTGGCGGCTGGCGCCGCCGTCCTGAAAACCGACGTCGCGAAAAGCTCGGTGTCCGCCACCTTCAAGCAAATGAACGTGCCGGTCGAGTCCAAGTTCAAGAAGCACAACATCGTCATCGATTACAACGACAAGTCCCCGGAAGCGTCGAAAGCCACGGTGGAAATCGAGACGGCCAGCCTGGACCTGGGCGAAGCGGAAATGAACAAGGAAGTGGCGAAGAAAGAATGGTTCAATTCGGCCCAGTTCCCGAAAGCCACCTTCACGTCCACGTCGATCAAGAGCGCCGGCGCCGGCAAGCTGACCGTGACGGGCAAGCTGACCATCAAGGGCAAGGCTGCCGATGTGTCGTTCCCTTTGAGCGTCAAGGCCGATGGCAAAAACCAGGTGTTCGATGGTTCGCTGCCGATCAAGCGCCTGGCCTTCAACATTGGCGAAGGCGAATGGAAAGACACCGGCATGGTCGCCGATGACGTCATCATCAAATTCCACGTAGTAGCAACACAGTAACCATCCAACCCGGAGACACACGAATGAAAGCTCAAGTCCTGATCGCCGCCCTGATCGCCGCCACCGCAGGTTCGGCCTTTGCCGCCGAGACCTACAACATCGACCCCAACCACACCTACCCAAGCTTCGAAGCCGATCACCTGGGTATCTCGGTATGGCGCGGCAAATTCACCAAGACCAGCGGAACAGTCACGGTGGACCGTGCAGCCAAAACGGGTACGCTCGATATCGTCATCGATGCGAAATCGATCGACTTTGGCCACGAAAAAATGAGCAATCACGCGCGCTCGCCGGAAATGTTCAACGTCGAGAAATTCCCTGAAGTGACGTACAAGAGCAAAGCGCTGAAATTCGACGGCGACAAGCTGGTGTCCGTCGACGGCGACCTGACCCTGATGGGCGTGACCAAGCCGGTCACCCTGAACGTGAAATCGTTCAAGTGCATCCAGCACCCGATGCTGAAGCGTGAAGTATGCGGCGCTGACGTGGCGGCGGAATTCAAGCGCAGCGACTTTGGCCTGAACTATGGCTTGCCGCGCTTCTCGCCAGACGTGAAACTGGCGATCCAGGTGGAAGCCGTCAAAGCGGACTGATCGCAAGCCGCTGAATTCAAGGGCCGGCCGGGCATTCCCGCCGGCCCTTTTTACTTACGGGGTTTCACGGTAAGGATCGACCGGCGCCGGATGGCCGGCCCGGTCCCACGCGGCGCGTGCGGCCGCTTTGGCTTGCGCCCAGCTGAGGCGCGACCGTTCCTTCATGCTTTCCCAGTCATTGCGCAGGCGTTCTTCCGCCGCGTCCCAGTTGCCGCCGTAGCGTTCACGGCTGTTATAGCCCAGCGCATAGGCAGGACCATAATCGTCATAGTCATAGCCCGGCACGTAGTAGTCTTCGCGCTTGAAGTGGTCTTGCCAGAAGCGCTGCTCGTCGGCCGGATTGACCGCCGCGCCGACACCCAGCCCCACCGCGCCACCGGCCAGTGCGCCAACCGCCGCGCCAGCCGCCATGCCAACGGGACCGCCGGCAGCCCCGATGGCAGCCCCCGCCATGGCGCCTCCGCCACTACCGATCCCTTCGGCCATATGGTGGTTTTCCAGGTGATCGCCCGGTTTCGGGTTGACCACTTCGGCCGTGCCCTTGCCGGCCAGGCCGCCGGCAATCCCGCCAATCACGGCGCCTGCCGCCATCCCCACCGGACCGGCGGGCGAGCCCGCGGCAATCCCGGCCAATGCGCCGGCACCCGCGCCCACACCCGTGCCCAGCACGTGCTCACCGGACTCTTCCTGCCAGCTTTTCGCCAGGTATGCGGCATCATCCTCGGAGCGGGCATGGATGCCCATCAGGATGCCGCCCTTCTTGACGCCTTCCTCGTACAGGTGCGCGCGCTCTTCCGGTATCCCGGCGCCCACCAGCGCGCCCAGCACACCACCCGTGACGGCGCCGGCCCCCGCGCCGGCAACGGCGGCGGCCACCGGCCCCGCCACCACCACGCCAATCCCCGGCAGCACCACCGTGGTGCCCACGGCGGCAATCGCCGCCAGTACGGCGCCGACAGCGCCGCCTATCCCCGCCCCCACGCCGGCGCCTTCGGCAGCCTTGCTGCCCAATTCCGTATCGTCGGTGGCGAAGTGGCGACGGCGTGCTTCGTCCGACATCACCAGGTTCACGTCATCTCTGCTGTAGCCGCGCTGCGCGGCCCGTTCATATGCGCGCTCGGCGCTGTCGCGGTCGTGGAACAAGCCGGTGACCAGCCGGGAACTGTCATAGTTACTCATGTTGAGTCTCCCAAAGTTTGTCATTACAGAATGGCCACCTTACGGCTGACATCCCTTGGCTTCTGTGCGGAGACGCGCTTACGTCGAAACCAATCATCCTGGCGGCCATGACGGCGATCCAAGCTCTGCTGTATGACGCGCCCGATAAATTGCACTTGCGCAAAGGGGTATAAGCAATTTCGCGTCTGTACGTTGGCGCACGGACGTGGCGCCGAAAGCACGGACAGAATAGGTTCAACGGCCCTTCCAACCGGGATGGCCTGTCGTCTACGATAGGAGGGTATATGAGCTTCGTACTTTGGATCGTTATTGGTGGGATCATTGGCTGGCTCGCCAGCATGGTGATGAAAACCGACGCACAACAGGGCATCTTCCTCAACATGGTGGTCGGTATCGTCGGCGCCTTGCTGGGTGGCTGGCTGCTGGCGCCGATGTTTGGCGGCGGCACCATCAATGCCGATGACTTCAGCGCCGTGTCGCTGATCGTGTCCTTCCTCGGCGCGGTGGTCTTGCTGGGGATCGTCAACCTGATCTTCCGCGGCCGCCTGCGCTGAAACTCCCCTGCCGGCCGGACGTTCGTCCGGCCTCTTCCTGATTCCCCGCCGAATTCCCTGAATAGTTTGCAGCAATGCTCACTATTCTTTCCTGCTGAAATTAATTAAATAGTAATTCCAATTTCCTTAAAATAATTAATACCGCAATGCGCCCGCATTTAATTTGTCATTCCATTGACATTTAATTTGTCACCCTATTGACAATTAAAAAAATTTTTTATTTGGATAGTTGACATTCGAATTTACGAGGTCTAAAGTTCGGTCCGGGTGTTACGAAATGCCCGGTTTAATTGAAAAACATACCTTTTAAGGAGAGTTGAAATGAAGAAAATTTCCGCAATCAAAGCGCAAAAACTGAAAACCACCGCAGTGGCAATGTACCCAATCTTCTGCTGCTGGCCTTTCTAATCCGGATAAATACCGGATTTAAATCATTCAAATAAAACCTGAAGGAGTTATTACCATGAAAAAGATCTCGGCAATCAAAGTACAAAAACTCAAAACCACTGCCGTGGCCATGTACCCGATCTTCGCGTGCTGGCCCTTCCCGCTGTAAGGGATCGCTGAAGCGATGAGAAGGCCGGCAGCAGGCCACTGCCGCCTTTGATTCCCGTCAAATAAAAAAACCTGCCGCACTCCCCCGATAAGACCGGAATACACCATGGCTGACCAACGAAATGACTGCGCAACGTACTGCGTAATTCCCCTGTCCATCCAGCCCGAAGGCGATGATTTCCTGGTCGGAAACCAGGACTTGCAGGAGTATTACCAGTTCCCGCAAGAAGGCGTGCGCATCATCCGCCTGCTGCAACAGGGCGTCACCGTGGCGGAAATCAAACGGACCTTCGGGGAGGCGGTGGATATCGACGATTTTCTCCATGTGTTGCTGGAAGCGCGTTTTATCCATGCGCCCGGCACGCCGGCGCCCGCCGCCGCCACGGAGGCGGACCGCCGCTGGAAATTTGCCGTTCCCGCCCGTCTCGCCGGCCTGTTCTTTTCGTGGCCCGCGTGGGGCGCCTATGGCGCGCTGATCGCGTACGCATTGTTCGAAGCGGTCGCCGATCCCCGCCTGCGCATCAATCCCACCGCGTTGTACCTGCAAGACCATTTCACGGTTTCACTGCTGACTTTACTGGTATTGCACAGTTGCACCACCGGATTGCATGAATTAGGCCACATGATGGCCGCCGCCAAATATGGCGTGCAATCGCGGCTGGGCTGGGGAAACCGGCTGTGGAATATCGTGGCGGAAGCGGACTTATCCGGCCTGCACGCTCTGCCCCGCCAGTCCCGCTATTTACCGTTGGTGGCCGGCATGCTGGTTGATGTTTTGAATATCGCTTTGATTACGCTGCTGATTAAAGTATTCATTAATGAAGGCAGCCACCCTTTTATTATTAATATTTTCCAGGCACTGATATTGCAGATCTTGATTACGTTGTCGTGGCAATTCAATGTCTTCCTGAAAACGGATGTCTATTATGTCCTCTGTACTTACTGCAACTACCCGAATCTCGATAGCGAGGCCCGCGTCTATTTGCGCGAAAAACTGCACCAGCTCAGCCTGGGACGGGCCGGGGCGCCGGGCCACACGGATTACTACCATTTGCCCACTTTGCGCGCCTTTGCCGCCGTCTGGGTGGCAGGACGGGTCGCCTCCCTGGCTTTCCTGTTCCTGGTCGTAATCCCCACCGTGCTGCGCTATGGCCGGGACGCGTGGAATGCGCTCGGTAGCGCCGCGTCCGCCAGCAGCCAATGGGACCTGAGTTTGTTCTTCATCCTGTCCGCCACACTCCTCGCCGCCGGGCTGATCGTCTGGATCCGGGGTCGGACCCATACCCAAAAAACGTAGGGAAGAAAAAAATGCTGAATACCACCCACCTGTACCGCATCCGCCCCGTGCAGCAACTGGATGCGCCCGCGCTGGCCACCGCCGTGCGCGCGTATGAACTGGACACCAGCTTCGCCAACCATGGCGTCTGGGCCGGCGTCAGCAACCTGGTCGAGCAAGCCTATCTTTATTACGCGGCGCAGGGCCGCCAGGACGTGCTGGATGAACACAATTACGCGCTGTATATGATGCTGCCGCAACACCGCAACACTATCGGATTGAAATATGCGTGCCTGACCGACACCGCCAGCATGACGGAAAAAACCCGCAATTTCCCGCTGGACCGCGCCTATCGGCTCATCAATGGCGCCGTGGGACTGATCCGCGCATGGAAGGCGGAAGTGGGCGCCGATGAGCAATGGGCGCTGCTGATCCGTAACTTCCATGGCGCGGGCCACCTGGCGTCGCGCTTCGTGACGGAACTGGCGCGCCGCCTCACCATCGGCAGCCGCATCACGGTCTGCATCGAATCGCCGACGATGCCGGATACCGTTGCCCTGCCGCTGGCCGCATCGGGCCTCGCGCTGGCGCCGGAAACCGGCTTCCTGCCGCTGATCCGCCTGGCGCCGCAAGACGATGCGCCGCCGGTGGCGGAAGGGCTGACCTATGAAGACCTGTATGGCGCCGGCATGGCCGAATGGGAGCGTTTATACATCCCGCTGCTGCGCTATTACCGCAACCGGGGCGATGGTTTGAACACGGCCCGCGTGGCGATGCGCGCACTGTGCGTGCACAACCACTATGGCTTTTATTACGAAGCGTCGACCTTTGTCGACACCGTGCTGCCATGGCTGGAACAACTGGTGGGCGGCGACGAAGCGGCGCGCTGGGATTACATCGGCAATATCTTCCAGGGCCTGGTCACGACCGGCCAGGAACAGCGCGCGCTGGACGTGGTGGAAAAATATGCGCTGCCCTACCTGACGCAGCACGTCCTGCAAGCCAAGCTGCATTACCTGCTGGCGATGGTGCACTTGCGCTACCTGAAGGAACAGAATGTGCCGCTGTCGCACCGCCACATCGAACTGGCGCTGCACCACCTGCAGCTGGCGGAAGGCGACATCCCCGACGAACAATTCGCCTTCCTCAACGTGTTCATCAACAATGGCTTGGCCTTCGTGCGCGTGCGCCAGGGCCGTCCGGAAGATGCGCTGATGCTGTGCCAGCAAGGCTTCCTGTATTTGACGGACATGCTGGGCGATGACGTGCACAAGCTGCACCGCTCGGTGCTGCTGTATAACTCGGCGCAAGTGCTGTCCGCGCTGGGGCAGCAGGAAGATGCGCTGCACTATTACTACCGCTCGATGGAAATGGACCCGTACTACTCCGAGTACTACAACGAGAGCGGCAATATCCTGCAACGGCTGGGCCGCCACGATGAAGCGCTGGCGATGTACAGCCTGGCGGCGCGCTACAGCGCACCGTATGCGGAAGTGTATTTCAACAAGGGCGCCTGCCACGCGCAACTGGGCCAGTGGGATGCCGCCGTGGCGTGCCTGCGCACCAGCCTGGAACTGAATCCGCAGCAGCCGGAAGCGTGCCTGCTGCTGGGCGAAGCGTTCGACATGCTGGAGCGCCGGCGGGAAGCGCAGGCCGCGTACAGCGCCGCCATCGAACTGGACCAGCGCCACGTGGCGGCCCGCGTCAACCGCGCCGTCAACCACTACGCGCATGGCGACTTGCCGGCCGCGCTGGCCGACATGGACCGCGTGCTGGAACTGGAACCAATGGTGGCCAGCCATTACGCCAACCGCGCGGAAATCTATAAGGCGCTGCAACTGCGCGACATCACCGCCATGCGGCAATACCAGGAGGCAGCGTGATGAACCCCCAACGCCCCGCCAGCCATTTAACCCGCCGCGCGCTGCTGCTGGTCGCCGCGCTGAGCGCCACCTTTGTCGCCCTGATCCTGTTTATGGGAGGTTTTATCATGTACACCCAAGCCGTCGCCGCCGAACTGCCTTCATCCCCATTGGCCGACCTGGTGCGCGCCCACGCGGAAGCCCAGCGCAATTTCGACCAGGCGCGCTTGCAGGCGCTGACCACCGACGATTACATCGAAGTGTCGCCCGTCGGTGAACTGGACAGCCGCGAAAAAATGCTGACCTTTTACGCGCCGGGCCAGCAGCGTCCCGCCCCCACCGTGCAGGTGCAGGATACCGTGGTGCGGCTGATGGGCCCCCACAACGATATGGCGCTGGTGGTGGCCAAACTGGTGTACACGATGGAAGCGGAAGGCCAGGCCCGCAGCTTCGCCATGCGCGCCAGTTACGTTGCACAACAGAAAGATCACCAGTGGAAACTGGTGTCGGCGCACTACACGGGCATCCGGCCGCCGAAACAGAGTTGACGTGTACATGATTGACGTATACGTCAATCAGGCGGATACTTGCGCGCTGTGGCCCGATCCGGGCCACAGTCATATCCAACCCGCCAAGAGCCCGTAATGAAAAAGACCCTGATCGCGCTCGCGATTCTGAGCGCCGCGAATACCTATGCCGACGAAGGCATGTGGATGCCCCAGCAACTGCCGCAAGTTGCCAAACAATTGAAGGCGGCCGGCCTGAAGCTCGATCCAGCTTCGCTGACCCGCCTGACTGAATTCCCGATGAACGCGATCGTCAGCCTGGGCAATTGCTCGGCATCGTTCGTATCGCCGCAAGGCCTGGTGGCCACCAACCACCACTGCGTGTACGACAGCGTGGCGCACAATTCCACGGCCGCCAACGATATCCTGACCAACGGTTTCCTGGCCAGGACGCTGGCCGACGAAGTGCCCGCCAAGCCGGGCAGCCGCATTTACGTGACCAAGGATGTGGCGAACGTCACGGCGAAAATCATCACGCCGGACGTGGCGAAACTGCATGGCAAGGCGCGCAGCGACGCGATCGAGAAAAACCAGAAAACCCTGGTCGCCGAATGCGAAAAGGATGAAGGCCACCGCTGCACCGTGTCCGCCTTCTACGGCAGCCTCGAGTACTACATGATCAAGCAGCTGGAAATCCGCGACGTGCGCCTGGTGCACGCGCCGCCGGCCGGCGTCGGCAAGTTCGGCGGCGATACGGACAACTGGATGTGGCCGCGCCACACGGGCGACTATGGCTTCTACCGCGCTTACGTCAGCAAGGATGGCAAGGCCGCCGACTACAACAAGGACAACGTGCCCTACCTGCCGAAGTCGTTCCTGAAGCTGGCCAGGGAAGGCGTCAAGGAAGGCGACTTCGTCATGGTGCTGGGCTACCCTGGCCGCACCAACCGCCACCGTCTGCCGTCCGAAGTGGACTTCACGTTTGGTTGGAATTACCCGAACTTCGTGAAAGCGTCGGGCGACGACCTGGCCATCATCGACCGCGAAACCAAGGGTGACCGCGACACGGCGCTGAAATACGCGGCGCGCGTGGCCAGCACCAACAACTATTACAAGAACCGCCAGGGCATGCTGGATTCGTACGCGAACAGCGATTTCCTGGCCCGCAAGACCAAAGAGCACGCGGACATGAAAGCGTGGGTCAATGCCGATGCCAAGCGCAAACAGGAATACGCGGCCGGTATCGAGCAGGTGGAAGGCTTGATCGCCAAGCGCGACGCCGACGTCAAGCGCGACTTCGAACTGAACTATGCCCAGCCCCGCATGCTGAGCGCGGCGCGCCTGATGTACCGCCTGGCCAACGAAACGCAAAAGCCGAACGCGGAACGCAAGGCGGGTTTCCAGGAACGCGACCTGCCACGCATCAAGGCCAACATCGCATCGCTGTCGCGCAGCTACGATGAAAAAGTCGACAAGGCGCTGGTCATGCACCACCTGGTCAAGTATGCGGCGCAACCGGCGGCCGAACACAATGCCAACTGGGATGCATCGGTCGGCGTGAAAGCCGGCATGGGCGCGGAGGAACTGAAAGCCGCGATGGACAAGCTGTACGCCGGCAGCAAGCTGGGCGACGCCGCCACCCGCGAAGCGTGGATCGGCAAGTCGGTGGCGGAATTCCAGGCCAGCGACGACGCCTTCATCAAGGCCGCTGTCGCCATGTACCCTGGCGTGATCAAGGAAGAAGCGGAAGAGGAAGAACTGGCGGGCAACCTGCAGCAAGCCTATGCGACGTACATGAAAGCGAAAATCGCTTACATGAAGTCCAAAGGCCAGGCCGTGTACCCGGACGCCAACGGCACCTTGCGCGTGACCTTCGGTAACATCATGGGCCGCCCATGGGGTACCGCCGACGGCCTGGCGTGGAATGCCTTCACCACCGTGAAAGGCGTCGCAGCGAAAGCCACGGGCGAAGGCGAATTCAATGCGCCGAAAGCCCAACTGGACGCCATCAAGAACAAGGACTTCGGCAAATATGTCGATCCGAAACTGGGCACGGTGCCGGTGAACTTCCTGGCGACCCTGGACATCACGGGCGGCAATTCCGGTTCCGCCGCGCTGAACGCCAAGGGTGAATTCGTGGGCCTGGCGTTTGACGGCACGCTCGATTCCATCATTTCCGACTGGGACTTCAACAAGGCCAACACGCGCGACATCCAGGTCGACTTGCGCTACATGCTGTGGAACATGAAGCACGTGGACAAGGCCGATAACCTGCTGAAGGAAATGGGCGCCGAATAAACCCGCGCCCCGGGGATTATGCGGGAGCGATTTTCAATCCCGCAATCCCCACCACGATCAGCGCGATCAACGCCAGCCGCAACGGCGACGCGCTCTCCCCGAAATACACGATTCCCAGCGCCGCCACGCCGGCCGCGCCCAGTCCCGTGAACACGGCAAACGCCGTCCCCACCGGCAACTGGCGCAGCGAGACCGTCAGCAACGCAATCGCCCCGTTGGCCAGCGCCAGCCCCAGCACGCTGGGCCACAGCCGCGTCCAGCCCTGCGCATATTTCAGCGCGATGGCCATGCCGATGTCGGCCGTCGCCGCCGCCAGCAACAACAGCCAGGCCGTCATCACACGCCCCCGTCCACCGCGCACGCCGCCACACGCCTGGTTTGCGCGACACCGCGCCGCACCGCGTCACGCGCGCCGATGCGGGCCAGCCAGTTCGCCACCTGCGGATAGTCCGCCATGTCGATGCCCAGTTCATGGTGGGAGGCCAGCCACGGCCACGTCGCGATGTCCGCAATCGAGTAAGCGCCACCCGCCAGCCATTCGTGCGCAGCCAGGCGCTGGTCGTAGACGCCATACAGCCGCCGCACTTCGCGGCCATAGCGCTGCAGCGCCTGTTCGTTATGGTTGCCGCTTTCCTTGCCCATGTGGCGGAACCACCATAACTGCCCCAGCATCGGCCCCACGCTGCCGACCTGCATGAACAGCCATTGCAGCACCTCGCTGCGCGCGGCGCCATCCGCCGGCAGCAAGCGGCCCGCCTTGTCGGCCAGGTGGATCAGGATGGCGCCGGATTCAAAGATGGCGCGGCCATCGTCCACCAGCAGGGGAATCTTGTGGTTCGGACTCATGGCGGCGAACGTCTCGTGGTGCTGTTCGCCCGCGTTCAGGTCGACCAGTTTCACGTCGTGCGCCAGTTCCAGTTCCTGCAATGCGATGGTGGCCTTGTGGCCATTCGGTGTGTCGGCCGTGTACAGCGTCAGCATGGTGGGGCTCCTTGATTGAAAAATGATGGAGCCAGTATAGGTTCGGCAAAAACGCATTAATATTCCCAATATATTCAAAAAGGTTATGCAAATATGCCGAACTCCGCTGAGCACCTGGATTGGGAAGACTTGCGCTATTTCGCCGCCGTTTGCGATGGCGGCAGCATCGCGGCGGCGGCGCGCGCACTGGCCGTCAACCACTCGACCGTGCTGCGCCGGCTGGACAGCCTGGAGCGCACACTGGGCGTCCGCCTGTTCGAACGCTTCCAGACCGGCTACGTGATGACGCCGGCCGGCGAAACCTTGCGCGAGCGCATGGGTCCGCTGGCGGAACAAGTGGCGGCCGCGCAGCGCGCTGTCGAAGGACGCGACACGGCGCTCAGCGGCGAAATCCGCATCACCACCACGGATACATTGGCCCGCTCCATGCTGCTGCCGGCGCTGGCCCGCTTCCGCCGCCTGCATCCGGACGTGCGGCTGCACCTAGTGGTCAACAATGCATTCCTGAACCTGAACCGCCGCGAAGCGGACGTGGCGCTGCGCCCGTCGAACACGCCGCCGGAAACATTGGTGGGGCGCCGCCTCGGCACCATGCACAGCGCCATCTTCGGTGCGCCCGCTTACCTGAAAGCCGCGCGGGACCGTGGCATTGCACCGGATCACTGGGCCGAACACGACTGGGTCGGCCTCGACGATTCCCTGGCCCACCTGGCGCAGGCCCGCTGGCTGGCGGATAACGTCCCGGAACAACGGATCGCGCTGCGCGCCGACAGCCTGCTGGCCATGGCCGACGCCGTGCGCGAAGGCATGGGCCTGGCGCCCCTGCTGCTGCACCTGGCCGGCAACGACCGCCACCTGCGCCAATTGGCGCCGCCCGATCCCGGATTCGACACCGGCCTGTGGTTGCTCACGCACCGCGACTTGAAAGACACAGCCCGCATCCGCGCCCTGCTGGATTTCCTGTACCACGAGTTGCGCACGTTTTTCCCCAGTGATGTACATTGACACCTTGTTCCTTCAACAACAACCGGAGTCTGTGATGCCCAAGAAAATCGCTGTCCTGATTGGTAGCCTGCGCAAGGATTCGCTGAACCGTAAGTTCGCCCAGGAATTGATCGCGCTGGCGCCGTCGTCGCTGGAATTTGAAGTGGCCGAAATCGGCGACCTGGCCCTGTACAACCAGGACCTGGACGACGCCGGCACGCCGCCCGCACCATGGACCCGCTTCCGCGAACAATTGGCCAAGGTGGATGGCGTGCTGTTCGTCTCGCCCGAATACAACCGTTCGATGCCCGCCACCATCAAGAACGCCATCGACGTGGGTTCCCGCCCATGGGGCAAGAGCATCTGGAATGGCAAGGCGGCCGCAGTCTTTACCGCGTCGCCGGGCGCGGTGGGCGGCTTTGGCGCCAACCACAGCATCCGCCAGTCGCTGGTGGCGCTGAACGTGGCCACCATGCCGGCGCCGGAAGCTTATATCGGCAACGCAGCCAACCTGCTGGGTCCCGACGGCCGCGTCAACAACGACCAGACGCGCGACGTGCTGGCCAAGTTCGTCAATGCGTTTGCCGCATGGACCGAGAAAAACACGTAACCTCCATCACGGCCCGGCGCCGCTAACGTCGCTTGACCGCGACGATGCCATAGGCCGGGTCTTCCGGCCGCAGCGCCACTTCCCGCACCACGCGGCTGCCGTTGCGGCCCGCTTCGACCGCCGCCAGTAACGGCGCCCCGCCGCGCCGCACGATGGCCATGTCGGCGCCGGGGAATCGCTGCGGCAAACTGGCCAGCGCGGGGCCGTCCGCCTCGCCCCCCGCGTATATGCGGTACGACCCGCCCTGGTGGTCCGACAAATCCATCATGACGCCCGGCACCGCCGCCAGGTCGGGCTGGCCGGCGTCAGGGCCATCGCCCATCATGGCGGGCATCACCGTCAGCCGCACCGTCCCATTACCCAATTTCAGCGTGTAGGCGCCCCACATGCCCAGCACCTGGATCCGGCGCACACCCTTGCCCCGCACTTCCATCGCGCACTGGCCACCCGGCGTGGCCACCACGGCCACGGCGCGGTCCAGCCGCTGGCGGGCCAGCCACGCCATTTGCGCGGGGCCGCAACCGCGCAGCAGCACCAGGTCGACCGGCGCCAGGTCGGCGGCGCCCGCATCCGGATCGACCAGCACCGTCATGCCCCTGAAACGCACCAGCGCCTGGCCGCCGTCGAAGCGGATCGCATCGCTGCCATCCCGCCGCGCCGCATGGATGGTGCTGCCGGCGCCCTGCACTCTCGGCGAGATGGCCACCGTCGCCAGCGCCGACAACAGCGCCGTGCAGATGCCCACTTTCAATCCCATATTCAATTTCATTTCCCACCTCCGCACGTCGACGCCAGGCGCACGCGCGGCCCGGCTGGAAAATCCAGTGGACCATGGCAAAAAATGGCAGCGTATGAAGGAGCGCAAACCCCGGGCAAAACGGCCTGGAAAGCCCTGGTAAAGTCCCCCGCGCGCGGCTTTAAAACCACACCGGTGATACAATTCCTCCCCTGCGTCTACCCGGCGCGCGCCGCATATTCCATCGACATATCCTCTGAGATCCAGACGCCATGCACCCAGAAATGCTCACGCCTTATGAAAAGGGCAACCGTAACCAGACCACCCTGTGGACCGACTGCATCGCCTTTTACGAAGAACTGGCGCGCCGGTTCCCGCAGGTGCTGCGCTTTGAGCAGATTGGCGTATCCGATGGCGGCATCCCGATCCACCACGGCGTGGTCAGCGCGGACGGCGTCTTCGACCGCGACGCCATCAAGCGCGCCGGCCGCACGGTGTTCTTCAACAATAACGGCATCCACCCGGGAGAGCCGGAAGGCATCGATGCCTGCATGGCCATGGTGCGCGACCTGTGCTTCCAGCCGGAGCGCCTGGCCGCGCTGGGCGACACGGTCTTGCTGTTCGTGCCGGTATATAACGTCGATGGTTGCCTGAACCGCGGCAATACGTCGCGCGTGAACCAGGATGGCCCGGAACAATTCGGCTTCCGCGGCAACAGCCGCCACCTGGACCTGAACCGCGACTTCATCAAGTGCGACAGCCTCAATGCGCAGGTGTTCAACAAGCTGGTCACGTCCTGGGATCCGGACGTCATGGTCGACACGCACACGTCGAACGGCGCCGACTACACGTACACGATGACCTTGATCCACACGCAGGCCGACAAGCTCGGTGGCGGCCTCGGGTCCTTCCTGCGCAACACCATGCTGCCGCACATTTACGCCGACATGGAACAACGCGGCTGGCCGACCTGCCCATACGTCAATCCGATGACCGATATCCCGGATGACGGCCTGGTGGAATTCCTCGAAGTGCCCCGCTTCTCGACCGGCTTCACGGCGCTGCACCACATCATCGGCTTCATGCCGGAAACCCACATGCTGAAGCCGTTCGCGGACCGCTACGACTCGATGCGCGCGCTGGTGGAATCCGTGATGGCATTCACCGTGGCCAATGGCGCGCACATCAAACAGTTGCGCGCCGCCGCCAGGGCGGAAGGCCGCACGCGCGCAGAGTGGCCCGTGATGTGGCAGCTCGATGAATCGAACACGTCGACGTTCCGCTTCAAGGGTTACGCGGCGAAGCGCCACGCCAGCGTGATCGGCAATTACACGCGCCTGTCGTACGACCGCTCGCAGCCGTGGGAACGCGACATCACGTACTACAACAGCTTCCCCGTCAGCGCGTCCGTGCGCGCCCCGAAAATGTACGTGGTGCCGCAGCAGTGGCGCGAAGTCATCGAGCGCCTGCAATGGAACGGCGTGCAGATGACGCGCGTGGAGCAGGCGACGGTGGTCGATGCGCAGTACTACCACATCGCGTCGGTCACCTCGCGCCCGACCGCCTACGAAGGCCACATGTTCCATGATGACGTGCAGGTGGAGGCGCGCCACGGGGCGTTCCAGCTGGCGGTGGGCGACTACCTGGTGCCGCTGGACCAGGACAACGCCCGCTATGCGGTGGAAACGCTGGAACCGCTGGGCCACGACAGTTTCTTCCGCTGGGGTTTCTTCAACAGCGTGCTGGAAAAGAAGGAAGCGTTTTCAGATTACGTGTTTGAAGACCTGGCGCTGGAAATGCTGGAATCCGAGCCGGAACTGAAAACCAGATTTGAAGCGTGGAAACAGGCCAACCCTGAATTGCTGGGCAACCAGGATGCCGTGTTGACCTTCATCTTCCATCACGGCAAACGCCATGCGGAACCGGAATGGCGCCGCTATCCGGTTTTGTCCGTATTCTGAACAGCCAGTACCTTTGCCATACGTAGGGCGGTAAGCCGCAGGCTTGCCGCCATGCCTGCACCGCCATCACGTTCAATGCCGCCGCATCGCCAGCATGGCGGCTTTGCGGAGCAAATCCGCCCTACGGATTCCCTATGCACTACGCACTCAACCTGCGCACCTTCTTTTACAGCCATTACTTTCACCTGGGCCTGCGCTTTGCGGCAGGCCTGATCGGCGTCACGCTGATCGCCCTGCCGCTGTCCGACATGAACACGGCCATGACGGTCTGCATCGGCGCGCTGTGCACGGCGCTGATGGACATGCCCAGCCCGTTGCGCCACAAGTTCAATGAAATGCTGGCGTCGGTGCTGCTGTGCACCGGTGTCACGCTGGTCATCAGCCTGTGCGGACCATACCCGTGGCTGCTGATGCCAATGATGGTGGCCGTCAGCTTCTTCGCCTGCATGATGGTGGTGTATGGCAAGAAATCGATGCCGCTGCAACTGGCCGCGCTGTTCATCATGACGATGTCGATGGAACACACGATGACGGTGCGCCAGGCGTTGAGCCATACAGGCCTGTTCCTGCTGGGCAGCGTCGCCTACCTTGGCTATGCGATGGCGCTGGCATGGCTGCTGCGCCACCGCATCAAGCAGCAAGTACTGGCCGAAGCGCTGTTCGAACTGGCCGCCTACATCGACATCAAGGCGGACTTTTACGACACCCGCTTCAACCTCACCGAACAGTTCAACCGCCTGGTGCGCCACCAAAGTGTATTGGCCGATCGCCAGCAGGCGTCGCGCGACCTGATCCTGCGTGCGCACCAGAACCGCAAGGACGCCATTGTCGTGCAAATCCACGTGTGCATGCTGGATTTGTATGAACTGGTACTGTCCACGCACACGGATTACGCGCTGCTGCGCACGCACCTGGCCGATTCGCCCGTGCTGAAATCGCTGCACGACCTGGCGTACAAGGCGGCGCGCGACATCGAGTCGGTCGGCTACGCCGTCACGCGCAAGCAGGCATCGACGCAGGCGATCGATTACATCGCGGAGCTGGACGCGGTGGAGCACCATATCGGCCAATTGCAGCAGGAAGTCGCGGCGGGCTTGCCGTCGCACGAAGCGCTGGCCGTGCTGCGCGCGCAGCGCAACAAGATCCGCGCCATCATCCGCGCCATCGGCGACTTGCACGTGGCCAGCCAGAAGGAATATGAAGGCACGCCATTCTGGGTCGATGCCGACATGCAGCCGTTCCTGTCGCAGCAAAAATATGAATTACAGCTGATGCTGTCGCACTTGCGGCGCGACTCGCCCGTGTTCCGCTTTGCGCTGCGCGTGGCGCTGGCCATCGGCGCCGGCCTGGCCGTGGCGGAATGGCTGCACAATGCGGTATACGCGGCGCACAGTTACTGGATCGTGCTGACCATCGTCATCATCCTGAAGCCGTCGTTTGCCATGACCAGGCAGCGCCGTTCCGACCGCATCGTCGGCACGGTGATCGGCTGCGTCATCACGGCGCTGGTGTTGAAGTTTTTCCACTACACGCCAATTATTGTCGGGGTGCTGATCCTCGCCACGGTGGCCACGCCCACGTTCCTGTACGTGCGTTACCGCTACGCGGCGATTTCCGTGTCAGTCATGATCCTGCTGCAAATGCACCTGGTCGCCCCCGGCAATACGAACCTGGTGATGGAGCGGCTGGTCGACACGTTCATCGGCGCGGCGATTGCGACGCTGTTCAGCTTTTTGCTGCCGAACTGGGAATTCCAGTCGCTGCCCCGCCTGGTGCGGCAAGTGCTGGAAGCGAATTTGCGCTACATGGAGTCGAGCTTTGAACTGTTGCAGGGCAAGTGCCGCAACGATTTCCGCTACCGCATCGACCGCAAGCTGCTGATGGACAGCCTGGCCGCGTTGTCGGCCGCGATGGTGCGCATGCTCGATGAGCCGGCCAGCAAGCAGCGCGCGGCGGAAGATATCAATCTGTTCGTGGTGCAGAATTATCTGCTGGTGGCGCACGTGGCGGCGCTGCGCGCCATCCTGCGCCGCCATGTGAACGAGATCCCGGCAAATGCCATCAATGCGCTGCTGGAACACAGCCATGCGCAAGTGTGCAAACCGCTGGCGCGGGCGCTGGCGCCGCATGGCGGCCATAGCGGCAACGCAAGCGATGCCGTACCGTCTGCCGCGGCGCCGGCGTTGCCGGGTGACGCCGTGGCCTGGTCCGGCTGGCCGCTGGTGCAGCGGCGCATCCACCTGCTGCAGGCGGATGCGGAAAAAATCATCGTGCACAGCGAGGCGATCGGGCGCAACGTGGCTTGAGCATCAAGGCAAGTCAACGCGCGTACTGGTTCAGCATGGCGGCGATGCTGCCATCCTGCACCAGCGCATCGATGGCGTGTTCCGCCTGCGCGAACGGGATTTTCGAATGCAGTGAAAACGCGCATTGCGTCATGACGGTGGCATACGCGACATCCTTGCGCAGCGCCAGCGACGGTTCCTGTCGCATCCGGTATTCAAAGGCGATCTGGTCGATCGTCGCATATTGCATGCGCCCCACCACCAGCTTGCGGAAATTGAGTTCCGTGGTCGGGGCATCTTCGCGCACGAAGCGCGGGCCCAGCAAACGCTCGAGTTCCGGATAGCGGTAACCGATCACCGTGCCGATCGGCTTTCCCGCCAGGTCGGTGACCGATTTCAGGACGGGCGCATCCTTGCGCGCCGCCACGATGGCGGTGGAATTAATGAAGGGTTTGGTCCAGTTATAGCGGCCGTCGATCCATACCGGCACCACGTAGCACAGCGCATCCGCACCTCCCGCCGACAGCACTTCGCTGACCCGCTTGCTGGGCACGCTGACATACACGGCGCGGCGCTCCATGCGGCGCGCGATCAGATCGCCCAGGTTTTTCAGCACGCCGTCGACCAGCATGCCGTCGCGGAATTGCGCCATCGGCATCGTGTGGTTGGTGGGAGCGATGAAGACGATATACTGCGTTTCCGCGATGGCGGCGCCATGCACGAAAGCGCAGAGTGTCAGCAAGGCGGTCGGAATGCGTATCATGGGTTGGCCGGCGTAGTCAGTTCAGTATAGCTGAGCAAATCTGTCGCGGCACCGCATAGCTGCTGTATTGCCAAAGCGACACCGCATTGCCGCAACAGCAGGTATCATGGCAACCGGTATTTGTTTTACATTGCTCCGATGTCATCCGCCTGCCAAACCTGCGGCGCGTGCTGCGCCAATTTCCGCGTTTCGTTTTACTGGGCCGAATCCGACGACCATCCGGGCGGCAGCGTGCCCGCCCATCTCGTGATTCCTGTCACGCCGCACCACGTGGCCATGCGCGGCACCGAGCGCAAGCCGGCGCGCTGCATTGCACTGCAGGGAGAAGTGGGCAAGTCCGTCGGCTGTTCGATTTATTTGCAGCGCTCGTCGACGTGCCGCGAATTCATGGAAGGGACGCCGGAATGCAATGGCGCGCGGGCGGCGCACGGTTTGCCCGCGCTAGCCGCCCTGGCTGAAGGCGCGTAACCGGCCGTCACATCATACGTGGCACACGCGGTTGCGGCCCGTTTCCTTGGCCTTGTACAGCAATTCATCGGCCTTTTGCAGCATGGCTTCCGCCGTACCGACGGCATAGTCGGCGAACACGCCCATGCTCATCGTCACCTTCAGGTTGGGATGTACTTCGTGCCACGGGTACGCTTCGATCAGGGAGCGCAGCTTGTCGCACAGCGCGGCGGCCTGCTTGCCATCCGTGTCCGGCAGCGCCAGCACGAATTCTTCGCCACCGTAGCGCGCCACCAGGTCGGACAGCCGCACGTGCTGGCGCAAGATGGACCCGACGTGACGCAGCACCACGTCGCCGGTGGCGTGCGAGAAGTTGTCGTTGATCTTCTTGAAGAAGTCGATGTCGCCGATCACCAGGCTGATCGGGCGCTTGTGGCGCACGGCCTGGTGGTACAGCGTATTGGCCTGTTCGTCGAAATGGCGGCGGTTGTACAGGCTGGTCAGCGCATCGCGGATGCTCAGCTCTTTCAATTGCTCCGCCTGTTCCAGGATGGTCTGGTGCGACGCTTTCAATTCTTCATGGCTGCGCGCCAGCTGTTCACTCATGTCGTTGAAGGCGCCGGCCAGTTCCGCCACTTCATCCTTACCTTCGGCCGGCACTTGCTGGCGCAGCGCGCCGCCCTGCATGGCGCGCACGGCGCCCGTCAGTTTGCTCAGGCGGCTGCTGAGGCCACCGGCCAGCAACATGCCCAGTCCCAGCGCCAGGGCGGCGGCGGCACCGGCGCCGGCCAGCAGCGATGACTGCATCGCATCGAGGAATTCCTGTTCCTGCTTGCTGGGGGTGACGACGCCTTCGGTCGACACGTAGGCCACGGTGTCGCCCTTGACGACGATCGGGCGGGCCTTGGCGCGCGACTCTTCATTCAGGACCGAGCCGGGACCATACTGGCCGGCGCCCAGCAGCACCGTGTAGTGCTTGTCGGCCAGCACGAAGCGGAATGGCGGCGGGCCGCCGGGACGGCCATTGCGGTCGCGCGGGCGGCGCCCCGCGTCGCCGTCACCGCGCGGCGGGAATGGCGAGCCGTCCAGTGCGCGGCGGGGATCGTCTGCCGGCGGGTCGTCTCGGTCGTCGGCGGGACCTCCGTCACGCTGGCGGCCGGCGCCGTACGCGGATTGCCCGGCAGCCGATGCGCCGGACGGGGCCGATGCCTGTGCGGCCGCGCTGTACGCGGCGCGTTGGACATGCGCTTGCGGCAGCGCGCCCTGGGTCTGCGGCGCACGTTCGCCTTCGCGCGGGCGGCCTTCCGGTGGCCCCTCGCCCGGACGGGGGCGCATGCCGTCGGCCGGCGGCCGCATCCCATCACGCGGTGGCGGACGCATGCCATCGCGTGGCGGTGGCCGCATGCCATCCTGCGGCGGCCATGGCTGGCCATCCGGCGGCGGCGGACGCATGCCATCTTGTGGCGGAGGACGGAGTCCGTCCTGCGGCGGAGGGCGGATGCCGTCACGCGGCGCGCGGCCATCGTCGGCGCCACCGGCGCGAGGCTGGCCTTGCGGCGCGCCTTCCTGCGGCTGCCCGGCAGCGCGTGGCGCACCGTAAGCGGGAGGACGCTGGCCTGGCTGACCATCGGCCTGGCGTGGCGCACCGTAGGCGGGCGGACGGGCTCCGTCCGGACCCTCGCGCCCTTCCTGCGGCCTGCGGGCCTCCGGTCCCGGCCGGCCGTCGTCTTCCGGCCCCGGACCATATCCGGGTCCGCCCCGCTCACCGGCGGCGCGGTGCGATTTCCGGTCGATGGACGGCGGCATACGCTCCAGCATGTCGCTGGCGCGCTCGCCCTGGGGCGCAGGCTCCGCTGTTTCCTTGCGCTGCACAAACCGATCGAACGATTCCGTCGAGATGGCTGTTTCCCAGTCACCATATTCGGTGAGATAGGCCGTCATATAGCGGTGGAAATGGTCTGCCGCCTGGCGGCTGCGGATGGTGTCGAATTTCGAATGCACGCTGTACGACGTCAGGCCGCCGACCATGGCGACTGTCGCCAGACCGGTCACGAACAGCGCCAGCATCAGCTTGATGCGCAATGACATTTCCTGCTCCCCAGAATTACTTGCTTATAAGTATCCATGATACCCGAGTGCAGGTTTGTTAATCACAGGGAAGTAAAACTCACAATAAGATATTCAAATCATGAATCGCCAGCATCACAAATCAAAAGTTCAATTATTTCTGAACGGCCCATATACTGCACTGCAACAAGTCAACGAAAGGAGCTTCACCATGGAACTATTCGCCATCATCACTTCTGTTATCGGCGCCGCCGCCGTGGCCGCCCGCCTGTGCCTGCTGCCAGTACTGGATTGCTCGCTGGAAGAGTTCGAAGCGCTGTCGCGCAAATAAAAAAACCGGCTGCGAAAGCCGGTTTTTTTTCGGGGGTCGCCAAGCGCTTACACCACTTGCGGTGCCGCCGCTCCATTGCGGTTCATATTGGAATTGCGCATGCCGTACAGGAAGTAAGTCGCCACGGCCGCCACCATCCAGATCGAGAAGATGCGGAACGTGGTGGCCGACAGGTCGCGCATGATGTACAGGCACGCGAAGATCGACAGGGCCGGGATCAGATACGGGCCGAACGGAACGCGGAAGCCCTGGCGGCCGCTGGTATCGCCCGTCAGCTTGTCTTTGCGGCGGATCACGGGAATCGCCAGCGACACCACGATAAACGCCGTCAGGGTGCCCATGCTGACCATGTCCCACAGGAAGGTCGCATCGACCAGGCCCGCCACCATTCCCACCACTGCGCTGACCATCACGGTATTGGCGACCGGCGTTTGCGTGCGCGGGTGCACGGCCTTGAATGCCTTCGGAATCAGGCCATCCTTGGCAATCGCGTACAGGATGCGGGTCTGGCCGTAAATCGTCACCAGGGTCACGCTGAACACGGAAATCACGGCGCCCGCCGACAGGATCAGCGCCGGCCACGTCTTGCCCGTCACGTTGGACAGGATCACGGCCAGCCCCGCTTCCTGGCCGGCGAACTGGGCGGCAGGTTGCGCACCCAGCGCGGCCACCGCCACCAGCAGGTAAAACACGGTCACGATGCCCAGTGCGGCCAGGATACCGATCGGCACATTGCGCTTGGGATCCCTGACTTCTTCGCCGGCCGTCGCCACCGTATCGAGGCCGATGAACGAGAAGAACACGGTGCCGGCCGCCGCCGTCACGCCCGCCATCCCGCCCACGCTCTTGGCGCTGACGTCCAGGAAGAACGGGTGGAAGTTATTGATGTCGAAGCCCGTGAACGCGATCGCCACGAAGAAGATCAGGATCGCCAGCTTCACCATCACCATCATGGCATTGGTGGTGGCCGATTCCTTGGTGCCGCGCGCCAGCAGGAAGCAGCACAGCGCGACCAGGATCATCGGCGGCAGGTTGAACTGCCCCATGTGCCATTCCACGCCATTCGGGCCGGAGACGATCATGGGCTTGTGCAGCGCGTCCGGTATATGCCAGCCGATGGCGTTGGTCAGGAAGTTATTCAGGTAGTCGGACCAGCCGATGGCCGTGGCGCTGGCCGCCAGCCCGTATTCCAGCAACAGGCAGGCCGCCATGATAAAGGCCAGGAATTCACCCACGGTGGCGTACGCAAACGAATACGACGAACCGGAGGCGGGAATGCGGAACGCCAGTTCGGCATAGCACAGCGCAGTCAGGCCGGCGGTAATGGCGGCCATCAGGAACGACAGGATCACGGCCGGACCGGCCTTGGGAACCGCTTCGACCATCGTGAAGAAGATACCGGTGCCAATCGTGGCGCCGACGCCGATCATGGTCAGCGGGAACAAGCCGATCGAGCGCGCCAGGCCGTTCGCGGATTGCGCTTCGCTTTGCTCGGCTGCGGGCGGCTTGGTACGGGTCAGTTTCTGGACCAGGGTTTGATTCACAGGCGATTCCTTGTATAGGTAGAGCTGCCGCGCCGGTTGTGCCGGTGCGTCCTGCTGCGATTCTCAGAAAACTAGCGATTATAGGGCTACACCCGTTGCCCCCACGAGCATTATTTGTACAAGAAGGCAACTGTGTTGCGGAGTGTGGCAAGCGTTCTACGCAAAGTTACACATACTTACTTTTGATACAGCTCACTGGCTAGATTTGAGTTATTGCAAAACGATAATCTTGAGGCTCGTACAAATCTAATTAAACGAGGAGCCCAGGATGGCCATCATCAAGAAAATCCCTACTGTCAGCAACCGTGTGCCCGCCTCGGCCGCCATGGCCGCAGGTTCCGTGATTCTTCTGTGTGTGGCCGCCACCGCCGCCATCCTGGGCTGGATGCCGGCACAACACCAGCAGCGCACCGATGCGCTGCCGCCAGTCTCGGCCGCGCCGGAAGCGGTGGACAACGCGCTGCGCAAGGTCTCGCTGCCAGCCGAGCGCGACGCCAAGCAACACCGCCCGCGCGCGCTGCAGACCGCGTCCGCCACCTAAGCCCGCTCCGCCCCCTTCCCCGACGCCTCGTGGCCTGCGCCACGGGGCGTTTTTTTACGCCATTTGTTTCACCTATGAGATGACGATTTTTATTTGAAACAGAGGTTGGAGCCGCCAAGATTCTCAACTATATTTCAATCACATTACAACCCATATATAAACCCTTGTTTTATATATGAAACATGAGATTGCGAGATAGTGATGATCGAGATCGAATTCCGCAAAGTCGGTAAGAGTTTTATCGACCGGCAAACTTCCCAACCCCGCGCAGCGGTTACCAACGTCAACATCGCTGTCCGCAGCGGCGAAGTCGTGTCCATCATCGGACCGTCCGGCTGCGGCAAGAGCACGTTGCTCAACATGGGTTCCGGCCTGTACCTGCCCACCACGGGCGAAGTGTATGTAGGCGGCGAACTGGTGACGAAACCAGTGCGCAAAGTGGCGTTCATGCTGCAAAAGGATTTGCTGATGCCATGGCGCACCATCCGCGCCAACGTGGCGCTGGGCCTGGAGATCGATGGCGTATCCGCCGCCGAACGCGACAAGGTGGCGCGTGACTTGCTGGCCAAATGCCACCTGAAGGGATTCGAAGACCATTACCCATACCAGCTGTCCGGCGGCATGCGCCAGCGCGCCGCATTGGCCCGCACCCTGGCCGTCGATCCGCAAGTGCTGCTGCTGGACGAACCATTCTCCGCCCTGGATGCCCAGACCAAGATGATCCTGCAGCAGGACCTGGCCAAGATGCTGTACGAGAAAAAGAAGACCGCGCTGTTCATCACGCATGACCTGATCGAAGGCATCGCGCTGTCGGACCGCCTGCTGGTGATGAGCGAACGTCCCGGCACCATCATCGAAGAAATCGAAGTCAACCTGCCCCACCGCGACAACCCGCTGGAGCGCCGCAAGCTGCCTGAAATCGGCCCGCTGGCCGGGCGCCTGATGGAATTGCTGAAGGTAGGCAAGGACCAGGAAGCCGAACTTCACTAAATGTAACGATCCCAGACCACGATCAGGAGTGTTGAGTATGAACCTGCACAAAATCCTCGCCGCAGCCAGCATCATCGCCGCCACGGCATCCGTCCAGGCAGCACCGGAAGAAATCACGTACCTGTTACCGGCGCCGCCAAACACGCCCGCCTTTGCGCCATGGATGATCGCGCAGCAAAAAGGCTATTACGCCGATGAAAACCTGAAAGTCAGCTTTGTCGCGGCCAAGGGCGGCGTCGACGTGGCCAAGCAGATCGGCGCCGGCAACGCCGTGATCGGCGGCGCCATCGGCGACACGCCGATCATCGTGCGCGCCAACGGCGTGCCCGTGAAAGCCATTGCCGTGCTGGGCGCCGGTTCGCTGACCATGGTCGGCGTGCACAAGGACGACGGCATCAAGACCTTGCAAGACTTGAAAGGCAAGACCATCACCGTGATGTCGTACACCGACACCACGTACTACGCGCTGCTGGGCAACATGAAGAGCATCGGCCTGTCCAAGACCGATGCGGCGATCCAGGCCGCCGGTCCGTCCGGCGTATGGCAAGTGTTCGCCGGCGGCAAATCGCAGGCGCTGGCCGGCGTGCCCGACTGGATCGTCAGCGCATCCGACGCCGGCGCCAAGGTCGACATCATTGAAACCAGCGGCTTCAAAAGCATGGCGCAAGCCATCCTGGCGTCCGACGACACCATCAAGAACAAGCCGGACCTTCTGAAGCGCCTGGTGCGCGCCACCTTGCGCGGCATGGAAGACATCATGAAAGATCCGAAAGCCGCCACCGCCACCTACGTCGAAGCGATCCCGTCGTACAAGGGCAAGGAAGCATCGATCGAGCAGATTTTCAACATGTACCGCAAGTACGTGTATGCGAACCAGAAGCCGCTGGGCCAGATCGACGCGTCGCGCATGGACAGCGTACAAAAGTTCTATGTCAGCGAAGGCATCGTCAGCAAGGCCGCCGCCGTCAATGACTTGTTCACCAACCAGTTCATCGGAACCGCGAAATGAGCTCCGCAACCACAACGATCCCCATGGACACTCCTGTCAAAACCAACCCGCTGCTCAGTGAAAAAGCCCGCACCGTGGCAGGCAGCCTGCTGGTGCTGGCGCTGTTCCTGAGCGCATGGGAATGGGGCCCGGGCTGGCTGGGCATGCCGGAATTCATCCTGCCACGGTTTTCCCGCGTGGTGCAGGAATCCATCTTCATGTGGAATAACAGTGATCTGCTGGGCCACTTCGGCATCACCGCGCTGGAAGTCGTGGTCGGCTTCGCGCTGGGTTCCCTGCTGGGCCTGGCCGTCGGCGTGGCGCTGGGCCTGTCGCCGCGCGCCGAAGCCATGCTGTCGCCGTACATCCTGGCGTTGCAGATTGCACCGAAGGTCGCCTTCGCGCCGCTGTTCGTCATGTGGCTGGGCTACACGATTTATCCCAAGATCGTGGTGGCCGTGCTGATCGTGTTCTTCCCCGTGATGATCAACGTGCTGTCCGCGATCCGCACCGTGGACCCGGACATGGTGAACCTGGTGCGCACGCTGAACGCAACACGCTGGCAAATCTTCTGCCTGGTGGAATTCCGCTCCGCGATGCCGGCCCTGTTTTCCGGCCTGCGCATCGCCTCCACCCTGGCCGTCATCGGCGTCACGGTCGGCGAACTGGTGGGCGGCAACCAGGGCCTGGGCTTCCTGCTGGTCGATGGCGAAGGCCAGGGCAATACGGCCGCCGTGTTCGTGGCCATTTGCGCACTGACCCTGACCGGCATCGTCACGTACGCCGCCGTGGTCTGGGCCGAGCGCAAAGTGCTGCACTACCTGCCCAAAGCGCACACCAGCACCAAGTAAGGAGAACCGGAAATGACTGACAACGTTCAACTGCTGGCCGGCCGCAAAGTCTTCGTGACGGGCGCCGCGCGCGGCCTGGGCCTGGCGTTCGCCACCGCGATCGCCGAAGCCGGCGCACAGGTGGCGATGGCCGACATCCTCACCGACGTGCTGGAAGAAAGCGTGGCGGCGCTGCAGGCACGGGGCCTGTCCGTGCACGGCTTCACGCTGGACATGGCCGATCCCGCCAGCATCGATACCTGCGCCAGCGCCGCCATCGCCAAGCTGGGCGGCCTCGATGGCCTCGTCAACAACGCCGCCATCACGAACTCCGGCGGCCGTTCGTCGGAACAGCTGGACATCGCGCTGTGGGACCGCGTGATGGACGTCAACGTGCGGGGCACGTGGCTGATGACCAATGCCTGCCTGCCGGCCCTGCGCGCGTCCGGCAACGGCGCCGTCGTCAACCTGGCGTCCGACACGCCGCTGTGGGGCGCGCCCAACCTGCTGGCCTATGTCGCCAGCAAGGGCGCCATCATCGGCATGACCCGCTCGCTGGCCCGCGAAGAAGGAAAGCACAACATCACCGTCAACGCCGTCGCGCCGGGCCTCACGAAAGTGGAAGCCACCGAATACGTGCCGGAACAGCGTTACCAGCATTACCACGATGGCCGCGCGCTGCAGCGCCTGCAAGTACCGGAAGACGTCACGGGCGCCGTGCTGTTCGCCCTGTCCGGCCTGTCGCGCTTCATCACCGGCCAGGTGATTGCCGTCAACGGCGGCTTCGTCATGAATTAATCATCAAAGGAAAACCAACATGTCCGCAAACGAAATGATTGCCAACGTCAAACGCAGCTGGGACCGCCCTGAAGGCGCATCGTTCGAACAATGGATGAACACCCGCATCGCCCGCTTCGAGACCCGCAAGTATGACTGGAATGCGCTGAAGTTCCAGGCCGACTACGATCCGAAATACGCCCGCGCGCAAATGCGCTATATCGGCACGGGCGGCACCGGCGTCGCCAGCGATACGTCGACCATCCCGTCGGAACACTTCACGTTTTCCACCATGATCATCCCGGCCGGCCACGAAGGCCCGTCGCACCTGCACGTCGACGTGGAAGAAGTGTTCTTTGTCTTGCGCGGCAAGCTGAAACTGGTGCTGGAAAAGGATGGCGAACGCTATGAAACCATCCTGACGGACCGCGACGTGGTATCGATTCCGCCCGGCGTGTACCGCGAAGAAATCAACGTCGGCGAAGAAGATGCACTGATGTGCGTGATGCTGGGCGCGCAAAAGCCGGTCACGCCAACCTATCCGCCGGAACACCCGCTGGCGCAGATCAAGCGGAACTAAACCATGAACACTGCCATCGCCACCGCATCTTCCACCGTGCCGCCACAAGCGGACAGCCTGCAGCAGGCCCTGTCCACGCTGGAACACCGCTTCCCGCAGCGCACGGCCCACACGGCGGCAGGCGCGGTTTCGTACCGCGAGTTCACCGGCGGCCATGCCGAAGACGGCCCGGTGTTCGTGCTGTTGCACGGCATCGGTTCCGGCGCGGCATCGTGGCTGCACTGCGCCGTGGCGCTGGCGGAACAGGCGCCCGGCGCCCGCATCATTGCATGGAACGCGCCCGGCTATGGCGCCTCGGCCACGCTGGCGCAAGCCCGTCCCGGCGCCGCGTCGTACGCGGCCCGCCTGCGCGAACTGTTGCTGGCGCTTGGCATCTTTCGCTGCACGCTGGTGGGCCATTCGCTGGGCGCCATGATGGCGGCCGCCTACGCGCAAGCGTATGCCGGCACGCTGGATCGGCTGGTGCTGGTCAGCCCCGCGCGCGGCTATGGCTGCGCGGCACGCCTGGCGCAAGGCGCGCAGGTGGCCCACGAGCGGCTGTCCACGCTGGGCGAACTGGGTATCCCCGGCATGGCCACGCAACGCTCCGGCCGGCTGCTGTCGCATCACGCCAGTGCGGCGCAGCGCGACTGGGTGCGCTGGAACATGGCGCAACTGCACGCCGCGGGCTATACGCAGGCCGTGCACCTGCTGTGCGGCGACGCGATCGAGAACTATGCACCGGCAAGCCTGGCGGGTGTGGTGTGGTGCGGCGCGGATGACGCCATCACCACCCCGGAAGACAGCCGCACGGTGGCCACGCAATTCGGCTTGCCGTTCCGCCTCGTCGCGAACGCCGGCCATGCCTGTTATGTCGAACAACCGGAAGCGGTGGCGCACGCCATCCTGAACCGAACCACGAAGGAAAACCATGAACAACAAGCCTGAACAAGACGATGACGGCGCCGACAAATACACGGTGCCAGGCCTGGAACGCGGCTTGCGCCTGCTGTGCGAATTCAGCCGCCATGAACGCAGCCTGTCCGCGCCGGAACTGGCCAAGCGCCTGGACGTGCCACGCTCCACGGTATTCCGCCTGCTGGCCACGCTGGAACGCATGGGCTTTGTCGAACGTAACGAAGGCGGCCGCGATTACAAGCTGGGCATGGCGGTGCTGCGCCTGGGCTTCGAATACCTGGCGTCACTGGAATTGACGGAAATCGGCCGCCCGCTGCTGGAACGCCTGCGCGAAGATATCCAGTACTCGACCTGCCTGGTGGTGCGCGATACCCGCTCCATCGTCTACGTGGCGAAGTCCACGATGCCGGCGCCATTCATCAGTTCCGTCAACGTCGGCACCCGCCTGCCGGCCCACGCCACGGTGCTGGGCCGCGTGCTGCTGCAAGACATGACGTTGCCGCAACTGCGGGAACTGTATCCGGAAGAGCACTTGAAGGTGTATTCGGAAAACACGCCGAAAACCGTGCTGGACTTGTTCAACATGGTGCAGGCCGACCGCGAACGCGGCTACGTGCAGGAAGAAGGCTTCTTCGAGCGCGGCATCTGCACCGTGGCGGCGCCGGTGCGCGACCACAGCGGCAAGGTCGTGGCGGCACTCGGCGTGACCATTCCGGAGCCGCACATCGCGGCCAACGAACTGGATTACATGGTGGCGCAAGTGTGCATGTCGGCCGCCGAACTTTCCCGCCTGCTGGACCATGCGCCGGCCGATGACGGCAAAGTCGTCAACATGTTCAGAAACTGATCATGTCCAGCGCCATGACTAACGCTATGACCAACTTATCCGGCAAGGTCGCCGTGGTGACGGGCGGCTCGTCCGGCATCGGCTACGCGACCGTGGAATTGCTGCTGCAGGCCGGCGCCGCCGTGGCCCTGTGCGGCCGAGATACGCAGCGGCTCGACAGCGCCGCCGCCACGCTGCGCGCCGCGTACCCCCAGGCGCGCCTGCTGGCGCAGCCCTGCGACGTGCTCGACGCCGAACAGGTGGCCGGCTTTGCCGACCGCGTCCAAGCCGAACTGGGCGCCGCCTCCATCCTCGTCAACAATGCAGGCCAGGGCCGCGTGTCGACGTTTGCCGACACCACCGACGAAGAGTGGACGGAAGAATTGCAATTGAAATTCTTTTCCATCATCCGCCCCACCCGCGCATTCCTGCCGCAACTGCAGTCGCAAGCCGGGACGGGCGCCAATGCGGCCATCGTTTGCGTGAATTCGCTGCTGGCACTGCAACCGGAACCGCACATGGTGGCGACGTCCGCCGCCCGCGCCGGCGTGGCCAATCTGGTGCGTTCGCTGGCCACGGAATTCGCCGCGAGCGGCGTGCGCGTCAACGGCATCCTGATCGGCCTGGTGGAATCGGGCCAATGGCGCCGCCGCTTCGATGCGCGTCCCGCCGACGAACAAGACCTCGACTGGACGCAATGGAGCCAGCGCCTGGCGCGGAAAAAGCACATTCCGCTGGGCCGCCTCGGCCTGCCGGAAGAAGCCGCGCGCGCCATCCTGTTCCTTGCTTCCCCACTTTCTTCCTATACCACTGGCAGTCACATCGACATCTCTGGAGGGCTTTCGCGCCATGTCTAACTCGAACAAAATCACCGTCGGCTGCGCCATTGCAGCCTTCCTCGAACAATGCGGCGTGAAGGCTGCCTTCGGCGTCATCTCGATCCACAACATGCCGATCCTGGACGCCTTCGGCGAACGCGGGCAGATCCGCTTCGTGCCGGCGCGCGGCGAAGCGGGCGGCGCCAACATGGCCGATGCCTATGCCCGCACCACGGGCGGCCTGGGCGTCTGCCTGACCAGCACCGGCACGGCGGCGGGCAATGCATCCGGCGCCATGGTCGAAGCGCTGACGGCCGGCACGCCGCTGCTGCACCTGACGGGCCAGATCGAAACCCCGTACCTGGACCAGAGCCTGTCGTACATCCACGAAGCGCCCGACCAGCTGACGATGCTGAAAGCCGTGTCGAAAGCCGCGTTCCGCATCCGCAGCACGGACACCGCGCTGTCGACCGTGAAGCAGGCCGTGCAAATCGCCCTGACGCCGCCGATGGGTCCCGTCAGCGTGGAAATCCCGATCGATATCCAGGCCGCGTTGATCGACATGCCGGCCGACCTGAAACCGCTGCCGATCCAGCGTAATGAACCGTCCGTGCACGCGCTGGACGAACTGGCGGCGCAGCTGAAGAAAGCCAAACGCCCGATGCTGTGGCTGGGCGGCGGTTCGCGCGGCGCGGCAAAGCAGGTGGCGCGCCTGGTCAAGCTGGGCTTCGGCGTGGTCACCACCACGCAGGGCCGCGGCGTGGTGCCGGAAGACGCCCCCTATTCGCTGGGCGCGTTCAACCTGCACAAGCCGGTGGAATCGTTCTACCAGGATTGCGACGCGATGGTGGTGGTGGGTTCCCGCCTGCGTGGCAATGAAACCTTGAAGTACGAATTGAAATTGCCGCGCCCCCTGTACCGCGTCGATGCCGATCCCGCCGCCGAGGGCCGCTGCTACAAGAGCGATTACTTCGTGTGCGGCGATGCGGAACTGACCCTGGCCGGACTGGCTGACCGCCTCGAGGGACAAATGCAGGTGGATCCCGGTTTCATCGGCGACTTGCAGGCCGCGCGCGACACCGCCGTGGCGGGCCTGGTCGATGGCCTGGGCCCATACAGCGCACTGGTGGAACAGTTGCAGCAAGCCGCCGGCCGCCACTTCAACTGGGTGCGCGACGTGACGGTCTCGAACAGCACGTGGGGCAACCGCTACCTGCGCATCTTCGATCCGCTGGCCGGCGTGCATGCGCTGGGCGGCGGTATCGGCCAGGGCCTGGCCATGGGGATTGGCGCCGCCGTCGGCGCCGCCGTGACGGGCTCCGGCAAGAAGACGTACACGCTGGCCGGCGATGGCGGCTTCATCCTGAACCTGGGTGAACTGGCCACGGCGGTGCAGGAAAAGGCGGACATGGTCATCGTGCTGATGAACGACAAGGGGTATGGCGTCATCAAGAATATCCAGGACGTGCAGTACGGCGGCCGCCGCCACTATGTCGACCTGCACACGCCGGATTACGCGGAACTGTCGCACGCGCTGCAATTGCGCCATGCGCGCATCTCGCGCCTGGAAGACGTGGCGGGCGCGCTGAAACAGGCGAATGCCGAACCGGGCCCGTTCCTGCTGGAGATCGACATGCTGTCGATCGGCAGCTTCAAGACCGCGTTTGCCGGTCCGCCCGTGAAAGCCGCGGAACCGGCCAAGGCCGCCGCGTCATCCCAGGCGCCAGTCGCCGCATAAGGAGCCGCCATGCTGCATGTATCGATGATTGGTTGCGGCGCCATCGGCGTCGGCGTGATGGAGCTGCTGAAAAGCGATCCGGAAGTCGTGTTCGACCTCGTGATCGTGCCGGCCGCCGCGCTGGACACCGCCGGCGCCACCGTGCGCGAACTGGCGCCGCACGCCAGGGTCGGTGTGGGCCTGAACGGTTCGCGGCCCGACTTGCTGATCGAATGCGCGGGCCACCGCGCGATTGAAGAACACATCATCCCTGCGCTGGAATCGGGTATTCCGTGCATGGTGGTGTCGGTGGGCGCGCTGTCCGAACCGGGCCTGGCGGAAAAGCTGGAACTGGCGGCGCAGCGCGGCAAGACCCAGGTGCAACTGCTGTCCGGCGCGATCGGCGCCATCGATGCGCTGGCCGCGGCCCGCATCGGCGGCCTGGATTCCGTCGTGTACACGGGCCGCAAGCCGCCCGGTGCATGGAAGGATACGCCCGCTGAAAAGCTGGTCGACCTGGATCACCTGGAACAGGCGGCCGTGATTTTCGAAGGCAGCGCCCGCGAAGCGGCGCGCCTGTATCCGAAAAACGCCAATGTGGCGGCCACCCTGTCGCTGGCGGGCCTGGGCCTGGACCGCACGCAGGTGCGCCTGCTGGCCGATCCCGCCGTGACGGAAAACGTACACCACGTGGAAGCGGCCGGCGCATTCGGCGGGCTGGAACTGACGATGCGCGGCAAGCCGCTGGCGGCCAATCCGAAAACTTCCGCGCTGACCGTGTACAGCGTGGTGCGCGCCCTGAACAACCGCGCGCACGCGCTGTCGATCTGAGGACGAATTGAGAAAAATTATGGACTTATCTGTCACTCAACCCATCTGCATCGCGGGGGAATGGCGCCTCGGCGGCGGCGACCGCTATGCGACCCTGTACCCGGCCACCGGCGAAGCCGTCACGCATCTGCATGCCGCCAGCCTGGCGGACGTGCAGGAAGCCATCGAAGGCGCGGACCGCGCATTCCGCACCAGTGGCTGGGGGCAACGCAAGCCGCATGAACGCGCCGCCGTGCTGCACAAGGTGGCGCAACTGATCCGCGACGAGGCGGAAGACCTGGCGCAGTTGCAGCGCCTGGACAATGGCAAGCCGATCACGGAATGCCGCGCGCTGGTGGCCAGCGCCGCCGCCACGTTCCAGTTCTTTGCCGCCGCCTGCGAAACGCTGGAAGAAACCATCACGCCGGCACGCGGCGACCAGCTGACCATGAGCGTGTATGAAGCCATGGGCGTGGTGGCCGCGATCACGCCATGGAATTCGCCGATTGCCAGCGAAGCGCAAAAGATGGCGCCCGCACTGGCGGCAGGCAATGCCGTGGTGGTGAAACCGGCGGAAATCACGCCGCTGCTGGCGCTGGAACTGGCGCGCATCTGCTACGCGGCCGGCGTGCCCCATGGCTTGATCAGCGTGTTGCCCGGCAAGGGTTCCGTGCTGGGCGACGCCATCACCGTGCACCCGCTGGTCAAGCGCGTATCGTTCACGGGCGGCACCGTCACGGGCAAGCACATCGCCCATATTGCCGCCGACAAGATGATGCCGGTATCGATGGAACTGGGCGGCAAATCCCCCACCATCGTGTTTGACGATGCGGATATCGACCACGCGGTGGCAGGCGTGTTGTACGGCATCTTCAGTTCGTCGGGCGAATCCTGCATCGCCGGTTCCCGCCTGTTCGTGGCGCGCGGCATCTACGACGCCTTCATGGAAAAGCTGGCCGCCGGCGCCGCCGCGCTGCGCGTGGGCGACCCGGCCGACGAACGCACGCAAATGGGTCCGCTGATCACGGCGCGCCACCGCGACAGCATCGAATCCTACGTGGCGCTTGGCTTGCGCGAAGGCGGCACCTTGCGCACCGGCGGCATGCGTCCGCAAGACCCGGCGCTGGCCAAGGGGAATTACTACCTGCCGACCATCATTGAAAACGTCGACAACACCATGCGGATTTGCCAGGAAGAGATTTTCGGCCCCGTGCTGGTGGCGATGGCGTTCGACGACGAGGACGACTTGATCCGCCAGGCCAACGACAGCGTGTATGCGCTGGCGGCGGGCATCTGGACCCGGGACTACAAGAAGGCATGGCGCTTTGCGCGCGCGGTGCAGGCCGGCACCGTGTGGATCAACACGTACAAGCAGTTTTCAATCGCCACGCCGTTCGGCGGCTGGCGCGACAGTGGCCTGGGCCGCGAAAAGGGCCGCCTCGGCATCCTGCAATACATGGAACAGAAAAGCGTCTACTGGGGCATGAACGACATGCCGCTGCAATGGGCGCAGGGGAAATGACATGGACGTTTTAGGAATCGATGAAATCACTTACGGCGCGGACGACCTGGCCGCATGCAAGGCCTTCTTCTCGGACTGGGGCTTGCAGCTGGTGGAAGAAAACGAAGGCTTGCTGTCGTTTGAATCCATGAACGGTTGCCGCATCGTCGTGCGCCGTTCGGACGACCCGGCGCTGCCGCCCGCGATTGAAGAAGGCCCTACCCTGCGCGAAGTCGTGTGGGGCGTGGCGTCCGAGGCGGCGCTCGACCATATCGGCAACCGTGCACGCGCGCTGCCCGGCTTCGTGACGGGCGGCGGCCGTGTCGGCTGCACGGACCCGAACGGCCTGGCCGTGCGCTTCCAGGTGACGAAAAAGCGCGACGTGCAAGTCGAGTGCGCGCAAATGAATACGTGGAACGAGCGCCCCCGCCTGAACCAGCGCAGTCCCGCCTATGAGCGCGCCGCGCCGATCGAAGTGGGCCACGTGGTGTTTTTCGTCACGGACGTGGCGGCATGCGAAGCCTTCTACTGCGAAAACTTTGGCTTCGTACCGTCGGACCGCTATCCGGCGCGGGGCGCGTTCCTGCGCTGCGCTCCGAAAGGCGGCCACCACGACTTGTTCCTGCTGCAAACACCGAACCCGAAAGCGGGCTTGAACCACGTTGCATTTTCGGTGCGTGACATCCACGAAGTGTTTGGCGGCGGCATGCACATGTCGCGCCAGGGCTGGGACACGCAACTGGGACCGGGCCGCCATCCGATTTCGTCCGCGTATTTCTGGTACTTCAAGAATCCCGCCGGCGGCCTGATCGAATACTACGCGGATGAAGACCAGCTCGATGAAGCATGGGAAGCCCGCGAATTCGAGCCGGGTCCCACCGTGTTTGCGGAATGGGCGATCGACGGCGGCATCGACGGCAATACCCGCCGCCAAAAGAATGCGGATGCGCCCGGCGGCAAATTCCTCACCGATAAAAAATCTTAAAAGGAGACCATCATGCAACAACGTTACCTGACTGTGCACCAGGCGCGCCTGCGCGAACCGACCGCCTTCGAAGACTTGCTGGGCGACGCCATCGAGCGCGCCTTTGCCTCCGGCATCGACACGCTGCCGGCGCTGGTCGCTTACCTGAACCGCACCGGCCCGAACTTCCCCGGCCAGGGCGAATGGACTGAACAAAATTACCAGGCCACCATTGCGCGCCTGGCTGCCGAATGCTGAGAGGAGATGCCATGAAAACCGTAGCCAACGATCCAGTCGACGCCGTCCTCGCAGCAGGCCTGAAAGACTTGTGGTACCCGATCTGCCCGATCGGTTTTGTCGGTGAAAAACCCGTGTCGCTGCGCCGCCTGGGCCGCAAGTTCGTGCTGTGGCGCGAACCGAACGGCAAGCTGCATGCGCTGGAAGACCATTGCCCGCACCGGGGCGCACCGCTGTCGAAAGGCATTGCGCTGGGCGACCGCATCGCCTGCGGCTACCACGGCGTACAGGTGCGCTTTGACGGCGTGGTGACCAGCGTGCCGGGCAGCCCTGGCTGCAAACTGGAAGGCGCGAAAGCCACGCGCCGCTTCCACGTGCAGGAAGCGGCCGGCGCCATCTTCCTCTACAACGCCAGCAAGGACGTGGACGAGCCGCCACCACTGCAATTGCCGGAAGAATTGACGGGCGGCGAATACTCGAACTTCCTGTGCTACGCGGAATGGAATGGCGACTACCGCTACGTGCTGGACAACGTGCTGGACCCGATGCACGGCACCTTCCTGCACAAGCAGTCGCACTCGATGGCGGAAGGCGAATCGACCGCCGCGTTCCGCGTGCGCGACACGGACACTGGCTTCGTGTTCGAGAAGGAAGGCCAGCGCGGCGTGAACTTCGACTGGACCGAGTATGCGGAAACCGGTATTCAGTGGATGCGCCTGGAAATCCCGTATCCGAAGACCGGCGGCCCTGGCGGCAACTTCATCATCATCGGCGGCTATGCGCCGATCGAGGAAAACGCCACCGCCGTGTTCTTCTGGCGCGTGCGCAAGGTGGAGGGTTGGCAGCGCGACACGTGGCGCTTCCTGTACAAGAACCGCCTGGAAGCGCGCCACTGGCACGTGCTGGAACAGGACCGCGAAATCCTGGAAGCGATGGAGCCGGACGCCAACCAGCGTGAAATGCTGTACCAGCACGACATGGGTATCGTGCGCCTGCGCCGCCACCTGCGCAGCCTCGCCAAGGCGCAAATCGCCGCCGCGGAACAGTAATCAAGATCGGGAGCAGCCGCCATGAGCAACAGCCAACAAATCACCGTGCGCGTACAGGCCATGCACTTCGAAGCGCAAGGCATCGTCAGCGTCGAACTGGTATCGCCGCAAGGCGATGAATTGCCGGCCTTTTCGGCCGGTTCCCACATCGACCTGCACTTGCCGAACGGCGTGGTGCGCAGCTATTCGCTGTGGAATTCGCCGATGGAGCGCAACCGCTACGTGATTGGCGTTTTGAATGACCGCAACAGCCGTGGCGGCTCGCGTTACGTGCACGAACAGTTGCGCGTGGGTTCGACCATCCAGGTCGGCCGCCCGCGCAACAACTTCCCGCTGGAGGAAGCGGCGGAGCACACGGTGCTGATTGCCGGCGGCATCGGCGTCACACCGATCCTGTGCATGTTCAACGAGTTGCGCCGCCTCGGCAAATCCGTGGAGTTGCTGTACTGCGCGCGCAGCCGCACGGAAGCCGCCTTTGTCGGGCAACTGGCGCAGGATGGCCGCGTGCTGATGCACTTCGACCAGGAAGCCGGCAGCCCGCCCGACCTGCGCGGCTACCTGGCGTCGAAATCTCCCGCGGCGCATTTCTATTGCTGCGGACCGACGCCGATGCTCAACGCCTTTGAACAGCTGGGAGAGGAACTGGGCCTGCCCAACATCCATATCGAACGCTTTGCCGCCGCGGAACCGCCTGTCATCAAACAGGACAGCGCGTATGAATGCAGCCTGGCGAAGTCGCAAAAAATGGTGCTGGTGCCAGCCGGGAAATCGCTGCTCGACGCGCTGCTGGAAGCCGGTGTCGACGTGGACCACAGTTGCCGCGAAGGCGTGTGCGGTTCGTGTGAAACCGCCGTGCTCGATGGCACGCCGGACCACCGCGACGGCGTGCTGACGAAGGCGGAACGCGAGTCGGGCAAGACCATGATGGTGTGCGTCTCCGGATGCAAGGGTCAGCGCCTCGTGCTCGACCTGTAACGCCCCCGCGGCCCGGCACGGGCCAACAATTCAAATGATGCGACAGACGTTTTATTCATAAGACGCGGCTTCGGCCGCCCATAACAAAGGGAGTACACATGAAAAAGCACCAATTTGCCATCGCCGCCATGACCATTGCCTGCGGTGCCGCCCATGCGCAGAGCAACGTCACCGTCTACGGCAGCCTCGATGCCGGCGTCGCCTACGTCAACGACGTGGCCGGAAAATCCGTGCAGCGCGTCGACCAGGGCACGATGCAGCCGGACCGCTTCGGTTTCCGTGGCGTGGAAGACCTGGGCGGCGGCCTGAAAGCCAACTTCCAGCTGGAAGGCGGCTTCGCCACCGACACGGGCGCGTCGACCAACGCCAGCAAGATTTTCAACCGCTATACGACGGTGGGCCTGTCCGGCGACTTTGGCGCCGTCACCCTGGGCAACATGCCGGACATCGTATTCGACTACGCGGGCAAATTGAGCAACGGCTTCCAGCTGACGAACTTTTACCTGTTCCACCCGGGGAACCTGGACACGCTGGCCAACACCTACCAGTTCAACAACACGGTGCGCTACACGTCGCCGGCCATGTCCGGCCTGACCGTCAGCGCGATGGTGGGTTTCGGTGAAGTGGCGGGCAGCGCCAGCAAGGGCCGCAACACCAGTGCGGGCGCGAATTACGTCAACGGCCCGTTGCGCCTGGCGCTGGCGTACAGCAAGCAGAACGACCGCGCGGCCGGTTATGCCGGCACGTTCCTCGGGTCGCTGGGCCTGGGCAACGCGGGCACCGTGTTCAACTCTCTCACCACGTGGGCGGCGGGCGGCGGCTACACGGCCGGCGCATGGCGCCTGAATGCGCTGTACACGCAAAGCACGGTGGATTTACCCACGTCGTCGTTCAAACAAAAGAACATCGACCTGGGCGCCGCATGGCGCTATGCGGACGTGCGCACCCTGAACTTCGGCTATACCCGCTCCAAGCTGGGCGCCGCGAAATACGACCAGTTCAGCGTCAGCCACGTGTATGCGCTGTCGAAGCGTTCCGAATTCTACGTGCAGGCGGCGTACCAGAACGCGGGCGGCGCGGCGAAATTCGCGATCCAGAACAATACGGGCGTGGCCGCCGGCGACAGCCAGCTGGTGACGACCATCGGCATCCACCACCTGTTCTGAGCGCGGGGCCGGCATCATGTTGGGCAACCTGAAAATCGGCGTACGCCTGGGCGCCAGCTTCGGTATCGTGATCGCACTGCTGGGCGGCATCGTACTGGTGGCGGAGCGCAGCCTGGCTTCGCTGAACCAGGCCACCACGCACATCGTCGACGACCGTTATCCGCAAGTGGTGCGGGCCACGGAATTACTGGTGACCGTCAACGAAAACGCGATCGCCATGCGCAACATCCTGCTGGCCGATAATCCGGCCATCGTGCAGGCGGAAACCGCCGCCATCAAGGCGGGCGAACAGCGCATCACGGTGGCGCTGGCGGCGCTGGAAAAGCGCCTGTCCAGCGATGCCGGGCGCAAGGCGCACCAGGAGATCATGGCGCTGCGCGCGAAGTACCTGGCGGGCCAGCAAAAGTTCATGGACATGGCGTCCACGGGCGGCACGCTGGACGCCACCGCCCTGCTGATGGAATCGCTGCGCAATGATCAGCAGGCCTATACGAAGCGCATCCAGGGATTCCTCGATGGTGGCGGCAAGCTGATGGAAAAAAGCGGGCGGGATGCGGCGGCGCTGTATGGCGAGAAACGCATGCACATCATGATGCTGGCATTGGCGGCCTGCGTTGCCGCCGTGGCCTGCGGCGTGCTGGTGACACGCTCCATCACCGGGCCGCTGCGGGACGCGGTGCGGGTGGCGCGCGCCGTCGCCAGCGGCGATTTATGCAGGGAGACTTCTTCCGGTACGCAGCGGCGGGATGAAACCGGCCAGTTGCTGCAGGCGCTGCACGACATGAATGGCAGCCTGCGTAACATCGTCGCCGAAGTACGCAGTGGCGCCGATGCGATTGCCGGCGCGGCGGCGGAAATCGCGCAGGGCAATATGGATTTATCGCAGCGCACCGAGCGGCAGGCGGGATCGCTGGAAGAAACCGCGTCAGCCATGGAACAGTTGTCGGCCACCGTCGCCAACAATGCGGACCAGGCGCGCGGTGCGCGCGAACGGGCGCGGCACGCCAGCACCATCGCGGGCGGCAGCAACCAGGTGGTGGAACAGGTGGCGCACACGATGGAAGCCATCAGCGACTCGTCGCGCCGCATTGCCGATATCACGGGCGTCATCGACAGCATTGCGTTCCAGACCAATATCCTGGCGCTCAATGCCGCCGTGGAAGCGGCGCGCGCGGGCGAACAGGGACGGGGCTTTGCCGTGGTGGCGTCCGAAGTGCGCACCCTGGCACAGCGTTCCGCCGCAGCCGCCCGGGACATCAAGTCGCTGATCGATACGTCGGCGGCCAGCGTGGCATCGGGCAGCAAGCTGGCGCAGCAGGCCGGTGCGAGCATGCACGACGTGGTACACAGCGTGTCGGACGTGGCGGACTGCGTGCGCGACATTGCCGCCGCTAGCGCCGAGCAAAGCAGCGGCTTGTCGCAGGTGAATGCAGCGGTGGCCATGATGGACCAGGCCACGCAGCAAAATGCGGCGCTGGTGGAACAGGCTGCAGCAGCGGCGCAAACCTTGCAGGAAAGCGCGGCGGGGCTGGTGCAATTGGTTAGCGTGTTCAGGCTTGAGCCGCAACCGGGTTATCATGCAGCGGCAGCATTGTCGGCAACTGTGGCACCGGCGGAAAAGCGGTTGCCCCGCCTGGCCGCGTGATCAATAACGGGAGGGCGCGGATGGAAGAAATACGCATCGCCACGTGGTCGGAATTCATGGCGCTGACGGATACGCTCGATGCGTGGGCGTTCCGCGGCCAGCAGGATGCGCGCTGGCCGCTGCTGACGTCCCTGTCGCGCTACCTGAACGCATACATCCCGAACCAGTCCCTGTGGCGCGCCCGCGAAGAGCGCGCCATCCGCATTTTCCGGCGCAAGGCGCACAACTACCTGGGCGACATGCCGGGGCTCGACAACATGCTGCGCTGCCTGGCGCTGATGCAGCACCACGGCGCGCCTACCCGGCTGCTGGACTTCACCAAGTCGCCTTATGTGGCGGCGTTCTTTGCGTTGGAATCGGCGACATGCGATGCCGCCGTATATGCGCTGAACACGCCACGACTGTGGAGCGCGGCCCCTGACGGCCAGCCTGAGATGGGGCGCGAACATATCGACCCGCGCACACCGGGAAATTTCGAACAGCTATACCTGCCCAATGCCAACGCCATCATCTGGACCGGAGAACCGGCGGAAATGGACAAGCGACTGGTGGCGCAATCCGGCACACTGGTGGTGCCGGGTATGCTGGACAAGGCGCTGGATGAAATCCTGGCCTTCTATGGCGACAGCGGCGTATTGCTGAAAAAAATCGTACTGCCGCAGCGCATGCGCGGAGAAGCAATGCGGGCGCTATACCGGATGAACATTACCAGCGCGACCTTGTTCCCTGACCTGGACGGGTTAGCCCGCTCGATCGGGCTGGAACTGGAAATGGCTTGGCCAGCCGGGGACGGGGCCTGAAGCCCTGCCATGCCACCCGCAGCGCCGCCTAGCGCGCTAACGCGCGACATTGAAGCCAGTTCGCGCTAAAATGCACCAATAGTATGAGTTTTTCATACTATCAATGCATTGAAGGGAATTGACCATGGGTACGGTACGTAAGACCATCACGTTGACGGATCAACAAGACACCTGGATCAAAGCACAGATTGAAGCGGGCCACTATACCAACGACAGCGAATACATTCGTGATCTGATCCGGCGTGAGCAGGAACGCAACGCAGAGATCGAAACGATCCGCGCCGCCTTAGCCGAAGGGGAGGCCAGCGGCGAGCCTCGCCCATTCGACGTCAATACATTCAAGCAGCGCATGCGGTCCTCTCGTGGCTGAATATCGTCTTACCCCTGCCGTTGAAATTGGCGCAATTTCCAATGGCGGCTTTAGCTTGCGATTACATTCGCTCAGGATATCGCCGCAGTCGCGTTGAGCGCCACATGATTTATTTCCGCGTAACCGATTACGGCATTGCGGTTGTCCGCATCCTGCATGAGCGCATGGATGCATCCCGGCATATCTAAGCGTACTTGCCCAAATAATCCAGCTTACCGATCTTCACGCCCTGCGCCCGCAAAATGTCATATGCCGTCGTCACGTGAAAGTAGAAGTTCGGCAGCACGAACGTCAACAAGTAATCCTGCCCGGTAAACGTCTGGCTGAACGGCCCGAACGTCAGCGTGATTTCGCGCGCCTCGCTGCCCGCGAACTGCTTTTCATTGACGCTCTTGAGGAACGCCACCGTGTTGGCGATCCGTTCCTGCAATTGCTGGAACGACGCTTCGTCATCGTCAAACTTGGGGGCGTCGATACCGCACAGGCGGGCGACGCAGAATTTTGCGGTATCGCTGACGCGCTGGACTTGCGCGGTCAGCGGCATCATGTCTTCGGCAAGGCGGGCACCAAGTAAAACATCGGGAATGATGCCGTGCGCCGCAGCGTGCTCTTCGCCTTTTGCCAGCAAAGTGGACAGCACATTCAGGGCGCGCAGGAAGGCGGGAACGGAAACCTGGAACATGGTGAGGGACATGATGGAAACTCCAGAGGTTGGCGTGTTCACATCTTACACCTGCACGGCAAGTATGGCGTCGCTATGAAACGCGCACCACCATCAGCGCCGCCCGCAATCCAATCCTGACATCCGGATTCGGGAACACCACCAGCTCTTCCGGGTGCTCCACGCGGTAGACCGTGTCGCCGTCGCGGGCGATCTCGTCGCCTTCCCGCAGCGGCGTGAAGTTCCACGTCTCGCGGCCAAAGGCCATCGTGAACGCATCGCTCAACTTGATCACCTGGCGCGCCGTGTTGTACACGTGCGGCGCACGGATATCGCCGGGAGCGGCTTTGCCGCGCAAGAGCGCGTCGAGCGCTTTCGACGCATCGTCGAACTGTTCCAGGTTGTTCTGGCCCAGCGTGCCGATGCGGCCCAGTTCCACCGTGGTGCCGGCCGCGCCGTGGTGTTCGGCCGAGTAATAGCTGTAGGTGCCGACGGACTTCGGGTTCATGATGACGGCGCCCACGCCCGCCTGTCCCAGCCACGAAATCAGCCGGGTGCGGGCCTTGTCTTCGATCAGTTCCGGCACGATGGCAAACGCCGGATAGTGCGACGGACGGATCGCCGTGTGCAAATCCAGGTGCCAGCGCTGTGGCCCCGCGTTGACAAAGAAATCATCCGTGACGGCGATCATTTCATCGGCCCGCGCGGCTTCCGCCGTACCGGCCAGCGTGCCGCGTTCGGTGCGGAACATGCGGTTCAAGTCCGCATCGATGAAACGCTTGCCCGCGCGGATGGCGCCGATGTTGCCGACGCAAAGCATCAAATCCACTTTCAGCGCCTGCGGTTCGCGCGACAGCGCATCCAGCAGGTAAGCCATGATTTCAATCGGACCGGTCTCATCGCCATGCACGCCCACCGACACCAGCACCGCGGGGCGCTGGTGGCCGGAGTCACTGTGGATGGTCAGCACGCCATCGGCGGGCTGGGAAACGTCAAAGCCGGCGTGGGAAAAACGCTGCGCGACCGCCGTGAAGTCGGCGGTGGCGAAGGCCCGGACGCATTGGTCCAGGCCTTCCGGCAGCTGTTGCTGTTGTTGCACTTGCTGCATTGTTGCTGCCCTGCCTTATGCCGCCATTGGGATACCGTTCACTGCTTCAGACAGCGCCCACACATCCAGCATTGCCTGTTCCAGGTCGGCCGATACCGCATAGCCGGACAAGCCCAGCGTATTGGTCACCAGTTCCACCGCTTCCACCGCATCGTGGCCATTGGTGGCGCGGCTCAGCACTTGCGACAGCAGGCGTTGCTGGGTACGGCGCAACGCTTGCTGGGCATAGCTGCGCAACTGCTCTTGCGAGCGGGTGTGCGCAGGCAATTTCAGGCCGCGTTCCAGGGTGTCGATACCGGCCTGGCTGCGCAGGGCCATGCCCACTTGCAGGAAGGACGGCAAGTCCATGCCTTGCGGACGTTTCACCGACAGGGCGGCGAACACGAATGCCGCCACGCCTTCGATGGCATCGACGGCTTTCCACGCCTGAACGAATTCCATGCTGAGGATAGGCGCGGCCGAATCGGCGTCCGATTCCACGTTGGCCGTCATCGATTGCAGCATGGCCGGATCGGCAAACAGCTTGGTCAGTTCCGCCAGGCCGCTGCCCGGGTTATTACCATTGCGCAGCTGGTCGCTCGGCACCGACAGCACACCCTGCATCACCGCGCGCAGCATGACGCGGGTACGGCCGTCCACCTTGGTCGCCACCGAACGCGGCACGGTCAGCGCATCCGCATCCAGCGTATCGAATACCGGCGCCAGGTTCAGGGCAGTCCATGCCTGCGCCCATGCCAGGATCACGTCGGTTTCATCGACATTGTGTTCCGCCGCCAGGTCGCGCAGCATCAGCGGGCCGCAGCGGTTCACCACTTCGTTGGCCAGCACGGTCGACAGGATCGCGTTGGCCAGCGGGTGCGCCAGCGGTTTGCGGGTTGCCACCAGTTGCGCCGGGAAGTACGGGCGCAGCACGGATTCAGCCCAGCTTTCATCCGTCAGCGGCAATGCCAGCAGCACGCGCTTGTAGCGGTTCTTCACGTTGGCAATCACCACCGCCAGTTCCGGCGTGGTCAGGCCACGGCCGTCAGCCTTGCGGCGCGCCAGTTCGGCCACGGAAGGCAGTTGCTCCAGTTCGCGCGACAGCGCGCCCTCTTCTTCCAGGCTGGCGATCAGCGCGGCATAACCATCCTGCACGGCGGCTTCGCCCTGCGCCTGCTGTTCGCGCACCAGCAAACGGGTTTGCTGGGTATTGTCGCGCAAGACCAGGCGCTCGATTTCCATGGTCATGTCGTTCAGCAACTGGTTGCGGTCCGTTTCCGACAGCTTGCCGGCATTCATCTCGACGTCCAGCCACATCTTGCAGTTCACTTCGTGGTCGGAGCAATCCACGCCGGCCGAGTTGTCGATCGCATCGGTGAAGATACGGCCGCCGGCCAGTGCGAATTCGATACGGCCGGCCTGGGTCGCGCCCAGGTTGCCGCCTTCGGCCACGATCTTGCAGCGCAATTCATTGCCGCTGACACGGATGTTGTCGTTGGCGCGGTCTTTCACCTGCGCGTGAGTCTCGGTCGACGCCTTGATGTAGGTACCGATACCGCCGTTGTAGAACAGGTCCACCGGCGCCAGCAGGATGCGGTGCATCAGTTCTTCCGGCGTCAGCGACGTTTCTTCGATGTCCAGCGCGGCGCGGATTTGCGGCGACAGTTCGATCGAACGCGCGGAGCGCGGGAACACGCCGCCGCCTTGCGAGATCAAGTCCTTGTTGTAGTCTTCCCACGACGAGCGTGGCAGCGCGAACATGCGCTGGCGTTCAGCGAACGACACGGCGGTGTCCGGATTCGGGTCCAGGAAGATGTGGCGGTGGTCGAACGCCGCCAGCAGCTTGATCTGGTTGGACAGCAGCACGCCGTTGCCGAACACGTCGCCCGACATGTCGCCCACGCCCACCACGGTGAACGGCGTGGTGTTCATGTCGTGGTCCATCTCGTAGAAGTGGCGCTTCACGGCTTCGAAGGCGCCCTTGGCGGTGATACCCATCTTCTTGTGGTCATAACCGTTCGAGCCGCCCGATGCGAACGCGTCGCCCAGCCAGAAGCCGCGCTTGACCGCGATGCCGTTGGCGATGTCGGAGAAGGTTGCGGTGCCCTTGTCGGCTGCCACCACCAGGTACGGGTCGTTGCCGTCGTAGCACACGGTGTCCTGCGGCGACACGATATCGCCCAGCACGCGGTTGTCCGTCACTTCCAGCAGGCTGGAAATGAACAGGCGGTACACTGCTTCGCCTTCGGCCGCGATCACTTCACGGGTCGCGTCTTTCGGCATCATCTTGCAGACGAAACCGCCCTTCGCGCCGGCCGGCACGATCACGGCGTTTTTCACCATCTGCGCCTTCACCAGCCCCAGCACTTCGGTGCGGTAATCTTCCATGCGGTCCGACCAGCGCAGGCCGCCGCGGGCGACCGGGCCGCCGCGCAGGTGCACGCCCTCGAAGCGGCGCGAGAACACGTAGATTTCGCGGAATGGACGCGGTTCCGGCACCAGCGACAGGTTGCTGGTGTCGAACTTGAAGATGATCTTGTCGCCCTGCTGGTTGTTCTGGAAGTAGTTGGTGCGCAGCGTCGCGTTGATCAGGTCGACGTAGGCGGCCGCGATTTCTTCCGTGTCGGCATGATTCAGCTTGCCCAGGCCCGCCTTGATTTCCGCCAGCTTGTCTTTTGCCGCGGCGCGGGTGGCTTCATCGTTGGCCGGGTTGAAACGCTGCTCGAATGCGTCGACCAGCGATTTCACCAGGGCAGGCTGCTTGCGCAGGGTTTCCGCCACATAGCGCACCTGGAAGCGGGCGCCGGCCTGGCGCCAGTAGCTCATGTAGGCGCGCACCAGTTGCACCTGGCGCGTCGACAGGCCGCCTTCGATCACGAGGCCGTTCAGGCGGCCGTCTTCCGCTTCGTTGTTGAACAACGACGTGACCAGGTCTTGCACCACTTCGGCCACGCCAGGTTGCGCCAGTTTGGCGGCGCTGGCCGCGTCCACCAGCAGGCTGGTGACGAAGTGGCGCTTGCCGTCGGCCAGCGAGATCGAATACGTATGTTCGCGGTCGATGGCGACGCCGGCATTGTGCAGCGCAGGCAGGATCGTCGACAGCGACTGCACCTTGTCCACCGAGTACATGCGGATGGTGGTGGCCGGGCTTTCCGTGGTGCCCAGTTCCACGCGTGCAGCCACGCGGTTACCCTCGGACTGCGCCAGCAGCGCGCCCAGGTCGTGATATGCCACGGCCGGGGCGGTGGCGGCAACGTAATCCACCGGCAGGGTCGCGCACAGCTTGCGCAGCGCCGAGCGCCGGGATTCTTCTTTTTCAGCGTCGGCCAGCGCGGAGAACGTGTTGTGCCAGCCGTCCAGTACGGACAGCAGCGGGCGCTGGATATCGCTTTCCAGGTCCAGCGGGTAGCGCGCCGCGTGGGCGATCAGGTATACGCGGGCCAGCGGGCCGTCGGCCACCAGCGTTTGCGTCGACACGTGGGTGGCGCCCGAGCTTTGTTGCAGGGCCTTGGCCAGTGCATGGGCCACGCTGGCCGAGTAGCGTTCGCGCGGCAGGTACACCAGCACGTTCAGGTGGCGGGCATAGACGTCGCGGCGCGCGAAGACCTTGGTGCGTGGCTGCTTGTACAGCGACACGACGGCGCCGCACACGTCGGCCAGCCATTGCGGTTCCGCTTCCATCGCTTCGGTGCGTGGCAGCGATTCCAGGATTTCCACGAATTTCTCGGCGCGGAAGCCTTCCTTGCGCACGCCGGCGATTTGCAGCACTTGGGCGATACGGCCACGGGCAAATGGCATGCGGGCCAGCGGCGTGATCGATGCGGCGCGGGTGAACAGGCCGACGAAGCAGTGTTCGCCCAGGATGGCGCCTTGCGCATCCGTGTGGCGTACGCCGATGAAGTCCAGCGCCTGGTCGCGGTGCAAGGTGCCTTCCACGTCAGCCTTGACGATCGACAGCGAATGCGCGCGCTTGGACAGCGTATCGAAGTCGCCAGGAATATTGGCCAGGCAGGTGCCGTAGACCGGGTGCGCGGTATCCTGCAGCACGCCGATACGGGACGGGATGTCGCGTTCCAGTTCGCGCGCACCTGGAATCACCTTGTAGTAAGCGTAGCCGAACGGCTCGAAACCTTCGGTCTTGGCCCAGTCCAGGAAAGCGGCAACTTCCTTGCCTTCGTCGCCGCCGGCGGCGGCGGCTTCAGCGCCGACCTTGTCCAGCTGGTTTTGCATGGCCACCAGGTCGCGGCGCACGACAGCGGCGTCGCTTGCCACCATCTCGATGCGCGACACCAGCGCGCCCAGGTCGGCGCCGGACAAGTCTTCCGACAACAATACCAGCACATACGATTCAGCCTTGCCATCGCCACCCACGCTGGTCGCCACGCCATCGGCAGAGCGGGTCACCGGCAGCACGGCGTTGAGCACGCCATTGGCGGTCAAGCGCTGCTTGCGCAATGCCATCACGATGGAGTCGACCAGATAAGGCATGTCATCGTTCAGGATCAGCAACGCGGTCGCCATGCCGCCACGGCCATCCGCGTAACGCAATTTGGTGACCTCGCAACCGGCTGCTTCGCGCTTGGAGGCTTGCGCAAAGCCTTCCCACAGCACGGGAACCAGGCTGTCGGGCGCGATGCCGGACAGGTCTTCTTCATCGATCGCAGCGAGCCAGGCGCCGATCAGTGCGGAAACCTGGCCGCTGTCGGCGCTCTTGTTCGCATTGATCAGGTCCAGCGTCTGCTTGCGCAGGTCTTGTGGCATTTGTGTCATCGTTGCTTCTCCAATACGTTGTAGGTATTACTGCTGGCCCGGATTAGCTTGTGGCTGGGCCGGCGGTGAATGCTGGGGCGGCGCGGGGGATCTCCCCGCTGCCATATTTGGTGTCGAATTCTGCTTCTAATCCGCCTTAAAGGCAACCAAAACCCGTATTGCGCGTAGGGCGGTTTCCGCCGGGGGCGCCTAGCCTTGGCGGAAGCCGCCGTGCATGCGCCGCCTTAAAACTCGTACAGGCCGGGCAAACCGAGGATGCGGCTCAATTCTTCCAGTGCGGCGTGCACTTCCAACGCCAGTTGCGGATCGGCCAGGTCGGACGGCTCCAGATGATCGCGGTAGTGTTTCTCCACCCATCCGACCAAAGTTTGGTACAGGGTTTCCGTCATCACGACGCCCTGGTGCATGGCGTTGGCTTCTTCGTCCGTCAGCGCCACGCGCAGGCGCAGGCATGCGGGACCGCCGCCGTTGCGCATCGACTGGCGCAGGTCGAAGTGGATCAGTTCATCGACCGGGCCGCCGGATGCCACCATGGCTTTCAGGTAGCGGTCGACGGCGCCGATTTCCTCGCATTCGTGCGGGATCACCAGCGCCATCCTGCCGTCGGCTTTCGACAGCAGCTGGCTGTTGAACAGGTAGCTCGATACGGCATCCTGCACCGACACTTCGGCGGTCGGCACGCGGATCGCCTGCAATTCGGCGCCCACGCCTTCCATCGCGGCTTTCAGTCGGGCCAGGCCCGCCGCTTCATCGGCAAACGCCTGTTCGTGGTGGAACAGCACGTTGCCGTTGCCGACCGCGATCACGTCGTTGTGGAACACGCCCTGGTCGATCACGTCCGGGTTTTGCTGCAGATAGACGGTGCGCTCGCTCACCAGGCCGTGCAAACGGGCCACGGCTTGCGATGCCTCCAGCGTCTGGCGCGCCGGGTAGCGGGTTGGCGCGGGTGCCGATGCGTCGAATTCCACGCGGCCATAGACGAACAATTCCACGCCTTCCTTGCCGTGTGCGGCGCACAGGCGGGTGTGGTTGGCGGCGCCTTCGTCGCCAAACGCCGGGGTGCCCGGCAGCGCGTCATGCACGGCAAAATAGCGCTTGTCGTGGAAGATGGCGCGCAGCGCGCGGGCCGATTGCGGGTGCTCGAACGCGCGGTGCAGCTTGTTGTTCAGGTTCGCCGCCGTGAAGTGCACGCGGCCATCGCCGGTGTCGGCCGACGGGCTGACGGTGGCGGCATTGGCGGTCCACATCGGCGACGCGGAATACGCGCACGCCAGGATCACCGGCGCTTCCTTGTAAGCCTTGGCAATGATGTCCGCATCGCTGCCGGTAAAGCCGAGGCTGCGCAGCAGACGGAAATTCGGGCGGTCTTGCGGCGGCAGCAGCGCCTGTGCAAAACCGCGCTGCGCCAGCGCGCGCATCTTCGCCAGCCCCTGCAGGGCCGCCTGTTTCGGGTTCGACGCGCTCTTGACGTTGTTGAACGAGGCGACGTTGCCGAACGACAGGCCGGCATAGTTGTGGGACGGGCCTACCAGGCCATCGAAGTTGTACTCGCGTGCTGGGCGCATGGTTTCTTCCTGAAGTTAGAACGTCATGCCGGGCGACAGTTTGGCCGGCATCTCAAGGGCGCTGTTTTCGATCGAAGCGACCGGATAGGCGCAGTAATCGGCTGCGTAATACGCGCTTGGACGGTGGTTGCCGGACTTGCCGACACCGCCGAACGGCGCGCTGGACGCTGCGCCCGTGGTCGGGCGGTTCCAGTTGACGATACCGGCGCGGGCCAGCACCTGGTATTTCTTCCACAGCGATTCGTCTTCCGACAGCAGCCCGGACGCCAGGCCGTAGCCGGTATTGTTGGCGGCCTTGATGGCGGCGTCGAAGTCTTTCACGCGGATCACTTGCAGCAGCGGGCCGAACCACTCTTCATCCGGGATGCCCTGGGCGTTGGTGGTATCGACGATACCGGCCGACACGAAGCCCGTGCCTTCCTGCAGCAATTTCATTTCCAGCAGCAGCTTGCCGCCCTTGGCGACCATGTCGTGCTGCGCCTGCACCAGGCGCTTGGCGATCGCGCTGGAGACCACAGGGCCCATGAAGGGCTGCGGTTCCGCATCGGACGGGCCCACCACCAGTTTCGACGCGACATCGATCATGCGCGCGATGAATGCGTCGCCCTCAGCGCCTTCCTTGACAATCATGCGGCGCGCGCACGTGCAGCGCTGGCCGGCCGAGATGAAGGCGGACGAAATCGCCATGAACACGGCGGCGTCGACATTTTTCACATCCCACACCACCAGCGGGTTGTTACCGCCCATTTCCAGCGCCAGCAGCTTGCCGGTCTGGCCCGCGAACTGGCGGTGCAGCGCGGCGCCGGTCTGGCTGCTGCCGGTGAACAGCACGCCGTCGATTTCCGCATTCTGGCCGAGTGCGATGCCGGTATCGCGGCCGCCATTGACGAGGTTGACCACGCCGGCCGGGATGCCGGCTTTTTCCCACAGTTGCACGGTTTTCACGGCAGTGCGCGGCGCGTATTCGCTCGGCTTGAACACGATGGTGTTACCCGCGATCAGGGCCGGCACGATGTGGCCGTTCGGCAGGTGGCCGGGGAAGTTGTACGGACCGAACACGCCGAACACGCCATGCGGGCGGTGGCGCAGCACGGCGTCGCCATCGGCCACCTTGTTGCGGGTCTCGCCGGTGCGGCTGTTGTACGACTGGATCGAGATGTCGACCTTGTTGGCCATGGTCGTCACTTCGGTGCGGGCTTCCCACAGCGGCTTGCCCACTTCTTCGGCGATCAGGCGCGCCAGTTCTTCCGCATCTTCCTTCAGCAAGTCGCGGAAGCGGGTAACGATGGCAATACGCTCTTCCAGCGAGGTCAATGCCCAGCCTTCGAAGGCGGCGCGCGCCGCCGTCGCGGCGGCGGCCACGTCGTCAAGCGTGGCTTCGCGGCTGGTCCAGGTCTGGCGGCCATTGGATGGGTCGACGGTGACCAGTTCGGCGCCGTGGCCTGCCTGCCACACACCATTGATAAAATTCGAAAGGGATGGGGTAACTAAGTCAGACATTGTTCTTCCTCGCGTTGAGAGTCAGGGTACGCACCGTGTCGCCGGTTCGGCAACGCAGTGCTTGCTGTTCTTCCGTGGACAGGTCGATATGCCCGTTCACGGCGGCGGCTTCCGACAGGATCATGCGGAAGTCGCGCAAATCGGTATTGGAAACCAGCGTGGGTTCCGATTGGGGTGCGCAGGCGTGCGTCATGTCCGTATCCGGATCGACCACGGCCAGCACGCTGTCGCGCACGGCGCGCAATTCGGACACACGGCCTTGCAGCACGGGGCCGGCATCGAAGATATCGACGTAGCCTTCATAGTGCATGCCTTCCTGTTCCAGCAGGCGGCGCGCCGGCACGGTGGATTTGTGCACCTGGCCCACCACGTCCTGCGCTTCTTTCGGCAGGTAGGCGACATACAGCGGCTGGCGCGGCATCAGTTCGGCGATGAACGACTTCTTGCCGACGGCGGTCAGCGCATCGACGTCGTCGAATTCCATCTTGAAGAAATGGCGGCCCAGGCCTTCGTAGAACGGCGAGCGGCCATTGTCGTCCTGGTAGCCGCGCATTTCCGCGATCATCTTTTGCGTGAACAGATGGGGGAATTGCGAGATGAACAGGAAACGGCATTTCGACAGCAGCTTGCCGTTGTTGCCCTTGCGGTAATCCGGCGCAAGGAACAGCGAGCACAGTTCCGAACTGCCCGTCAGGTCGTTCGACAGGTACAGGGTTTCCATGCGCGTGAACACTTTCAGCTCGCGGCTGGAATGCACCAGGGTGCCGATGCGGTAGTTATAAAACGGTTCTTCCAGGCCCACGGCGGCCTTGATCGCGCAGACGCCGGCGATGCGCTGGTTGACCGTGTCTTCCATGACGAACATGTAATCGCGCTTTTCCGGCGCGATGGTTTCCGCAAACGAGGCGCAGGCGATTTCCACGCGGTCGCCCAGCATTTTCATGTCCGGCTTCAGGGTGGTCATGCCCGAGCCCACCTGCGTCGCCATCGTGTACAGGGCGTCCAGGTCGTGCTCTTGAATGGCGCGTACTACCAGCATAACGTTCTCACTTCACTATTCAGATACGAACACAGATGACGTCATCGCCTTCTGCGACCTGCAGCACATCCAGCACTTCCTGCGGTAATGCGATGGTGATGCCGCCTTCGATCGAAGGGACCGACACGATCACGGCGCGGAATTGCAGGCCGGCGTTGGCCGCCACCGCATATTGCACCACTGGCTCGCCCGCGCGGGACGGACGGTACAGGGTGGCGCGGCACTGTATCGATTGCGTGATCGTGCGCAGCGCGTGCTTGTGCGCCTGCAGGATCGGGCCGCCGTCGAAGATATCGATGTAATCGTCCGCTTCGAAGCCTTCGGCCGTCAGCAGGCCGAACGCCAGTTCGCCGGACGGGTGGATCTGGCCCATGACGGCCTGTGCCTCGCCCGGCAGCAGCGGCACGTACACCGGGTAGTGCGGCATCAGCTCGACGATCGACGTGCGGTTACGGGCGCCGCCGATGGTGCGTTCGGCGTCGAGGAAATCCATCTGGAAAAATTTGCGGCCCAGCGCATCCCAGAACGGCGAGCCGCCCTGCTCGTCCGTCACACCGGCCAGCGGCACGAAGAAACGGTCGGAAAAACGCTGCGGCGCCAGCGCGGCAAACATCAAGCGGGCGCGCGACAGCAGCGCGGCTTCCGGACGGTTTTGCATGCGCTCGTCCACGTAGAAACTGGACAGTTGCGAATACGACGTCAGTTCCGAGCACAGCGTCAGCGCGTGGATGCTGTGGCTGATGCCCAGGTCGCGCGACACTTGCTGGATGACGTCATTACGGAATGAAAAATAGGTGCCATTGGAACCGGCGGCGGCGTGGATCGTGGCCGTGCCGACCAGGGTATGGTCGGCCAGCGCTTCCAGCACGAACAGGTACGATTCTTCGCTGGGAATATCGACCTGGGCGCCGAACGAAGCGATCGACGCTTCGACCGCCTGCACGATTTTCTCGCGCGTCTTCGGCAACGTATGAACACCCGGCATGCTCACCGCAGCAAGCTTTTCCAGCGCTGCGATATCCGCAAGTTCTACCGGACGGACAACATACATGTGAACTCCTTTGTTTTTTTCTTACGGATAGCACTGGTGGGCATGGCGGCTTCCGCTACGCGGAAACCGCCCTACGAAATATGCCGGGCGGCTAAATCCGTAGGGCGGCTTTTACAAAGCCGCCAAGCTCCGCCCGCGGCCTTAAGCGGCAGCTTTCAGGCCATCCAGCGCAACGCGCAGGATACGGCCCGCTTCATCGATCTGCGCATCCGACACGATCAGCGCCGGTGCGAAACGCACCACGTCGGTACCGGCGATCAGCACCATCAGGCCCTGCGCTTCGGCAGCCTTCTGGATGTCTTTCGACTTGCCTTTCCACGCATCTGCCACCACCACGCCTTGCAGCAGGCCGGCGCCGCGCACGAACGACAGGATTTCCGGATAGTCCTGGCACAGGCCTTCCAGCATCGACACCAGCTTGGTGGTCGCTTCGTTGACGCGCGCCAGGAAGGCCGGCTGGTTGATGGTGTCGAGCACGGTCAGCGCCACGGTGGCAGCCAGCGGGTTGCCGCCGTAGGTGGTGCCATGGCTGCCCACGTTCAGCGTTGCCGCCAGTTCGTTAGTGGTCAGCATGGCGCCGATCGGGTAGCCATTGCCCAGCGCCTTGGCCGAGGTCAGCACGTCCGGCGTCACGCCATAGCCCTGGTAGGCGAACAGGTGGCCGGTACGGCCCATGCCGCACTGCACTTCGTCGAAGATCAGCACCGCGCCGGTCTTGTCGCACAGCGCGCGCAACTCTTGCAGGAACTCTTTCTGGCCTGGCACCACGCCGCCTTCGCCCTGTACCGGCTCGACGATCACGGCGCACACGTCATCGGTGATGGCGGCGCGCGCCGCTTCGATGTTGTTGTACTCGATGTGGTTGATCGCTGGCGGCAGCGGCTCGAAACCTTCCGTGTACTTGGCCTGGCCACCGACCGATACCGTGAACAGGGTACGGCCGTGGAACGACGAGAAGCACGACACGATGCGGGATTTGTGCTCGCCGAACTTGGTGTGGGCGTGCTTGCGGGCCAGTTTCAGGGCCGCTTCGTTGGCTTCCGCGCCGGAATTGCAGAAGAAGGCGCGGTCGGCGAAGGTGGCTTCCGTCAGCGCCAGCGCCAGGCGCAGCACCGGCTCGTTGGTGTAGCCGTTACCCAGGTGCCACAGCGTGTTGGCTTGCTTGGTCAGGGCTTCCACCAGCACCGGGTTGCAATGGCCGAGCGAGGCCACGGCGATACCGGACGTGAAGTCCAGGTAATGCTTGCCGTTCTGATCCCACAGGTCCAGGCCCGAAGCACGCACCGGCACCATCGCGGCTGGCGCGTAGGTCGGAACGATCACATCATCAAAAGTCTGCCGGGTGACAGGGCGAGTGGTTACAGAAGAGTCAAGCTTTGCATTCATGGCATTCCCCAAAAGTAGAGATACGGTCCCCATAGCGACGAGGTGTGGTATCCCATTATAAAAAGCGGGATGCTAAAACTCTTTTGTGGATGCGACAAGGTTTTTCATTTTTCAGAAGGTATGCAAAATTCCTGCTTGCATCCCCCGGATATCCCCGCCCGGCAACGGCGAACGCACTTGCGCGCCGGGTGATACGACTGCCGCCCCGCTGAGGAAAAAACTGTTACGCAACTCCTGCTGCGCCAGCCGCGACAACGTGCCGTACAACGTGGTGCGGGTTGACAAAAAATAACGGCCCATCAGCCCCAGTTGCGACGCGTCGCCATGGCCCGCGCCGGACACCCGGTCGCGCAGGCCGGCCCAGCCGATACTGAGCGATGCCTGCGGATGGAAGCGGTATTGCGCCGACACCTGGGCAATGCGGGTATTCAACGCCCCATCCGTGCGGCGCTCGGCGCCTGCCGAACCGTAAACGGTCCACGCGCCATTGAGCCTGTACGATGCGCCGACTGTCGTGCGTTTGGCCGTCGCATTGAGCGCCACCGTGCGCACGGCTTGCCAGTTGGCCCCGAGATAGACATCGTCTTTGGCATATTCGGCCGCCACGTGCGTATTGCGGTTGGCGGCCCGCTCGTCCAGCGGCGCGGCGCCGCCGGTGGCGCCCCGGGCCAGCAGCGCCTGCACTTTGACGCCGTGGAACTCGGAAAACAGCCCCACGGCGTTATCCGCGCGGGGCGGCGCGCCCAGGAAATTGTTCCAGCCCGACGCCTGTGTGCCGCTGGTAAAGGCATCGTATTTGCCATTCATGACGAATTGCGGCGTGTTTTGCCGGCCCAGGCGGATTTCCCCCACGCGGCCCGCCAGTCCCACCCACGCTTGCCGGTTGGCGAAACGGTTGGCGTCCGGCGCCGTGCCGTCGTCGCCATTCAAGCCGATTTCCAGCGTGAAGTTGGCGCTGGCGCCGCCGCCCAGGTCTTCCCTGCCGCGAAAACCGATGCGGCTGGCCAGCAGGCTGCTGGTGTCGAGGCGCGTCACCGATGGCAACCCGTCCGCATGGATATGGGTGACAAAGGTATCGAGGACGCCATACATGGCAACATTGCTCTGCGCATAAGCCGCGTTACAGCCCAATAGCAACAGCCAGCAGGCCACGTGGTGGCGAGGGAAATGACGCATGGTGCAATCGCTCCAATCATCAATGGTTGCGGAAGGTACCTGTTTAACCGGTCAGCTTGCGTTGCCGCTCCTCACGCGGGGTATTGCCAAACAAGGCGCCGAATGCCGTGGAAAAGTGCGAGCCGGATGAAAAGCCGCACATCAGCCCCACCTGCACGATCGAATGGTTGGTCTCCAGCAGCAACTGGCGCGCCCGCTGCAGCCGCAACTCCAGGTAATAACGCGACGGCAAGCTGCCCAGGTATTGCTTGAACAGGCGCTCCAGCTGGCGCCGCGACAGGCCCACCAGCCCCGCGATATCGTCGGTCGACAGCGGCTCTTCGATATTCGCTTCCATCAGCGTGACGGCTTCCGACAGTTTCGGCTGCAACGCGCCAAAGCGCGCCTGCAACGCCACGCGCTGCCGCTCTTCCGGCCCGCGCACCTTGTCGATGCACAGCGCTTCCTTGATTTCCGCCTGCACGTTGGCGCCATACAGCGCCTCGACCAGGGTCAGCGCAAAGTCCGCGCTGGCGCCGCCGCCACAGCAGCTCAGGTGCGGGCCATCGATTTCAAACAGGTTGGGCACCAGGATCGCGCCCTGGTCGATATCTTCCGCATCGCCATACAGGTTCCACGGCAGCGCAATGCGCACGCCGCCCATCAGCCCGGCCTGCGCCAGCCACAATACGCCTGCGCCCACGCCGCCCCAGAATTGCGCGTTGCGGCAACGCTCGATCACGGCGCGCAATTGCTGCTGCGGCAGCGGCGCCTGGGTTTCATCAGCCACCAGCAAGGCGATATGCCAGCCGGCGCCCATGGCCGCGCCATCGAGCAGCTGCTGCGGCGTGCACACGTCCATCACCAGGTGCTGCGGCTTGATGCGCGCAGCCAGCCGCAATGGCTGGATCAATCCAGCCCAGGCCAGCGTATCCGCCTCGCCCGCATTCACCAGCAGCACGCGCAGCGGCTGCTCCTGGGCCAGGTGGGACAAATTTGCAAACGACATGGGCGGTACTTAAGCTCTGATCATTATTATTCGGGAGCGAGGACAGTCGGCGGGCGCGACCTGCTCCACTGACTGGCTATCATACCGGAGATCATCAGCACCGCGCCCAGCATGCCGCTCCACGCCAGCGTCTCGCCCAGCCAGAAATAGCCGAAGATGGCGGCGCAGCCGGGTTCGAACGCATATATGACGGCCGCCTCGTTGGCCGTGCTGTGGCTTTGGCCCCACGTTTGCAGCGAAATGATGGCAGCCGTCGCCACCACGCCCAGATACAGCAGGTTGGCCTGGTACATCTGCAAGCCCTTGGCGATGTATTCCCAGTAGTCGCCGATATCCTGCGGCCCCGCCACGTCGCCGCGCGGCACTTCGCGCAGCGCGATCCACAGCGCCGCGCACACCGCCACCGTGAAGATTTGCGCGGCCGTCAGCGACATCAGCCGATTCGCCTTGCGGGTCTGCACTTCCATCAGTTTCACGTACAGGCCGAACGTCAGCGCCGCCATCAGGGCCAGCGTGTCGCCCCTGCCCCAGACGAACGCGCCGTCCCAGCACAGTGCAAACAGGCCTGCCAGCGCCAGCACCAGCGCCACCACGATACGGCGCTCCGGCAGCCTGCCGGCGAACACGCCCAGCAGCGGCGGCACCAGCACGTTCAGGCCGCAGACGAAGGCATTGCGGTTGGACGTGGTCAGCGCCAGCCCTTCCACCTGGAACAGGTAGCAAAAGAACAGCAGCACGCCGCTGATGGCCCCATAGCGCAAGTCTTCCTTGGTCGAGCGCAGCAGGAAGGGCGACAGCAGCAGGCTGGCGATGGTAAACCGCACCACCACGATCCAGTTGGCGGACAGATAATCCGTCATGTTTTTCATGGCGGGAAAGGTCGTTCCCCAGACGATGGTGACGACGAGCAGGGCTAAAATGCCGCGGAAATGAGCAGTCATGGTCATTTTGTCTATATACGTGAACCGCATATAGTACCGTGGCTGCGCCCGCAGCGTACGGGACGCTATAATCAAACCCTATGGGCGAACGATATTTGAAGAGTATCCGGCTGCTGGCCGAATGCATGCAGGGCTTTGAGCGCCTGTCGGGTGAGCACGTCCGCCAGTGCGGCCTGACCCATGCGCAGTTCGACATCATCGCCACGCTGGGCAACACGGAAGGTATGTCGTACAAGGACCTGGGCGACAAAACCCTGATCACCAAAGGCACGCTGACGGGCGTCATCGAGCGGCTGGAACAAAAAGGCCTGGTCGAACGCGAACGCAGCCTCGATGACAAGCGCTCATGGTTTATCCGCCTGACGCCGCAGGGCGACCAGGTATTCCGCGACGTGTTTCCCAAAGTCGTCTCGAAAGGCGGCGCCGTGTTTGCGCACTTTACTGAAGAAGATTTCACCGCCCTGGAAAAAACGCTGTCCGGCCTGAAGCAAGTGATTACCGCCGGCAGCGACCGCTAATCCCTAAAAAGAATATTCCTATGTCACTGAAAACCACCCTGATCCCCGGCGTCGCCGCGCCCGATTTCGACAAGCAAATCACCACCAACCTGTTGCTGGACCATGTCACGCCGGAAGAAGTGCGCCAGCAAAAGCTGTTGATCGGCATCCGCAACGACGATGGCGACATTTACCGCCTGATCGGCGCGACCAAGCACAACAGTTTTAACAATGCCATCGAAGAATTGTTCGACCTCGAACTGGTGGACGAATTGCAGGACACGGAAGGCACGTTGGAAGGCTGCGACGCGATTTTCAGCGCTGCGGAATAATTCCGCCGTGCGCGCTTTTTAGGCGCATAATTTTGCGGAAAATTTCAGCAAAGTATGTCACAATGGATTAGTTCCACACGGCAACATTCTGGATGATTTCGCAATGAATCGACTGGCCGCCTTCAAGCACATCTCCGCGCAAGCCGCGCGGGGCGAGCTTGCGTTCCCCACCAATGTGGCGGCCTCGCTGAAGTTGCAGCGGGCCCTCAACGATCCCGATTGCCATGCCGACACGGCCGTCAAGCTGATCCAGGCCGATCCGCTGATGGCGGCCCGCACGGTCGCCATTGCCAATTCCGTCGCTTACAACCGTTCCGGCACGCAGATTTCCGGCGTGCGCCCGGCCGTCCAACGCCTCGGCGTGCGCACCCTGCAATCGCTGGTGGCGTCCCTCATCGTGCGCCAGCTGGGCAGCACCATCACCGATCCCGGCCTGAAAGCCATGACTGCGCAATTGTGGGAACACACGGCGCACGTGGCGGCGCTGGCGCAAGTGATTGCCCGCCGCGTCACCCACGTCGATCCCGATACCGCACTGTTTACCGGCATCGTGCACGAAGTGGGCGGCTTTTACATGCTGTCGCGCGCCCAGGAATTCCCCGGCATCATGGATGGCCATCCGGAAGACTGGGTCGAACATGGCGAAGTGGAAATCGGCCGCGGCGTGCTGCGCAAGCTGAACATGCCGGAAGCCGTCATGAATTCCGTGGAAGCCATGTGGGAAGGCTTGCGCGCGCTGCCGCCGGAAAACCTGGGCGACACGCTGCTGCTGGCCAACGACCTGGCGCCCATCCCCTCCCCGCTGCACCAGCCGCCCGGCGCCACCACCCGCGCCGGCGCCCGCACCATCGATTTCGTGGTCGGCGATGGCACGCTGGACGACATCCTGCGCGAGTCCGAAGAAGAAGTGAAGTCGCTGATCGCGGTGCTGATGCTCTGATTAGCAGCGCCCCTCTATACTCCATATTTTGTGCGGCGCAATAGCTTGCGAGATTAATGTTATATTGAAACTAATCTCAACCAACTTACTGCCTCGCAATGATCGCCGCACCGACAGTCGACAGCCTCAATCTCGTCCTCCCTTCCGAACCCTTGCTGATGATGGGCGCCGGCCCCGTGCCGATCCCCTACAGCGTTGCGCAAGCCAATTCCATCGTCATCAACCACCTGGGCGACACCATGGCCAAGGTGATCCACCAGATGAAGGAAATGGCGCGCTATGTGTTCCAGACCGAATCGCGCTGGATCCTCGGCGTGGCGGGCCCCGGTTCGGCGGCGATGGAAATGAGCGTGGCCAACCTGGTGTATCCGGGCACGCGCGTGCTGAGTGTGTGCAACGGTTACTTTGGCAAGCGCTTTGCTGAAATGGCGACCCGCATCGGTGGCGTGGTGGAAACCATGCACGTACCGGACGGCGAAGCGGCCCAGGTGGCCGCCGTGCGCGAACACCTGGAGCGCTTCAAGCCGGAAGTGCTGACCATCGCGCAGGGTGAAACGTCGTCCACCGTGTTCAACCGCCACCTGCCGCAAATTACCCGCATGGCGGCCGAATATGGCTGTTACGTGATTGTCGATGCGGTCTGCACCCTGAGCACGATGCCGTGCGAAATGGATAACTGGAAGATCGATGCCGTGGTGTCGGGCGGCCAGAAAGGCTTGTCGTCGATTCCCGGCGTGTCGCTGATCGCGTTTTCCGAGCGCGCCTGGGACCGCATCAACGCGCGCCCCGCTCCGCCGCCGCACTGGTGCCTGGACGCCAAGCTGGCGGAAAACTTCTGGCACAACGCGTCGTACCACTACACGGCGCCCGTATCGGGCATCCTGGCGCTGCACGAAGCGCTGCACCTGGTCTGCAAGGAAACCCTGGAAAGCCGTTTCGAGCGCCACCTGCGCTGCTCGCTGGGCTTGCAGCGCGGCATCGAAGCAATGGGCCTGTCACTGTTTGCACCGGCCGAATCGCGCTTGAATTCCGTGGTCGGCATCAACGTGCCGGACGGCGTCAAAGGCGCGGACATCTGCAAGCAGATTTCGCTGAAATACCGCGTGGAAATTGCCGGCTCGTTCGGACTGAATATCGTGCGGATCGGCCAGATGGGCGAGCAGTGCCGCGAACACAACCTGTTCCGGACACTGCACGCGCTGGGCTCGACCATGAAAGACCTCGGCGCCGACGTCGATGTCGCCGCCGGCGTGGCGGAGCTGGAGCGCGAACTGCAGCGCACGCATTGATACTGCACCATGCGTGCGCTGTCGAAGCGCATGCATGTGGTGCAGCGCAGACGCTACGAGGCAGCCGTAGCGGCGCCGTCGAGCCGCATGCCTGGCCTTGGCGGCCCGGCAAGCTTGCTGGTCAGCCCTGCCCGCTGTAAACACTGTTGCGCCTCCTGTTCAAGACGCAACTGCTCCGCTTCCTGCCGTTGGCGCGCCCGGCGCACCGTATCGCAAATCATGCACATTTGTCGGGTTCCTGTATGTTGGGGTCCACCGTTTGCTGCCACGCGGGCAGTTGCTGGATGCGGCCAAACCAGGCCAGCATCTCCGGGTATTGGTCCACGGGCAGCGACGCCTTGGCGCGGTACATCAGGGGCGCGGCCACCGCGTAATCGGCCAAGGTGACGTGATCGCCCACCAGCCACGTGCGGTTTTTCAAGTGGCCCTCCAGCACCGCGGCGTATTGCGCCAGCTCTTCGCAGCCGCGCGCTTCTTCACGCGGATCGGCCGGCTGGCCCGTGACAAAGCCTTTCCACAGCCGCTCCCACGTCAGCACGCCGATGGCCGGTGCGAAGTGCTGGCAAGCCCAGAACATCCAGCGGTTGATGTCGGCGCGCGCCTGGATATCCCACGGGTACAGCGGGCTGGGTTCACCTTTTTGCTGCGCGGTTTTATCGGCCAGGTATTGCATGATGGCGCACGACTCCCACAGCACGAATCCATTGTCTTCCAGCACCGGGATCTTGCAATTGGGGTTCACTTCACCCAGGCGGCGGCGGTCGCTCTCACTGGCCAGGTTGATCTCGATCACTTCCACGTCGGCATTCAGGGCAGCCACCACCACGTTGACACGGCGGGCATTGGAAGAAATCGGGTGGGTGTACAGGCGCATGTCGTGTCTCCTTATCGGTGGTGGGGTGATAAGGAAATGATAAGACGGCGCTGCGACAGTTTCTGTCAGTAGCCTTGCAGTAGCTGCAAACCACATCGTGGCAAGCGGGGGGCTGCGCCACAGCGCGAATGTCGAGTCGCCGCAACTGCCCAGTGCCCGCGCGCTCAGGCTCTGCATGCTTCGAGACGCTGATCCTCACACCACAGAGAATGCGCTTGTACTTTCCAACCGTGATTCTCTGCGTAAAGAATGGCTTCCCGGCTTACTAATCCGAAGAAAAATGCTCCGTCACCTTGAGTAATTATGTTATGTTTAAAGACATAACTTAGGTTTTCAAATGTCCCCGCCACTCCTCAACAGCACTAATAACCAAAGTCTGTTGATCTTATCTTCCAAATTTGCAATAGATACTCGCAAATTTGAAATGACCCTGGCGTGTCCTGGCTCCGAGCTTCCGATCACATCAACCGGCCGCAACGGCGGGCTTTCTGACTCTAACGCTTAAATTTCTTAAGGCCTTTGGCCTTCTCCAGGACCGACACTATTGATGCAGGCGATGCGACGTTCTTCGCGTAGTCGAGCACGTAACGCTTGTAGTCGTTTGGGATATTAGGATCCGCATTTGACTCCAAGAGAAAAGAAACCACTTCCGGGTTTTCTCCCATCACGGCATTAAACAATGGAGTTGCGCCTTGATCACCTTTGGCGTTTACGTCTGCTCCCGCAGCAACTAACACTTTAACTGACTCAAGATCCCCCCAGCTACACACCGTGTGCAAGACAGTATCTTCCATAAAATTGCGTTGGGCAAAACTCGTAATTTCAATGCCGTACCACGCGCCTGTTTGGGCGCAGCGTTTATAGATTTCTTCAATTGTCTTCAATGTTATGGGCAAGTACAGTATCTAGCAATGTCCGCAGCTGCATTTTTCAATCGATTCTTTATATTAGCCAAAGCCCGCTCATGCGGAGCTTTGCTTTGTGGAGTGAATCGCCACGGATTTTCTAGACACCCTTGAGCCTCTGAAAATATCGCTTTGATCCGCTTGGATTTCATGGACACTTCGCTGCCGAGAATTTGGTCAGGATACGAGTGAGGTACCGCAGAAGCTAAGGCAGCACTACGTGTCCGATGACTTGGCTGTCCCGCATCACGTAAAGCGTGTCGCCAGCCTCAAGACGGTCCTTGATTTGAACACGCACTTTGCCGCGACACTCGCAACCGCTTCGATTGGATTCCGATGCCAGGACCAGAGTGGCTTTCTTATCCCGCGTTGCGCCCAACCAGGGCGAACGCAAACTGTCCCCGCATGCGAACGTGTCACTCACGAGAACAATGTAAGCGTCTGCTTGTTTTTGCACGGATAGTTGATCACCACCAGCCGCTTCGTCACAAGATCTTGCCTCTAGCACCGAGATCCCGCTTTCAAGATTGAATGTAGCCTTGGGGTTGCTTTCGCCCTTGGTGCAAGAGGCGAGGAGGAAAACTGCAAGCAATGCGATTGGCCGATACATACTGTTCCTCTTCGCTGTCGATCTAGTTTGTAATCTGTCCGCTGCTCGTGAACGTATTCCATGTCCCTGGCTTACTTAAGTTCGGTACGTTGTTCCAGACCGAGTCATGGTTATCACTCATCGGCGGATACGGTTTGTCGAAATTCGTACCCCAGTTGGTCGTCCATGTCCGATCGCTCGGCGCGATCACGACGCCACCGGAGTTCCGTGCCACCTGATCTCCAATCGAGCCCGGCCCTTGCCCGGTTCTACAAGCATCGAGAATCAAGGGCTGCTTCTTCGGATTCCAGCCACGCTTTCGGAGGAATTTCTCTAACTGGCTCGCATTCATGTGATTCACGGATTGAGGACTTCCGTGAGAAATAACAGTGAACGCACCCGCGATGTCCGGCGCATTGACGGCCGCCGCGTAATTTGGGTCCGTGGGCGGCAGCAAGATGATCTTTACCAACCCAAGGGGATCGCTCGCACTGACTGGATTTCCTTCAACATAACCGTAGGTGTTGATCCCGCCACCGAGCCCGATCGGATCGGACTCGATGTACCGCCCCGTCTGCGGATCGTAATCCCGGAAGTAGTTGTAGAGGTTATTACTCTCCCGGTCATATATCTGTCCCGGGAACCGCAAGTTATACGAAAACACCCCCTGCTGCCCCGGATTCTCGTCCGGCGCGCCGGCCCCGAACGGATCAGCTTGATCCCAGCGCCACACCACCGCCCCGCTGTCAGCCGCCTCGATCACTCGCGGTGTATTGAGGTGGTCTGCAAAGACATAATAGACCGCCATGCCGCCATTCGAAGCCGGCTTGAGCACCGCCACCGGCATGCCTTCCAGGTACACGGTTTCCTCGATCGCCGCGCCACCGGCGTCATACTCGCCCAGCAGCAGGCCCGGCTGGCCATACACGTAGAAGTTCGCACCGCCCGCCACGCCCGTGCCGGACTTGGCCACCCGCTCGCCCCGGCCGTTATACAGGTAGTTGGTCGTCACACCGGCCCGTGTCGCGCTGGCCATGCGTCCGGCATCGTTATACACATAGGTTTGCGTGCCGTCGCCGGTCAGGTTGCCGGACGCATCGTAGCTGTTGCTGCGTGCCGGCGCCGGGCCGGTGGTGCTGCTCAGGCGGTTGCTGGTGGCGGCCGTGGTGAACGTGTAGGTGGCGGCGCCGACACCCAACTGGGTACGGTTACCGGTCGCATCATACGCGTAGCTTTGCGACGAGTTGGCGCTGACAAAGGACGTCAGCCGGCCCAGCGCGTCATAGCCGAAAGACTGGTCATATGCCGTGTTGGCGCCATGGGTCATGGCGGTAATGCGGCTGGCCGCGTCGTAGGTCAGGCTGCGCACCGGCGCGGTGCCATTGATGCTGCCCAGTGGATACGCAGCGAGCCGACCATCGAGATCAAAACTGCGGCTGTACAAATGCGGCGCCTGCTCGCTGCTGTTGCCCCACTCCCACGACCGGGCGGCGCCGAACGGCGCATAGCCGATCTTGTCCAGCAACACCGTCACCGTACCTGTATCCGTGCCGCCGCTGCCATTGCCGGGGTTAAGCGTCACGCGCACCACACGGCCGGCCGCATCGTATTCATAACTGAGACGATTGCCGCTCGGATACGTCAGGCTTTGCAACCGGTCGTTGCCATCGTAAGCGTAGCCGACACTGCGTTCGAAGGTCGCAGCACCGGCCATCGTGCGCTGTGTGAACACCAGCAATCGGCCTGTCTGACTGTAGCCATAGCTGCTCTGGCCGGAACTATCGCTCATGCGCGTCAACCGGCCGATGGCGTTGGCCCCGACATCGTATTCAAACTGTGTCGGGGTCCCGCTGGCATAGGCAATGCCGGTGATGCGCGACAACACATCATAGGTATACGTGGTGGTCTTGCCGCGCGCATCGGTGGCCGTCAGCACATTGCCGGCATTGTCATGCGTGTAGGTCGTGCTGTTCGTGTCCGGACTGGCCAGCGCGGTCTGCCATCCCAGCCCGTCGACGGTATACGTCGTCGTCAGGTTGCGCGGGTCGCGCACCGTGCTGAGCTGGTCCAGTGCGTCGTAGGTGTAATTGATGGCCGGGCGCGCGGCGCCGGTCACCGGCGGCGGTTGCAATTGCTGCAGTTGCCGGTTCAGCACGTCATAGCTGCGGTCGGTCACCTGCGACAGGGGATCGGTGACCTTGGTCAGGTTGCCGTTGTTGTCGTACTGGTAGCTAAAGGTCGTGTTTTGCTGCGCGGACGCGCCGCCCCATGCCAGCACCAGCGCGGCCAAGGTCAGTCCAGGATGGCGCTTCATGGCATGCCTCCGGTTTGCTGTTGCAGACGGCCCAGGTTGTCGAATACCCGCGCCAGCTGGCGCGACAACGTGCCGCTGGCATCGCGCACTTGTTCACCGGTGCGGTTGCCCAGCTTGTCGAGCGTATAGCCGATGCTGTTGCCGAGGGCGTCGC
>NZ_WKJJ01000001.1:110264-648184 GCF_009674485.1 Pseudoduganella rivuli | reverse complement strand
GTAATGCCGGCTGCCCCGGCGTCAAGGAAGATACACCCTTGACCCCGGGCCAGTCGGCGAATAGGCGGAGCACAGTTTGGAAAGAATTTGCTGACGTACCTGGACAAACTTCATAGAAGGGCGGCTTTTACAAAGCCGCCGCAGCGCCGCCGGGCTGCATGCAAGGTGGGTTTGACTCGGCGTCCCCGTAAAAACCCGCCCTACGGATTCGCAGCAAACACAGTACGCCGCCGCCAGACAACGCCACGGCACTCAGCAAGGTCAGGCTGTAATCATGCCCCGACCAGTCCAGCAGCGGCCCTTGCAGCAAGCCGGCGGCGATGGTCGCCACCCCCACCATCAAATCTTTGGCCGCATTGAATTGCAGGAAATGCAGGCGCGGGAACAGCGCCATCGGGATCGACGCGGATGCCGTGTAATAGGCGCCCGACACTACCACGTGCGCCACGTACAGCCAGGCGAAGCTGCCCGCGTCGCGCACCCACGCAAACCCTGCGCTGGAGACCAGCACGTACAGCGCCAGCACCGCCAGCGACACGTGCACGGCGCCCCAGCGGTCCGCCGCCGCGCCGATAAAAAATGCCAGCACGATGGATACCATGTAAGACGCCGCCGTCAATTCGCCCAGCGTGGCTTTCGACATACCCATCGATGCCGCGTAATACTGGCAAAACGTGTTGAATGGCGTGAACGCGACGGCCGCCAGCATCAGCGCCCCATAGACCCACAGGTAGCGCCGCTCCGCGAAACATGCCGTGGCGTATTCCCGCGCCACCTGCGCCACGCCGGGGCGTCGCAGGCCGCTGCCGGTCACCGGCGGATACGGGCCTTCCTTCACCATCGCGCACATCCACAGGCAGCCGACGCCGAACAGGATGCCGATCCCCGCCAGCACGTCGAACAGGTGGGTGTCCGTCAGCGGGAACAGCCAGTAATTGAACAGGATGCCCGCGCCAAGGCTCACCACGCGCACCGCCGCGAAGAAGCGGCCGAGGATCGGGAACGGCACGATATCGTTGACCAGGCCCGCATACAGCGCCAAGGTCACGATGGCGATGCATTCGAAAATACCCCAGCACAGGCAAAACCACGCCAGCACGCAGTTATCCACGCCGGGCGACCACGTGCCCAGCATCGTATCGCTCCACTGGCCTAGCCACGGGCATGCCGCCAATCCCACCATGGCGGTCGCGCCGACGGGTGTGGCCGCGATCAGGTATGGCAGGCGCCGTCCCAGCCTGCCACGGTGGCGGTCCGAGTGGTAGCTGACCAGCGGCCCGAGGATGATGCCCAGCAGGGCGGGGACGGACGACATCAGCAGCGATACCGTGGTGTCGGACGCGTGGTGCCGCCGCAGTAATTCCAGCGCGCCCGGCAGCGCGGAACGCTCGCGCATGGCGATGGCGAATTCGCCCAGCAGCAGCCAGAAAATCACGATCCCCAGCCCGGCGGCCGTATAGCGCAAGGCGCCTGCCTGCAATCGGGTGGAGGCGTTCATGTGCCGTTCATGTGCCGCTCTGCGTCGTGCGTACCGGCCCTGTCGACCCGCGCAGCGCCATCGGCGTGGCAAATTCAATGCGCTGCGCCGTGACTTCCTTGCCCTTCATGATCTCGACCAGCTCTTTGACGGCGCGCACGCCCATTTCCGCAAACGGCTGCGACAGCGTGGTCAGCGCAGGATACGCGTAGCGGGCGGCGGGGATGTCGTCAAATCCCACCAGTGAAATATCGTCCGGCACGCTCAGGCCGCGCGTGCGGATCGCATCCAGCGCCCCCAGCGCCATTTCATCGTTGGCCGCAAAAATCGCCGTTGGCGGATCGGCCAGCGACAGCAAGTGTTCTGCGGCGGGAAAGCCGGATACCTGCGTAAAGTCGCCTTCCACGATCAGCGCGGGATCGATGTCGACCCCGGCCGCGCACAGCGCATCGACATAGCCGCGCTGGCGTTCCGCGCTCTGTCCCGTGAACGGCGTGCCGGCGATAAAGCCGATGCGGCGGTGGCCCAGCGCCAGCAAGTGGTCGATGGCGTCCCGCGCGCCCTGGCGGTTCTGGCACACCACCACCGGCAAATCCATCTTGCGCGCGGCGAAGTTCACCAGCACGCAGGGGAAGCGGTCTTTTTCCAGGCGGTCGAGGTAATGGTCGAACGTGTTGGGCAGCACCAGCAGCAAGCCCTCGCACAGCTTGCGCAACATGTCGCTGGTGGCGGCGCGGCCAGGCTCGTTGAAGCTTTGCGCGTGGAACACCACCAGGTCGTAACCGAGGCGGCGCGCTTCCTGGCTGATCGCGCTGATCAGCTCATGCATGACGACGGAACCGAAGTTATTGATGAACACGCCGATCAGGTTGCCGGTATCGCCGCGCATGCGCTTGGCCAGCATGTCCGGCTGGTAGTGCAACTGCTCGGCAGCCTGCAGCACGCGCTGCCGTGTGGCTTCCGATACATAGCCCAGGCCCCGGATCGCGCGCGACGCGGTAATCATGGAAACTCCGGCAGCCTTGGCCACCTCGGTCAGCGTACTTCCCGTACTTCCTTTGCGCATTGCCCGGTGGTCCTTTTGATAGGTTGGTTTTGCCGAATGATAGCGGCTAAAGCGCGCCAGCAGCCGGTTGGTCGGCATGGCGTTGTGACATGACAACGCTAACATAGGTGGTTTTTCGAACTAATCAAATTTTTGATTGAAACCCGGCTCGCCGCAGGTACGCGTGGTGCACAATCTTTTTCCGCAAAAACAATGGGTTATAAAAATTTTCCGTGAGCTATATCGAAAACCTCATCAGTTATGTGATTTTCGTATGGTAACGTGCAAACAAAAATTGATAGTCTGATGTCGAACCACAAAACAAAAGGAGACATCGATGAAAAAAACCATACTCGCCACCTTGCTGCCGCTGGCGCTGTCCGCCGCATACGGCCCGGCCGCCATGGCGCAGGACAGTGCCGCGCAGGGCGCCAGCGAGGCTGCCGCCCCTGCCGCCGCGCCGGAGGCCGCAGCACCGGCGGCAGGGCAGGACCCGGTCAGTACCGTGGTGGTGACGGGCTTCCGCTCCAGCCTGCAAAAGGCGCTGAACCTGAAGCAGCAAGCCATCGGCGTGCGCGATTCCATCGTGGCGGAAGACATCGGCAAATTCCCGGAAGCGAATATCGCGGAATCCCTGCAGCGCGTGCCGGGCATTATCCTGAACCGCGATGAAAGTTCTGGCGAAGGCCAGCGCATTTCCATCCGCGGCTTGCCGACCGAGTATTCCATCACGACCCTGAATGGGGCGCCGGTCAACGCCACGTCCACCAGCACCATCGGCAGCGCGGCGCGCGGCTTCAACTATGACGTGTTCGCGTCCGAACTGTTTGGCCGCGTGGATTTCTATAAATCGCCACTGGCCGAATTGACCGAAGGCGGCATGGGCGGCGTGGTGGATTTGCAGACCCCGCGCCCGTTCGACAACCCGAAACGCACCGTGCGCTACGCGCTGTCCGCGTCGTATAACACGATGTCGAAGAAAACCGATCCGACCGGCTTCGCCTTGTTCTCGGACACGTGGGGGCCATGGGGCTTGCTGGCCGGCGTGTCGCACTCGTCGTCCGTCAACAACCGCTCCGGCTTTGAAGCCACGGGCGGCTACAACAGTTCCGCGCGCGGCAGCCAGAGCCCCGTGAAAGGCAACTTCGCCGTCGCGCTGGATTACGACGACCCGCGCGCCAACCTGGGCAGCTATACCCGCAGCGACGTCGACAACGCGCTGCTGCCCCGAATCTACCGCTTCTATGGCTCGGCCAACGACCGCACGCGCGACGGCCTGGTATCGTCGCTGCAATACAAGGATGGCGGCCTGAATATCAGTCTCGACACGCTGTATTCGAAGCTGACCAACACGCGCGATGAAATGTACTTCGGCCTGCTGGTCCGCAACAGCAAGACCACCAACCGCAGCGCGCCGGCCGGCCAGACGGGCCACAGCGGCTTCGTGCCGGTCAACGTGCAGATCGACCGCGAATCGAACCTGTTGACGGGCACCTTCGGCAACACGTCGTACAGCAGCGGCGTCACGTACAGCGAAGATGAAACGCGCTTCGGCTACACCGCGCTGAATGGCCGCTGGGCCGTGCGGGACGGCCTGGTGCTGACGGGGCAGGTGAGCGGCAACAGCAGCAAGGCCACCAGTTACCAGGACACGCTGTCCGGCCAGATCTTCGGTGTCGATTCCACGATTTCCTACGGCGACGACCACGTGTATCCATCGCTGTCGTCCCCGGTCAGCTACACCGACCCGAACAACTTCCAGGGCTTCGGCATCGGCACCGGCTGGACCCGCGAGACCGACAAGGCCAAGCAGGCGCGCGTGGCGGCGGACTGGGATTATGGTTTGCCTGGCGACTGGACCGGCCATCTGAAGGCGGGCCTGGTCTATGTCGATACGGAAAAGGGCATCAACAAGCGCAACGCCACGTCGGCCATGACCGCCAAGCTCAATACGCTGGGCAATACGGGCATGCGCAGCGGCATGACGTCGGCGCTGCCGATTTCCAACCTGGACATGGGCGCGGGCTGGCCGCATGCATGGGGCACCTTTACGCGCGACTATACGTATTCGACGTTCGATCCGCTGGCCTACAACACGGAGGCCACCTTCACGCCGGCGCAAAGCTTCACGGCCCAGGAAAAAGTCAGCACCTTCTTCGTGCAGTCGGATTTCAAGGGCCAGGTACTGGACCGCGAACTGCGGTTGAATGCCGGTGTGCGCTATGCGAAAACCGAAACCCTGATCGACAACTTTAAACAGCAGGGCGCGGGATTGACGTACCAGCCGAACCAGGAAAAGGGGTCATACACCAATGCGCTGCCGGCGCTGAGCGCGGCGCTGGATGTGACGGAAAACCTGATGTGGCGCGCGTCGTGGGGCAAGACGATTTCGCGCGCATCGCTGTCGATAATTGCCGCGCAAACCGTGATTCCAAACCCGTTCGATAACACGGCGACGGCGGGCAACCCGAGCCTGCGTCCGCAGCAATCGAAGAACCTGGACACCAGCCTGGAATGGTACTTCCAGCCGGGCAGCCTGCTGTCGGCGGCCGTGTTCAAGAAAGACCTGACCGATGCCACGGTGTCCAGTACCACCAATGTCACCTTTGGTTCGCTGGGCTTGCCCGATACCGCGCTGGGCGCGATCTTCCAGAACGCGCAGGGCAAAGTGGACCCGAACTTGCCGATGACCCTGCGCAGCTACAGCAATGCGGGCAAGCAGACGCTGAAAGGCTATGAACTGGCGTACCAGCAGGCGTTCACCTTCCTGCCGGAGCCGTTCAAGGGACTGGGCGCGCTGGCCAGCTTCACGCACATCGACCCATTCAACAGCGCGAAATGGATCACCAACGCGGGCAAGGAAATCGAAGTCAATTCCGTGCCGAAGTATGCGTACAGCGCGACCGGTTATTACGAGAAGGGGCCACTGGCGGTGCGGCTGTCGTACAACTATAAGGGCCGCTCGCTGCATGGCGATAACCCGCGCAACCTGGGCGACGATTTGATCCGCTGGCGCGCCGCCCGCGGTTACCTGGACGCCAGCATTGCCTACAAGATCAGCGAACAACTGGAACTGCGCCTCGATGCGCTGAACCTGTCGAACACGCTGGCCTACGATTACTTCGAAGACGCCACCGGCCAGTACGGCAGCGGCAAGCGCACGCGCATGGATTACGCGAAGTATGATGGCCGCACGATCAAGTTCGGGATCCGGGGCAAGCTGTAATCCGGCGCCATGTCATCCCCGCGTAGGCGGGGATCCATAGACCATCTGCGGGACTTGGCAATACGCCGGTCCCGCGTTTTTGCATTTCAAGATCCGTATGATGTTAAAGAAAATTTTTGCCGCGCTGGCGATGGCGGCGGTGGCCGGATGCGCGACATGGCAGCCGGTCGATGGTGGCCCGGTGCGCCTGGTCGATGTCGGCCCCGGCTGGGCCAACAACTCCGTCAACGCCGTGGTATTCCGCAAGAATGCGCTGGCCACCCACGGCGACACGCAATACATCGCCTATTACGACGACGATGCCTATGTGGTGCTGGGCAAGCGCAAACTGGGCGATACGCGCTGGGAATTGCAACGCACACCATATGAGGGCAATGCACGCGATGCGCACAACAGCATCAGCATCATGGCCGATGGCGCGGGCGTGCTGCACATGGCGTGGGACCACCACAACCACCCGCTGCGCTATGCGCGCGCGGTGGCGCCGGGATCCTTGCAACTGTCGGAAAAACAGGCGATGACGGGGCGCGATGAGCAGGCTGTGTCTTATCCCGAGTTTCATCGCCTGCCGGACGGGAATTTGCTGTTCCTGTACCGCGACGGCGGATCGGGCAAAGGTAACCTGGTGGTCAACCGCTATGACGTCAGGACGGGCGCCTGGACCCGCCTGCACGACAACCTGCTGAGCGGGGAAGGGCGGCGCAATGCCTACTGGCAGGCATATGTCGATGACACGGGCACGGTGCACCTGTCCTGGGTCTGGCGCGAATCGCCGGATGTCGCGAGCAACCACGACATGGCTTATGCGCGTTCGGTCGATGGCGGTGTGACGTGGCAGCGTTCCGATGGTGTCTCTTATTCACTGCCGGTGACGGCCGCCAGTGCGGAATATGCGGCGCGCATCCCGCAAGGCAGTGAATTAATCAACCAGACGTCGATGGCGGCGGACCGCGCAGGCAATCCGTATATCGCCAGCTATTGGCGCGCGGCAGGGGAAACCGTGCCGCAATACCACGTGCTGTACCGCGCAGGCGGCGCATGGCGCCAGTTCGACCTGCCATTCCGCACCACGCCGTTTTCGCTGAGCGGCATGGGCACCAAGGCCATCCCCATCGCCCGCCCGCAAATCATGGTGCGCGAGCGTGACGGCAAGCCTGCCGCGCTGCTGGTTTTCCGCGACGAAGAGCGGGGCGGCAAGGTCTCGGTTGTGGATATCCCCGATTTCACCCGGCCAGGCTGGCGCATCCAGGATCTCACTGCGGATTCCGTCGGCGCCTGGGAGCCATCGTTCGATACCGAGCGTTGGCGCAAGGGTGAATTAAATCTTTTCATCCAAACCGTGCGCCAGGTTGATGGCGAAGGCCTGATAAAGGCAGCCCCATCAATGGTGCGCGTCCTCGAATGGACACCCCCATAGCCGGTCCCTAATGCGCGAAATGCGAACGATAGTACAAAAGGGGCCAGGCACCAAATTTCTATAAAAAAATACCGGAGGTGGTTGCCCACCCTCCGGCAAAAAGGGAGACGTATCAAGTCCCCGTTCCACAAGAAGCCTGTCAATCCTTCAGCCGCGCCATCTCCGCCGCCGCCAGCAACACCGCCCCCACGCCGAAATGCGCGGTCGAATTCCTGTCCACCACCTGTCCCGGCAGCGCGCGGTCGCCGATCGGCTGCACGTAGCCGACCTTGCCATCGGTCTGCACCGCCACCGTGCGCAGGAAGCGCCACCCGTTCAGCGCCACCGGCAGGTATTCCGCGCGCGGCAGCAAGCCGTGGTTGATGCCCCACAGGACGCCATAGATGAAGAACGCCGTGCCGCTCGTCTCCGGACCCGGCGCATGCGTCGGATCGAGCAGGCTGCGCGTCCAGTAGCCGTCCGGCTGCTGCGCCGCCTTCAATGCCGCCGCCATGCCCCTGAATTTCGCCTCGAATTCGGCCCGGTGCGGATCGCCGGCCGGCAAATCCTGCAATACCTTGGCCAGCCCCGCGAATACCCAGCCATTGCCCCGCGCCCAGAAATCCTTGCGGCCATTGGCGCTCTTGTGGGCCGGATAGACAAAGCGCGCATCGCGGTAATACAGCCGTTCGTCGCCGTCATACATGATGCTGTTCGCATGGGCAAAGTATTCGGACAGCTTGTCCAGATAGCGCCGGTCGCCCGTCACGCCATACAGCTTGGTCATCACCGGCATCACCATGTACAGGCCATCGGCCCACCACCAGTAATCGCTGCGCGGTGTGCCCATCTGGTATTCCATCACATCGCGCGCCCGCGCAATGCGCGCCGGCTGGCGGCGCTGGTCCAGGTTGTACAAGTCCACATAAGTCTGGAAGCAGATTTGCCAGTCGCCGAACAGGACGAAATCATCGGTCTCGCCATAGGTCAGCTTCCACTGGCGCTTGTCGTTCGAGCGCGCGCCCATCCACCGGTTATGCTCCGCCCAGTTCTCCGAATAGCGCCGGTACGCTTCGTTGCCTGTCACGCGGTACGCTTCGATATTGCCCGTGTGGTAGGCCGCCACATTCCAGAACGCGGTTTCCTCGGCCGGCGTGGTGCGCTGCCAATACGTGTTGACCTGGCCGATCAAAGCCAGCGCTTCCGCGTTCAGTGCGGGCCGCGTGGCGGTGGCGGGCGTATCAACCGCCGCGCAGCCGGACAGCGTCAAAACCATGCCTGCCAGCGCGCACGCCATGGCGCGCCTGCGGGAAAAACCGGGTAGCAAAGTAGGGGTCATAAGTGGATATCGTGGAGTGCAATGAGCGCCAGCTTACCCATGTTTGTTTGCACGTTACCATATTAATTTCGTATAACAGCCGGTTTTTTTGGAATAGCTGTAGGCATACGAAACGCCATATCCTTGAATTAATTAACAAAAATCATCGCTTTGAGCGATTGACCCCGGATGGCACGCACCAGTGTTCTTCGATAAGATATTTCATTTCGATATGGTAGCGTTGTCACATCACAACAAGGAGACAAAGGGGTATGGAACGCCGTAACTTCATGCAGGCGCTGGCCGCCGGAATGGCCGCCGGCGCCGCAGGCACGGCCCAAGCCGTCCAGGCCGCGCCGGCAACCGCCGCAACAGGCGCAACAGGCGCCAACGAGCGCGCCTATCTGGCCGCGCTGGCGCAAAAAATGGCGGAACCCGTGCTGGCCAATATGGCGCGCGGCGGACTGCAAAAACAATTTCCGCTGGAAGTCAGCCCCACCTGGGATGGCCGCGACCAGCGCGTCGCTTATCTCGAATGCTTTGGCCGCCTGATCGCCGGTATCGCGCCATGGCTGGCGCTGCCGGACGACGCCGGCGCGGAAGGCCGCACCCGCAAGCGCCTGCGCGAGCTGGCGCTGCAAAGCTACGTGAATTCCGTCGATCCGGCCAACCCGGATTACCTGCTGTGGAAAGGGCACGGCCAGGCCCTGGTCGATTCCGCTTACTTCACCAATGCGCTGATGCGCGCGCCGAAAGCGCTGTGGGAGCCGCTGGACCCCACCACCAAGCGCCGCATCGTGGCCGAGATCAAGAGCCTGCGCCGCATCGAACCGCCATACATCAACTGGATGCTGTTCGCCGCCATGAATGAAGCGTGGCTGCTGTCGGTGGGCGAAGAACACGACCCGATGCGCATGAACGTGGCGATCCGCAAGATCAACGAGTGGTATGTGGGCGACGGCTGGATCAAGGATGGCGAATCGTTCCACTTCGATTACTACAATTCGTTCGTCATGTACCCGATGCTGGTGGAAGTACTGGAAGTGCTGGCGAAATCGAATGCGCCGTTCTGGAACGCGAAACCGGCCGAGCTGCACGCGCAGGCATTGAAACGCATGCAGCGCTACGGCGAGCACCTCGAGCGCTTCATCGGGCCGGAAGGCACGTTCCCGCCGATCGGCCGCTCGCTGACCTACCGCACGGCCGCGTTCCAGCCGTTGGCGCTGCTGGCGTGGCGCAAGCAATTGCCGGCCAGCCTGCCGGAAGGGCAGGTGCGCGCCGCGCTGCATGCGGTGCACAAGGCCGTGTGGAGCGCGCCGGACAACTTCACCAAAGACGGCTATCTCACCATCGGCTTTGCCGGCCACCAGCCGGAACTGGGCGACTGGTATTCGAACAACGGCAGCATGTACATCGCCTCGGCCGGCTTGCTGGCGCTGGGTTTGCCGGAGACGGACAGTTACTGGACCGCTGCCGCGCAAGACTGGACGCAAAAGAAAGCGTTTGCGGGCAAGCGCTTCCCCAAAGATTACCCCGTAAATTACTGACACATATGACGCACACATTGAAATTGCGCGCCGCCGTGCTGGCGTGCGCACTGGCGCTGCAAGCATGGAACGGCGCCTGCGCCGAAACGGCGCCCGCCGTGGCCGAATGGGAAATGCCTGAAGTCGTGCAGGTCAACCGCGAGCCGATGAAAGCCACGTTCTTCAATTTCGAAAGCACGGCGCTGGCGAAGAAGGGCGACAAGGCGCAATCGCAGCGCTTCCTGTCGCTGGACGGCACGTGGAAATTCGCTTACTCGAAAAATCCCGAATCGCGCCCGGCCGCGTTTTACCAGCCCGGCTTTGACGTCAGCGGCTGGGGCACGATCCAGGTGCCGGGCATTATGCAGGCGCAGGGCTATGGCCAGCCTTATTTCAACAACATCGATTACCCGTTCCCCCGCAACGAACCGTACATCCTGCATGCGATGAACGAGGTGGGTTCGTACCGGCGCGACATCGACGTGCCGGCCGGCTGGAACGGCAACGACGTGTTCCTGCACATCGGCGCCGCAGGCGCCGCCTATTACATCTGGGTCAATGGCGAAAAGGTCGGCTATTCGGAAGACTCCAAGCTGCCGTCCGAATTCAACGTGACCAGATACCTCAAGCCCGGCAAGAACGTGGTGGCGATCGAGCTGTACCGCTTCGCCGATGGCTCGTACCTGGAAGACCAGGATTTCTGGCGCGTGTCCGGCATCGAACGCAGCGTGTACCTGTATGCGGAACCGAAAACCCATTTGCGCGACTATGGCGCCAGCGCGCTGCTCGACAAGAACGGCTACAAGGATGGTGTGCTGACGGTGGAACCGAGCTTCCGTGGCGAAGGCAGCGGCCAGTTGCGCGCCACCGTGTATGACGGCGAGCGCCAGGTGCTGGCGCTGCAAACTGCCATCACGGGCGGCAAGGCCGCGGCGCTGCAGGGCCGCATTCCCGGCGTTAAGCCATGGTCGGCCGAGTCGCCGTCGCTGTACCGGCTGGTGCTGGAACACGTGGACAGCGATGGCAAACTGGTGTCGGCCACGTCGCGCAAGATCGGTTTCCGCACCGTGGAAATCAATGACGGCGAAGTACGCCTGAACGGCAAGCGCATCCTGTTCAAGGGCGTGAACCGCCATGAACACGACCCGCACACGTTCCGCGTGCTGTCGGAAGAAACCATGCGCCGCGACATCGAGTTGATGAAGCAGGCCAACGTCAACGCCGTGCGCGCATCGCACTACCCGAACGATCCGCGCTGGTATGACCTGGCCGATGAATACGGTATGTACGTGTATGACGAAGCCAACCTGGAATCGCACGAGTACATGCGCGAGGGCGACCAGCATCCCGCCGAGCGCGAAAAAATCCAGCTGGGCTACAAGCCGCAGTGGGCGCTGGCGCACCTGGACCGCATCTCGCGCATGGTGGAGCGTGACAAGAACCACCCGAGCGTGGTGATCTGGTCGCTGGGCAACGAGGCCGGCACGGGCCCGAACTTTGAAAACGCGGCGCGCTGGATACGCCAGCGCGACCCGGGCCGCCTGATTTCCTACCTGGGATATGGCGCGCTGGGTGAAGATCACCTGCCGAATCCGTACGTGGACATCTATGCGCCCATGTACGACGACGTCGACAAGATGCTCGGCTATGCCGACGACCCGCGCCATCCGCAGCCGATGATCCAGTGCGAATATGCGCACGCGATGGGCAACAGCCTGGGCAACCTGGAGGAATACTGGCAAGCCATCCGTTCCCGCAAGAAGCTGCAGGGCGGCTTCATCTGGGACTGGGTGGACCAGGCCATGATCCTGAAAACGCCGGACGGCCGTCCATACTGGGCGCAGGGCGAAGACTTCGGCAAGAATCCGCGCAACGACATGTCGGTGGTGTCGGATGGCCTGGTGCGGGCCGACCGCACGCCGGACCCCGAATACTATGAATTGCGCAAGGTGTATTCGCCGGTGGTGTTCGAAGGCGACCCGGCCAGGGGCACGCTGGCGGTCGTGAACCGCCACGACTTCAACGACTTGTCCGGCCTGGCCTTTAAATGGACCGTCAGCAGGGATGGCGTGCCGGTGGCGCGCGGCGACCTGGCCGGCGTGAACGCGCCTGCGCAGGGCCGCGCCGCCGTACCGTTCAAGCTGCCCGCGTTCAAGCGCGAGGCGGGTTCCGAATACATCCTCACCATCCGCGCCGAAGCGAAGGAGGGGACCGTGAAAGGCGTGCCGGCCGGCCATGAGCTGGGCTTCAGCCAGTTCATCCTGCAGGCGCCGAAAGCGGCTGCATCCACTCGCTGGCTGGCTCCGGCCGTGGATGGCAACGCGCTGGTGCTGCAGGGCGGCGCCACGCGCCTGGCGGTGGACAAGGCGACCGGCATGGTGAACCTGTCGGTCGATGGTAAGCCATTGCTGCAAGGCGGCAGCCCGAACTTCTGGCGCGCCATGACGGACAACGACCAGGACACGGGTTTTGCCAAGACCCGCCAGGTCTGGAAAGACTTCACGGAAAAACGGTATGTGCGCAACGTGGCCGTGGCCGGCGATGCGGTGCGCGTCGAGTACAGCTTCGGCGCTGGCACGGTGCGCTGGGAAACCACGTACCGCATGGATGCGCAGGGCAAGGTCAACGTGGACGCCACATTCACGCCGCTGCGCGACGATTTGCCTGACCCGATGCGCGTGGGCTTGCGCTTCAACCACGCCCCGGCCCTGACCGGTGTGGCCTGGTATGGCCGCGGCCCGCAGGAATCGTATGCCGACCGCCTGACGGGCGCCGCCATCGGCCTGTATCGCGGCAAGGTGGCGGATCAGTACCACCAGTATGTTCGCCCGCAGGAAAGCGGCAACAAGACGGACGTGCGCTGGCTGGCGTTGTTTGGCGAGCAGGGCGGCCTGCGCGTGACGGGTGCGCAGCCGTTGTCGGTCAATGCGCTGGCGTTCCCGTATGAAGACTTGTACCCGCGCCCGCGTGGCACCTGGCACAGTTCCGACATCGTGCCGCACGGCGATGGCACGTTGATGGTGGACGCGGCGCAGGCCGGCGTGGGTGGCGATACCGGCTGGGATGACCGCGGCTGGCCGATCGTGAAATACCGCGTTCCATTGAAACCGCTGCACTACAGCTTTACCATTTCGCCGCAAAAGGAACTGCCATGACGAATCAACTGCCACGCCGCCGCGTGCTGGGCGGCGCCGCCGCGGCGCTGGGCGGAACCCTGCTGCCGTTCGCCGTGCCGGGCGGCGCGCAAGCGCAGGCGGCCGATGCCAAAGCGGCGCGCTTCGCCATCGGCGCCAATGACTTCCGGCTGGACGGCGCGCCGCTGCAAATCCGGTGCGGCGAAATGCACTTCGCCCGCGTGCCCCGCGAATACTGGACGCACCGCCTGAAAGCCCTGAAGGCGATGGGCTTGAACACGGTGTGCGCTTACCTGTTCTGGAATTACCACGAATGGCGCGAAGGCCGCTACGACTGGTCCGGCCAGCGCGACGCGGCGGAATTCTGCCGCCTGGCGCAGCAGGAAGGCTTGTGGGTCATCCTGCGTCCCGGACCGTACGCGTGCGCGGAATGGGAAATGGGCGGTCTGCCGTGGTGGCTGCTGAAGCAGCCGGGCGACGCCTTCCTGCGCACCAGCGACGAGCGTTTCACCAGGCCCGTGCAACGCTGGCTGGCGGAAGTGGGCAAGGTGCTGGGACCGCAGCAGGTCACGCGCGGCGGGCCGATCCTGATGGTGCAGGTGGAAAACGAATACGGCTTCTTTGGGGAAGACCTGGATTACATGCGCACCATGCGCCGCGCCATCATCGGCGCGGGCTTCGACGTGCCGCTGTTCCAGTGCAACCCCACCAACGCGGTGGCCAAGACGCATATTCCCGAACTGTTTTCAGTGGCGAACTTCGGCAGCGATCCGCAGGGCGGCTTCAAGACGCTGGCATCCGTGCAGCAGGGACCGAAGATGTGCGGCGAATATTACTCGGGCTGGTTCGACACGTGGGGCGCGCCGCACCGCACGGGCAGCCCGGCCAAGGCCGTGGAAGACATCAAGACCATGCTGGCGGCCAACGGTTCGTTCAGCCTGTACATGGCGCACGGCGGCACGTCGTTCGGCCTGTGGGGCGGCTGCGACCGTCCGTTCCGTCCCGATACCAGCAGCTACGATTACGACGCACCAATCAGCGAAGCCGGGTGGACGGGCGAGAAATTCAAGGCGTACCGCGATGGCATCAAGCCCTTCCTCAAGCCGGGCGAGGCGCTGCCGCCGGCGCCGCCGCGCTGCGCCGTCATGACCGTTCCATCGTTCATGCTGAGGGAATCGGCCGCGGTATTCGACAATTTGCCAGCCAACGTGATCCGCGATGTGTCGCCGCGTCCGATCGAGCAATACGACATCAGCCGCGGCCTGGTGGCGTATAAAGTCACCTTGCCGGCGGGGCCGGCCGCCGTATTGGAGGCGGCGCGGGTGCGCGACCTGGCGTGGGTGCATGTCGATGGCGTGGAAGTGGGCACGCTGGATACGCGCCACCGCCGCTTCAAGGTCGACCTGCCGGCTCGCAGCAAGCCTGCCGTACTGACGATCCTGCTGTACACGATCGCGCGCGTCAATTTCGGCATGGAAGTGCATGATCGCAAAGGGTTGCATGGTCCCGTCACCTTGACGGTGAAAGGCTTCGCGCCGCAGCCGCTGGAGAACTGGGAAATCCAGGCCATCGACTTTGACGCGGACGCCGAGCTGCCACCGCTGAAGTGGAACAAGGGCCGCAGCAAGGGCGCCGCGTTCTGGCGCGGCCACTTCGACGCCGCTTCGCCTGCGGACACGTTCCTCGACATGTCGGCGTGGGGGCAGGGCGTGGTGTGGGTTAACGGCCGCTGCCTGGGCCGCTACTGGAGCATCGGTCCCACGCAAACCATGTATTTGCCGGGCCCGTGGATCAAGCGTGGCCGCAATGAAGTCGTGGTGCTGGATTTGACGGGCCCGCAACAGGCACGCATCGCGGGCCTGGCGACGCCGGTCCTGGACCGCTTGCAGCCCGACCGCGACTTGCCCCGTCCGCCGAGCAAGGTGAAACCGCGCCTGGACGGCGTGGCCCCCGTGCACGAAGGCGAATTCGCGCCGGGCGGCGCCACGCAGGATGTGCGCTTTGCCCAGGCGGCGCGGGGCGCGCAACTGTGCATCGAGGCGCTGGATGGCTTCGACGGCAAACCCCACGCGGCGATTGCGGAGCTGGCGCTGTTGAACGCGGCGGGCAAGCCCCTGAACCAGACCTCCTGGACGATCGCCTATGCCAGCAGCGAGGAGTTGCGCAAGGAAGACGGCTCGGCGCTGAACGCGATCAACGGGCAGGCGACGGATTACTGGCACAGCGCCTACGGCGGCCCGGGCCTGCCCGCCGCCTATCCGCACCGCCTGATCCTGGACCTTGGTTCGCCGGTGGACGTGGCGGGATTGCGCTATACGCCAAGGCAGGGCGTGGACGGGGTGACGGGGCGGATTCGCCGTTACCGCGTCTATGTTGGTGAAAAATTGGTCAGCGAAGCGGACTGAAGCAGGGTACTTAGTGGGTGGTTAATGCCCTGTTGCACGATTTATGAGCAAACATGAAATATTTTCGAAAATTTGCGTGCGTTTCCTTGACCAATCCCAAGTCGGCCATTACTATAGCGCTCGTCTGATCGACGCAGCAATGCAGAGAGAAGGCGATAGTTGAGTAATCGACTAGGAGGCGTGGCCGAGTGGCCGAAGGCACTTCCCTGCTAAGGAAGCATACGGGCAAAACCTGTATCGTGGGTTCGAATCCCACCGCCTCCGCCAGTATTATGAGAAAAGCCCTTGATTTTCAAGGGCTTTTTTCTATTTCAGGCTCGATATTTTATTTCTACCCACAAGTCTACCCACAAGTGCGTGCTTGCTTAACGGTGTTGCGTGTATGGCACCGAATGCACGCGTCAGTTCGCTTGCCAAGGGTTAATACACCGCCGTTTTTTGAATCCGCCTCCCTCGGTAAAGATGGGGCTGGCTCTCCAATCCAATCGCGTCGATTACGGCTGCTTCGACTTCTTCAGCCATCATGGCTTACCCAAAGATGCGGCTTTCAGATGAGCAAAAGGGGCGTCAATTTGGTTCGTATTTAAAGAGTTGTGAAATCCCGTTTAAGAAGATGAAGCCCAACTCCGCGCCAAGAATGCAGGCCAAGGTGAAAAGGCTTAATCGGTTTGATATCCATGGGATGAGCCAACCAGGGGCGTCATTCAGTGGAAGTAATGTCTCTAATTGCGGAAGTAGTGCGAATGGATTCAAGCAGAGCAATCCGGCCAGGCTTAGGGTGGCGACCATTTGCACGGCCTTCTTCTTGGAAAATGGTCCACGATACTGGCGCGGATCAATCAGTTCCCCAAGCCGGCCAAGCGTCCCGAGTGGGTAGGCGATTGTGGAGACCAATTCACTGCTTCGAAATAAGTTCAGCACAAAATGCCAGGACTGCGCAACGACCAGCAGCAGCGGAGCGGTGCATACCAGGAAGAGACTGTATTTGATACCAAGTGGGTGGGTGGCAATGTACTTCAGCCAGCCTGTTGCAACAAGTCCGGTGAGCAGTGCGGTTGCGATAGTGCCAGTCGCCAGGCTGACGCCCCAAAAGTCTGAAACCATTGCACCGAGCAGCAACAGTCCCATAAGGAATGCTACGCTCCATGTACCGACGATAGCGGGCGCAAAAATCGCGCTGAATGTCCCGGTCAGCCTGAGATAGGGATGACCGCTAAAGAGGTCGCGCAGGGCACTTCGTTTCCCTTTTTTGAGCAGTATATCCAAACGGTACCATACCGCATTCTTGGTTTTATGCTGGCCGTCGGTTCTAACCGCACGGCCCAGGGTTTCAGCGTTATCCTTGAAACAGGGCGAAAAAGTACCATAACGTTCAAGGCGGGAAAAAGCGTCGGCTGGCGTATCGCCAAACTTCACGCAGGTGGCAATAAAGCCCGCGATGACCAGAGAGTCTGTTTCCAATGGGCTGAAGTGATCAAGGTCGGTGCGGATCGCGGCGAGGCGTCCCAGGAACTCTGCCCGTACTCCTGGCGTGTTCGCATCCCGCAGGCTGATCGCCGACAGTCGTGTGCCGAACACTTGCAGCAACTGCGGGCGTTTTGCCTCGCTATCGGCTTCCATGATGGCCACGGCGGATGTCAACGCACTGAGGCGTGTGCTGGTGAGTGTATTCAGGCGTGTCGAAGCATCCAGCAGAACCACGTCATCCTGCCAACCATATTCCTGTAACAACTGGAGGCCGGTTTTGTCGGCGAGGCCGCCGTCCACCAGAACCCCGTGGTCGGCAACGGCAATCGCATCGACAAGGCCGGGCAACGCCATGGCAGCCGCGACAGCCCTGCTGGCATTGGCCGTACACAGTGGAATGGCCTCTAGCTCTTTGGTGTCAACTTTGCAAGCGCCCAACAGTGTTATCGGGCCACCGGTGTCGATGTTGTCTTGTCCGAGGTGCTGATCAATTTGCTGCGCGATCGATTCTGTAATACGCAGTTGCCCTTCGGCGAGCGACATTGCTGCATGCTTCAGACCAAACGTGGCTTCGGTCCTGAAGTCGTGCGATGCGATTTTCTTTGCCAGGAACTCATAAATACCCCAGCCGAGATGCAATTCGCCGGGCTTGTCCTGTCCGCGTTGTGCTTCCAGGGCCAAGACGCGTTTAAGCGCTAGGGCTGCAAGTGACCCGCCCGATATGGAAGAGACCAGCTTGACGTCGCGCAGCCGCTCCAGCGCGGCCAATGCCATTAAGCCGCCACATTGGAACAGTGCTGCCCGCTTGCCGCCACCGGACAACGCGAGCGCTATCGGGCGATCGGGGATGGCTATTGAAGGCAAATGATTATGTTCCAAGTCTTCCTCCTTCAGATTTTCGTTGGCTTGTACCGGTAGCAAAATTAACTGTTACGGATGTCATGTGCCGCGTGACCGCATGTATTCGTTCAATCGCACAAAGCCAGCATCTTTTTCGAGCGATGGGGCTGCAGAACGGATCGCATGTAATGCGTCACGCAGATCGGGCAGCGGCCAGCTTTTTTCACTTACGATGGCACTAAGCATTGCGAGCGACTCCGCAGGAAAGCGGGTATCGAGTCCGGATTTGTGTAATGTTCGGACGGCGTGCCCCCAACCCTCGGTATGGACAAACCAATCGCTAACGGTATGGACGGCATTCGGGAATTCATCGCCGGCTGCCACACAGATCCTTGCAAGTGCGCTGCTGATCTCGCTTGACGTGAAGTGCCGATCCTTTGGCCAAATTCGCTGCCAGAACGGTCGCAACCGGCTCCGCCAAAATTCCACGCGGCGCTCGCCTGCTGCTTCTTGAGCTTGCGCCAGCGTTTGCACCACCTGATGTAACCCATCCTCAGGCAAGCTGCACAAGGCCTCCTGAAACTCCTGTGTGGAGTAGTCTTCGATTGGGTCGAGTGCCGCGTATGTCATGTATGCAGCGAACCGGTGCCGATGTTTACCTAGCTCCGCAAAATGCTTTGTGGTGGCAAGTAGTTGTTTCTTGAACGCGGCCAGCAAGGGCGCGTAGAGCCTTGCCGACCACATGAAACCTGACCAGGCAGCCCGGGCCTCTTCCTTATCCAATTCCCAGTCAAAGTTAGGCAACAGATGTCTAACTGTCCATGCTTGATCCACCCGGTAAAGGGCAATCAGCCTTGAGGCCAGGATGACGCGGCCGTGCCTAAATTGTGGAAATGAGGTGTCGGCAAGTTTCGAGAAGAACGGTTCAATCTCAAGTGGCAGCCCAGTATTGTCTTGAGGATCGTGCTTGAACCAATAGGTAACCAATGCTTCTGTCACCTGTCCGACAGGGTGATTGATCGCCTGGTTCAACGGTTCATCTTGGTCAAAAGTATTCTCATGTGCCACGGCCAACACCCGCGCGCACAGGGTAAGCAGCGATGCATTGCCTGGCTCAATCGACGCTGCAGCTCCCCGTAACCACCTTGCCGCCGCGCGTGCTATGACAGCAATGGTGGCGTCTGGCATACTCAGCATAACTGCAGAAAGGTAATTCCATGAGCGGAACGCAAGTGTGTCATCGGACCATGCTTGCAAAGCTTCTCGCCAATGCATGGAGGGCCACACATTTTCCTCGGCCAGCAACTTGAGTGCCGAGGTGCATCGGTATAGCCGAGTCCTGCAGCGCTCCGGCCAAGAGGTTTCGTAGGAGGTTGAGTCAGTATCAAGCTGCTGTCGCAGCCAATCGATCAACCTTTGCCGCGTTGCTGGTGCTGGATTTGGTTCACGATAAAGCTTGTCGATTCCATCCCAAGTACTGCCTGACCAGTGTGAGAATTCGTCCGACTGGTCAGATGCAAGACGGAAGTGAGGATTTTCTGCGGAAAGTTGGTTTAGTCGTTGTTTTGCACTGGTGCCGAGAATTAACCCTGAAGACTCCAGTTTGGCCAAATGAATCCACGTCGAATGGGTAACGAGCGCAGACCACGTATCGGCGGACGTGTCATCACGGAATAGCTCTCGTGGCGGGCCTTCAAGGATGGCTGATTCAAGGTCGGCCTGGTCTTTTAGGCGCAACTTTGCACCTTGCAAGACGAGCAGCCGCATACATTCCCGCATCGTTTCTGCGACCCACAGCCATCTCCGATTGTCGGATAGTAGCCAACCGACCCATTCGGAAGGGACGATCACGTGGTCGTGGCTGGCCGCGAACAGGGCCAGACGCTTGAAGCATGCAAATGGTTGTTTGAACCATTCCTGCGCGATCCCGGTTGCGCGCGTTACATCGACCTTACCTATTTCAATCCAGGCGTCGCGCAATAGCTCGATCATTACCACCCAGGTTCGAAAGTCGCTGTTCTGGTCATGGGCGCTGACCGAAGGTAAATCCCAGTACGAGCGGTCACTATATGCGTTGGCATCGCCCAATTCGACCATGAGATGCAGCGCCTCGCTTAAAAGCTGCTGTAGATCCACAATCAACGTCGGGAGAGCCGGTGCCAGTAACTGCAATTCGTGGAGCTCGCGAACTTGATGGTGCACTTGGTCGGCGACGAGCGTCAGTTCCCAGTCGATCGATTGCTTGACGCGTCCGCGGTCCCCGAGGTGCTCTTCCATGGCGATGCCGCGCCACGATTTGCGGATTTCTACCCTTGGTGATAACAGCTCCCGCAACTGGCTGCGCAGCATTGCGGTTAAACCTTCGCGCTTGAATCGCTCCACCCAATCATACATGTCGACATCGTTGGATCGATGCTTGATGCGGCCCGAGAGGTAAATTTCCCACAGTGTGCGCATCACAGGGCTTGCAATTGCATTTGGTGAGTGTGCCAGGACGCTTTCTAGCTCAGCGTCATTGCCATTGGATAGGTGCCTCACCTGTTCGTTCAAACTTTGCGAGATGATCCATGCGAGCGTCGGATGGGGGGCCGGCCCCTGTTCCAAAAGCCACAACAGGCAATGCGGGTCGTTAAGGTACCTCGTGATCCAATTTGCCAAGTGCCGCATAATCGGATCGAAGTTCGATTGGGGGCGCGGATAACCACCGAGTGCCATCCACGGCGCATATTGGTATGCAGCCGGGCGTGAAATCAGACTGAAGCGAAGTTGTTCATCTTCAGTGGCGTGCGCAGGGACGCCGAACCTCGCTAGGTCCCCATGCCGGAAGCGCTTGTCCGAAAATGCTTCGAGCCAGGTAATCGGCGGCGCGGGTTGCATCTCGGCGAAGCATTTGGCGGCCAAACCTCGTGGATCGGACAAGGCCCAGAGCATGCGTCCGACGAAATCATCTTGTTGGGTGTTTTCCGAAGGGTTGGTCAGCGCGTGCGCGGTGACGATGCTTTCCTTGCCCAGCGCTCCTGCGCGATAGGTGCGTGCCCAGGCCTGGAGCGTCTTGGGCAGTGCGCTATGGTCTTCGTGGCCCTTTGCATTGACCGGGGTGGTATATAGGATGGGTTCCACACTTTTGGCACGCCAATCGTCGGCGCTTGTAGCTTCGGCCCCAGGTTTGCATGCGCCGAACGCATATGCTTGCGGCGATTGCTCCCCAAGCATGCGGTCGGCCGCCAATGCATCCATCATGTACCTGAGCACTGGGTCGTTGATGCTGTAGCCGACAAAACAGACAACATAATTGCGGAACAGGTCTGTCACGAAACGTGCTGCCCAGCGCTCGGTTAGATACGCCAAGCCAAAGTCGCCGCTGGTAACGACAAGGCGATGCAGAGCCGCATCATCGGCCTTTGACGGTTGCAAGCCATGAAGGTAGACCAACCCATCCCACCTGCTACTTTTCGGAATCGGCAGCATGGGGGCGGAGTACGTTTGGTGCGGTAATTTCAGTCTTTTCGCGAGTAACTCGAAAATACGGTCGAAGTTGGTGGTTAGAAGCCGAAGGGCACCTTCCCGGTCCCGTGCCAGATGCAAAAGCGATTCATGTGTCGCCGTGGCGCCGGGCCGGCGCAGATTGGGCTTGAGCGCGTTGGCTAATTCGCGCCGAACCGCTAGGCGGCCGCCACGGTGCCGATGTTCCAGTAAATCGAGGGTGAGGTCATACTGGTCTTTGTTAAATGCCGATTGTTCTAACGCATGCATGGTCAGACCAAGGCGATCATAAATGTCGCGAACCAAACCTTTAAACAATGGCAATCCCGCTGGATAGGAAATACCCGCGCCACAAAAAAATACTACTCGCCCGTCTTCGTGTGCTTGAAGAAGCGCCTCCGGTACATCGGGGCCATTTGCTACGAATTGCATTTGCTAGTCACTTTCATTGAATATTGCGTAGCCCGGCTGCGGCATAGCGCAGGTGCACGCATTAGCATCTGGTAGAGGGAAGAATTTTTGCCGCCGCCCCATTGGCGCTTAGCCCAATCCGGTCTCCAGCTTTGCGCTGTAATCATTTCTGTGCTCAGCGCTAGCTTCGCATTGCATCAAGTGATTTGAACTGTCGAAACCCCCGCTTTGGTTAAGAGGTCGTATAGGGGTTGGATTTCTGTCCGTTGTCCCCGTGATGAGCAGTAGGTGAAGATTGCGCGTTGCTTTGCTCGGGTAAACGCGACGAAGAAAACTGCTGTGGCCTCTGCTTCATCGTTCGAGTAATTCCACCAAGCTCTATCGTCGAGTCCAACAAAAATGATAGTGTGATATTCAAGCCCTTTGCTCTTATGAATTGTCATCAAGCCTATTGCGTCAATTCCGTCGTAAGCATCGAGTACCTCTCCCCAATCAGTTTTGGAATCTGCACTTGCTTGTAGGTGTTCAGTAATGCATTTTTCGACCTCTTCAAGCCAATTTCCTTGGGCGTAAGCTGGGTAAATGGCTCGCATACGTGAACGGCCTAGAAAATCAATCACTTTCGCTATCAGGGCCGTCATCGCCTTGCTTGAACTGGGGGGCGCAGGATAGTCTTGTGCTAATTGTGATGCGAACTCGTCGAGCAGTTTAGCCAAACGTCGGGAATTGATATCACTATAATCGAAGCCAGTCGGCTCAAGTTCTTGCAGCGTTAAAAGTGTGTTAGTCCAGGCTGTACCAGCACCACGGGTCAATGCAGCGCGTAGAAGCTGCATACACTTGATGGATAGATCTTCAGTTAGTAGTTCTTGGATTTTGAGTGCGCCCACGCTTGCGTCTTCATTGCGTAGCAGTAGCCCGGCCGCTGCGAATTGAGACGCAAGACTTCCGGCGTAACTATCTGATTTCTGCCTCACGAGTATGGCAAAATTTCGAGGGTGTAGGTTATGTGCGGCTATTTCATCGGCGATAAAAGCAGCCAAGCACTTGCCTTCTTCTTCGGGCGAGGTAAAGTCCCATACAGCGCAACAATCTCCTGGAACCATTGTTTCTGTTTGCGATTCTGGCTGAGGTGCTTTGTCATCTAGGGCCTGAGCAAGTATATGCTGAATTCGCACCAATTCAGGAGAAGAGCGATAGTTGTTCAATAGTCGGACGCGCTTGGCGCCAAAGTCCTTTTCAAATACATCAAAGGATGCGTCCATTGCCATCGCCCAGCGCATTATCTGCTGTTTGTTGTCGCCCACGGCCGTGAGTATCGTATCGCTGCTACGAAAGAGTGTGTAAACGAGGTCGTACTGAATCGGAGTGATATCTTGGAACTCGTCCATGAACACGTGCGAATATGTGAGTGCAAACGCGAGCCTTGCGGAATCATTGGACCGAAGCAGCAACTCAACTAAGCGGCCTATCATGGGGAAGGTAAGCTGGCTACACTTCTGGCCGCGCAGCATACGCTGCCAGTAATTCTTCGCGGCTATATTTTGCCAAGATGTTAGCGGCAATTTCGAATTTGGAAGTCGTTGATGAACAACATGACGCCGTTCGAATGTTTTTATATTGATAGCTCGTATACGAGCTGCTGTTTCGGCATTCGTACATTCTTTTGAAGTAGATTGCAGAACTTGCCTAATAATTGCATCTGTGGAGAACACAATTTCATAGTCGGAAGTCGGTCGCCATTCATTAGGTAGCGTTTGCCCGAAACGATCTAATAGGCTTTTTGCGAAGGCGTCAAAGGTCACTGAGTCAAGTCGGCTTGCGTGGCCTGGGTGGCAGCGAGTCGCCACTCGGCTCGAAAGGTTTCGCGCGGCATCACGTTTAAATGCAATTGCTAAAATCCGCCTTGGTGAAGGGCAGATGCCCGTCTGAAGTAGGTAGGCTGCCCGTTGCGCAAGTAATTCGGTTTTTCCAGCACCGGGTCCTGCAAGCACCGATCGATGTGCATCGGATCGAACAACTTTCAACGCGTTTGCTTCTAGCGCAGTTACTCCGACGGGTAACCAAGCTTCGGGGCGAATCCGGCGCGGCGGGAAAGTCATTACTTACTCCTCGATAGGCGATCCTTAACATGCTGCAGAATAGCTTTGAGACATTTCGGCATATCCCGTTTCAGCGCTTGGTTGTCGATATGTGCTATCGCGCGCAAATGCGTTGCGGGCTTACTGTGCGTGAGGAAGTGGTAGCGATAGGCCGCCATTTGGTCTTTATAGGATTCGAGGTCACCCGTGTATGCGGCCAACCCTTCGCCACCGGAGCCTAAGACCACTTCCGCGGCGTCTTCATTTTTCATCCGAGGCCCGGTGCCTTCTATGGTGGCTTGATAAGCATCTGGGAAGGCGGCAAGCATTGCCATGTCCAAGTCCAGCGGGGCGGAATAGAAGACATTGTATTTTCTTAAATCTTTGAGCCAGAGTCTAATATCCACATTAGCCGTCTTCCAAGTATGCATTTTGGCTAGTTCTTGCATTTTTAGGGACTCACCATCGTCAACATCGAGCAATGGACTTTTGGGAGCGCCATTCTCCAATAGATGCTGAATTGCATTTTTAACTCGTCCAAAACCTCCACCTTCTCGACCTAAATCCAAGTCCAACAGCGTAGCGAACGGAATGCCCAATCCATCGAGAAGCCGCCAGAAGTGCTCAACGTGCCTTCCGCCCAAGGGAACAATTGCGACAAACGAAGGATCGATAAAAAAATCAAGCGCCTCCGCTAATTTAAGTAAAACGATTCGCTCTGAATCTCCCTCGACAAGCAGGACAAATCTTGCAAAATATAGCTCGGGATATGCGAGCATTGCACTACGCACGAACTTTACTGCCTCGGCACCATCGGCAGGCACTGGAATCCGAACAACTGACGATGTGCTGATTTCTACGTTACGCCTGCAGTAACGTACGTTCTCTGGCGGGACGCGACTAAGCACGGAAGGTGAGTGACTAGATATGATGGCCTGACCGGCGCCGCTCGTAACCATACTCTTAATTTGTTCTATGATTCGTGATAGGTAATACGGCGACAGGTGGTTTTCAGGCTCTTCAACCGCAAATAACGTTAGTGCTGGTATGGTCAGTGTGTCGTGATGAAACCCATCAGCCTTACCTGCGACGACGTCACGTTCCAAATCGAAGACGGCGGCAGAAAGTGCGAAATAGAAAAGGGACTGTTGGCCGTCGCTCAAAGCCTCTAGTCCGCGGTCCTCGCCGGCAGGACCATGTTTAAATACAACGCCAATTCGCGCGATAACTTCCTCAAAGCGGCGGCTCATGAGACTCAGACCTGGCGCAGTGTCGATGTCGCCGTCATGCAAGCTTTGCCAGCGCTTTTCCAGAACACCTGCAATTGCTTTGATCGCATCTTCATCATCGAACGCATCGTTTAGTGTTTGCGCTGCTGTACTTACCGCATTCGCAGTGGCTTGTGACCAGTCGATTGCTTTAAGCAGGCGCGCGGCCAGAGCACCAGTCGTTGCTTTGATTTGCGATTGCGGATCGCGGCTGGCCGGAGTGTAGTACAACTGGATGAGACCACGATCGGCGGCGCTCACCCCGGTCTTCTGGCCATCAGCTATAGAGGAGCCTAGAGTATTGACCCAAAAAAGCTGCTGGCTAATTGAACCTTCTGCCGTTCCATCGAAATCCCATCGAGCTTCTAGACGGAGACGACAGGCCGGTATCCCACCTGGTGCACTAATGTAGATTCTTCGAAATACTGGGGCGATCGTTGATGCCATCGCCGTTCCATCAACGAGCTCAGGAAGGCGGATTACCACATCAAGGGACAATTCCCTGGTTTCTACTGCATCTTGGTCAACACTCGGGTCGGAGGAGATGTGGAAGTCGGATGTCGCGATGGTCCGTTGCGCTCGCGTTACTCCGAATAACCGCATCAAGGCTTGCAGTAATGCGGTTTTTCCCGAGCCATTTGGCCCTACTATAGTTGTCAGGTCGGACTGTAACAGCACAGTTTCAGTATCAGGACCAAAGCACCGAAATTTTGTTAAGGCGATACTTTCAATATGCATGTCAAATTCCATGTTTGTGTTGCTGGGGAGGGGTGTTTTGCTACGATTTCATCGCAGTATTCCCGGTACAACAGCGACTAACTATTAGTTCATAGCATATCATCTTGCCATGTCGAAATGTGCGGTGTTATCGACGTGATGAGCAGCGTATAGCACGCACTTGCAATAAGCTCGGGCTCATATAACCAGCGCTGGCATTGAACTGGGGACACATACTCAGGTGCGCACACGTGGCCTCTACCATGACCGCGAAAAGTAGCAATGCCACAGTCTCTTTCGGGTGGTCCACTGTCCTTGGTGGTGAAATGATTTTGCATGTCACGCAACATGCGCGAGGCGTCGAATGCACACCGAGAAATTTGATGAGGCAAAGGACCTGTTTCTATCCGTGCTCAACGGTTCGACCATAAAAAAGACCGCAGCTTGTTTCGGACTCGCTGAAATCGTGGTCGACAAGCGCATCAAGTCGCTGGCCCGAACACTGCAAAGCGTTGTTGGCGTAGTTGGGGTCGACGAATGGGTAACACCAACGATACCGCTCCTCCGTCAGGAAAAGGAAGCATATCTCGAAGCGTTAGCACATTACGTTCCGCCTTGTAACGGTAGCCACCAAGTAGGCGCAGTCATATCGTCCGAACAGCTCAATATGCTGTTACGCAAGATTGAGGAATACAGTCCGCAGTCAAACCGCGATGCAGCGCTATTGCTGACCTTGTTCGCAACCGGGGCGAGGCCCATCGAAATTGCTCGCCTTGAAATTCGTGACTATCTCACCGAATGTGGCAACGTTAGGGAAGAATCCGTTTTACGGCCCGAAGCGGCAGTCAACGAGCGATCCCGGCCCTTGTACTTTTGCAGCAGCAAAGCAAATGCTGCAATTGACGCATACTTGGCCGAACGGGTCGCAAACAGCTTTGGAACGACCACAGATAGCGCCTTTCGTGGACTGGCCGCTGATTCACGCCTGTTCCTTTCGGTCGACGGCGGCCCCCTTAAGATCATTGCCAAGACAGAGAAAGGTCAGCACCAGTTCCTGTGCAGAGAGATCCATGAGATCTACCGCCGGATATTTAACTATGCCGGTGTCGAAGGACTGACGGCAATGAGCGCGCGGCGTGCGGTGGCAACTAAACTACGCGCGCGAGGCGCCGCAATGGCGGAAATCGGATCGCTGCTAGGTCTGAGCGATCCGGCGTCAATCCGGCATCTCCTGAGGCGATTCGACCCGCAACTGAAAGTGGCGGTGCGCGATCTCGTGTAACCGGAGAAAGCATGGACACTTTTGGCTATCTCATTCGGGGCCGACGCTACAGCACAAGCGATCCCTGCCTGCAGCAGATACTGGCGCAGGTGTATGACACGCCGGAGCGCCCCCGCTGCATGTGCGTGGCCGATGGCGTGGAGATGTACATTGCGAAGCACCGCTTCTACGTGATCAAACGTATGCCGGGAACCGGCGCATTGCATCACCCGACATGTGAATCCTTTGAGCCAGATGCCAGTCAGTCCGGGCTGGCGCTGCTGGGCGACGCCGTGATCGAACATGGCCCCGGCGAGGTTGAACTGCGCGTCGACTTCGCCATGGCGCGTGCACCAGGCCGGCCGGTACCGCATGGTGAGCCAGGCGTTTTGGCCGAAGTCAATGCACCGAAGTGCAGGATGTCCTTACGTGCACTGGCACAGTACCTGTTCCACCGTGCGGGATTTAATCGCTGGACCCCGGCCATGGCCGGCAAGCGACATCAGGGCGTGATTGAGAAATACCTGATGGGCGCGGCATGCGAAATCCGCTTGAAAGGGGCCTCGCTGGCGGACCGCCTCTATGTGCCGGAGCCGTTCAACGACCAGGCCAAAGCAGCAATTGCGGAGCGTCGCCGCGAGAAGCTTGCCGCACTGTGCAAGTCCGACGAATGCGGCGGCTATAACATGGCGTTGATCATCGGTGAATTCAAAAGCGCGGAGGTCAGCGCAATCGGCGTGCGGCTCTGGATCAAGCACATGCCGGACATGCCGTTGCTGCTGGACGCAAAGACCTGGAATAGGTTCACCAAGAACTTTGGCTGGATGCTGGAATTACGCAGTGCGCGACCGGAAGCTCAGTTGCGGGTGCTGTTCGCAGGCGTGGTCTATGCCCGCCAAGAGCACACGTTTCACATTGACACGGCTACGCTGATGCTGGCCAGCGCAAACTGGGTACCACTGGATGGCGCGCACGAAATCGACGTCGTGCAGCGCCTGACGCTTGACGCGCGCCGCTTTATCAAGCCGCTGCGCTTCGACGCCAATTCCGGGGTTGCGCTGCCGAACTTCCTGCTGCTAGATACAGGTCCAGTACCGACAGCGCTGCACATTGCCAGTGACTTCATGGGCAAGGAAGAGCGCAAGGCAAAAGAAAAGTGTATTGCAGCAGGTGGCGATGCAGACTGGTCCTGGCTTTCAGGTACACCCATGCCACCATTCCCGCCTTCGGTCTTTCGGCCGGTCCAGCCATGTAGCATTTGATGGAACCACGCAAATAGAGAACTGTTCTTCGTCGAGAGGGGCACTTGAAGGAGGAGAAAGGCGCGAGATCCTGACTATGCGATCAGTCACGCATAAATAAGGAGGCCATCATGAAAAACGGCATCGCAGTAGTGAAAGACACCCGCGCACCGGCTGCAACCATCTTGGGGCGCCAGAGCGCACGCATCCCGACTGCTGGCAAAATCCGCTCCGGTATCAAGGTACTGACCCGTAGGGCGCAGGAAAACGCGCGCGCGCGGGAAATATATGAAGCCGGTGTCGCTGCCGGGCAAAGCTTCGACGACATCGAACGCACGCTGGCGAAAGCACTGCCAGACCTTCAGTATCCGATGGTGCCGAAAAATGTCCCTTACTTTACAGTCCGCTCGGCAGACTTTCCCAACCCTGCAACTGCGCAGGCAATCCTGGACCTTTATGGAGAAGACCGCGGCGACGGTGTCCGGCGCTTGTACCGGTTCCCCGTCATTTTTCCGGCAGATGCCTGGCAAGCTGTAATGCCGCATCAATTGGTCACCTGGGGTGCCAACGAAAGGAAGTACTGGAGCGAATACGCACCGGATGGCAAAGTCCGACTGTGCAAGTGCTACGCGCCCGTGCCAATAGACCGCACAGCAAGTCGACCAGTGCGTATCTTCGGTGGGCGCAAGACCCAGTTGCGGGCGGAGAACAACGGCATGTGCGACCCGGAGAACTGCCCGGAATTTCAGGCACGTAAATGCAATCTGTCTGGCCGCTTCCTGTTCTATATTCCCGGGGTTAAGTCCTCCGATGCGTTTGAGCTCCGTACCAACAGTATGTATTCGATGATGCGCGCGATCGAAAAATTCGAGACCTTGGCGTTTATGCGGGGCGGTCGGATTTCAGGCTTTCTGGATGAAAAGCGTACACCGTTCTATATCACGAAGGTGGAGCGGGAAATTCCGCACGTCGGGGACGATGGACGAACTGTTCGCAGCATGGCGTGGCTCATCGAACTGGAGGCACCGATCGACGTGGCTGCGCTCCTGAATGTCAGTGATGCGGAAGTCATTCCCGAGTCGGAGGTCATTCCCTTGCCAGCACCGGAAGGCGACGTTTCGTCTCTGGCTCCGGGTATAAGGGATGGCAGCGACAGCGCGCCGATGGCTTCCGCACGCAATGACGTCAGCCAGAACGCTAACCGAAAGGGCTGGCAGCGCTCTACGAGTGCGTCACAAGCAACCGCTGACGCCAGCAGGGATGGCGGGGATGACTCGCATGTCGCAGACATCTTTGCCGTAGCAGACGCATTTGGCGTGGATAAGGACCGCTTCGAGGCCTACGCGGCGAAGAAATGGGGCGCCGGCTGGATTCGGAATGCCGGCGGCCGTGTGCGTGTGCTGAATTCGCTGGAAGGGTTTGGCGATGATCCTGAGGCGTTGCATGCGGAAATTGATCGCGTGTTGGGCCCGGTTGCTGATTTGGATAACCAGTAACCTGACCGCAGTGGCTGGAGTGGGAGCTGAGGTAGTCGCAATGGATTGGTCGTTGGTTCCGCTTGCGCACGATGCTGACGGGTACTACCATAACGCTGCTCATCAGCCATTTGGCTGCCAGCCTTAAGGAACCTTATTTATGGAAACCCCGAATATCAAAGCCAATGGCCCTGCGTATGAAAAAGGGGAACATCGTTACGGTGTTCCGCTCGACTATGTCGCGGATAAACTGAGCAATGCCATTCTGGCCCTGAACGCGCTGGCAAGCGCTCGGCCCGAGCTGGCGAGTGAACTGCACCAGGCGATGCACTACCAGTTGGTCGCCTTCCTAGGGCTGAACAATATGCTAGGCGCTGCAAATGATCGGGAGCTTCCTGTTCGGATTTTGCGAGGCACGCACGAGGATGCGGAACGGTGGATTCAACTTGTGCTGGAACAAGGCGACGTAATGGGCGTGCATCAAGCGAATTGATGGATTGACGCGCATCCGCCAATGACCGTGGCCGGTCACTGGCGGATGCTTCAGGCGGGGAACATTGTGCCGTGACTATGCTGCGCGCCCACGCGCGTAGCGCCAGGTCAGCGCAATAGCTCCGAGTACTGCTGCAATGTCGCAGCCGATAATAATAATGGTCAAGGACATACCGATCCTCCATTGGTGCTTCGATTCATTGTAGGTCCCGGAAGCGAAGTGGCAAGGCAGTTATTTTCCGCCGTCCGCATCCAGTTGCGAGCGGCGTTCAGCATCCGCTCTGCCGTTCCGTATGGCGGGGCGGTTTGGTTCCTCAATGCATAGCACAATGGTTTGACAAACCCTGCAGACAAGGAATAGCGCCAATGCCATCAGTGCGGTGACACGAGGATTGGCACCGAACGAGCCCAGCACTGCGCTGATGAACGACCCTGTTTCAAGGCGCTTCAGCGTGTCGAGTACTGCACGCTGGGCCTTTTTATTAAAGGTGAGCTTGGCCATGGCCGTCACCCCGGAGAATGCAGGTGCGGGCAAATGGACGCAGGCATTGCGGTTGCTCGCGCCACGACTTTAAGCACCGGTCGTCATGGCAGTCGCAGGTGAGCATCTGCGCGCACAGCGCCGCGTCGTTCTGGCCCCGATACCATGCTCCGAGAAGCTCACGTTCGTCATGAAACATCCTCGGGGGCTGATACAGGCCAGCACCAGCTTCGCGAAAGCCAAGGAGGTAGGAATCCGACAGGATGACTCCCATACTACGATCGGCCAGCTCCGGATCGGATATCCGATCAACGCGTGCCAAAGCCAGCGCGACCCGTATGTCAAGGCCGCGTATGCATTCAGTCTGTTCCATGATTTTTCTCCCGGCGCAGTGTGCCGGTAAGGGCAGGTTTGGGCTGAACAGGCGAGGCGACGCTGGTGTCCACCGCGTCGACGCCGCCATGCCTGAAGCAAATGTCCCTGGCAGAACAGAGGACACCGGTGTGCAGGTCGCAGAAGCCATAGCAAATCAGGTTAGTCCGGATATATTCGGTACCATCGTGTGCGCAGAGCCGGCAACCTGGGGGAAGCCTGCCGAGTTGAGTAATGAGGTGGGAAATGGCTTGAGCCAGCGGAGTATGTGCGCCGGGCGGAAGTTCCATGATGTTGTGACGGTGACGGTTCATGATCGCCTCCAAATAAAAAATGAAATGTGCGTGATGCTGTTTCCACTGGCCGCGTCAGGCGCTTCTTCTGCTAACTTGTGACCAACCGAATTTGACTGCGGTGGTATCCCAGCAGGTTCATACAGAAGTGGAGGGCAGCGTGGGCTGCCAATGGTTATGCTCAGGTGTGGAAAACAGATCAGATTGACGCCGCAGGAAGTCGAATTGCTCGCTAACCTGACCGGCTTTGAACCGGTAGGAATCGAGCAGATCGACGACCTGTGGGAATTTGCTGAGCGGTGCAAGCGTTATTACTGGGGCGACTCGAAAGACGCTGTACGCCTGCATGGGCTGATTGACGATCAAATAGAGGAGTTGCTGACCCAATCCTCCGGGCATCATGCGGACTTCGCATGACTATCGGTGGACGCCTTGGCTTGCGCCGACGTTTGTGACTGCCGTTGGTACAAGTTGCGTGGCAACGTGGCGGCAGAACCTTCTTGCGGACACGCTTCCAGAGCGACGTCTCTGCCGAAGTGTAATGCCCGACGTAGGCCGACCCCAATTCGGAATACTATATGTGCCGGTAATACGAAGAGACAGCGCATGGCCAAGCGCAGAATATACGCCATCCGTTTGACCCGGGCCTGGCGCTCCTTGTGAAGCCTTAGCGATTGCCTGCAGCGAAGATAAAGCCCCAGATGTTTTGCCTTGATATGCGCGTCTGAATTCAAGAGCTGCAGCAGCTCTGCCGCCAGTACGGGGTCATTGGCCTGTCCGTAAATACGGACCCAGATTTTCGCTTCCTCGCGCTCCAGAGTGGTGCGGACCGGATAAGTGCTTCTTCCGGTGCCCGACTGCCTCCCGTTCGCTTTTCGAGCTTTGGCAGGTGGTCCAGCAAGGATCCCCTCCGAGATGAGTTCTTCGTGGATTGCCGGGAGTTCCGGGTCAACTGTTTCAGCGCCCTGATGTTGCAGTTTGCTGTTCATGATCTGGGCTCCGTGAAATGCCTGGCTCCTGGCCGCCACGTGAGTAAATGGCGGCGGGCATACAGCGCGACGGCTGCCAACCATCGTTGGAATCTGCCGGTGTACTTCACTGGCGCCGGTGAAAATGCACTAGGCCGCAATAAAGCGCACAAACGCACTTCCGATGCTGCGCGCGAATGAATTTCGGTACCGCCTATCAAGCAACGGCAGGTGGTGGGGGTAGCACTACGGTTTTGTGTTCTGGGAAGCATCATGATCTCCTTGTGCAAGCGGAGACACAGCTATCCCTGGCGGGATACGATGTGCTCCCGCGTATAAGGCCGTAAACGGCCGGGGTGGTCTGTTGTCAAAAGAAAAGGCCCACGATTCAAAAGCGAAACGGGGCCTACTAATGGCTTGTTCAGCAAAGCTGTCCAATCCATTTTCATCGGTGTAGCTGCAATCCGATGTCGATGGCTGACCGCGGTCAGTCAGATGAGGCAGTCGCGAAAGCGACAACGTCGGAATAACTTCCGACCATTCCAGAAGGCGGGTAACGACCGCAACGCCAATGGCTCAGAGAACCACCAGATCTCTTGTGGTTTGCGATAAACCACGGAGAGAGCAATGTGAGAGCGATTCCCACAAATAGCACGTTCAGTGTTGCACGTGGAAGGTATGTTCGCAACCCTGTTCGCTGGCCCCTGCCGGAAACCCCCATCCGTTGGTGTACTTTTCGGCATGGCCGACTAAACAGCCTACTCAGCCTACCTTGCCTGACCGTGCCGGGGCGCGTGTTGCATGCTCAATGGGGGCCGTATTTACATGGGCGTTTGAGCGCAAATTGCGCTTCTGATCGAACAAATGTGTTGCCCGATAGGGATCGCGCAAGTCTCGAATACGGCACTGAAGGAATGGCAGTACGGGTATTGCAAACAGCATCAGCAGCCCCCCCATCAACGCGGCAATGAATGTTCTTGCGTTGGGCCATGGTTTGCAAAATTCAAGCGCGAACGCCAGTCCCAGTATGAACAGCGCCAATTGCAGCCATCTGGACCAGCCGGGTAGTCTCGCGGCCTCGATCTCCATCAACGTTGCCCTGACTTCGAACTGCTCGGCCTGCGAATCGATGTTCAGCTGGTACATATCCGCCACAATGGGACTGGTGACGTCATGGTAACGCGGCCGATTCAATTCGCAGATGAATCTTGCTGGTTCGGGATAATCCTCGGGCCAATGCGTTTCGACACTGATCCCGTAGGCATTGAGCAGCCTGGTGGACAAGTGAAGCATCTGCACGCGCTCGACAAATCGCCCATCGAGTACAGCAAGGTCGGCGTCGGGCAAGCTGAATATTCTGATGCGATCCGCAGCTGGATAGGATTCCTCCGAAACCAAGGCTGGAATGTGTGGGATTGCAAGTTCCCGAAAGAGCGCAACGCGGTTTTTTGCCTCGTGCGCGGCGACGATTCCCAGCGGTACGATGAAAAAGTATCGCGGACATTCCGTCTTCGCATGTTCGGGAGATGAAGCCGCAAACGCGTCATAGGTCGTCTGGATGGCTTTGGCGCGCTTTGTTTCGTTAAGATGTTCAGGCCGCCAGCGCCAGCTGTCGCCAATCACCATATTTGTTGGAACGAGCGCTTTGTAGCGGCGGACCCGAGTGGATGCGGGCCTGCAATACTTGAAAAACGGCAGCAGGGTGCTGATGAAGTCGAATGGCGCTATTGTTTGATTGGGGTAATCTGTCGGGTAACACTGTGCGACGATCCGAGCTCCGGCGGCACTCCGGCTCAACCGGTCCAACTCATTTTTAATGTCTACGAACTCCAATGCCGCTGCACTGACTTGGGGAGAGCATTCCGTACGAAGGACGGCAATGCCGTCCATGTTGGCCTCTTGCATTCTGTTCTCCTGTTTGAGCACGGTTTTCTCATTAGGTCTCATTTTAGCCTGCAGTCTATTCGAGAAATGTGATCGTGGCCAAGACGCTACTTGCGCGAATGCTGCCGTTGCTTCGCTAAGCGCCGGGTTGCTCAGAACGTCCCGCGCGATACGATGAACCTCTACTTCATCAAGGGAGGACATATGGGCTTGTTCACAGAAATCTATCCGCTTTGCCGGGAAATGCACCTGACGCTGCTGATATCGGCAAACACGGCCAATGGCACGTTGACCATCAGTGTCATGCCACGCGCTAAAGCAGGTGCCAAGCTCGACGCATTCAAAGACCTGACCATGACCAGTACACCGGACGAATTCGACGCAGGCTTTCTGCAAGCGTTTACAGGCTACCGGGACACGCTACTCCCACTCATGGCACAAGCGGAAGCTGCCAAGGCGGCGTTGACTCAGACATTGGAAACCAAGCCTGTGGCCAAGCCAAAGCAGCTTCCGCGAGAGTCCGCGCCGGTACCTGTCCAAGGGAGTAAATCACCGGCGGTGAGCAAGCTTACCGATGAACCGAAGCAGGCGAACGGCGACCCCGACACCGACTGGATGAAAAATCGCCAGCCCGAACTGTTCTGACTAGGAGAAAACCATGGCCATCGCAATTTCCCCCATCGTCAAGCGTTACCGCTACAACGGCGTCGATTTGCCGACACCGCCCGGCATGAGTGAAGCAGACGTGCGCGCGCTACACAGTGCGCGCTTTCCGGAGTTACTGAATGCTGAAGTCGTCGCGGAAGAGCCGGTTGACGGCAGACAGGAAATTACATTCCGCCGCGCAGTCGGCACCAAAGGGTGACGGAGCAATGATGAACCGCACCGCGTTCGCAACCATACTTGCAGCGCAGGCAGATGGTCGGTTTTCGGCCAACGAAGCCCATATCGAGCGAGCGCTGCGCCATCGGAGGATCGCATTATGCGCGCATGCATGGAGCAAACTTTGCAACGCCGGTCTGCAGGCGGCCCCCAACGCGGAGCGCTGCGCGCGCCAAAGCTGGCCGGCCAGTCATCTGCCGCCGGCGGTGTGACGCAGCCCACACTGGCGCATATTGGGCCGGACATCCCCGTAAGAATTTCATCGTCACAAGGACTGCGCAATGCGGCGTACCTTGCGCAATGGCTGCTTGCGGCACAGGTGTTGCCGGTGCCGCGCCATAGCGTGGCCCCCGGGGATTTGGCCGCATATTGCCAGTCGTCGCTACTGCGCTGGATGCATCAGCGAACTGGGGAGCTGCGCTGCTTGACGCCTTGCTTTGACATGCAACTGCTGACCTATGAGGAAATGCCTCCCATGCTGAATGCGCCGGTGAACGCGGTGCAGCGTGTTCTACCCGCTGGTGTCAAGCTGACGTGGTGCATGTCGGACGTGGCTCATTGGGGTATCGGTTGCGGGCTCGATTACCTCGAACATACAGTCCCAATGCTCGGGACGACCATACTGGAAACGCTGGAACGCAAGGGCTTGCAAGTCTGTCCGCTGTTCTCGCCGCAGGTCGTGATGGATGAAGCATGTGGCTTGTATTGGCTGGGCGAGGAGGACGAGACGATGTACCTGGAGGAGGAATGCGGCGATGATGAAGCTGCAAAGGAGGCGATGCGCCAAAACATGGTGACGCGTGCCGACATCGATGCGGCCTTTCCAGCATGGACGCTGGCGCTGGACAAACCCTGCCTGTCCTTGCGCGCGCTGGCGAGCCTACGCCAACATGCTTGCCCCTACGTTCGTAAAGCGGGAGTGCTGGTGCTGGCGCTGCGCAAGCTGGCCACGACCGGGCAGTACATGCCTGAATGGGAGGCTCCATTCATTGGATACGGCGCGGTGCTGTGCTGGCATGACGGCGATCTGGCTGTACGGGTCTCCGACGACTGCGCCCAAATGGCGTGGCAGGGAGACAGCAGCGACACTGTCGGCGAAGTGGTTTTTCCGCTTGCAGCACCAACTGCCTTGCGGAGATGGATGGAAAATATGCGCCCCAATCTGCGCGCCATCGGTTTGATCGACCGCTTGCTATGGCACCTGACGGAGCGAGAATAGACAGGTCAACCATCGAAGGAGGTCACTATGACTACTTCCCGCCTGCATCTCGATTTGCGCGAAAGCGCTGCACTGACGCTCACCAGCGCCATACTGATCTACCATGCCAATAATGGTCGGGAGTGCGGGGCCTACGCCAGCATCCATTCCATCGCCATGGAAGGCGGCCAACCATATCTCATGGCGGGCAAACCGCTGATGCCACGCGCCGCGCTGAGCTTGGCAAGGGCGCTGTCTCCAACCACGCAGACGAATGGCTTCCTTCCCGCCAATGTGCTCTATGCGCAAGCTGACCTTCTGATGTGGTGGCAGCCAGCCTGCCGCCGCCATATCGCATTCCAATGCAGTGCCGACACGCTGGGCGTGCGAGGCGGTGTCGTGCCACATCCAGCGCTGTTGTTTTGCGCAGGACGGCATGGCTGGCGGGTGTGGGCTCTAAGCGACGATGTCCGTCCGACTCCAGAAACGGCGTTATATCAGGCACCGTACTTCAACGTTAATCGGGAAGGGCAGGTTTGTACTGGCACGGCAGCCGTTCCAAGAGGTATTGCCATCGAACAGATCGACGAGTGGGAAGACGTATTCTTTCGTTCGCAGTTCACCCATCCCAGCGCACCAAAGTTGGTCTCCCACCGGCGTGGCGCATTTGCCTTTTGGCGTGCCATGCTGAATGGCCGCTACAAGACCTTCCCGCAGCACTTGTTGGTGCCGCTGAAACGCACGTTGGGAGAGCAGGTGCTGCACATGGCCCAGGTGCTGGCTGCCTCGGAGAGGAGGCCATAGCATGACGCATCCCACGCATACCGTTGATGCTGCACTGCTGCAGCGTCGCGTGCACATACATCTGGCCGGCGTCGGTGGAAACGGAGCGCAAATGGCAGCCTGTCTCGCGCGGCTCGATATCGCCATGCGCGCACTGGGCCATCCATATGGTTTGATGGTACAGGCTTTCGATCCTGATAAGGTGAACGAGGCCAACCTCGGCCGCCAGCTCTTTAGTCAGTCCGACGTCGGCTTACACAAATCGCTGATCACCATTACACGCTTGAACTTGTTTTATGGTTTGGATTGGGAAGCTTGGCCATGCCGCATTGAGCAGCATTGGCAACAGCGCATGACGGGAGGTTATCTGGCGGACGTGCTGATCAGCTGTGTCGATACACGGGCGGCACGGCGTACCATGCACGAATACCTATTTGCCGGAAACCGGTACCGTTATTGGCTGGACCTCGGCAACAGGTCGCATGACGGTCAGGTCGTGTTGGGGCAACCGGGTAAAGAACATGGCGCAACGCGATTGCCATGCGTCACGGAACTTTACCCGGAACTGCTGGATGTCTCGGCTGACGAGGATGCACGGCCTTCGTGTTCGGCACGGATGTCGTTGGAAGCACAAGGCTTGTTCACCAACGACATCGTGGTCCGCTATGGCGTCCAGCTGTTGTTTGAGTTACTTTCAACAGGGGGCCTTTGCCAACATGGCGTGGTGTGCAATCTGGCCAGCAAGCGTAGCGCCCCGATTTGCGCAGCGGTTGATGGCTCTTCCGCTAACTAGATGTTTTGCGCAGGCAGCCATACTCCAGTACGTGGTTCAGTACCAGTCGCGTCAGCCGGTCACCACTGACAAGATATATTTTTCCCGCAGCGAGGTAATCGTACACGGATGCGCCGCTACGTCCGGTGTGAACGAATAGCCCGCCACTATACGACTGGCGGCGCACCGCATCGCAGAATTCGCGGACATGGGCGGCGCAAACATGGCTTCGGTAGCGCTTGATCTGGATCGCACACAGTCCCCAGGTCGGCAACCACGCCGCTCCATCGATGCCACCATCCCCGGAGTAACGGCGGCTGCGCAGCACGAATAGTCCTGCATCCTCCAGTGCTGACAACACGACTTCTTCAAATACGGCCGGCTCCACCTGGCGTAGATAAGCAAGGCAGCGCGCGGCCATGCCAGGTTCGGAAAAACTGCGGACCGCTCGCAGTACCTTGCGCGACGTACGGATGTTTTGATGATGCCTATCCCTTCCCACAAGTCGTACGGTGTTGACCAATCTGGAAATCATCTTGAGCATGAACCTTCCGATCCGGCTATTCCAGAAATGGTCTGATGGTGCTGGCGTGTGTGTTGTATCTTGCAGATAGGCTCTTTTCTTAAGTGCAGGTACGGTATCGGCACCGTGTTGTGGGCCATCAGACCGTACTATGCGGTATGTTTTGTGCTTCATCATGTTGATGTCTCTTGATGGTCCGATGCAACTTGTTTGGGCGTGTTCGGCGAACCGAGGTACGCATTGACAATTTGACGTCTCCCATGACCTAGTTGATTTGCAACTTCGAGGTACGCAGCCTTCAACGTGTCCGGGTCCGAGCAGGGGTCGCCGCCGCGTACCGGAGCCGGGATGGAAGCGATTTCGAAATACAGATCGCCTGCGAATTCATGGCGTAGACCGTGGGGCGTCACGCCCAACTCCTTTTTTGTGATACCGGCACTGCGGACGACATTGCTAAACAGGTCCAGCGACTGCTTCAGCGTCAGTCCAGGTCGTCCCAGATGCGAGTGCGGGAATCGCGCGACGGTGCGTGCAACGGCTAAGGCTTTGACCTGCTCTGGCGTTCGGATTGCTGCGAAGCGAAGGCGTCCACCCTTTGTACCGCGCTTGATGCGCAGGAAGCTGATGTACCGGTCCAGGACTGCGCAACTGGCGGGGAGAGCATAGGCTGGTACTTCGGCGGCGTGCGGACGGAACATGATGGCCTCCTTGCGCCGCAGGCCGAATGCGATCATCATTTGCAGCTGGACCGCCACATATTCGTCGAGCTTTGCCACAGCATCGATGGTCGTGTTGATATCCACGCCGTTTCCACTCCATCCTTTGTCTTTCGTGACGGTATAGGTTCGGCGTACGGTGGCTGGATTCTTGGTGTATTTCTCGGCGTCCAATACCATGCCCGGTTTGCCAATCCATCCGGCGAAGACGCGGAGAAAGCTTAGTTGCTGTTGAATGTATGCGGCACTGTACGGTGCGCTTCGGAGAGAAGCATTTCGGCCGCCTGACAGCGCGATGGATGGGGATGGCGGTTCCGCCGTCCAGTATCTCACCAATGCGCCAATGTGCTGGTTCCTCAAGTTGTATGGTGAAGGTTCGTATCCCAGGGAGCGGAGCAGTGCAAAAGAACGGAATAGTCCTTTTCCCCGCGCCTCCATTGTGCTGTGTGACACGACTTTTGCGCGAACGGCATGTTGCCCGTTATGCCGCTTCAGAATGGTGTCGAGCTGTGCCTTCCAATCGCTGTTGCTGGACATGGTGCGCCTTTCAGTACACCGCGCTTTCATGGTCGCGGCATGTCAGTTGACTTGTGACACGCGAAGGTCGCCTGTCACCCGGCATCGATGTCAGGCTGTTAGTGCCGCGCTGATGCCGCCTGTAGCACAGCGCCGGTTGGATAGGGTTTCTCGCAGGGCGAGTGGTATCTTAAAAATGCTCCAGCCAAATACCCCCGTGATTTCTCCGGCAGGTATTCCCCCACTTTGAAAGCGGGCAGTGTGGCGTGACGCCACGCTGGCCCCCGGCTTGACCGGGCCAAAACTGGATTTGAATGTTGAGTCCTTCTCGCCGCTATCCTCGGCTCTACCACCAAGCCGTCGGACGATCCCATGCTGAACGACATACTCGACGCCTTTAAGGCGACGCGGCATACCGCCATCGGAATCCGATGATCACAAGGGTGAAGGACTTCTCTGAAGGAATGCCGCCAATACTTGACTTGTCGGCATATGCAATCGGTCTGGCCTTTTGCAGATATTGGCCATCGCGGTCTGGCCGGCGGTGGCGAGTCCGGAATGCGTTCCGGAGAAGGTGCTGTTCGCTGCCTCGTGGGCTAGCGATCTGGATTTCGTCCAAGCCGAAATCGAATCAGGTCCGCGCTCAATGGCGGCGAACCGGCTGCTGATGGTGGCGCTGCTCAATGCGGCGTGGTTGCTTGTGCAAACCAATCCAAGGGCAGGTAACGACTGCGACGGCCGCATTTTGGATGCGATATCCATGGAGGCGGCTCCAGACAGCGGATTCAGGTTAGGAAGGATTTCAGCGAAAGTCAAGGCGGCTTGATTCACTTGAAATTTGTAGCTTATGGCGAATTTACTTAGTAGGCCGGTGGCCGCGCCAGCGCCCCCTTGACAGGCCACCGGTGTGGTGTACCTCTGTTTGTTGATCGTGGGAGGCGTGTCTAGGCCGAGGATGTGGGAAGCCACCAAGTCGTTGAATTCCAGCGCGGACCCGGCACGAGCGCTGCGGCCGGCTACCGTCGGCAAGCGCGCCGCTGTGCTGGAAATACACCCCACTGGTTCCGCAAGCGCGGTGTATCCGGGCCCGAATGCGAAATCAGCCAGGAGCAGGTGCTTTTTTGGGGAGCCGGATCGCTGGACTTCCAATAATCTGGTGTTCATCACGGAGACAGGAGATGCAATGGAACAGATCGTTCGTGCCGTCGACGTCGGTCGAGGCAACACCAAATTCGTTGTGACCTGTAAGGATGGTATTCCGAAGTGCGAGATGTTTCCGTCCGAAGCCCATCCCACAGAAACGCAGCACCTGCAAGAGGGGTGGGGCGCGAAACGTAGAACCATCGGCATTCCTGTCGGCGATTTGATTTATGAGGTGGGTCCGGATGTACATTTGGCGGCCGACGTGTTCAACGCCAACGTCTTGCAGCACGACCGTTACTGCGAGACCGACGAATACCTGGCGTTGCTGCTGGGTGCCTTGTACTACATGAATGTCGAGCGTATCGACTTGCTGATCATCGGTGTGCCGGTAGCGAGCTTCAAATTGAAAAAGCTGGTTAGCCTAGTCGAGAAACGCGTCGAGGGAGAACACGCGCTTGCTGCCGGCCGGCGCATTCGCATTGCCAAGGCGCGGGTGATCGCGCAGCCTTCCGGCGCGCTGATGTCATATGGCCTGGCGCATAACCGGCTTGCAGAAATCCGCAAGGAGCGCAGCCTGATCGTTGACCCTGGACGCAGAACGTTTGACTGGCTGGTTACGCAAGGCATGCACCAGGTGGAGAAGCGCAGCAATTCTGTCAATCGCGGCATGTTCGATGTGCTGCAGTCGATTGCCGATGGCATCGGGCGGGCGACGAACTCCCAGTTCCGCGATTATGACCTGATCGACACGGCACTGCGCACCAGGAAGAATCCGGTCATTTTTCAAAAGGAGTACGACATCAGCCAGCACTTACCGCTGGCACGTAAGATCCCGGAGCAGGCGGTGGCCGAGATGATGCACTACGTCGGAGACGCCGGCGATATCAGGAACATTATCCTTGTGGGCGGTGGCGCATTCTTCTTTAAGCCAGCCCTTAAGACAGCATTTCCGCAGCATGCGATTCTGGAACTGCGGGAGCCACTATATGCAAACGTCAAAGGCTTTCAATATGCGGGCCTTGACTTGGCGAAATCGCTTACGGGAGCTGCACCGCAGTCAGGGGCTGTGCTGGATGCCATTGCTGAAGGGGATGCACGATGAGTACCACAATGCGTATCAGCCTGGAACTGGAACGCGCAGATAACCCGCGTTTATTTGACGAACTTGCCAGATTTCCCAAGGGACCAAGGAGGGTGAACCGCTTGCGGACATTGGCCTATGACGGGTTCATTGGCCAATTTGCGCTGGTGCCGCACGCCCCGGAGGCGGCTTCCCACGATGGCCAGCAACCGTGTATGGGTAATTCCGGCAACGTCGGCGACCGGGCCATGGCCGCCCTTGAGCTTTTTGAACCTGCGATTGAAAGTGGCGGCCAATAAAATGAAGAAAACTAAACAGGTCACGGCCTCGGACCTCGCAGAAATGGGGTTCTGTGAAAAGCGGGTGCTGCTCCAGGCCCGGTATGGCAAGCGGACCTCATTGGAACGCCGCCATGCGCAGCAACGCGGTCTGGAGGCACACGCGGCGTTTCATCTTGATGGCGTCAGAACCATTGCCGGAGTCACGGCCAGTGGTAGCAAGCCATGGTGCTTCATCGCCACAGCGGTGTATGGCGGCAAAGCTCCCGAAACCAGTGTGTTGCGCCAATTCCGGGACCAGGTGTTGCGGCGCACGGTTGTTGGACGCCAGATCATTGTCCGTTACTACCAGGTCTCCCCGGTGATCGCGGATTGGCTAGATCGCCATCCACTGGCTGCGCGGGTTACGCGTGTGGTGCTCCGCCCAGTAATCGGACTTGCGTCGCTGGCGCTGCAACGGCAGCGGGTGAAACGCATCGCCACTTTACGCGGAGGAACGCCATGAGCTGGTTTGCTTGGCTGCTGCTTGTTGCGGGCGTTGCGATAGGCGGTGTATGGCTTAGCGTGTTGCTCAGCATGTGGTCGGAGAAAAAATGGATTCCGCCGGAGCTTCGACATGGCCGGCTGGTCTATTCGGAAAAACCATTTTCGATTCAGCGTCCTGTGCGGTTAAGTGTACGGGTCGACCGCGCTTACCAGGTTGGAGATCATATTCAGCTGGTTGAACTGAAGGTACGCGACGGACATCGTCTGTTCATGTCGGATGTGATTGAAATGTCGGCACAACGCCTTGTGGTCGAGAAGACTACCGGGATGAAGGTCAGCGATTTCGGTATTTTCTTGCTGCAGCGGCCGGCCGGCGGCAGGCGTACCGTAAAAAAGGTGTGGCTGCTGGATCAGCGAACGGTCCTGGGGCTTGCGCTCCGGCGGGAAGAAATTCTGCGTGGCAGCGTACTCCCGACGCATGCGAGCTCGATCGGCACGTGCCGTTCGTGCCTATACCAGCGAGAATGTAATGGCACCTTCAAGATTTAGTATCCATCGGGTGTACGCGCATGAGGTTACGATTACGCGCACGCTGCACACAGTGGGCAATGCCTGTGCGCGTCGATCCGGGCGAGCATAAGGTTTAGAGGGTTCGCTTTATCGTTCGTCATCACCTCGAAATGTAATCGGCCGGCACCGATCCTCGAACCGGTAGCGTGATCGACAAGGTCAGGACTGTCATCTTCAAGGAGGGTTGCGACAGGGTTCCCATTTCGGAGTGAAATGCTATGTGTCCGGAACGCGTGTTCGCGGAGACCGCAATCCGGCACGACGTTTGCAAATATGACCATGAACGCAATGTGTGCAAACGATAAGATGCCGTCGAAGGGGGCGTCATTAACAGTATCATTTCTGTCGGCGCGAATGTTGTACTGGCGTAAGCTTGCGCCATCAATGGAAAATGCTGGGGGGTAAGTGGCATGTCAAGGTTGCCGCCAACAACGATAACGGTCTCCTCATCTCCCTGATTGGCTGCGACGAATCTTGATACCATGGTTCCCAGACTGTCGCTGGTCAAAAATATCTGGGCCGTACCGCGATATAAGTGCTCGAAGCCCTTTTCGTATAGGGTCGGCGGTACAACTTCGAAGTAGCCGCCACAGGAAGCTGCTGACATCATCGAGCCGGTCCCCCAGTCATCTTTGTAGTCTTGTGTCAGTATGGCTGCGGCATTCAACGCATTGCCCAGCAAAGCATTTATCGACCCCGTTGAGATGCCGGGATACCGCCGAAGGATGTCAAGTCCATGGCTAGCTCCAGTGCCTATTGCCAATACATATCCGTACCCCGGAATATCGCCCTGATGCACTGTTCCATCAGCAAAAAGTTCGATTTCCCCTGTAGCTGAGGTGATCACCAAAAAGGAAAAGTCACACTGAGTATGGGTTTCACGAAATTCCCTTGCATGTAAGTGCGTAGCATTGTCATAGCACTGGGACGCCGTAACACAAGAGCGTAAGTGGTCGAACAACTTTTGCGCAGACCCGATCGTACCTGAATACAGGAATAGACTTCGGTCAGGAAGCAGCCAGAATTTGCGACCAAGCCCGACGGGCCGGTAGCCTTGCCCTGGCCGTGCATCCGGATCGTTCAGTAACGGTGTGGGAATACCTGGGGCGGTATTGTCACGCCGGGAAACCAGAGAGTCTGCAACAATGAGAGGATGATAATCGGCATACAATACGGCGACAAAGGTCATCAAAGCTCCGGTATGTAAATGGCTTTGCCGAGCTTACATCATCGATTGATTTGATTTCAATACCTGCGGCCATTTCTTTTATCGCAACGTCAAAGCCTGTGCCTTGATGCCAAAGACAGACTGCTGATACAGCAAATTGGCCGCACCGCCAAGCACAGACATCATGTCCCGATGCGGCCCCAGGTTGTAAGCCTTGATGCCATCCCCGAGCGTCAGATTGTCGATGGTACCGACCGCATCCACCAGCCCCAATTCTTTCGCATCCTGGCCGCTCCAGACTTCGCCGGTGCTGAAGTCCACTCCGGGCTTCAGCTTCCCGGCCCGCTGATGGTGGAGTTCTTCTATGAAGGTATAGCCAATCCGATTCACCAGTTCCTGGGCTTTGGCATCAGCGTCATGTGTGACTGGTGTAAAAGGATTCAGGAAAGCTTTTAGCTTCCCCGATGAGTAGACGCGCTGCGTGATGCCGACTTTCGACATGGCTTGATCCAATTGCCAGGGGGCGATGATGGCCCCAATGGAGCCGACCAGGCTGTACTTGCCGGCGACGATGGTGTCGGCGTGCAGCGCGATCATGTATGCGGCAGAAGCGCCAACATTGTTGATCACTGCGGTCACGCGTTTGGGATGGCGGGCGCGAAGAGATGCGATCGCACTGTTGATACGTTCGGATTCGACTGGTGCGCCGCCAGGGCTATCGATGGCAAGTACCACCTGGGTAACGTTGTCGCTTTCAAATGCCATTTCGAGAGCAGGGATGACCTTGTCGGCCGAAGCGTTGGTTCCTGGCGCAATTTCGCCGTCGATGTGCACCACGCCTGCAACTTTGCCTAATGGGCCAAGGCGCAGGCCCAACGTGCTGGCAAGCAGGACCGCGCCGAACAGCGCCGGAAGTACGAATAGCACGAACCGCAGCCCCATGCGCCAGCGTCGTTCAGCGCGACGATCGGCGGCAAATTGTTTTCGGTCTTGCTCCAGTGATATGCGTTGCGCGCTGAGTTCAGCAATGAGCTGGGATAGCTGCTCAGTGCCCCCAATGCCGGGCGACGATGAACTATTTCGTCGAGCCGCAAAGTTCCGTGTAAATCGCATGCTGACCTCCTCGCATCGTACGTGTTCCTTTGATTAGTCTCGACAAGCGCCGCCGCCTACTCCAAGAATGAAGGGCCCGAACCTGGGCCTCTCGGAACACTTGGGCAGTGTCGGTGTCTTATCGTCTGGCGGTACGCCGCTCTGTCTGGATGGCGCACCTTCCGCGATCATGGCCTCAGTGCTTTTATCGCTTTCAGCGTTGGTAAGCCACGCCGTGGCCGTTCTTAATTTTACAATCGTGCACTTCACCTGAAATGCGTGGGGTTGCTCCGACGTTGCAAGCACCTCACGTTTAATATTCGCTGCGCCGCAGAGTAGCGTGGCGACGTCCCGAAAATAGTTCTCGTCCATTTGCGTTCCGAAGTCGGAATGCATGATTAATTCCTGGCCATCCCTGCATGACTTGCTAATGAAGCGCAAAGCGAGGCGGACAAAAATTTTGTCGATCTGCTGAGTATTTCCATCAACGAAAGTGATGCGACCAAGCCGGTAGGTCGTCATCGTTCCCAGATCGCAAACCGAGTCGTCTGTCGGGCGCCCGTTAAGTGAAACCGCAACGGCATTTCCCAGGCTGATCAACATGAAAAGCATAGTCAAAATTTGTTTCATGATGCATTCCTCCTGCTTGCTTGAATTAGGCCCTACTGCGCCATAAGATGAAGATCTGCCTGTTGCTTTGCCAGGGGGATCTCATGAATACATTTAGACAGATGGCGGTGGTTGCAGTTCTCGGTTTTATCGTTGGCGGAGCGTTCCTGGTCCAGGATGGACTGCTGGCCATGGTGCTTGCTGGGTCGATCGGCGCTGCCATCATGTTGCTCATCTACTGTCTCTGCCTTGTCGTTGCCAGTCACTGCCGGCTTAGCTTCATAGTGACCTTGTTGGATAGCGGACTTGATGCTGAAGAACGCCGGCATGTCGAAGTCACACTAACCAATGACTATCGCTGAAATCTGACGCTATTTGTCTGACTTCCCTCTGAGTTTGTTGATGAAGCTGCGGACCGTATCGCTCACTGGGTCGCGTGTATTTTCCATATTCTCTTTGACCCGCCCTGCCAAAGAGCGTCCCTCGGCAGCATTAGGTTTTCCGTCGGCGCCTTTTTGTAATCCGGCCTTGGCATCGAACCCTTGTTCTCGCGCGGCCACCTCGTTCTTGATCTTTTCCGCTTGTCGTTCGACGTCCTTGCGTGTTTCGCCGAATGCGGGCGTTCGTGACGTTGGTGTACCGATTTTATGGTTGTCGCTGCGATCCGCGGGTATTGCTGAAGGGTTTGCTACAGGGACTGAATGCGTGCTTTTCTCTGCGGGTGGACGATGCGCGTGGGCACTCCTGTTCTTCCCTTCAGTCGCTGGCATCGGATGTACTGATGTTGCGTCTGATTTTTTCTCTGTAGGTGGAACCGGATCGCTCGGCTTGTCATTCCCCAGTTTGTTACTCGCAGGTGTGAGTTTTGGAGACTGTAAGTTTTCTCGATGGCGGGCTCGTACATCATCGAAAGAGAAGGGCAGATTGGAGCCTGGGGCCGTCGCCGGCGTGGGAAATATTGCCCGGCTACCGACCAAGCTTTCGTATAAGCGCTGCATTGCAGCGCTGCCATTTCGCATGGCGCCAACGGTTGCTTCAAACTCCCGCACATTCTGCGGATCCTTGAGCGTATCGGCTGAAATCGACTCTCCCGTCGAATGGGTTGCCATTAGCCGTTCAGCGAACTCAAGTTGGTCACGTAAATTCGCTTCGGCGTGTTCAGCGCGTGAAACGGCAGTTGCAATCCTTTTGCTGAACTCCTTGCCAGTACGTGTGTCGAACATCAGCGATTCAACAGCTCGTTTATCCCGGCTCACGGTATCCGAAAAATCTTTGAACTTGGCCGTGTCTTCAGTGGAAAGGGCGGAAAGTACTTTTTCATCCTGGGTTCTGATCCCGGCGGAATGCGCCGTTTCAGCGTTGATCGTGCCTTGCATACCGCCGGATAGAGGAAATAAAGTTCCCAGTACCGAGGAACCGCCGAAGTTCAAGCCAACATGTGCTGACCCTCCCAATGCAATTTTTGTGACTTGGTCCACGCTGACGCCAGTTATATCCGAAATGCGTTTCGCGATTTGCTTCAGCTCGTTGACCCGCGTACCAAGGCTCTCGCTGCTGCTTGACCCGGAGCTGCTGGTATTTCCTGAACCCGTAACGGTCCCGGAGGATTTGCTGATCACGTTTGCTATTGCAGAACTGCGTTCGGTGTTTGCCGCTCTTGCTTCGGTTAGTGCCGCTGTAACAGCCTGCTGTGCGGCCAGGACATGCTGCGTCCCTGACCCGGCAGAGGTAGATCGCGATACAGGTCCCTCGCTGGCAAACGCTTTCATTACAGCGCGTCCTGAATTCACATTTTCCGTATAGGTATGGCCCGAAACATCGTTTTGCTGGCTGCGGAAGAACGGCGAGTTCCGGACCGGCGACAACGTCATCTGGTCCATGCTGATATTGCCGAAACTGGTGTTGCCGAGTGCTGTCCCACTCGATGAAGCGGAAACTGCCGATTGCAGCGTATTCACGCTGCCGGCAAGGATGGTGCCTAGATTTTCCATTCGCTTTAAGGCAGCCCACGCGATGAACGGGATAAATATCGTCAAATTACCAACGACAGCTTCTGACGAGATTGCGTTCGAATAGATTGCCGATGCCGTGGTCAGGGACAGCGCTTTCAGGCCGCCCCCGACATCCGCTGCCGCGGCAAGTTCTTTTGCTGCGTAGTGGGTCGCAAGGTAGTTCATCGTTGCATAAAGCATTGGCCATAGCTGTAGCCAAATTAGGACGGCTGCATATCCTTTGATCGCTGTCATGGTGTCCTTCCCACTAGTAAGGAAGAGCAACAGAATGAAGATGGGAAAGATCGCGTATGCGACTGCCTCAATCACATTACGGATGACAGGCAGGCCCTGTTCCGCAGTTTTACCGGAGTTGATCCAGATTGCATTGGTTTGGGCGGTGGCCTGTGCTCGGCCGACCGCCAGCATCATGGCTGGCGCATCGTTTATCTTTTGCCCGATTATCAGACTGGCGTCATTGATCGCGTTGATCATGGCGTTTTGACGGATCAGGTCAGCGGCACTGGCTGCGGCATCAGCGATGCGGTTCTTGATATAGGTCTGCTCGATCTGTCCGGCTATGACTGAACCGACGACGCTAGCTGGTAACGTCGGATTCAGTTGTAGTGCAAGACTGCCCTGAATTCGAGTCAATTGCACGGGCATGACGCGGTCAAGCGCTCGATAGGCATCGGGGCAGGGCAATATCTCCGATGCTCCTGACGCATTCGTCATCGGCGTAAATCGCGCGGGGTTGGGCGTGGCCATTAGTTGCCAGACGTTGTCTGTAGTGGCGAAGGTAGCGGGATTTACCGTCCCGTCGGCGAGGTCGTACATGGTGCAGTTGCCGATAAAATTGATGAGGTCCGTGCGGTATGCCGGATCCTGAAAGACAACGCGCGTCGTTTGCCGAATCAGACGGTTGCCGAACATCAGGCCGTTCTTTTGATAGGTTAGCTCCGCCGGCAGGCTCGCAGGGCCCGGAATGCTCTGAAAGGCAGTCTCAAACAGCTCGGTCAGGACATTGCCGACGGAACTGGTCATAGATGCGAGCACGACAAGGCCGAAAGGTACGTTGTCGACGACACGTACGGTGCTTCCGCCAGTCTTGTCGACTACACCAACGGTCAGGCGTGGTACAAGCAGTACTGCGTACACCAGTGTTACCGATGCAATCCACTGCCAGCCCTGCATCTTCTGGGGAGCAATTGCGTACGCCAGGAAGGCGGTGAGACAACCCATTGTAGCTGCAAGGGCTAAGGCGCCGATATAAGTGCCAGCCCCAACGATTGCAGCGATGGCATTGAAGACACCTGCCAGTGTGTCGGCTCCCTGGTAGGAATATATTTCCCACATGGGAATCTCCCTGCCTATCTTAGATAGGCCGCCTGGCGGCCAAGCAGATCAAGCACATGTTGTGGCATTGTGCTGCGCAACTGCCTCTCGAGCTGTTCGATTTGGCTGGACACTGCGGAAACCGATCCGACCCGTTGATACAGTAAAGTCTTCTCCCTTCCCAGTTGAGCGAGTATGGCAAGGGCGCGGCTCCTGATATTGCGCACGGAATCCAGCTGATTCCGGTCGAGCATATAGTCCTTATCCAATGCATTCATCCCAAGCCGCAGATTCTTGTCCAAGAAGACGTACGCGTAGTCGGCAGCAATAACATCGCGGAACCGGCCAATCAAATCCTCGGTCAAATTATTGGAATTGCTGATGGCTGCGATGGACAACATGCGGTACACGGGTTCCGACGTTTGGTTGACGAAGCCGACCTCTGCGGAGTTATTTGGAATAGGTGTCCGCGTGAGTATCTTTTCAGAAATCGATCGCATCATCCTTGCCACCCGCTCGGTGAATGGAATGTGTTTGTATGACTCGTTGACGGTGACCGCATCGCATGTCACGTAGTTATTACATTTCAACATTTGAAGGTGAACCGCACCACTGCCTGCATCGGACTGGCCGTAGAGCAGGTGACTGATCGAAGTCAGCGTGGGGGCAATGGGATTCGGATCGCGCGTCTCGTAAAAAATGACGGTGCCAATCATACTCATGATCATTTCCCGCTCCTGATCGTCGAGGCGAGAACCTGTCATTTTTAGCGCTTGCCAGGTTAAATTGCCAACGAACGGGACTTTGGTGCGGACGCCGGCATCGCTGCTGGTCTTGGCGGTGTCTAGAATCGAGCGTTTGTCGGTCTTGCAGCGTCCTTCCGCATCAGCATAGTCGGAAGCAATCCCAAGTGTCACGGCAATGTCCTGGCAAGCCTTATTGGTGCTGAAGTTCGTAGCCTCCGCAGCATTGCGGACCAACGTCGTCGCGAGCGCGCAGGAGTTCTTATTTTGTCCGTTGATCATTTCCGCGAGCTGATGAAATCGTGAACTGATGCTGCCCAAAAGTGGTGACACGGTATCGAGCGCAATCTGGAATGCGATGCCGGGCAGGGCAGCGGTAATATTCTTGAGCATGTTCTTCAGTTCAGCGGATGAGATGTGGGAGAACGCTCCCCCGAACGCGTCAATGCCGCCACAGCCGCCATGGGCTTCCGGGAGTTCGATAGACAGCAACTGGTACGTCTTGTTTGGAGCCCGTAGCATTAGGCTGCCGCCGCTATAGGTATTGAATACTTGACCGCGGAAGGCGCCTGGCTTCGTATAGTTGCCGATTGTGCCGAGGTTGCTGAACATCGTGTTGGTCTCCGCATTCAGATCACCAGCGATGCTGTTTAACGGTATGGACATTGCCATGCATGCGATTAGCTCAAGCAGCTTGGTTTCAAATTTCATGATCTTCTCCTAACGAAGCGGCAACGCCGCAGGGAGCGCGGCGGCCGCATCGTCTTGTGCATTTGTCGCGGTGAGATAAACCCGTTCAACCAGTTCAGCCTGCGAAAGGACACCGAATCCAACAGGAACGATGCGCCCGCTAAATGGCTGGGCGAGGAATAGAGCTGGGACTTGTTTGACGTTCAAGGTCGTTGAGATGCCGTTGTCGAGACGAGGCCGGGGAAATTCAGGCAAGCTTCCACCATCAATGCTGATTGCTTCGACATGTAGCCCAAATCGGGCCTCGAACCCTTTGAGTACGGGAGCGAATGCGTGGCAGTAAGGACAGTCGCCGCGATAAAAGAACATCAGTACGTGGTCTCTGGATAACGTACTCAGATAGTCTGCACGTTGCTTGCTCTGCTCCCGATCGAAGACCTCAATCGCATAGGTGTTGGTAGGGCGGCCCTGTGCCGCCGGGTCGAGTGCAGGCGAAATCCAGGCGACGCGCTGGGCGACGTCCGCGAACCTGGAGGATTGCCGGATGATGCTGGCCTCCAGTTCCATATAGTGGCGCACGTTAATCACGGTTGGCCGCATGATTGCCACGATGCGGGCCTCTTCAACTGCCTTTTGCAACGCCTTGAACTGCGCCAGTTCTGGCCGTGCTGGGTTCGACGGTGAGGCAGGTAGCCTGGCGGGTGACGGAACTGGCTGCAGATCCTCGTAAAAATGCCATCCTTTGCGCGGCTTGTTGTCGTCATCGCCGGCAGTCCAGTTGGCACCTGGAGTAGACAAGTCCCTTCCGAGCGCGGACATCGCCACCGTCAAGAACGTCACGACGAGGGCCGGATTTCTCACGGCTATTCCTCCCTCTTGCTGCGTGGGGGACTGCCATCGCGGCAATAATCAATGCCAAAGTCGATCCGCTTGTTTTCCGGCGTCGAATTGCCAGGTATGACGACAGCGTCCTGGATGATCGCGACGTTTAGGCGCCGGCATCCGGGCTGGCTGTAGCGCTTCAATGTTGTAACTTGGACTTGTAACGGCGCGGTGGTATGGAATTGGCGGCCAATGGCGCTCGCCAATTCGCCTGTCAAGATGCCTTGTGCAGACCCATCGGGGGCGTCAATCGCAACCTGCATCAATTCTTGCGGGCTGTTGATAAGCAATGGTGTCTCCGATGCGGCAATTGCATCTCCCGATCCGAGCACCACCGACAGCAAGAGTTTCAGCATTTCCCCCTCCCGTAGTAACAGGTTGCCGCCCGTTCCGCATTCGCCGCCTGGATCGCGCTCACGTTAGGAAGCGTCGGCACGATCGATGCATAAAATTCGGTGAGGTCCATGCGAGCGAAGTCCAGCGATTGCAACTGCGCGACCGTAAAGCCATCACACTGCGGATTTTTCGGCGGCCCCCAATCTAAACCTAGCTGCTGGCGTCCCTGCTCGTTAATCATGCGTGCGAGCCGGGAATTAAAGCAGCATTTCGACGTGGTATGTTCGATGCAGCTCACACAGCTGCCAAGCACACGGATGCAGGACGAGCACCAGGTTCCAACGGTATGGCACAGACTCGCGCCTTCCTTCATCGCCAGCTTTCCTTCGCCAGCGTTACACGACAGGGCTGATAGGACGACATAAATAATGATGGCGATGACCAGCGAATACGGATCGACCGCAATGACCATATTGCCACTGCTGGCGATGGTGATGGAACCCGCTGGTACCGCAGTCCCATTTACCGCGATCGTGACACCATAGCTGGTAAACGTCCCGCTAAAGCCTGCGCCGGTAAACATGGCTTGCAGACCTTGGGTGACGAATTGACGGTTGCGGGAATTCATCAGGATGTCGAATACCAGCTTCGAGCCAAAGCCGAATACCGACTGGTTGGCATAGCCGGCGCCGGCACTGTTGGTCGTACAGCAGTTCTTGAGCAGGCGGTTGCGGCACCGGTTGTCTTCGCCGGTGAAGACGCGCATGGTCGCGGGATCCAGATAGATGCCGGCTTCGCGCACCGCTTCCATGTAGGTCATTGCCTGGGCAAAATCCGGGTCGTCTGGCCTGGTCGTGTCAAAGCATTTCGAACCCAGACAAAATACGCTGGACGAACAGGCGCCTGACGACGAGCAGCCCGAATAGTAGTCGGCGAGTGTGCTCACGGTGCCGAACGGGTTTTTTGCTATAGCTGATGCGGCGCTTATTGACGGATCCGTGCCCGGTATACCAGGCCGTGGCGCGGCTGCCGCGGCAATTGCTGAGGTTTGGGCGGCGCACGTTGGGTCACTCGGAAGCAGCGCACAGAGAGTTAAGCGGGCGTTGCTATCGCTTCGCAAGTCTGGCTTTCCATAGTAGACGCGTTCAGGGGGAGTGGCGGTATAACCCGGCACGACAGTTGCCGCATCAGAGCCATTTACTTTGCCGCTGGCGAACCTATTGGCTTGGCGCCCCGCTTCCATTTCCGGCTCCACCTGAGCCCACGCCGCATGGTTCTGTGTGCCCAGGAAACTGCACAAGGAAAGGTAAAGTATCTGCTTATACACGATCACCTCCCCAATCTACGCAAGATGTTGCGCGCGCTTGTGGCGATGGGCGTGGAAGTCCGGGTCATATGCTCAAGCACGTAATCTAGTGAGACGTCTCCGGTCGCCTTGGCATAGGAGGCAGGGGCCAGGCAATAGCCGCCGGCGCACTCTCGCCACTGTGCACCTGGCTGAATCAATACAAAGGTGGGTACGCTGGCGACCGCAAAGCGGGAGAACGCCTGCGGGTCAATCTGGAATGGTGCAGGCTGGTCGCCATAAAGATGGTGCACGGCCGCTGCGGTTTTAACCAGGGAACCCTCGTTCAGCCCTTTCAAAATGAGTACCGCGCCTGCTTTTGACGCCTGTTCACCTAGCCGGCGTAGTGAGGCCTCGGGCATGGAAAAACTCACAAAGATCATGAGTTGGGTACGTAGGTCCATTTCGGGTGGTGCCGCAGTGCGCAACGCTTGGTCGTAGCCGCGTGCCAATGCTTCAATGTCGATGGGTGGCGTGGATCGAGGCTGGGGCAGGTTTTGCGGCCCTGCAGGCGCATTGTTGGGTGCCAGCGATGGATGTGCCAACCCTTGCGTTGAGCGTTGCCCTGCGTGGGATGGAGGCATCCCTAGCGCCAGCGCCACGGCAAGGCAAATGGGACACATTGCGCCACTGGGCGTACCGGGCAGCTGGCGTGTGATCGAGTTAGTAGCCCACACAGCAGTTCCTCTTTCTGAATAACATGAACGCGAAATCCTCGCCTTTCACGGGGTACTCTTTGGCCGCCCCCCACAGCACCGTGGTGCGGCCAAACGGCTGGCAGCATTTGCCAGTCAGCTTTTCGGTGTTGGCGACCGGGTAGGTCAGCTGGGATTTGTAGGCGGTCTTGTCCATTACCGGTAGAAAGTACGGCCCGCACAAACCCGCAGAACCATGCCAACCCCAGGCAAGCAATTCCCGGTGCATCTTGGCGGTCAGTCGTTCCATCATCAGTTCCGCTGTACGCACGCCGCCCATATGCACCGGCGCCCAGCCATCGAGCGGGTAAAGGCTGCCCTGGCATCCCGCGCACCAGAAGAGGCTCGCCTGGCCAAATCCCGCAGTGGCGGCTACGCAATCGGCGGCACAGGCTGCAACGGCAACCGGATTGGCGAACAGGACAGCCTCTGGATTTAACAGCAGCGTCAACTCATCGTCATTCCATAGCGGGTCCACTTCCGTCAGGTAGGATAGATCGAATGATCCGGCTTCCAGGCAGGGGAAGTCGGCGATGACCTTCAGCCAATACATGATGGGGTTGACGTAATAATGGGCTTGATAAAAACCGTTCTTGGCACCGGCGGCATCCGTGTATCGTGCCGCTTCTGGTGCCGGCAGGCCGGGATCGAGATCCAGCCCGCCCAGAGATACCAGACAGAAGGGTTTGCGTACCACTTCAATATGCCTGACCGGTTCCCAGAAACCGATTGAGAGACCGATCGTTGGATTGACCGTACAGCTGCAGATTGGATTGGCAGGGTTGCCGGTGTCTTCCTGTCCCCCGATGTTGCCGATAGCCGAGCGGCCCAGCGTGATCGGTAAGATACAGCTCCAGCATATGTCGGTAATTGGGTTAGGGAAGCGGCCAACGCATGTCGATGGAACGCCGGCGATTGCGGAATTTGCGCAGTGCACGAGGAGGATGGTGACGAGCGCTTTGGTTATTTTCTGGCTCATTGCCGCAGCTCCAGTTCATCGATCCGCAGCCGCATCCCTTCCTGGTAGACGACGGCGGGTACCTGCTGGATTCCGAAGCGCTTGATCAGCAGGCCTTGCTGGTCGAAGTAGACCTGACGGCGCCAGGCCCTGCTCAGATCGAGATACGACCCACCGGTCAGGATCGGCTTGATCGTGTCCGCCGCATCGCGCAGTAATAGCAAGGCTTTATCGACTTGCCGCTTGTCCCGGGCGTCGAAAAACAGCAGTTTCTTATGCATCTCCGTGACAGACAACGGGTTAAAACGGCTTCCGGCGGTAAACAATAGCCGCCCCTGAGCATCCAATATGTTTCGGCTCAACACAACGCTGGGATCGAGATAGCGGGTGCGCGCGCTGGTGCACGGTACGACATTCGCCACAGGTGCGGGATGCAGCGCCACATCGCGCCCGCGTCGCACGGCATCCTCCTGTAGCCGTTGAAGTTCGCCGGTCGATTGTTTTTCTTTGAGCCGCTGCTCAATCATTTTTAGGAAGTCCGGTTCGGTTACTGGGTATGTTTTACCCAGCGCCCCCAGGTCTTCTGCAACTGCGGAGCCGCTAAGCAACAGCAGGATGCATAAAGGAATAGGCATGGCATGCATGGCTATTTCTCCTGTACACACCGGATATCCGCAGCCAGGCGCCGAATCGTGGACGTGTCGTGCTTCTCGGCCGCGTGGATCATTTTCATCAGTGCAGGGTCACCTGCTCCGTCGGCGACAGCTCTACGCAGTTGCAGCACTGTCAGGCTTCGACCGCATGCACTCCGGTAGGCTGCGATATAGGCGTTCGCACCCTCGCGCGCAGCTGGTGCGATCTGCTGGAGCAGCGTCAGGTACTGCTCCATCGTTACAGAATCTGCGATCCTATTTTCTTGGGCATTGGCGCCTAAAGAACCGAGGAACATTACAAGTTGAATCAGGTATTTCATGGCAGCCTCTCAATAAACAGGCGTAGCGAGGCCGACAATCTGGCTCTTGGCGACCAAGCCGCTCAGTGCATATCGGGAATCGAAACTGTCTGGACTTGTCCCCGCGACGTAAAAGTGGTCGGCAGGAATTACCGACGGCGCGATGGGGGCCAGCGGCAGTTTTGTCACCGCATAAGGCTTGGCGTATCCCAATAAGGCGCCATTAACAAATACCTGGCGCCCGGACACCGTGACATGGTCGCCTTCCAGGCCGGCAATTCGCTTGAGGAACGGTTGATGCCATAAGCCCGGAAAATAGCGGCAGGCATTGCCTTCGAATCGATAAACAATGTAGTCTCCGCGCCGCAACGTGGTCGGATGGTAGTCGATCCTTACGATCCAGAACGGTAAGCTTGGGCTGACATTGAACAGCACCGGCAAGTGAGGAACCGGATCGGCCAGCAGGCGTACCAGAGCAAAAATCCAGATAGCGGTAAGGGGCAGGTAGACATACCACCGGTGGGCCGCGTGCGTAATGAAATCGCGGATCATAATCCCAGTCTCCTTTTTAATGCAGGCGTGAGGTCAACCATGTAGGGGGTACTGCCGATGACGACCGTGCGGTCGATGACCGGGCACCCACACTGATCGGGTAGCGCCTCAAGGGCTGTGGAAAACGCAGAGGCAAAAGCTTTCGCCTCTGCACTTGCCTTCGCTTGTTCTTGCTCGCTGCCGTGGAGCTGCTTGATCAATTGGGCTTCCTTGATGCGGAACACCGCACTGGTATCGACTATGCCGATGACACGGGTGGGGCGGATGATGAACCGGTCATACGCTGACAGGAAAACCAAGGTCAAGAATGCCTGCAACAGCAGGTGAACCATATAGACCTTCATGACACCCCCCGTTGTGTCAGGAGTGTGCTGATCGCCTCATCAATGCTCAGGCCACGTGCTCGTAATTCGTCGAGAGGCTTGTTATCCTCCAGCCTGTTCGAGAACAGCAGATGTGTTGCTGGGTCCAGCACCAGCCGCACCACACCCTCGCCAATTGGTGACGAGATATACATTTCGGCATATGCCCCATCTTCCTTGCGCAAGGACGCCAGCAAGTGCTTCTTCGTCTCGTCGATGCACAGTTTTTTCTTGGATGCCAACGACTCGATGGATTCCTGCTTTTGCCTCAACAGGAAGAGCCAGTCGGAGCAGTTGAATGCCGCTTGCATCTGGACTGACCCATAGTAGTCATCGCCGTCCTGTGTCGCTGTACCTAGCGCACCACCATATTTGCGTGCCCGCCGTGATGCTTCCTCCAGAACCAGCGCCAATGTCGGATCGTCCCGCCCTGTATCGGCCAGTTGCTGCTTGATTTCATCTACAATCAGGAGTTTTCTCGTATTGCGGGTGAGATACATCTGGCCCGTGATTTGATAGAGCAAAAGGATGTTCACCACCACCTGCAAGTCCACCTTGCGTTTCAGATGTTCGCTCTCGATAACGACCAGCTGATTGGTGAGGTCGATATTGTTTTTTCCTTCAAAAAAACGTTCGTATTGGCCGCCTTTGGCGAAGGGACTGAGCATGATGGCGAGGTCGCGGATACGCTGGTCGTTCTTCAACTCCAAGTCCGGAATGGAGCCGGTAACAAACGCTCGCTGCAGTGCCGTGATCGTCATGTCCTGGCCATATTTATTCCAAAGTATCGCGATCATTTTTGAGATCGCTTTGTACTGCACTTCTTCCAGCGTATGCTGCCGGGAGCACATTTTTGCAGTGGCTGCTACCAGCATGTCCATGTCTTCGTTCAGGTCGATGACTTTGGTGAAGGGGTTGATAATGATCTTCGAACTAGGTTCGAAATCGATATGTGTTCCCTTCGCCTTGGTGCATAGCTTTTCGAACGAACGCCCCATGTCGAGCATCCATACCTGCGCCATCGATGCTCGGTACGACCAAGCAATTTCCTGGAGTAGGGTGGACTTGCCAGAACCGGTCGTGCCGGCTAGGGCAAAATTGGGATTTCCCAGTTCGTTGTCGAATAAGTCGATCGTCGTCAGTTGCCCGCGCCGCCCCAGGAAGAGCAGGGTGGGTGTTGCCGTGCCACGCCACTCGGCGATCAGCGGTCCCATATGAATAGCGTTTGCAATGGACTTGCGGGTGACGCGCTTCATCTTCTTCAGGTCGGAATGAAAACTCCGGGATAGCGTCATGGGAAGGCAGGAGATCAGGGACTGCCGGTGCATGAACACGTCGGCGTTCAGCGTGAAGCCATTGGCCCGCCAAATTGCCTTCACTGCTTCGCAGGCCGAAGCAGCCTCCGATGGTTTGGTGAAGACTGCTACTCTGTGATACAGCGAAACCAACATGCCGCCTTTGTCGCTGGCATCCGCGGCAGCTTTCCAGTCTCTCTTTTTGCGTTCCACATCCGGCATCACTTCGGCCATTTTGCTTTTCGCGTTTTGTGTGGCGCGGACATGGTTGGCATCGATGACGGTCTTCGTTGTTTCTGGATCAAGAATAAAGACCCCCAGGCTGATGAGGAACGGCGCCTTATATTGGAGGGCAGGTTGCATCAGGTCCCCTATCAACGCGCCCATTTGCCAAAGCCGGTAGTCTTCGGGATACGACTTAACGGAAAAGAATCGCGCTTCGAGAACGTCTGTTTCTCCCGGCTTGGACAGCAGAAGGCATGCAGGTTCTGCGTCTTGAATCGTATCGAAGTCGACGATCTGGTCCCGCACCTCGCGCCCTTTGTCGTACTTCATCGTGGCAGTGTCGGTCTGTGACATTCGATCAGGATTAGCAAACGGGGCACACCAGTTAATCAGGTCGTCTGCATTGCAGACCTTATTTGGTAGTGAGGCGGCGTTCAGTGTGGAGATGACGGATTGCCGTAGTGCTAGGACTTCCTGGCAGCGAGCATGATCATCCGGATTGCCGTCGATGCTGATACTTAGCATCAGCCGGAAGTCCCGCACCGCTAGATGGAACCCGGGGGTGAGCGAATTGTGTGCGCCTCGATGAAGGTAACCTACACGTTGCCGCGCCAGCTTTCTATAGAGCCCTTCGTTGCGAACCGGTCGTCCAAGCCTGAGCGAATTTTCGTATTGGTCGGCATCTTCCGCCCGCAGATTCGCATATTCCTTGAGCTGCCGATAAACATGCGGCGAACCAAAAAGCTGGATCTGGATGCCCGTGCTGGGAGGGCAATTCACGTACAGGCTGGCAAGTACTTCCACCATTGCTTCGTCCGCCCCGGATTGCGGCATGACCTCCAGCGCGAATCCGAGGCGGTTATCCTGCAAGCGGAACAGCCGCTCCACGTCCATATAGGATAGATACGGAAGCCATGAGGCGAACTGGTCGGCTGGGGATTCTTCGTTTCGCTCAATCCCGACGAGATCACAGACCTTCGCAGAAAGACCGCTGAAACTATCGAGTTGCTGTAGAAAGCCGAACATGTCGCCTCCACATTCCGCTAACGATCGCCGTGAGACGGCTGTAAGTCCTCTTCCTGTACTACTTTCGGCAAGATAGACGGACGTGTTGAAAATTCGGAAGCAGCTTGCGGCGCCGGTAAACTAATGCTGCCGGACTGTGAACCAGAAATTGGCGGCTTAATGTTTGCGTAGGCCGCGCGGGTTGCTTGCTGGGCGTGCTCCACCAGCCACCGACCTTTGTCGACCTGGATATAAACGAACGACTGATCTATCAGGTCGTGGTCGCTGTCTTCCCACGCCTTCACCCACATGCGAAGCAGGCGCCCCTGAGACCGGATCGACACGGGTTCAAAGCCAGTGTTGGGCGGTGATATTCGCGGTTGAGTAGTAATAGCCCCCGCCCGGTCAGGTGGGGATGCAGTTTTCCCATTCGGGGCTTTGTCAGCACCGCGCTGGGAGGGAAGATTGTGATGTAGCGAGTTGTAATATGTGCCGGTCAATGAGTCGCACTGGACGCCAGGTGGCGCCTTGCAGGCGAATTCTGCCGTGCCGCCAATACCAGAGATGTTGCTGCAGCCGACGATGCTGAGTAACCATACCGGCCCGCTCATTAAGGCGAACATTCTCCTGGTGGACTTGTTATTCATGGCCTAATGCTCCTTTGACGAGGCGATGGGGGCGGACGCAGCAAGCTGCACCAATATTTCCTTCGCCTCAATCAGCCCGTCGACTCGCTTGCCATTGGGGAAAATCAAGGTCGGCGTTCCATAAATCTTGAACCGTCGCGCCAACGCCAAGTTGCGCTCTAGCGGGTCTTGACATGCCGGCGTTCGCACCGGCACGTAGCTCGGATCTTTCAGCGCGTTGCGCCAGGCATGCACTGGCGCCGATGAACACCAGATTGCTGCCGCAAGTTCACGGTCCTGGAACGGCACGATGAAGTGGTAAATGGTGACGTCTGGCACTTCAGCCAGCTCTTGGTCCAGTTGGCGGCAATATGGACAGCGTGGATCGCTGAAGACGAACAGCTTTCGCAGTCCAGTCCCATTGGTAATCACTAGCGCATCGTCCAGGGGCAGCATGGCAGGATCGATTGCGAGTGGCCCGTTGCCGGTTTCCTGCGGAGGAATGGAGGCCGCAGGTATGCTGCGGTGAGACAGTTCCCGCCGGTTTTGCGTGTCAAAAATTCGGCCGAACAGCAGATACCGTGGTTGGGCGGGAGATACGAAGGCAAGATTCTGCCCCATCCATACCTCGTAGAGGCCAGGAATCGGAGAGCGCCGGATTTCTGTGAACTGTGTGCCAGGATAGGCCTTGTTCAATTTCCGGCGCAGCGCGGCGTCATCGGGTGCCGAGTATGCAGCCGATGCCAGCAGGACGCTAGTGAGCATCAGGGCGGGCTTAATCGATTTCATTTGGGTTCCCGTGATAGTTCTTTGCGCCGATAGTCTCATTTCCATCCGGGTTTGGAACGCTTGCCATCGGCGGGAGAGCGACACCTTTTGTCAGGGCGACCTCGATCCTGCGGCCGGCGTCAACCTCTATCACAGGGAAGGTTTGTTCTGCGAGCTTGATGTAGTAATTGGCCAGATTGTCGAGGGCACGCCCAAACCCTCCCGCGACGCCGCGGCGCATTTGTTCCGAAGTGCTGCCTGTGGTGGTGGTCAGCGTGCCAAACGGAGAACTGGTGAAGGTCGTTCCGCCCTGTGAAAATCCCTGACCGATGCCGCCGACTATCGCAGCCCTCAATGCGTTGGCAAGGATTTGTCCCTGCTTGGTGACCAGTCTGCCCCGTATCCCCAGTTTGCCATCCTCGCCATAGATATTTCCTTGAATCGGGATTTCGATGGCTGAGCCGTTATTACCGTCAATGCGTACACATGAAAGGCGATCGGTCCTGGCATAGGCCCGTTCCGAACTCACGTCGCCATATCCGGATGCGACTACAAAGCAGTCCTTTACCTCTGAACGGAACTGGTTGGGCAGGATTGCATTGTCCGTTAATCGGATCATGATCGGCTGCGGATTACTTTGTGCCTGACCTCCTGTCGGTGCATCGAGGCCGCCTAGCAGAATGCCGGGAATAAAGCCTACAGGCAGGTATGAACCGAGATCCCGTGCCCCACCTTCCGCGTTCTTGTCGGCCGCGCCAGATGGTTGCGACATTGCCGGACCCGCGCTGGGCGCAGCGGTGGCAGGCGAGTCGCCAAGGCGAATAATGACGGGCGGAGAATCCAATTGCGGTGCGACACGCGGTGGGTCCGTTGCCGGGGCGGCGGGCTGCGCAGGATTTCCATAAGGGACCGCCTGGGTGGGCAATGGGCTACCCGGTGGATATTGCAGCGGTGCTTTTGTTGCCGGTGCCGGAGAGGCGGCTTGTGTGGGTATGCTGCTTTCGGGAGCCGCTTGGCGCTGCTCCAGTTCGGCCAGCCGTTTCATCATCGCGTCTTCTCTGGCGCGCAGTTCGGTGGAATCGCGCGACTGCGCCTCCTGATTGGCTTTGAGTCCAGCCAAGTCGCGGCCAGCACTGCCAATCCAGCTGTCCTGCGGATTTATTTGCCCGGGCGCTTGTATTCCCAAATTGGTGGGCGAAGCTTGGGCTTGCGTTACGGAGTGGGGCCTGACCGTTGGCGTACTTCCCATTGATAGGACCAGCCACAATGTGATCACGCCGCCGCCCAGCAGCGTGGCGGCAGTAACGAGCTGCTGCTGCCGGGGCGGCAGCTTTGAGAACTTGCTCTTCAGTTTATCGGCGAAGGCCATGGCTTATTCTCCCCGTCGAATGACGTACACTTGGGTAGTTGCACCTGGCTGCAGGTTCATGTTTTCGATGGCAACGGCTAATACCTCTGCGTTTGCACGGTCGAATTCCTGTTCCGCCACTGTTAAGACCTGGTCGCTGGTATTGGTCAACGTGTACCGTTCCCCGGTCAGGCCATCACGTTCGTAACGGCGTGTTTGAACCAGGCTGGCTTCGCGCCAGAGTTGTAATGGGATATAGACCTCTTCGACCCGTATATCGTCTGGCGTCCGTTCTGTCGCCATAGCCGCCAGCATGTTCTTCAGTGCGCGGATGTGGCTTGTAGACGTTCCCTTATTTCCGGACGTTCTGCTGGATGAAAGCCTGGCCTGCGGGTCCACCAATGTGATCGTCTCGGCAGGGATATCCGCAGTGCGCAAAATGAGCGTGTAGGTGCCTGCATCCGAAGACACAAATATGTTGAGCGGCTTTTTTACTGTGCCCACTGGCCTGATATAGACATCGCCGCGAATGGTGTCGCATGAAAGTACAAATTCACCGGCCGGATTGACTGGAGATGCCGGCGCAGGAACGTCGGCCGCCTTCTTGTCGCAATTGGCGCTGGAGTAGACGTTACCCACCACGTTCAAAATTTTCGCGCCTTCAATGCGTATGCGCGTGGTTTCTCTTTGCGCAATGATGGCTTCAACCGTGAGGCCGTCGCGCACCTCTTTTCGCTGCGGTTGCGCGGCCGGCGCCGGCAGGCTAACGTACAGCAGCAGCGTCGCCAGCTGCAATGGCAAGAGAGGCATGTCCATTATTTGGAACCTCCAAGAACTGCTTAAGGTGCATCCTTCCGCCCTTCACATGGAACTCGGCCAGATAGGACTTCTGTTCAGTCGATGTATCCATCCCGTTGATCTGGGTGCGAAGACGTCCAACCATGACGATAGATTGCTTGGTTTCGTCTGGGGTTAATTGCTGCAGCAAGAAGTAAGTGCTGCCATTGAGCCGTTTGAGGCGCTCCGCTTCCACTTCCTGCTTGATCTTCATGGCGCCAGCATTTTCGGGACCAACGTAGGTCAGCAGCGTGTCTGTTTTCCATTTGATGGTCGATGGCGTTACATCGAGTATGAGCCACGCCATGTATCCACCCATCTGTTCAAGGTATTCGTTGCTTGCCTTGTCCGAGGTAACCCAAAACGACTTCGTTATCGATGGAGGGACAACCACGGTACGGACACTCCCAATCGTTTGATTGAGTGTGGAAAGGGTTAGCAGCAAAGTTGCGATCAGACCGCCGATCGCAAATCCCTGCCGCCTGTTGCGTGACCGGAGGTCTTTCAGATCGGCCTTATAGCGCGCCTCGTCCACGATGCAGCCTCTTTACTAGCCAATCATGCGTCTGCAGTGCGATGGCGGGGTCGAGGCCAGCGCGGTGAGTGGTGTGCATGGCAACCACCAGTACATCCAGTGCAGTACATATGCTTCATGCTTGTCGGCTTTAACTTTACTCAGCTTGCGACTGATAGTGATGCCGATGGCGACGCAGATGCAGAACGCAGTGCGGGTCCCAGCCAGCCATCCGACGAATATCGCGAAGAGCACCGGCATGGCGACATCCATGTCCCAAAAACCGATTTTCCATTGATCGTCCAGCCGTCGCGGAATGTAGGTGTCCGTTGCGATGTTCATTGCGGCTCCGCCTGATTTTCATCCGAGTCGAGGTCAGATGACAGCGCCCATAATTGCGCCACCGATGACGAGCCCCACAGCGCCGAAAATCATAACGCCGATATACATCAGGACCGGGCTGAAGCTGCGTAGGACAGTCAATGCAATCATCGCGACAACAAATGTCACGACGCCGACGATGGCTTTAACGCCGGGCGTCACTGCCGCGAGTTGTGTCAGTGCCGACACCAGCGGGCCGGTAATGCCTGCAAAGGTCACCAGGTCAATTGCGCGGCTTGGAAATGCAGCAGCAAAGAGCAGTACTGTTGTCACTGCGATTGTGATCCCCATCCGGCCGGCTTTACTGCTGGCACGCCGCTGCATGGCGCCAATGTACGAAATGTTCATGATGTATTTCCACTCCATTGAAAGAATTGCTGGTGCTTGGATTGATGTCGCTGTGAAGTCCGATGGCTATTTCCGGCGGCGCCATGCGTTGATGTCGTATGGCTAGATAGCACTGGTTTTCCGGCTCGAACTTCGCAATTAATGGTCGCGCACTCGCGTCAGCTGAAACACCCGAAAGAGTGTGCTAATCGCGCCTATTTAGGCGCCAAGTCGGATGGGCCGCAGTTAGTACCCGCGCTGCGGACTGTATGCCGAGACTTGCGGTGTTTTTTTGCGATGAAGGCAGCGCGCTGGACGGTGTCGCTAGGCTGCGAAAACATCGAGACATCCAGTTCCGGGTTGGGAACCGTCGACGAGTGCGGCGCTGGTGTGGTGGAGGAATTATCAGGCATGCTCTGTGGAGCAAGCGACTTTACAGTGATTTTGGGACAGGCAGGCGGGGGACAAAGTGCGAAATAGGCCGAACCGCCGAATCCGAGTTGAACGATGTGTAAGCTGTTAATCCGCACGCTGTCCTTGCTACTGCTCGCAGTAGTCACGCGCTGGTTGGCGGCGTTTGTCACGCACGCGGTGACGAAAGAAGCAGCAAGTACCCCGGTCGCAATCCGTGCTAGTTGACATGTCAGTTTGCTCATGGCTGCAGCGTGACGACGGTCGGTGGGGGAAGAGGCTCTCCGTGCCTGAGGACGAACTTCCGGTGTTTATGCACTATTGAATTTGCGCTGGCCCCTTCGAATTTGGCGCGCTGCATATTGCGATAGACCTTCCATGCGTATGCTGACCGTGTCACCTGGCATTCGCGGGGTGCGAGCTTTGTACAGGACGCGTTGTAAGCGCCCACAGCTTCCCACGTAGGCCCATAGCGCGCAAATTTTTCAGCAAGGATGCGGGCACCGATACGAATGTTGGTGCATGAATCGAAAAGGTCGGATTCATGGATGCCCAGGCGCTTAAGAACGGACTTTGCACTATTGATGCCCATTAGGCCGATGTCCCGCGTGCCGGTAATGTGAAAGTGGGAATCATTGACAGCGCTCTTTCGCATTGAGGACTCGGTCCAGGCTATGGCTTGCAGCAATGCGGCGCTGCCGCCATAGGATGCCGCGGCCTCACTCCAGCACGCGCTAGCGTGTCGAGTTAAGAATGCGAGCATGCTGGCAAGCGCTATTTTATGGAAGGTCATGGCGCTGGACGGAGTTGCAGTTAATCGTGAGTGCTCGGGTTGCCGTATTGCTCCGTGCTTGACTAAAAATCTTTTGCGACGCGTCTTGTTCCTGCATCGCAAGGTGAATACATGCGGTCGTAAAGTGATCCAGTTGAAAATTCGGATGCGGATGGCGGTTTCGTTCAGACCGCTGAAGCCGTTGCAGCAATTCATACTGGTCATGCCAGAAGCTCACATGGCGCCGGGACTTCCCGGGGGCACGCAAGATAAGATGCGCGTGCAGGAATTCGAAAATCCGCTGCTCCGCATTTGCGCTTGCAAGCGTCACGGAGATGCATGCGCTAATCAGGTCTGGAAAGCGAAACCGCGGTGACGAATTGTTTGAATCGCCGTACACCTGCGCCAGTTGTTCAAACTCGGTCAACCAAATGCGTGCGTCGACAGTGGTGTGCTGCATGCCGTCGGCGTGTTCGGCGGCTGGGGATCGGTCGGGTGCAGTTGCGCGCGGCTCAAGATGTAAGGTATCCATGTGCTTGCGTGTCCGTTGCATGGCTATGGTGGCATCATATTGCGAGCCATTGCACCAGGCACCCCGCATTAGTGCGCCTTCGCGCACGATTTCAATGCCAGCCCTTCAAATGGCGCGATGATAGTTTGCAGCGGCGACATTACCAAGCAAGCCTGCCAGAGTCAGCAGGCCTGGCAGTAGTGGCGGAGCAAGCGGAAATGGTGCGATCAGCGCCAGTGTAATGACGCAAAGCGTGACGATTACGCCGCCAATGGTCAATGTAAATAGCTCAGGATGGTGTTTTCTGAACTCCACGGATTTCACGGCGCGCCGGCAAATTCCGTCGAAAAACGCGGCGCAGTTGAAGGCGGCGATTGCCGGTAAGAGGTTTGCGAGAAGTGCAAGGCGAAATGCTGCGAGCGTTGTTGCTGTAGCGACCGAGCGAAAATAGCTATTGTGCATAAAGCGATCAGTCACTTGTCCCAGATGGGACTGTACGGCAGTGTCGATTGGTGACGGAAGATGCGATGGTGGCGATGGCAATGCCGCACGTGAAGTGCTGTTCTGGAATGCCAGGGCCTGCTCCAACGCATGCACCGCATATTTCTTGCCCCAATAGGTGGAGTTGCTCTTGTATTCAACGCGGACTAATTCGCGAAATGCTTCCGCTGGGCGGTAAGCTGGAATCCAGAGGGCCAGCACCAGCAGAAGAATCAGGGAAGTGGCGGCAATAATTCGCATTATGCTGCCTTCCTTGCGATGTTGGCCGGTGGCTCCAGCAAGGTGAGGCGGCCTTTCAGCAACCGGCCTGATATCGATGCGAAATACTGGATGTTGGGCAATTTCCCAAGCATGGCCGCAGGTACGGTTTCTTCGAACGTTTCGGTGATTTGCGCCGAGTCGGCAGAAGTGAAGTCGCCCAGGTGGCCATCGGTTGCGGTGGTTCGGCCGACACGCGTTGTGTGGATACCCGTACGTCCAAACGTTTCTACGATAAAGTCTTGCGTGGGCCTGTCTTTGGTACGGAAGGCAATCAGGTTGTTGAGGTTCCCCAGGGCCATGCGCGCTGCATTTTCGCTCCCCAGGCGCTGCGCCAAATCCGCCAGTGTCTGCATCGCCACGGTCGTGTAAACGCCGCCCTCTGCGCCCTTGTTAAGAATTTCGATGAGGGGAATGTTTATGACATTGGAAACTTCGTCCACATACAATGCGATGCGGCGATGGCTGTTCAGGTTGTAGCGCATGCCAGAGCGTGCTGCATAGTCGGCCAGCGCCAGCGCACCGATGGCTGTTGCGACGGATGGATCCGGCAAGGAATCCAGGCACATCAGTAGAACGTGTCCGGCGCGTTCTACCTTTTCAAAATTCATGATGGGACGATCATCATCGGGATCAAACGGGTCTGGCGAGAGTGTTTTTCCCAGGTCGCCGGAAGTCAGCATCGACAGGATTGGAAGGAGGTTGGCGGTGATCTTCTGGTAATGCTCCCGGTTGTGCCTGAATGTCCGTACCTGCGAATCAATGACTTTTTCTCTTTGCATGGACGGTATGTATTTTTCGTAGAATTCGACCATGGCTAGCAATTCCGCACCAGCGGCGGGCGTCGGCGACTTGATTAGCCCCTTTGCTGCTCGGTCAAGCAGGCGTTGCATCTCCGGCGATTGCCGCCATGCCGCACCGAAGGTACGTGCGTAGTAGCGGTGCAGCGTTGCTTCAAGCACTGGCTCAATTCCTCCTTCGATATATCGGGTCAGCTTGACCAGGTTGGGCCGTTCTTCCAGTGTCACTAAGCCTTGCACGACCACGTTGATCGCGTCCCAGCCGAAAGCAGAGAAGGCGCCCGCGGTATCGGGTGGCATGATCGATTGGATTCGAGACGCAATTTCGGTTGGCTTCTGCCAGTTGAATGTGAAATCGAGGCGCACGCCGGTCTCAGGGAAGGCAGGATGGAACCATAGGAATGTTCCGGGCCGCCGATAATCGCGGCAAGCTTGTTCGACGATGAGCTTAAGCCGTTTCGAGTTCTTCGGATCGATGATGATGACCACGTCACCGCGCTTTATCGACTGAGTGATGAGTGACCCGAAGGCGACCCCTTTGCCGGTCTGAGTGCTGCCGACTACGAGCGTGCCCCCCTCAAAGTTTTGGAGAGGCCGGTAAAGTGGCGTTTCGTCCGGCTCCACGCCATGGATGAATGGCATGCCTATCTCAGCATCCGGCTGCGGGTCGATTACGTAGCCCAGCGCCCGGGCCAGCCACGGGGATACGGTGTATTCCCGGTAATCGACTTTGACCAGTTCATATAGCCGTTGGGAATGTTGCGGCTTCCATTCGAAACCGTAGCCGAGAAAGACATAGTCGGGGTCTTTGATCAATTTTGCAAACTGGCGTGTCGTCATTCTCCCCATCGCTTTTCCCGACAAGGCAACGCGCCTGTCCACGAAGTGAATGGTTTGCCGGAATCGGAAGATGGTCATGCTGGCGCTCGTGCTTGCAATCGCTGCGCCAAGTTGTATTGGAACTGGGTCTGGGGTTAGGGCCATCGATGAAACGGCGACCAGCGCCCATCCACATCCGGCGTAGAACTCATATGCTGTCCGCCATGGGGCTTCAAAACGGCGTGCCAGCATGGCTAAGCTCCCAAATCTTCGGAGCTAGCCAGTCCGGCCGCATTGAAGCCGGCGATAAATGATGGCGCAACGATGAATCCGCGTTCCACTGCGCCATCGCATTCATATTCATGCAAGTTGCCACCTGCGGGCGCTGCAATGAGCATGCCGACATCTGCAAGGCTGCGGGCTGCCTTTTGCGTGTCGATCCCTCGTGCCGTAAAGCATGAGGCAGGAATAAACAATCCTGATGGTACAATACGGCACGCTAAATACGCCCCGCGGTTCAACGATTCGATGATGTCCCGGAGCGCGGCCGTCACCTGCACGTTCAGGCGGAGGCAATCAACCAGCCCGTACTTCGTGGCTGGCGCCGCAGATGCGTGATCTGGTGATATCGGTGGCTTGGTGCTGCCGGAAACCTTTTCTGGGTGCCTATGGGAGTCATGACCGGTGCTGGCCGATGTTTCTACTGTGGGTGCCAGTAGCGATAACTGGTATGGCGGGGGAGGGTGGCATGCGTGGTATTGCGGCGGAGGCGGCATATCCGGTGACTCCATGGGCGGCGTGGCTTGCCCAGCGCCTCCGGGTTCAGGGCCAAGGTTAGCCGAAAGCGCCACGATGCCGTGCGGCTCGGGAGGCATCAGTGTGGCGGGATTTGAAAATTTCAGGGCCTGCACATTCGCGCTGGTCCCGGGCGGCCTGATTATCCAGATCAGGTTTCGATTTCGGTCTGCCACGATGACGCCGTCTGCCGCCAGGGCATTTGCTATTTGTTCCGGTGATTTTGGCATGCCTGCCAGTTGTTCCGTGTCGAGCTGCCGGATGATGTCTGCCGCAGCATTGGGCCATATGAGGAAAAGTCCGTCTTGTGCCAGCCATACCCTGGACTTTTCAATGTTCGGTGTCCAACTGCTGGCGCTGGCGACCAGGCGGCGCATTGTGTCGACCAGGTATTGGCCCAGGTGGGTACCCGGCTTGGCACCGCCAGTGCGCTTCGCACATTCACGCAGGTCTTTGTCAACAACCAAGGCCACGGCACGGCGCACCAGTTGATCCAGGACATTCGGTCCGTCAAAGGTAACAGTGCCGCAGATTGATGCAACCATTTGCGGGATGACGGCCTGATTGTCTTTTGCCAGATGCTGCAAGATGGACGTCGGTACGACATGTGGCAATGCATAGATGCTGAGTTGCCGGCAGACTGGTGGATTCGGATGCCATTCCAAATAGACATACTTTGCCTCTTGCTCCGCAAGCCATGGTCCCAACGCACAAAGAAAAGCCGGCCAAGTGGTGCTGTTGCTGTCCCTGACGGTGTAGATGGCCAACGCTCGATGCAGCTCGGCGCACATTCCGGCAATGAAGGCGGCGTGCCTCCACCTGGACTCGAGGTGCTGGCGGGAGGTGATGGTTGCACAACCGCCAAAAATTTGCGTGTCGGCTGCCTGTAGCGCGTAGAATCCGGTTTCCAAACCCAACCGGAATAAGCCGCCATCTTCAGCGAAGTAGTTATCGGCACTTGCCGGCAGCGCGCCCACATAGTCAGCGTAGCGTGCAATGAGCGTCAACAGGTCGTGATTGAACGCGCTTTCTTCGCACCCATAACAAAGCTGGATTTTTTCGACCAATTGCCGGTTGTCTTCCAGCAGGTCGCCTGTCGTTTGCACAGGACGGGGCATCGCTCCGGTCGCGCCGGACTGAGACTTATCCAGCGATGGCTCTTGGCGCGTTCCGGTATGTGCTGGCACTTCATCTGGATTTTTCCAGGATAACCATGACAGGATAGACATAACCGCAGCTGCAACGGAATTGGCGACAGACTCAGTGTGCAGCGCCAGGCTGACTCCATCAATCCGAAATGCGCAGTAAGAAAGCGGTATTTCGACGGCAGGCTCGTTTCCGAAAGCGAAATGGAAATTCAGTCCGGTGGGGTACCGTCGACCTGGAATACATTCTGTAAACGCTTTTCCCTCTCATAGCGGCTCACGAGATTGCAGAAGATGCACCCGATACGGCCGGTGGTTTGGTCGCCAAGTGCTGCGACGTACAAAGAATTGCACGCCGGGCAGGGATACAGGGCAAAGCTGGGCTGCTTGTGTGCCCACCATCCTTTAAGGTGACATGCCAGGTCAAAAGCCCTGTCAAATGAAATGCGAGGGGACTGAGCACAGAGGCCTGTGTATATGCGGTAGGCGCCGACCATGGTTTCGGCGGGATCGAAGCCTGCTTTGAAAATTTTTTCGAAGACCGAAGCGAACACACTGGCTTCAGCACGCACGATGATATTGGCTCTGCGGTGTAGCCAGTCGGTGGCATCCGGGGCGCGGCCACGGCGGCGCCGGAATTCACCCGCATAGAATAATTCATTGAGATCAGCATGCGACATCCCGGTGATGAATGATATCGTTCTAACCCGGGCGCCAAACTCGACGCATTGCTTCGCCAGAATCAGTGCACGTATGTGGCGTTCGACATATCCGATAGACATGGCCATTCCTGTTACGGTGCGGACCAGATCGCGTGCTTGTCCCGCGGCAGCTGCCGGCCTTGCGGATTGTCATTGATGCTGACCGCTGACAGCGTGACAGTCAAGGCAGGCGGCGAATCCAGCAGCCTCAGGAAATTGTCCCTTAGCGTGAACAGGCATTCATTTTTCATAGAGGCCACGAGACGTTCAATCGTCTCCAGTGACATGGTTTTGAGCTTGCTTAACTGTTCGCCTGAAAGATGGAACTGATAGGCGGTCGACAGCGGATCACGCTGCAGGCTGGCCCATATCGCGATCAGCATTTGGTAATTGATGTATTGAACGTCAGACGAACGTAAATGCGTGTCCATGGTCGAACTCCGAATTTGCCTTTGTAAGGCGTGGTCGCGGCTGCCTATTTGGTCAATGCCATTTACGGCGTTGACAGCATTGACGCCGGTCAGAACTGGCTTCAACTCTCCTGCGTAGCCGTGCAGGATTCTTGCGGTTTTAGCCTAAGTCAGAGATATATGTCCGTCAATGGTTGTGGTTAGAACATGTGCGAATAGATTGATTTATTTGTAATCAGGCGGGCTGAAACAGGGAACTGAAAGATGCATAAACTTCAGCATGCTTTCAGTCCCCTCTGCATGGCACCATATGGTGTCAGGCGGCTTCAGCGATTTCGTTCCATTCGCTAGTCGACATTTCTAACATTTTGCCACCGACCGCTTCGAGTTCGGTGGCCCGGTCATAGTCCGCAATCTGCTGGGAAAATCCAGTAACGGCGTTGACCAATCCGTAGCCACTCAGGTCGCTGCCATTGATCAGGCTACGCAGAATGCCGGAGCGCTCACGTTCGTTGAATGCAAACCGATGGGCAACGACATTGACTGCCTTGACGGGGTCAGCTGCCAAATTGATGCCCAGGGTTCGCTGCAGCTTTTGCGCTGCCAGCTGGAACGTCACTTCCGAGACAGCGGATTCGACCATGTCGCGCACCTTGAGCAACAGCGCTTGATCTTCGGCCATGAGCGTGTCGTCCTTGTAGACTATGCCTATTCCATCGTCTGTGCTGAGCTGGCGCCCCAGGTGTTTTTTCCGGAGGCCCGCGTCAGCGCAAATAAGGCCGTTTTTGCATACCAGCCGGTAGATCAATGGTTCCACCGATAAATGACCCCAGCCAACTTCCGAATTGCTGACAGTGACGCCGGCATACACCACGTCGCCTGGTGCAACTTCAAAGCTGACGCGCGGCGTAATCGCCTTTAAATACATGCGGGTTTCGGTGAGCTCGATGGACGCGAATTCGGCCTCCGGAAGATCCATGAGTACAGGTAGGATGAATTCGGCAAGCTCAAAATGATCGATGAGCCGATAGTTTTCGGACAAGAATGCCCGGACGCGGCCATCGAGAATTCGGATGAGCCTGTTTTTGGTGTCTGGCACGTGCAGCCATGTATTGATGTTTCTGTCCAGCAGGGCTGGTTGTTCATCGCGCATCCGCTCGAAGTAAGCCCAGGGAATTTTCAGCTTGTCGGAAATCTGGCGTTGAGCGATCTCACTGATTCGATAGGACTGCAATTCGTCGGGCGCATCGATAGTGAGGGCGCAGACACCTGCGGAATCTGTTTCGCAAGACATCAGGCTCGACGAGACCATCAGGTCCAGTTTTGAGTCGTGCTGGCGCTGCAGTTCCGCGGCCAGGCTGGGCAGGGTACGTCCTGTTTTCATCTTCAAATCTCCTGTTGATTGAAGTGCCGGAAAATTTAACCGGCACAAGGCATCGGTGGTCGGGTGACCATCGGTTGTGTGGCCAGGTGATGGCCATGCTGCAGTGGGGTTGGGTTTATCTGGGCGGGTGCGGTCACGCAGCCAGGGCGATGCGCTTCAAGCTGGCGAGCCAGACGCTTGCCCAGTCCGTGCCAGCTTTTTTCGGAATGAATACTTCTACACGTATAGGGGTGTTATTCACACGCCTCCGGACCATTTGTTGGGCCAGAATGTAAGCACTCGCTTGTCCGGAAAAGTCACCGTCGGCATCGTTATCGCCATAGATGCGCAGTCTTTCCACAGACTGCGGAATCCAGAGCACGCGCATGTTGCCGGCATTGAGTGCGCTCCACACGGGGTGGCCACCGGTGCGCTTGAATACCGCCAGGCCGTTTTCCAGGCCTTCACTGATATCGAGCTCCGTCGATGGTTCGCCGAGGCGAATTGCTGCGCCGTCGATTCCGCTGCTTAACAGTTTTTTCGCGTCGTGTAATGGCGCCTTCCATCCATTACTGAGGTAAGTGCGATGCAGCGTAATCATTTCACCTTCCGGACCCTGGACACTGGCTAGCAGTGCGGGATAGTCGCGGACTCTGAGCGGTTTTCCGTTGCCACCGTCCACGTAGTAACCCAGTGAAGGATGAAACCGCAAGGTGGCCGGGTATTCGGAAAGTTCGAGGCCGCGCCGCGCCAGATAGCGTGTGCATTCGTCGCCGTGGCGAAGCGGTTCTGCCTCTGCCCAAATCTTGCGAGCCAGCGCGCGCATCTTGTCATGCCCGGGAAGGCGCTGCGCGGTATCGACTGGTGGTCCATTGACATAGCCGATGGCACCCTCAATGCGGCGGAGCGCTTCACCGGCGCGTAGTTGCTGGACGCCGCAAAGCAGTTTGAATCCACCACCAGGGCCGCATTTGCGGCAGTGGTAATTGCCTTCACCGAATTTGTCGGTGTATTGGAAGCGGTCTATTCCGCCGCATCCGTTGACCGGGCAGGGCTGGTTTCGGCGATTGAGTATCGTTTTGTCGATACCCAACGCGAGCAGGAGCGATGTCCATCGCCCGTGAGCGCGAACCAGCATTTCCTCATATCTGGCTTCATACTCGATACGGTTCATGTTTACCTCCATTTGTCTGGCCGCCGTTTGCCGCGTACAGACAGGCACACAGGCCGTGCCCGCGTGCGGTGATAGGAAGCATCAGGTGAAATAACGATCTGGATGGATGATGAGCAGGTGGCGGTTTGGGGTCAAAATAAGCTGTTCTGAACACCATGCCGCTTGATTTGCTCATTTAACCATTGCGCATTCTTTGCCAGTCTGGACGCGATCCATTCAGGGTTTGCAATGACGGCTTCACGCACCCATGACGGGTAGAGTGCAAGCGTCTGTGCAAGCCAGCGGCGCAGGTTGGCGCGTATCCAGGCACGGATTTCGTCGGGGTCGACACGCCCTACGTAGGCAGTAGGAGAGAGTGGACTGCGACTGACGACTTCGGTGCAGCTTACGAATGAAAAGGGCATCCGATCGCGCGCCGGATCCGTAAAAATCCAGCGCAGCATTTCGAACTTCTCGTCAAGCGGGACACGCGGTTCCGCAAGGATCCGGATACTTTCCAGCAAGCGCCAGTGCAGACGCACGACGGCCTCTTCAGACCATTCCTGATAGAGATCAGATTCAGAAGTCCGGTCTGCCGACACCACAGGAAAGCCATGAGCGGTGAGTTGATGCAGAGGGGCGAGCCAACCGATACCGGAAGGGGCAGCGTGTCCCGCTCGAAGGCACGATGTATTCATCATATGCGCTCCATGTTGATGGAGACGAACGAACCCCTGGCAGGGATGCGTGTCCCCTGAGGGTTGATGGATCATGGCCGAAACGGCCTTGGGAAGAATTGACTGGCTTGACTGCAATGGCGGAGCCAATTGGACGGGATGCCAGCTACCGTCACAAAAACACTTTCAAGGTTCGAGCAAAAAGCCTGTTCCTCAAAAACATTCTCGCGTGCTGGGATAGGGAGGGACGATGGCCGAGCGCTTGGCCGGCGTGACGCTAATGAGGGCTTGCCGTACCTGGCAGGGCTAGCTGCTGCTTGACTTCACGATAGGCGATAGCGTTGACATCCGCAACTTGGACGCTCCGAAAAGTACAGGAAATGCAGGTCATTCCGGGAGCCCGAGGCATACTTGGCGCCCATTCGTGATGCCGATGTATGAGCTGAATCAATATGGCCTGGAAAGTATGTTTCTGGTCCGGTGCGATGTCGAAATCAGCGCCGATTCGCGACCATTTCGGGTGGAAGCGCTGGCAGCAATGTGCGAATACTGAGGGCAGTCGCAGTTCGACTTCAGGAGGGCATCATGGACGACCGCTCGATTACCAAAGATGACCATGGCGAGATGAATGCCCGCCTGATCGCACGCGAAGCGAAGGCGGATTTCAGAAGGGTCGAGTCCGCCAGTCGAAAATTGCCTGTATTACTCTACAGCCCTGAAGGCAAGCGCTTGTATATCCGCTTTTTCAATACAACCCAACTCAATACCCACTTTATTTCCGTGATTGCGCCATTGTCGCTACCGGCTGAAGACATCGGCAAAGCCGAAGAAAAGTTATACGAGCTGGTGGCCAGCCACACGGAAAAGCTCAATTCAGCAATTGCAGAGGCCGACGAAATCTGCCGCCGGAACGGCATCGCATCGCTTGCCACATACGACGTCGAGGTGCTCAGCCTCGAGGCGAAGGTGATTTCGAAGCTGGGGCGCCGCTATCTCGAATTGATCGAGAAGGTGGATCAGTTAATGCCGATGTTGGAGACGCTGGTCATTGACGAAGTCATGGCCAAGCACGACATGAACTTGAGAAAGACGCGAGCAAAACGAGGCGTACGCGAAATATCGAGCACCGCCCGGGCAGTTCGTGCAGGCTTGCAGAAGCGCATACGGGCGGCCAGTCCGACGCCGACTCTTGCACCATCGGAAGCGCCCGATGAAGCAGCCATGCTGCCGCTCCAACCTGACACTTTGGTGGATGAGTTGTTCGCAGGCGCCAGTATGCCGACGCGGGAGGCAGACAATGACGTCGGAACGACCGTAGTTGCGGCGCAGATGAATACTGTTGAAATGGAAGTGCGCCCAGATCCAAATGATGGGGCTGGTGGCGGGGAGGATCCATGCACCAATCATGCAGATATACCTTAAACCGCATCACAGAAATACTCACGCATACCGAAGGCGGTCTGCGTAAGCGTATCAATGAAAATCGGGAACTGACGCTGCTGCTGCAGCGGGAAGCACCGACGTTCATTAAACAATTTCCATGGGTACTGCGGTGGCTGGATTCACAGGATAGTTTTTTTATTGCGGTGGAAAGTGTAGCGCCGCTAGGTGCTGACCCGAGCGACGAAAGGAGAAACGCCCCCCGAGGGCAATAGCGCATTGGACGGTGCTTTTCGGGGCAGTGGATTTGACATCGTCACGTGCCAATCCTAGATTGGACATACAGTAGCTAGCCCTGTAGCTCAGGCAAGCCTTCGGACCAGCCGCGAACGCGGCAGAGTAAGACCTCAATATCAATTTCCGGCACCGTTTGCGGCGCATTTCCCGGCAGCGTTCTGTTGAGCGCAGTTCCAGGAAAGCACGCTTTTCACGGTAGCTGGCATCCGACCTTCATGCCTCGGCATGAGCCAAACCAGCATTCGATAGACCTTTCAGCGGTCAGGCGACAGGATTCTCCTGCTGCGCCGGGATATGTCGCACAGCTTCATGCCGACGTGTTCTCACTAACCGCCGTACTTACGTCCCCTTCAGCACCTGCGTCATGCAGGACACATCAACCCAAGCGGGTCGTTCCCTGTTGGGGACCGCCTGCGTATTTCGGAGGTAGCACTAATGGATAGCAAGACTTACTTGGACACGGACGAGGTGTTCCTTTCAACCTGCGTGTTTGCTGCATTCTTTGTGAATGGCATGCAGGCCACAGAGTACGAGTGTACTTTGTCGATGTATGGACGCGGCCATAAGGACCTGGTCGAAGAGGTGGCGCAACACGCGCTATACCTGGCAAAGATCGAGCATGCCATTACTGAAAATCTGGATATACAGCTTCACCGCTCCGGCGGTTTCGAACACCAGGTTTGCCGCCAGTTCGGCGAGTGGTTTGCCGCGCATATCCGGGCAACACGCGCTATCCCGGATCTGAGAACTTGCCGCAACTATCTAGCCAATGTCGTCGTCGCATATTTCTCTCCCAATGCCGATCTGCGTCGCGCATGGGACGTCATGCACGCAATCAGGAACGCCGACCGTAACGTGCTGTTTGAATCGCGTTACACGGCACAGTGCGTGAACTGGGAATGGCTAGTTGCGGGCTTTGGCCACGACAGTTGTGGGCAGCGAGTCGACCATCCTGTTCATACGCGCGCACACTGGTCCGCCGAAGTGCAGCAACTTGGCACGGGCCAGAATTACTGGACCTGGGTCGACTGCAAACTCGGGATGGAGATCTTGATACACCGGTATCGGCTGCTTGCCGAAAAGCCCAACATCTTCCTGCAGCTTCTGAGTGCGACCGCATTCGAATACAACGGCACCCGGCTAAGCAAACTTGTATTGCTGCGGAAAATCATAGCACAGGAATTTCTAGCGCAACTGGAGCGAGGTACGCGAGTTTCGGCTGGGCTGTTGTCCTGCCGGCCCGAAATGCTCGCTGCATTTTCTACGCTGGGCGCAACGTTCGATCCACAGCTATGGTATGGGATCGAGGTAGTGGAGTTCTTGTCCGAACATGAGCGATGGGTTGATCCTGATTCCGAAGTATGCTGGGCAGAGCTGGCTGATGTCCACGGACAGAAAGGGCTATCGCTGACGTTGCAGGCGCTTTGGGACGCGCACTGGCGGGATGGTGCATGGATACTGCGTACTGGCCACCGGCTTGTGCTGGCGCGTGGTGCCGCGTGGCAGGAGGAAGTGCCGGCTATGGCGACTGACCCTGAGACATGTACAGCCTGATACCAAAGCAACTCGCTGATTGCTGTTTCCAGATTTGCGAGCAGTGCCCCTGGCCTATCCTGGGGCATGTCTACAGTTCGTCAAGCATAGCCTTGCAACGACGGCACTGCGGTATAGCTTCACTGCTGGAGCATCCAGCTCCGTACTTATGGTGCATTCCGGTGAAGTCCAATCGCCAGTTTAGTCAGTCACAAGTGACAGCAATTCGATTGCGCATGTGGCCGCAATGCCGCGGCTGCTGGCTCGGGGCTGATTGACTCCAGCGCCGATAAGACTTGTTTCAATTTACTTAAGGAGGTCGCAATGCAGGAACAGCCATTGACATCGAGCTTACACATCATGCGTTTGCCTGAGGTTGCCGCTGCCTGTGGCATATCACGGGCTGCAATCTACAAAGCGATCCGGAAGGGGGAGTTTCCCAGGCAGGTCAAGCTTTCCGGTCGTTCCTCAGGTTGGGTTCGGGCAGAGATTGACGCCTGGGTGAAGGAAAGGATGGCTGCGCGGTGATGGCATGTAAACCGCCAGAATTACCAATTGGCGGCAGTCGCAGTACCAACAGCCAAAAGGAAGAACTGCGTCGGGCCAGACGCACAATAGCCGGTCGAGAGCCGGCGTAAGGATCTAATATGGGACGAATTCACTATTTATCAGTTTACGGCGCGAACCGCATCGAAGCAGCTGATACTGTTCCCGACTACAGCGCTTGCGAGGATTTTTTGCAAGGCGGCCGGGAGTTCGTATGGGTAATGTATGAGGGTAAGCGCACGTGCATGCTCGTCAACGAGAACGGTATTGCACTTAGCCTGCCAATCAATCGCGCCGCTACCGAAATCTACCGTGCCTGGCCGCGTAAGAAGCAAATGGACGTAAAAGACTTACATATCCATGGCAATGCGATGGTATTGGAAGATATCGCCATCGAGTGACGGAACGAGAAACAGCATCCCGGCCAGTGCTTAGTCGCTGGCCGGGACAAGACTTAAGGAGTTGAAAAATGATGATAGCTACGACACAGGTAACAGCCACACACCCTGACGACATCGCTGTCGACTTGTACGCCGCTGCGATGAAGGAGAAAATGGCTATTGGCCGTGCCAAGGGCCGCGGTGGCTGGAGCAACTCAATGCAGTTCCCCGTCGAAGATCTACAGTTGCTGCTGGCTGACCATGTGCAGAAGGGGAACCCGGTAGATGTAGGTGTTCTTTCCATGATGGTTTGGCACCGCGGCGGCACCACGAATGCACCAGGCTGCCTCTGGACGCAACACGCTGATGAAAGCGGCGCATGGGCTAGTGCATGTGGTGAATCATGGTCATTCGCCGATGGCGGCCCCAAGGAAAACCATGTCGGCTATTGCCATCATTGCGGACGGCAAGTAGTGGCGGAGCAGCCAGATTAATTTCGTGGGTCAATCGTTCTGATTCGGATCGTTGGCCTAATTTGGCGAAGACAGGAACCGATAACAAAAATGCCCGCTGCTGGACTCGCCAAAAATCATGCCCCGACCATCTCACACTGCAGAACTGCCGCCTTTTTTACCGGCCGCCCAGTCACGTATCCATCCTGCGGCGTCGCCGCACGGATCACTGGAGCTGCTTCGCGCGACTGCCAGAAACGCAGGGCAATACCGATGGTAGCGAGCACGGCTGGAAGGTAGGCGAGGATCGACATGGGAAACTCCTGAATGCGTGATTGATGCAATGCATCATATGATCCCACGCTTTCCAAGGCCAATGACGATTTCCAATATCCTTTATAGGCCAGTCGTATAGCCCGGTGCGCCGGGTGACCGCTCATCGTCCACCTGGCACAGCTGCTTGCCGATATTGCGTCCGGTTACCAGCGAATTGATCGCCTCGTGGATGTGGCTCAGTCCCTGTGTGACGGTGGCGTGGTGCCGCAGGCGGCCTTCGGCATACCATCGGCTGGCGTCGCGGATGAATTCTGCATGGCGCTGCATATGGTCCATGGCGAGGAAGCCGCGCACTGTGGCGCGTTTCAGCACCAGCCCCATCAGGTTGGGGCCGGGCGCTTCGCCCTCGCCGGAATACTGCGCCACCTGCCCGCACAGCGCGACGCGGGCGAAATCGTTCAAGTCGGCGAAGGCTGCCTTTTGCACCTCTCCGCCCACATTTTCGTAGTACACGTCCACGCCCTGCGGGCAGGCGTCGCGCAGCGCCGCCTGCAAGTTGCCGGCCTTGTAGTCGATGCAGACATCAAAGCCCAGTTCGTCGCGGACAAAGCGGCACTTGTCGGGGCCGCCGGCGATACCGACCACGCGTGCGCCGGCGATTTTCGCGAATTGGCCCGCCAGCGCACCGGTGGATGGCTCGCCTGATGCACACGTTCGCCGATGCCACGCCGTTCGAGCGCCAGATGCAGCGCGCGGAGCTGGAAAACATTGTGGCGTCTCACCAGTTGGCGACAGCGCTCGCAGAAAACTACGTCGGCGTATTGTGATGTCACGGCGATGGTGCCCAGCCTTAAATGGTGTAGTCCATGGCGGCGCGAGTCTTATGCTGGCATTTCCTTAGCTTATTGCACCAGCTACACAGTGCCGGAGTACGCATATAAAGAATGTCGCCAATTCTCAACAACTAGTTACGCTCCCTTGCGCCAACGGACATATTCACGGTCTCGGCTTCATACCTGAATTTGCCTTTGAAGCTCCCCACAAATCCGTTTTTTCATAGACTGCCCGGCTCGATAGCAGGGCCGATGTTTTTTGGCACGCAGCCATGGCCGAAATTACAGCTCAGTGCAGAATCGCGCCCATGCTTCCATGAGCTCGCGCCGCTTCTCGTATAGATCACTGCGAAAGTAGGCTGCCTCAGTTGCATCTTTAAGCGCATGTGCTAGCGCAGCTTCGCACACTTCTGCCGGGAACGATGTCTGTTCGGCAGCCCAGTCCCTGAATGTTGAACGAAATCCGTGCATGGTCCAATCCATCCAAAGTTTCCTGAGCTGCATGGTGTACGCCATGTCACTGTACGGTTTACCGCTGGGGGATGGGAACACCAGGCCATAGAGGTGAATGCGGCTTTCTGCACGCGCTTTTATTATCTCCAATGCGCGCGGCGCAAGCGGGACGCGATGTTCGCGTCGCGCCTTCATGCGCTCGGCAGGTATTGTCCATCGGCCCTTTGCCAGGTCAAATTCTTCCCACCTGGCGAAGCGTACCATCCCCACTCGGGATGCTGTCAGAATTGAAAATTCCATCGCGTGCTTAATACAAACGGCAGCGCCACACTCATGGATGGCGCGGATGACGGAGGCGACTTGCTCATAAGGACACGCGGCAAAATGGTGAGGCTTTCGCAGGTCCGGCCGATGCGGCAGAGCTCGTGCGAGCTGATCCCATAAATGCGGGTCTTGGCGTGTCCTGAAGTCGCGTGCCGCTGCCCAGTCAAGGATAGCTTTGATACGTTGCCGTACCCGGGAGGCTGTTTCGTGGAACGTAACCCAGATCGGTTCCAGGACGGCGAGTATTTCAGCTTTGCCGATCTGGTTGACGTCTTTATCGCCGATAATGGGGAACGCGAATCTGCTGAGGGAGTCGATCCATTGCTTGGTATGTTTAGGATTGCGCCATGCGGAACTATGGGTTCGGTGATACTCGACGGCACATTCGCGGAATGTACGCGTATTTTGAATTGCCGTGACGGCGGCTTCGCGCAGACTGTCCCGCTGTGTGATCGGATCGATTCCGTCGCGTACTAGTTGGCGGCACTTTGACGCTTCGTCTCGTGCTTGTGCCAGCGGCTTTTCTGCAATGGACCCGAGGCCCATTTCGCGTGCACGACCGCGAAGAGTGAAGCGGAAAATCCATGACTTGGTCCCGGTTGGGGACACCTGCAGGTATAGTCCGCCGCCGTCGCTGTAATATCCGGGGCTTTTCTTGGCATTGACACCAAGAACCGTTAATGCCTGCCTGCCCATTTCCGTCCGCGCTCCTACCTACAAATACCACCTACCCACAAACGAAGGTGAGCTTCCAGTATATTCTTGGATTCGCCGGGAGACGTTTGCCGTACAATCAATCGCCGATTTATACTGCAACTGGTACATTGGGAGTCGTACGGAGCGTTCTGTGGACGTATGGCAACTAACTGCTGGCGCAACGCGCCAGCGCTGCGCGCCGAGGGCGCGCACAGCATGCGTCATCTATCGAGGTTAATGCTCCGGACGGACGGAAGCAGTGGGATTCGAAGACAGAGCCCCCAACGGGCGCGAGGCCATTCGAATCGACCGCTTCCATTCGGGCAGCCCACATTGTCCCCACTGTACTCCCCCATACTCCGCCCCACTGTACCTGCCGCACCAACGCGTTTGCCGCCACACTGCGCAAAACACTTTGGAGCATGGCATGGATTGCGACCTGAACGATGAGCGGTATGGCGCCCGGCAACGGACGGCGCTCCGGTTTGACCAGGAAGGGAATCAAGCCGGCCACGGCGCGCTGGATATGGTCGCCGAGGAAATGCCGGTGGCGCTGGTCTTCAACGGGATCTCCCACGCGGTGATGATGGCCACGCCCGCCGACCTGGCCGCGTTTGGCGCCGGCTTTGCCCTGACCGAGGGTATCGTGGCCACGGTGGACGACATTTACGATATCGAACCACGGTGGCACGCCATGGGCGCGGAAGTGCGCATGACCATTTCGCAGCAGGCATTCCATGCATTGAAGGGGAGGCGCCGTTCACTGGCGGGGCGCACTGGCTGCGGCCTGTGCGGAATCGAAAGCCTGGCCTTGCTCGATTTGCATAGTCGGCCAGCGCCAGCGCACCGATGGCTGTTGCGACGGATGGATCCGGCTGCAGCCCGAACGCGTCTTGCCGCCACCCCGCTTCGACATGGCGGCGGCGGTGGCGCGGGCGGTCCGGGAGTTGCCGGGATTCCAGCGGCTGATGCACCAGACCGGCGGCGTGCACGCGGCGGCGTGGTGCGCATTCGATGGCGCCGTGCGCACCGTGCGCGAAGACGTGGGGCGGCACAATGCGCTCGACAAGCTGATTGGGCACCTCGCGCTGGAAGTCGGCGTAAATGCCCTGCGGGACGGATTTGTATTGATGTCGAGCCGCGCCAGCTATGAACTGGTGCGCAAGGCCGCGCGCATGGGCATCCCCATGCTGGCGGCGATATCCGCACCCAGCACGCTGGCGATCGACCTGGCCCAACAGGCCGGCATGGCCCTGCTGGGCTTTTGCCGCCAGGGCGGCTGTGTTCAATATGCGGCCGGTCAGGCGGAGGCCCGCAGCAGCACCGGGATCGATTTCGACGTCGGCGTGCCCGCGCCCAGCGCCACGCTGTCCAGCGGCACCAGCGGATTGGTTTCGGGATAATAAGCCGCCAGGCAGCCGCGGGGGATGTCGTAAGGGACTAGCCGGAAGCGGTCCGCCCGGCGCGGCACGCCATCTTCCCACGCGGTCTCGAGGTCGACCCAGTCGCCATCCTGGAAGCCCAGCATGGCGATATCGGCCGCGTTGGCGAATACCACGCGGCGCGTGCCGAACACGCCCCGATAGCGGTCGTCCATGCCATAGATGGTGGTGTTGTACTGGTCGTGCGATCGGGTGGTCATCAGGGTCATCAGCTTGTCGCCGTGCAGCGCGCGGGCCCGATGCAGCGGCGTATCCAGATCGAGCGGATTGACGATGAATTGCGCGCGGCCGCTGGCGGTGTTCCAGCGGCGGTCACGCGACGCCACCCCGAGGTGAAAGCCGCCCGGTTTGGCCACCCGTTCGTTGTAATCGTAAAAGGCGTCGAACACTTGCGCGATGGCGTCGCGGATGCGGCTGTAGTCGGCCGCGTACCAGCGCCAGTCCACCGGGAATTTGCCCAGCGTGGCTTCCGCCATGCGCGCCACGATTGCGGTTTCCGACAGCAGGTCGGGCGATGCCGGCTGGTTGCCGCCATAAGACAGGTGCACCATGCTCATCGAATCCTCCACCGTCACACCCTGCGCCACGCCATCCTGCAGGTCGATTTCCGTGCGGCCCAGCACGGGCAGGATCAGCGCGTCGTGGCCGTGCACCAGGTGGCTGCGATTGAGCTTGGTGGCCATGTGCACAGTCAGGTCGCAGCGCCGCAACGCCTCGAAGGTGCGCGGGGTATCGGGCGCCGCCACGGCGAAGTTGCCGCCGAGTCCCACGAAGACCTTGACGTCGCCGGCCAGCATGGCTTCAATGGTCGCCACCACGTCATGGCCATGATGGCGCGGCGGGGTAAATTGAAAGACCTGGCCCAGCCTGTCGAGAAACGCGCCGCCGGGCTTTTCTTCGATCCCTACCGTGCGGTTACCCTGGACGTTCGAATGGCCGCGCACCGGGCACAGGCCGGCGCCGCGGCGGCCGATCTGGCCGCGCATCATCATCAGGTTTGACAGCATCGTCACCGCCTGCACGGAATTGCGGTGCTGCGTCAGTCCCATGCCCCAGGTAGCGATGATATTGGCGCCTTTGACAAACACCTGCGCCAGCGCTTCGATCCGGTCGCGCGCAACACCGGACTCCGCGATCAGCAATTCCCATGGCTCGGCGCGCAGGTCGGCCGTGAAAGCGTCGAACCCCGTCGTGTGTTCGGCGATGAACGCCACGTCCAGGATGCGGGGCCTCCCGGCAGCAGCCGCCCAGTCATCGAGCTCCAGCGTGCGCTTGGCGAGCGCCTTGATCAAGGCAAAGTCACCGCTCAGGCGCGGCTGGATGAACATCGAACTGATGCGCGTGCTGGCGCCGGTCAGCATTTCGGACGCATGTTGCGGACTGGTGAAGCGTTCCAGCCCGCGTTCGCGCAGCGGATTGATGGAGACGATCACCGCGCCGCGTTTCGCGCAGTCGCGCAACTCGCCCAGCATGCGCGGGTGGTTGGTGGCCGGGTTTTGGCCAAAGATCAGGACCGTGTCGGCGTGCTCGAAGTCGTCCAGGGTCACCGTGCCTTTGCCCACGCCCACCGTCTGCGGCAAGCCTCGGCTGGTCGGCTCGTGGCACATGTTGGAACAGTCGGGAAAATTGTTGGTGCCGTAGGCGCGCACGAACAGTTGGTACAGGAAGGCCGCTTCGTTGCTGGCGCGGCCCGATGCATAAAAGGCCGCGCGGTCCGGGTTGTCCAGGCTATTCAAATGGCCGGCGATCAGTTGGAACGCAGCGTCCCAGCTGACCGGCTGGTAACGGTCGGTCTCGGCGTGATAGGCCAGCGGCGTGGTCAGGCGGCCGTGCTGTTCCAGTTCATAATCGGATTGCTGCAACAACTGCGTCACCGTATACCGGGCGAACAGGGCGGGGGTGGCGCGCTTGCTGGTGGCTTCCGCCGCCACCGCTTTCACCCCGTTTTCGCAAAATTCAAAGGTTGACGCATGCTCGCGGTCCGGCCAGGCGCAGCCGGGGCAATCGAAGCCGCCGTGCTGGTTCTGCTCCAGCAGCATGCGGAAGTCGGTTGCCTTGACGCGCTCGCGCCAAAGGTTCAGCGCGACATGCTTGAGGGCGCCCCAGCCTGCGGCGGCGTGGGGGTAAGGCGCGATATGGCCTTCGTTGAGATGGTCGTCCATGTAGCCTCCTGGTCAATATGCGCAAGTCATCAGCACAAGTCTAGAACGCGCCGCGGTTGCGCCGGGGGCACACATGGCAGGATGGAACAGGAGTACAGTTGGAGGAATACAGTTACGCTATACTGCACAGCCATCGCCCGGAGGCCTGTTGTGAAACTGTATGAACGTGTTGCCGCCGAAATCCAGGACCAGGTTGCGCGCGGCGTACTGCGGCCAGGCGAACGGATCCCGTCGGTGCGGCAAGCCAGCCAGAATCGCGGCGTGAGCATCACCACCGTGCTGAAGGCGTATACGTTGCTGGAAAGCGCGGGTGTGGTGCAAAGCCACCCCCAGTCCGGTTTCTTCGTGCGCGCGCAAGGGCGGGTCCGGATTCCGGGCGCGCCGGTTCCCCTGGACCTGTCGTCGGAAGTCGAGGTCAGTCGCCTGGTGCTGTCGACGCTGCGCGCGATCGGCAGCCAGGGCGCGGTGCCATTGGGGTCGCCATACCCTGATCCCGCCACCCGGGTGAACTACGTCTACCGCTCGACCGCTGGCGGCGCGCTCAAGCCGCTGCCCAATCCCCAGGCGCTGCCGGCCGACGTCGCCACCACCACCACCACGGCGGGGGTGGCCGTGCCGTTCGTGGTGCGGGTGGAAACCGGCACCATGAACCGGGGGATATACCAGAACGCGGTGCTGTTCGACCCGACGAAGGATGGCACGCCCACTCCGCTGGCGCCGCCCAAGGGCTGGAACAAGCGCCTGATCGCCGTGCACGGCACCGGTTGCGCGGGCGGCTGGTACGTGCAGGGCGCCGCGCTGGGCGTCAGCGTGCTGACTGGCGACAACCTGGCGCGCCTGGGCGAAGGCTACGCGGTGTTCAACAATTCGCTGAACCACCCGACCAACAGTTGCAACGCCACGCTGGCCGGTGAAACCACCATGATGGGCAAGGAACATTTTATTAAGACCTATGGCGTGCCCGATTACACGGTCAGCGTCGGCACCTCCGGCGGCGCCTATACCAGCCTGCAGGTGGCGGACGCCTTCCCCGGCCTGTTCGACGGCGTCTATGTCAACGCCACGTTCCCGGACGCGCTGTCGATTTCAGTCTCCAGCCTGGACGCCAAGCTGCTCAGCAATTACCTGTTGAAGAACAATGGTTCCGGGTTGACCGAGGCGCAAATGACGGCGGTGTCCGGCCACAAGACCGCGCGCGCCTGGTATGACCTGGCGCTGCAATCGGGCCGCACCGACCCGGTGCCGAACCGTGTCGACGCTATCCCCGCCAGTCCATTCATCGGCGGCTACAAGTCGGCGGTGTGGAGCGCCGCCGTGCCGCCCGGCCTGCGCTACGATCCGGTCAACAATCCCAAGGGCGCGCGTCCGACCGTGTTTGACATCGCCCGCAATATCTACGGTGTCGACAGCGCCACCGGCTTTGCCAAACGGCCTTATGACAACGTTGGCGTGCAATACGGCCTGGCCGCGCTGAACAAGGGGACCATCACGGTGGCGCAATTCCTCGACTTGAACCAGAAGGTGGGCGGCGTCGATATCGACGGCAATTACATCGCCGGCCGGGTGGCGGGCGACGAGGGCTCCATCCTGCGCGCCTACCAGAGCGGCCTGCAACTGGGCGCCGGCGCCGGGCTGTCGTCGATTCCGATTTTTGACACCAGCGTCTACTACGACGAAGACCATTATTACCACTACCAGTGGTTCCACTTCGCCGTGCGCGAGCGCCTGGCCGGCAGGAATGGCGGCGATACGCGCAACCACGTGATGTGGCGCGGCGGCGTGTCGTTCACGGATTTGTTCACCACGCCGGCCGCCGATAACGCGGCGGTGGGCCAGGCGTCCGCCAGCAAGAGCTGGAGCGCGTTCGTGAAATGGATGGAGGCGGTCAAGGCCGACGGCTCGGCACTGCCGCAGCGCGACAAGGTGATTGCCAGGAAGCCGGCGGAAGCGGTCGATGGCTGCTTCACCAAATCCACCACGCCGCAATTCATCGCGGAGCCCCAGACCCTGGGCACCACGGGCGGGCAGTGCAACGCGATCTGGCCATCGTATACCGCGCCGCGCATCGAGGCGGGTGGTCCGGTGGCGGCCGACATCCTGAAATGCCAGCTGAAACCGATCGCCTATAGCGACTACAAGGTGACGTTCAGCGACGCCGAGAAGAAGGCGCTGGCCGCGATCTTCCCGGCCGGGGTGTGTGACTGGAGCAAACCTGGGGTGAACCAGGTGGCGACGGTGCCGTATTCGTCGTATTGATCTACAAATCGGCGCCGCGTACATTGCGCGCGGTGCCATTCCTGCGGTCCGACTCGCCCCACGCCATCCAGCGGTCCGGCTCGCGGGTGTCGCCCACGCGGCGCCAGCGCCCTTCCTGCTGCGCCGTGATGGGGAAACCACCAACAAAATCGATCATGTGCCCCTTCGGGTCCGGCAAGAATTCCCACTGTTCGCCATTTTCCAGGGTCACCACCGCTTCCGCCGCGAAATAACTGCCCGGCACATGCCGGACGTTGCCCTCGACCCGCGTGGTGCTGCGCACTTCGCCGCTCTCGTTCATCAAGATGGCATAACCGAGGCGGTCATGTCCGACCATGAACGATCCCGCGTCGAACGTGCCATCCTTGTAGATGGTGGCGAACGACCACCAGATCACGTGCATCTGGTTGTTGACCACCAGGTCCTTTTGGAAGTGGATCGCGCCGCCCTCGGCCAGGTAGACCTGGTCCAACGCCACCACACCCTTGACCTGGCGGCCTTCCACCGTGCCGGACAGGTCGTACAGCTGCGACACGTAAAACGTGCCCCAGTCCACGCCTGGCAGATACCATTGCATGCCGCTGCCGATCAGCGGTCCCTGCAAGTCGAACAAGCCTTCTTCGCGCCAGTGCATCCGCTGGCCCGACGTGCTGATGCTCCACGGGTTGCCGGTTTCACCCTGCACGCTGCTCCAGCGCACCGACTCGCCATCGAAGGTTTGCAGCGGCATCGGCGTCAAGGCCTGCAGCGCCATTTTCGCCTTGTCGAGCCGGATGTTGGCGCCGTCAAGGCGGGTTGACTGGTACAGGAAACGGGTGGGATTGGGCGTGCCTTGCGGCGCCAGCAGCGAACGCACGAAGGAATAGATATGGCCTTCGTCGTCGCGCACCGAACCGAACGGCATGGTCTTGCTCATGGTCAGGCCAAAGTAGCCGCGCGTGGCGTTCAGCGCGGCACCGGTGACCTGGTAGGGCGCCACCAGGACCTGGTAGCCGAAGTCGGCGCGCGGCGGCAATGCTCGTGTGGTATGCATGCGCAACTCCTCAATCCCACAGCACGTGGACTTCGGACGCGCCGCGCAGCATCACGCCGGTGATTTGCGGCAGCGGGTAGTCCGGGTCCAGGCGCAGGTTGGGGAACAGGTCGAACAGCGCGTTCAGCGCCACCGTCAATTCCATCTTGGCGACGAACTGGCCGATGCACATGTGGGCGCCGTAGCCAAAACCAAACGACGGCTTGACCGGGCGGAAGATATCGAATTCGTCGGGGCGCTCGAACACGTCCGGATCGCGGCTGGCCGCCGCCGTGATGCACTGGACCATGGTGCCCTTGGCCACTTGCACTCCGCCGATTTCCAGGTCCTTGGCCGCCTGGCGCACCTTGAACGTGGCCACCGGTTCAAAGCGCACGGTTTCATCGATGACCTTGGCGATCAGCTTGCGGTCGTTGCGCACTTGCTCCAGCAGCGCCGGCCGCTGCAACAGCAGGGTCAGGATGGAACTGAAGGTGCGGGTGGTGGTTTCGCCGGCTGCCGGCAACAGCGAGCGCACGAAGGTGGCGATTTCATGGTCGTCCAGCACGCGGCCATCGAGTTCCGAGCGGATCAGGCGGCTGATCAGGTCGTGGCCGTCGATGTCGTTGGTGGCGCGGCGGTGCTGCACGATTTCCAGCACCGCCTGGTACAGCGCCTTGGCGGCGGTGATCGCGGCCGTCCGGGCGGCGGCCTGTTTTTCCGGCGTGGCGCCGGCCTGCGGACCGGCCAGGATGGCCAGCGCCCACGCCGCGTATTGCCGGATTTTTTCCGGCTGGTCGTCCGGGAAACCCATGATCGAGTAAATCGCGCGGATCGGGAAGTGCAGGCCGAATTCCATCAGGTCGGCCTTTTTCTTCGGCTGCAGCGGCAACAGGAATTCGTCGCGCATGACGGCGGTCAGCTTGTCGCGCCAGCGGTTGGCGGTGTCCGGCGTGAACACCGGCTGCAGCAGGGCCCGGGTTTTCTTGTGCTCTTCGCCATCCATCGCGATGATGATGAGACCGTCAAAGAACGACCCCAGTCCCTCGGCAATGAAGCCGCTGGTGAAATTGGCCGGATCGAGCATCACGGACATCACGTCCTTGTGCTTGAACAGACTGACGGTCGGATGGCTGGCATCGAGGCCGGCATTGTTCGGCACGCCCATGCTGGCGGCAAAATTGCCGCGCATGACGGGCGTGGTTTCGCGCAACGCCTTGCAAACAGCGTAAAAATCGCCGGTACCTTCGTAGTTGGACGATACCTTGCTGAAGGCGCTTTCAAGTTCGGTGGGGGCGTTCATGATGGTCTCCGTTTGTAATGGGGGTTATCCGAGGAAGCGCTTGACGCGGCTGGCGGCCAGGCGGCCCGGCATGCCGTTCACGCCGCCGCCCGGGTGGATGCCGGCGCCGCCGAAATACAGGCCCGCCACCGGCAAGGTGTCACCGCCCAGGCCATAGGCCGGACGCAGGGTGTTCGAGCGCAGCGCCGACGTGTCCAGGTGCGTCACGCAGCCGTTTTGCACGTTCAGGCGCTTGGCCAGGTCGGCCGAGGTTTCGATCCGGCGCGCAATTTCATACTCGGCCAGACCATTCATGTACAGGCTGGCCTGGGCAATGGTTTGCGCCGCGGCGCTGTCGCGGATCGCATCCCAGCCTTCGCGCGGGAACACCGGCATGGCCGGCGGGTACAGATACACCACGTCCTGGCCGGATGGTGCCTGGGTTGGATCGACCGCGCTGGGCGCGGTGATCCACATGTACGGCAGCTTCGGCACTTCGCCGCGCGCCGAACTGGCGAAATTCTCCAGCACCGCGTCCGCCGTGCCGATCAGCAGCACGCACTTGCGCAGGCTGACGCCGTCGCCGCGCCGCGCCTCGTGGCGGTCGACCGACACCAGCCCGCGCAGCGCCAGGTCGATCCGCAACGGCGACGCGCCGTGCGCATTGGCCGGGGCCATCGCGATGCGGGTCAGCAGGCGCTGCTCGACCTGGCCCTTGGTCACCATGTCGAGCGCCATCTTCGGGTGGCAACTGGCGATCACGGCCTTTGCCGTGATGGTGCCGCCATCCTTCAGGCGCACGCCTTTGACCCTGCCGTTGGCGGCGACGATCTCTTCCACCACGGCCGAGGTTTGCACGGCGCCGCCCAGTTCCGCCAGGCGCGACGCCATGGCGTCGGGCAGCGCCTGCATGCCGCCAATCACGCGGCCGACGCCGAACTTGTGCAGGAAACCCAGCAGCGCAAAATAAATGCCGCTGCCTTCGGCCGTGATTGGACCGGCCGCGCCGGTCAGGGCCGCCATCGCGGAGATGGTGATGGGATGTTCGAAATATTCCAGCGTGGCGCCGTAGGCCGAACTGGTGACGAGCGCCATCAGTTCGGGGCGCAGCTTGCGGCCCAGGAAGGCCGTGCGCATTACGCGCAGCTTGGCCAGCAAGTTTTTGCGCGCCGGGTCGACCCGCATCATCGGCACCGCAATCGAGATGAACAGGTCGACCACTTTCATCAGGCGCAGGAACGCCGCCGCATCTTTTTCTGAATAGCGCCGGATTTCCGCAGCGGTCTTGTGCGGATCGCGCCAGAACACCAGCGAATTGCCGTCCGGGTGCAGGTAGGCATAGGCCGGCGACATTTCCACCTGGCGGAAACCGTGGCGCTCCAGTTCCAGTTCGCCTGGCACGATCGGGTGCACGCGCAGCGACATCAAGTCCAGCGCGCACGAATGCACCAGGTGTTTCGGCGCGCCCGGCATCAGGTAGCCGGACGCGGACATGCCGCCGACCTTGGGTTGCGATTCCAGCACGATCACCTTCTTGCCGGCCTTGGCCAGGTAACAGGCGGCCGCTAGGCCGTTGTGGCCGCCGCCGACGATGGCGACGTCATATTGTTGTTGGGTACTCATGATCTCCGGTGTTGTTGGGCTTTGATTCGGCCTATCATATTGGCTGCGCTCTGCGGGACGGAGTCATTTCATTTGACCGCAAGTCAAAGCAAATACAGCAAATAAAGCAAACAGGCAGGAGACACGATGGGCAAGACGCAGGAACCCGCGGCGGCCACCGGCAAGCGGGCCACGCTGGCGCGCATCCTGGCGGCGGCGAAAGAAGAGTTTTCCGCCAACGGACTGGCGGGCGCGCGGGTCGATACGATCGCGCTGGCGGCGGGCGTGACCAAGCAGCTGGTGTACCACTATTACGAAGGCAAGGAAAAACTGTTCGAGGCGGTGCTGGCCGACGTGTCGGCGGCCGTGATGGCGGAACTGGTGGCGCTCGATGTCGCGCATTTGCCGCCGCCGGCCGCCATGCGCGCCTTGCTCGGCCACATGTTCAACCAGTATGAAGCCGATCCTGCGCTGCGCTCGCTGTCGCAGGAGGGCGCCCGCTACAACGAGTCGCATGACTTGCCCGGCAATAAGTTCGTCGCCATGGCGCCGGCCCTGGTGACCCTGCTGGGCGACATCCTGGCGCGCGGCGTGGCCAGTGGCGAATTCCGTCCCGGCGTGGACGCGCGCGCGTTGACGGCGATGGCCGCGCTGGTCACCACCGGCGGCTTCACCAACCGCTTCATGTTGTCGGTGCTGGCCGGCTTCGACACCACCTCAAGCGATGGCATGGCCGCGTGGCGGCGCCATTCGGCCGATTTCGTGCTGGCCGCGATTTCGGTTCAGGGCAGCGCGACGAAGTAGCGGACGTACAGGCGGCCGCCGTCGAAACGGTAAGTTTCTATCGTGTCGATACCGCCGCTACCGTCGCGCAATACATTGCGGTGATGACAAGCCGCTTCGTTGCCGTTGACGATGCAGGACGCCACCTCGATCCGGATGCGGGCGTTTTGCTGCGCCCACATGCCTTCCAGTACTTGCCACGGATCGTGGCGCGGGCGGCCCACGTATTCAATGTCCAGGCCTTCCGGCGCGATACGCCGGTAATGGGCGAAAAAGCCTTCCTTGTCGGAAGCGTTCCAGCATTCGATCTGGCCGTGCAGGAAGTGGTCGATGGCGTCGCGGTCAGTCATGGTGTCTCCGAGGTTGAAATGATGCCCCAGTATAGGAAGACAGGCCACGGGCGCCACCAGATTCGTTTGTCCGCTGGTCAAATCCCGAATGACTGGATCAAGAATTGCTGGAACGCTTCGGCCGCGTCGGAAAACACCGCGCCGCGCCGCCACAGCATGCCCGCATCCATGTGCGGGATCGCGTCCAGCACCGGGCGTGCCTCGATGCGTTTGCCCTCCAGCGACCACGGACGGTAAATCATGTCCGACAGGATCGTCACGCCAAAGCCGTGTCCGACCAGCCCGCGCAGCGCTTCGATCGAGCCGGTGCGCATGAAGATCCGCGGTTCATGCCCCATGCTGCGCCAGTACGCCAGGGCCGACTGTTCGCCTTCGTCGGCGGTCAGCAGCAGGTAAGGGTAGCGCGCAATGTCGGCCAGCGACGGCGTGCGTACCTGCGCCAGCGGATGGCTGGGCGCGACCCACAACTGGCGCCGCGAACGCACCAGCACGGCGTGGCCGAAGCGGCCCAGCTTTTGTACGTTCGACAAGATCACCATGCCGATATCGACGTCGCCGGCCAGCACCGCCGCTTCGATGTCGAGCCGGTTCAAATCCAGCAGTTCAATCACCACGTCCGGATAGCTGGCCCGGAAGCGTGCCATCAGGTCGACCAGGAAATAGCCGAGCACCGTATACGACGCGGCAATGCGTACGGTGCCGGACAGGCTGCGTTCCTTGAAACGGGGACTGGCCACCGCGTCGCGCACCGATTCCAGGATGTGGTGCGCATGGCGCAGGAAATCCTGTCCCTCCGGCGTCACCGACACGCCTTGCGGCAAGCGCTCGAACAGGCGCACGCCGAGTTCGTCCTCGATCGCCATGACGGCATTGCTGATGGTCGATTGCGAGACGTTTTCCTGCATGGCCGCCAGTGAAAACTGGCCGGTTTGCGCCACTGCCACGAAGTAGCGCAGCTGCCTGAGGGTGAGGTTCGATGCCATGCGTTTTTCCGATACGGTCTATGTTTATTTGTCGTTTTACGGCGGACGACAGGCGCAAATATACTCCGTCCAAATCAACCATGCGAGACAAACATGAATGCTCCCCTGACACCAACCCTGCACGATGCCCTGGCCGCCGTCACCCTTGACGACAAATACAACGTCGGCAAGGGACGCATCTATATCAGTGGAACGCAGGCGCTGGTGCGGTTGCCGATGCTGCAGAAAGCGCTGGATGCCAGGGCCGGGCTGGATACCGCCGGTTACATTTCCGGCTACCGCGGCTCGCCGCTGGGCGGCCTGGACCTGGCCTTGTGGAAAGCCAAGAAACACCTATCGGAAAATAACATCGTGTTCCAGGCCGGGGTCAACGAAGAGCTGGCGGCAACGGCGGTGTGGGGCACGCAGCAAACCAATCTGTGGCCTAACGGTAAGCATGATGGCGTGTTCGCCATGTGGTATGGCAAGGGCCCGGGGGTCGACCGCGCCGGCGACGTCTTAAAGCACGCCAACTCGGCCGGCACCGCGCGCCATGGCGGCGTGCTGCTGCTGGCGGGCGACGACCACGCGGCGAAATCGTCGTCGGTGGCGCACCAGTCGGAACACGCGCTGATTGCGGCCGGCATCCCGGTGCTGTATCCGTCCACGGTGCAGGAATACATCGATTACGGCCTGCACGGCTGGGCCATGAGCCGCTACAGCGGGCTGTGGGTCGGCATGAAATGCGTGACCGACATTGTCGAGTCGAGCGCGTCGATCGAGATCGACAGCGACGGCCCGGATATCGTGCTGCCGCAAGACTACGCGCTGCCGGAGGACGGTGTCGGCATCCGCTGGCCGGACCCGCCGCTGGCGCAGGAAGCGCGCCTGTTCGACCACAAATGGTATGCCGCGCTGGCGTATATCCGCGCCAATAAGCTCAACCGCATCGTGCTCGACGCGCCACAGGCCCGCTTCGGCATCATGACCGCCGGCAAAGCGTACCTCGACGTGCGCCAGGCGCTGGCCGACCTCGGGCTGGATGACGATGGCTGCGCCCGCGCCGGCATCCGCGTGATGAAAGTCGGCTGCGTGTGGCCGCTGGACGCGCAGGATGCGCGCGCCTTTGCCAGCGGCCTGGAAGAAATCCTGGTGGTGGAGGAAAAACGGCAAATCCTGGAGTATGCGCTGAAGGAAGAACTGTACAACTGGCGCGACGACGTGCGCCCGCGCGTCTACGGCAAGTTCGATGAAAAGGATAACCAGGGCGGCGAATGGGCGGTGCCGCGCGGCGAATGGCTGCTGCCGGCCCGCTATGAACTGTCGCCGGCGCTGATCGCCACGGCCATCGCGGCGCGCCTGGGCAAGGCGGGCTTGCCGCAGGATTTGCGCGAGCGCATCGATGCCCGGCTGGCGGTAATCGCGGCCAAGGAGCAGGAAGCCTGCCATGCGAAAGCCGTGGCCGAGCGCAACCCGTGGTTTTGTTCCGGCTGCCCGCACAACACCTCGACCGCCGTGCCGCAAGGGTCGCGCGCGCTGGCCGGCATCGGTTGCCATTACATGGCAATGTGGATGGACCGCAGCACCGATACCTTTACCCAGATGGGCGGCGAGGGCGTGTCCTGGCTGGGCCAGATGCATTTCACCAAGGACAAGCACGTATTTGCCAACCTGGGCGACGGCACGTATTTCCACTCGGGCCACCTGGCGATCCGCGCGGCAGTCGCCGCCAAGGCCAACATCACTTATAAAATCCTGTACAACGACGCGGTGGCGATGACGGGCGGGCAGCCGGTGGACGGCACCCTGACGGTGCCGCAGATCGCGCACCAGATGGTGGCCGAGGGCGCGGCGCGCACGGTGATCGTGTCGGACGAACCGGAAAAATACAATGCGGACAGCGGGCTGCCGGCCAGCGTGTCCGTGCATCACCGCAGCCAGTTCGAGGCGCTGCAACTGGCATTGCGCGACACCCCCGGCACCACAGTGCTGATCTATGACCAGACCTGCGCCACGGAAAAGCGCCGCCGCCGCAAGCGCGGCACCATGGCCGACCCGGCCCGCCGCGCCTTTATCAACGACGCGGTGTGCGAAGGCTGCGGCGACTGTTCAGTGCAGTCGAACTGCCTGTCGGTCGAGCCGTTGGCGACGCCGCTGGGCACCAAGCGCAAGATCAACCAGTCGTCCTGCAACAAGGATTTTTCCTGCGTCAGCGGTTTTTGCCCGAGCTTCGTGACGGCCGAAGGCGCGCAATTGCGCAAGCCCAAGGTGGCCGGCGGCACGCTGCCGGATTTCAGCGCGCTGCCGCAGCCTGCCACGGCGCCGCTGGACGGGGTCTACGGGATCGTGGTGGCCGGCGTCGGCGGCACCGGCGTGGTCACCATCGGCGCGCTGCTGGGCATGGCGGCGCACCTGGAAGGCAAGGGCGTGACGGTGCTGGACATGGCGGGATTGGCGCAAAAGGGCGGCGCCGTCGTCAGCCACATCCAGATCGCGCCCACGCCATCGGCCATCCACGCCACCCGCGTGGCGATGGGCGAGGCCAGCCTGGTGATCGGTTGCGACGCGATCGTCGCCAGTTCGGCCGATGTGCTGTCCAAGACCCTGGGCGGGCGCACGCGCGCCGTCGTCAATAGCGCCGATACGCCGACCGCGGCCTTCCTCAAGGACCGCGACTGGACCTTCCCGGGCGCGCAGGCGCTGCAGCGGGTGGGCGAGCGGGTCGGCGGCAACAGTGAATTCTTCGACGCCGGCGAACGCGCGCTGGCGCTGCTGGGCGACACCCTGTATGCCAACCCGCTGCTGCTGGGCTATGCGTGGCAAAAAGGCTGGGTACCGCTGCAGGCGGCCAGCTTGGCGCGCGCCATCGAGCTGAACGCGGTGGCGGTGGAAAAGAACCAGCTGGCCTTCAACTGGGGCCGCCACCTGGCGGTGCACGGCGTGGCGCCGGCGCAGGCCAGCCCGGTGGTGCTGCATTTGCCCGAGTCGCTCGACAAGGTGATCGAACACCGTGTGGCCTTGCTGACGGCTTACCAGGACGCCCGTTACGCCGCGCGCTACCAGGCGCTGGTGGCGCGGCTGCGGGCCCGCGAGGAGGCTCTGGGCGACGGCAAGCGCGTGCCGCTGACCGCCGTGGTGGCGCGCCAGCTGGCCAAACTGATGGCGTACAAGGATGAATACGAAGTGGCGCGGCTGTATGCCGATCCGGCCTTCCTCGACAAGCTGCGCGCCCAGTTTGCCGGCGAGCCGGGCCGGGATTACCAGTTGCGCTTCCACCTGGCGCCGCCGCTGTTGGCAAAACGCAACGCGAAAGGCGAACTGGTCAAGCGGCCGTTCGGCGGCTGGATGCTGCCGGTGTTCCGCCTGCTGGCCAGGCTGAAGCCGCTGCGCGGCAGCGCGCTGGACCCGTTCGGCTTTACGGAAGAGCGGCGTAAGGAGCGCGCCCTGATCGAGGACTATATAAAAATGGTGGACGATTTTTGTGTCACCCTGACCCTGGACAACCGCGCCGCCGCGATCGCGCTGGCCAGCCTGCCGGACACCATCCGCGGCTATGGTCACGTCAAGGAAGCCAGCATGGTGCAGGCCGCGTTGAAACGGGCGGAACTGACCGTGCAGTACCAACAGCGCGCCGCCGGCGCGGCGGCCTAGGAGTGCGCCATGGCGGCGACAGCGAGGCCTGACAAGGAATCCATCCGCGACTGGCTGCGCCGACGCCGCCAGAGCAACGCGCCGTTGCCCTCTATTGAACAGATACGCGCGGAATTGTTCAATAGTCCGGCGAAGTCCGCGCCGCCAGCCGGTTTCACGGACACGGTGTGGCCGGTCGGGCGGCCGGAATGCGCTGCTGAGCATATTTAGTGAACACAAAAAACGAATGTGTTATATTTATTTCGAAGAGAGGTACAAAAAACAAGCATGTGTGCAAAATTTCAGGGTAGAATAAAAATCGGAATACAGAATTTGATGTAAATCCGGACAGCGCACCAGACGCTGAACTTCCTGAAATGACAAAAACCAGAAAGAGGAGATGCACATGACTCACAAGAAGTTATTGGCCGCCGCACTGGCGCTGGCCTGGGCGGGGCAGGGCGGCGCAGCTGAATTCGATACCGGCGTCACAGGGTTGTCGCTGCGCTGGGATAACACGCTGCGCTACAACCTCGGCATGCGGATGGAAGCGCAGGACAAGCGCCTGCTGTCGAGCGCCACGTTCGATGAATCGGACGCCAAGTTCGGCAAGCATGACGTGGTGACCAACCGCCTGGACTGGTTGACGGAAATGGACGTCAACTATGACGGCAAGGTGGGGGCCCGCGTCAGCGCCGCCGCCTGGTATGACCATGCTTACCGCGACGGTACCGTCAAGTCGGTGGTGCCGGGCTTTGCCAGCAGCTACTTCAACGACACCTACAGCAGCACCGTCAACCGCTACGTGCATGGCCCGTCCGGCGAATTGCTGGACGCCTTTGTGTGGGCCAACTTCAGCGTCGGCGAAATCCCGGTCAACGTCAAGGTCGGCCGCCACACCAATGTCTGGGGCGAGGGGCTGCTGCTGGGCCAGCATGCGATCTCGTATTCGCAGTCGCCGGTCGACGGCGTCAAGGCCGTGACCAGCCCCGGCATTGAAACCAAGGAAGTGTTCCTGCCGATCGGCCAGGTTTCGGCCAAGGCGCAAGTCACCGACAACCTCTCCATCGCTGCCCAATATTTCTATGAATGGGCCAGCACCCGCGCCCCGCACGGCGGCACCTACCTGTCCGGTCCCGACACCACGTTCGAGGTCGACCGCGTGGCGGCGGCGCCGGGCCTGGTGCTGAACCGCGTGCCGTCATTCAAGCCACGCGACCGCGGCAACTTCGGCGTCAATGCGCGCTACAACATGGAATCGATTGAATCGACCCTGGGCCTGTACTACCGGCAGTTCGACGATTACACGCCATGGACCGGCAGTGAATTCAATATCCCGGCGCGCCAGTTCCGCTTTGCCTATCCGAACAACGTCAAGCTGATCGGCGCCAGCTTTGCGCGCGTGATCGGTCCGGTCAGCGCCGGCGCGGAAATCTCGTACCGCAAGGGCGCCGGCCTGCACTCGACCACCACCGGCGTCAGCCTGACCGACCACGAAGGCACGCGCGGCAATACCTGGCACGCCATCGTCAACGGCGTGATGCTGTTGCCGGAAACGCCGCTGTGGAGCACCGGTTCGCTGGTGGCGGAACTGGCCTACAGCCGCCTGGCGAAAGTCACGTCGCATCCGGAACTGTTCAAGGGCGAGGGCTATGCCTGTATCAAGACCGGCACTACCAACGTGGCGGGCGACAAATCCGATGGCTGCGCCACCAGGAACTTCGCCGCGCTGGCGGTGAGCTTTACGCCGCAATACCTGAACATCCTGCCGTCCTGGAACCTGGATGTGCCGATGACCTTGAACTACGGCCTGCACGGCAACGCGCCGACCGGCGGCGGCGGTTTTGAACACGCGCTGACCTGGTCGGTGGGGCTGCGCGCGACCTATGCCCAGAACCATGAATTCTCGCTGCGCTATTCCGACGCGCGCGCGGACAAGAAATACAACGCGGCCGGCACCACCGTGATTGGCGGTGCAGGGCTATCGAGCACGCTCGGCGCGACCGATCGCGGCTGGCTGGTATTCACTTACAAAACCGGCTTCTGACCCGGTTCAACCAGGAGACAAGCATGAAACCCTACACCCTGATCTGCTCCGCGCTGGCGGTCCTGTCGATGCCGGCGCTGGCCGCGGTGACGCCCGAGGAAGCCAAACAGCTGGGCACCACCCTGACCGAGTTCGGCGCCATCAAGGCCGGCAACAAGGAAGGCACGATTCCCGCCTATACCGGCGGCCTGACCAAGGCGCCGGCCGGCTACAAGGCCGGTTCGGGCTTCTGGGCCGACCCGTACAAAGATGAAAAGCCGCTGTTCCGCATCGACGCGAAAAACATGGCGCAGCATGCGGACAAGCTGTCCGAAGGCCAGAAGATGCTGTTGAAGAAGCATCCGACCACGTATTACATCGACATTTATCCGAGCCACCGCACTGCGGCCTTCCCGGACAAGGTGTTGAAAGCCACGGTGCGCAACGCCACCACCTGCAAGACCCTGAAGGAAAACCTGGCGGTGGACCAGGCTTGCCGTGGCGGCCTGCCATTCCCGATTCCCAAGAATGGCTATGAAGTGATGTGGAACCAGCAGCTGGCGTATGCCGGTGAACTGGGCACCACCACGGAAATGTCGCGCTCATGGGTGGTCGACTCGGGCGGCAAGGTGACCATGACGGCCGAGCAGTCGACCGTCCAGGAAAAACCGTATTACCAGACCGGCGACCGCGACGAGCAAATGTATTCGCGCGCGTTTTCCGTCACGCGTGGCCCGGCGCGGCGCGCCGGCGAAGCCAGCGGCTTGCTGGACTACCTGGACCCGACCGAGAAGCCGCGCCGCGCATGGAGCTACACGCCGGGCCAGCGCCGCGTGAAACTCGCGCCGGAATTCGCCTATGACACGCCGGTGGCGAGCCAGGGTGGCGTGACCCTGTTCGATGAACTGTTCCTGTTCTCGGGCAAGATGGACCGCTTTGACTTCAAGCTGGTCGGCAAGAAAGAAATGTACATCCCGTACAACGGCTACAAGTACTACTTCGAATGCAAGGAAGACGACCAGTTCCGTCCGGCCCACGTGAATCCGGAATGCGAACGCCACGAACTGCACCGCGTGTGGGTGGTGGAAGCCACGCTGAAGCCCGGCATGCGCCACGTGTACAGCAAGCGGGTGTATTACCTGGACGAGGATTCGCCGAACGCCGGCATGTTCGACGCGTTCGACCAGAGCGGCGCGCTGTACCGTTCGTCGTTCATTTCCTTCGTCCAGCTGTATGACGCGATGGTGCCGTATGCGGTCAAGAACGCCGTGTACGACTTCAACAAGGGCATGTACGCCTTGCTGAACGATTCGCTGTCGAAGGGCTACCAGATTCCGAAGACCATGCGCTCGGAAAAGGAGCAAAACGCGGAAGCCGTGGTGGCGCGCTCCAGCGCGCGCTGAGTAATGCCCCGGTAATACCCCAGGCAGCACAAACCGCACGCTCAGATGCGGGTGCTGCCGGCGCGTACCCTGGTGCGCGCCTCGATTCAAGGAGACAACATGAACAAGCGATTTGCCCTGGGCGCCATTGCCGCGCTGGCCTGCTGCGCCATCGGCGCCGGCGCCGCAATCGGTAACAGCACCAGCAACAGCGGCCTGCGCGACCCGATCGCCACGCCGGCCCCGGATACCGCCTTTGGCGCGTACAGTTCCCTCACCGCCGTGACTGCCGCCGGCTCCCGCCTGGTGGCGGTCGGGCGGCGCGGCGTGATCCTCGCGTCGGCCGATGCCGGCCAGAGCTGGCAGCAACTGCCCAGCCCCGTCAGCAGCGACTTGACCGCCGTGCAATTCGTCGACGCGCAACACGGCTGGATCGTCGGCCATGACGCGGTGGTATTGAAAACCACCGATGGCGGCAAGACCTGGGAGCGCAAGCTGGATGGCCACGCCGCGCTGGCGCTGCTGAACGCCAGCTATGGCCCGCAGGGCAAGACGCCGGACGACGCGATCGCCCAGGATATCGAGCGGGCCGGCAGCCAGTCGGCCACGCCGGGGGTGTTGCCATATCCGCTGCTGAGCGTCTGGTTCAGCAGCGCGAATGAAGGCTACGTGGCGGGCGCGTTTGGCCTGATCCTGCAAACCCGCGACGGCGGCGCCAGCTGGACCCCGATGATCGAGCGCACCGCCAACATCAAGATGAACCATATCTATGCCATCGGTGGCGATGGCGGCCAAGTGTACCTGGCCGGTGAACAGGGGTTCCTGCGCCGCCTGGATGACACCACCGGCGCGTTCGTGCCGATGGCCAGCCCGTACGAGGGGTCGTTCTTCGGGCTGGCCGCTAGCCAGTCGCGCCTGGTGGTGCATGGCTTGCGCGGCAATGCCTACGCCAGTGACGATGGCGGCGCCCGCTGGCGCAAGATCGACACCGGCAGCGGCGCCAACATCGTCGCCGCCTTGCCGGTTTCCGCCGCCGCCGGCGCCGGCCTGCTGCTGGTCACGCAGACCGGCGACGTGCTGGAAAGCAGCGCCGACGGCAGCGCACGCCCGTACTCCGGCGCGGACAGCGCCGGGGCGGACAACCGCCGCGGCCAGCCGCGCGGCGAAGTGTATGGCGCCGCCATCGCCGGCGGCGCGCTGGTGGCAACCGGCATGGCGGGCGCCAGCGTGCTGCGCAGCGTGCCCCTGTCCACACCTTAAGTGTTTGAAAGAATCAGATGGCCAGTTACTCTTCCCGTTCCGACATGCCCACCATCAGCGACCTGCGTGATTTCGACCGCAGTTCGGGTTCATGGATCGAACGCTTCATTTTCAACAACCGCACCGTGATCATGCTGCTGTGCCTGATCGCCACGGTGGTGCTGGCGGTGTACGCCAGCCGCCTGCAAGTCAATGCGAATTTCGAGCGCATGATCCCGGTCGGCAATCCGTATATCCAGAACTACCTTCAATACAAGAAAGAATTGCCGGGACTGGGCAACAGCATCCGCATCGTGGTGGAAAACAAGAGCGGCGACATCTATGACCCGGCATACCTGGAGACGCTGCGCAAGATCAACGACGCGCTGTACCTGGTGCCCGGTGTCGACCGTTCGTGGATGAAGTCGCTGTGGATGCCGATCGTGCGGTGGAAGGAAATCACCGAGGAAGGCTTGAACGGCGGCGCCGTCATGCCGTCGGACTATAACGGCAGCCCCGAATCGATTGCCAAGCTGCGCGCCAACATCGCGCGCGCCGGCATCACCGGCTCCCTGGTCGCGTCCGACATGAAGTCGACCATGATCGTCACACCGCTGCTGGACACCAATCCCGCCACCGGCAAGCCGCTCAGCTACAGTGAATTTTCGCAGGCGCTGGAAGAAAAAGTGCGTTCGTTCGAAAGCCCGCACGTGGCGGTGCACATCGTCGGCTTCGGCAAGCTGGCCGGCGACCTGATCGAAGGCCTGCGCCAGGTGCTGGGCTTCTTTGCCGCCTCGGTCGTGATTGCCGGCTTGTTTGTGTTCCTGTATACCCGCTGCATCCGCAGCACGCTGTTGTTGATGACGGTGTCGATCGCCGGCGTGATCTGGCTGCTGGGCCTGATGCAGCTGGCCGGCTATGAACTCGACCCCTATTCGACCCTGGTGCCATTCCTGATCTTTGCCATCGGCCTGTCGCACGGCGCGCAAAAGATGAACGGCATCTTGCAGGACATCGGCCGCGGCACCCATAAATACGTGGCGGCGCGCTACACGTTCCGCCGCCTGTTCATGGCCGGCCTGACCGCACTGCTGACCAACGTGGTGGGGTTCGCGGTGCTGGCGATCATCGATATTCCCGTGATCCGCGACCTGGCGATCACCACCAGCATGGGTATCTCGGTACTGATCTTCACCAAGCTGATCCTGATTCCGGTCACGCTGTCGTATATCGGCGTCAGCCCGGGCGCGGCGCGGCGCGCCGTGCAGGAACGCGACGATAAAGCCACCGGCAAGGTCGGCGGCATCAAGGGCCGCCTGTGGCGCGCCCTGGACCGGCTGACCGAACGCCGCTATGCGGCCGGGGCGGTTGCGGGCGCCGTGCTGCTGACCGCGGTCAGCGTGGTGGTGATGCGCGACCTGAAAATCGGCGACCTCGACGCGGGCGCGCCGGAATTGCGCCCGACCTCGCGCTACAACCTCGACAACGCTTACATCACCAGCCATTACGACCTGTCGAGCGACCAGTTCGTGGTGATCATGAAAACCGAAGACGAGGGCTGCCGCCTGTACCCCGTGTTGCAAAAGCTAGACGGCCTGTCGCAGGCGCTGCGCGCCACGCCTGGCGTGCAAACCACGGCGTCGCTGGCCAACATGGTGCCGTTCGTGACGTCCAGCCTGTTCGAAGGCAACGGCAAGTGGATGACCATCAGCCGCAACCAGGACATCATCAACACCGCCGTGTCGTCGGCGCTGGTGGCGGTGCCGGACTTGACCAACATGAAGTGCTCGGTGACGCCGCTGGTGGCGTACCTGGCCGACCACAAGGCCGACACGCTCGAGCGCGTGCTGAAAGTCACCGAGCAGTATGCCGCCACGCACGATGTCGCGGCCGTCAAGCCGCAGGCCGCGGTGGCGCCGGGCAGTGCGCCAGAGCAATCGGCGCCGCCGGTACAGTTCCTGCTGGCCGCCGGCAGCGCCGGCATCGAAGCGGCCACCAACATCGAAGTGTCGCGTGGCATCGTCACCATGTACCTGGCCGTGTACGGCGCCACCGCGCTGCTGTGCCTGCTGACCTTCCGCAGCGTGATGGCCACCGTGGTGGCGATGATCCCGCTCTTGATGACCACCGTGATTTGCAAGGCGCTGATGGTCTGGCTTGGCATCGGCCTGAAGGTTGCCACCCTGCCGGTGATCGCGGTCGGCGTCGGGGTCGGCGTGGATTACGCGCTGTACCTGCTGAGCGTGCAACTGCTGATGCAGCGCCGTGGCGAAACGCTGGCCGTGGCGTACCGCCGCTCGCTGGACTTCACCGGCAAGGTGGTGGCCCTGGTGGGCCTGACCATGGCCGCCGGCGTGATCACGTGGGCCTGGTCGCCGATCAAGTTCCAGGCCGACATGGGCATCTTGCTGGCGTTTATGTTCCTGTGGAACATGCTGGGCGCACTGATCCTGATCCCCGCGCTGTCGCACTTCCTGCTGAACCCGAAGCGGACCGGCGGCAAGCATGTCAACGGCGCGGCCGACGCCGCACCGGCCGGCGCGCCGCGGCCCATGGCCCGGTCGGCCTGATCTTTACCCTGATTCCCCACCTACAGAGGCTACACAATGTTTGAACTGCTGCTCTCCGCTGACATGATGATTTCCGACCCGGACGGGATGACCGAATTGCTGGTCGACAAACTGGGCATCTACAAGCACGAAAAATGGCGCCAGGCCTTCGAACACCACCCGTACATCGCGCACTTCCTGCGCGTGCACAAGTCGCTGGCCGTGTCGCCGACCCGAATCGAACCGCAAGTGCACCTGGACAAGCCAAACCCGGGCGACCCGCTGTTCCATGACTTCCTGCAAAGCCTGGAAGCTTACCAGGGCAAGCACCGTCCGCTGCTGACGCACTCGATCGTGCTGGCCATGCATGGCCCGAAATTCGACAAGTTCGTGGAAAAGTTGATGCGCCGCCGCCTGCCGTTCCGCATGGCGCAGCGCACCGACGACATGCCGTTCGACCGCTTGTGGCTGGGCTGCACGCCGGAACGCCCGTATTACGAGCCGTCGGTGGACGGCGGCCTGTGCATTGAAGTGATGCCGACCGAGCCGCTGCAAATGCCGCCGGAGACCTTCGCGGACATCCCGCCGCAGCCGCGCGACCTGGCGCCGGGCGGCATGGTGCGCGTCACCGCGCGCGGCTTCCTGGTGCGTAACCTCGATGAAACCTTGCGCAAGGTTTCGACCAACCTGGACTGGGAACCGGTTGGCCCGGTCGAACTGTTGCGCAACGAGGGATACCGCCGCGCCCGCATGGGCTTCACGGTGGCCAACAGCGCGTCGCTGGACGTGATCGAAGCGACCCGCTGGGACAGCGACGCCGGCCTGTACGTCAACAACTGGGGCCCGGGCCCGTACTACATCCGTATCGGCGTCAATGACTTGAACGCCAAGGCGGAAGACTTGCGCGCCCGTGGCACGGCGTTCACGTGGATCGAGGAATCCGAGGCGGTTGGCGGCCGTTCGCTGATCAAGGTCGACCCGGCGCAATTGCGCGGCCAACTTTTCGAGTTCGAACAATGCTGAACATATTTTCAATTAACGATTCGGTCCTGGTTGAGCGCGACGGGGCCGTGGCCTGGATCGTGCTGAACCGCGCGGCCCAGTTAAATGCAATTAACGACGAAATCCGCGTGGGTGTGCCGCAGGCGCTGCGGCTGCTCGACGACGATGCCGCCGTGCGCGTGATCGTGTTCCGGGGGGCCGGCGAGCGGGGCTTTTGCGCCGGCGCCGACATCAAGGAAAAGCGCGGCCCCGAAACCGCGATCCAGGTGCGCCAGCGCATGGAAAAAAAACGCTGGATTGAAACCCTGGACGGCATCGCCAAGCCCGTCATCGCGGCGATCCACGGCTACTGCATGGGCGGCGGCATGGAACTGGCGCTGGCCTGCGACATCCGCTATGCCGCGCCGAACGCGCAATTCGCGTTGCCGGAAACCGGCCTCGGGCTGATCCCGGGCGGTGGCGGCACGCAGCGCCTGGCGCGCGTGATCGGCCCGGGACGCGCCATGGACATGCTGTTGACGGGAGAACGGGTCAGCGCCAGCGAGGCGCTGCAGACCGGCCTGGTGACCCGCGTAGCCGACACGGCGGACGGCTTGCTGGACGAGGTGCGGGCGCTGGCGCGCAAGATCGCCAGCAAGCCGCCGGCCGCCAGCGCGGCGGTCAAGCGGGCCGCGCGCGGCGCGCTGGAACTGGAACTCAAAAGCGGACTGGACCTGGAACTGAACCTGTTTGCGCTGCTGGCGCCGAGCGGCGACGTCAAGGAAGCGGCGCTGGCCTTCGCTGAAAAGCGCGAACCGAATTTCACGGGGAATTGACATCATGAGTACATCCAAGTCGGCAGAGGCATCGAGCGGCAAACCAGGCGGCAAGCTGGACGGCAAAGTCGTCGTCATCACTGGCGCCGGCGGCGGCCTCGGCGCGGAATGCGCGCGCGTACTGGCCGGCCACGGCGCAGCCATTGCCGTGGTCGATATCGACCTGGCGGGCGCGCAGCGGGTGGCCGGCGCCATCGTGGAGCAGGGTGGCCAGGCGCTGGCCTTGTGCACCGATGTGTCGGACGCACGCCAGGTGGAAGCCATGGCGGCGACGGTGGCCGCGCATTTTGGCCGGATCGACGTGTTGTACAACAACGCGGCGATCCTGACCAATGAACAGCGCGCCGGCGACCGCGACGTTGTCAACATGGACCTCGGCGCATGGGACCGCGCCATGGCGGTGAATTTGCGCGGCGCCATGCTGTGCGCCAAGTATGTGATCCCGCACATCTTGCGGGCCGGCGGCGGTTCCGTGATGTTTGCCACTTCCGGCCTCGGCGCGCAGGGCGACCTGACCCTGAGCGCTTACGCGGCCTCGAAGGCGGGCGTGGCGATGCTGGCCAAGTCGATTGCCGCGCAATATGGCAAGCAGGGCTTGCGTTCCAACGCGATCCAGATCGGCCTGGTGGAAAACCCGGGCCATCCGCTGCCGCCGGACATCCGCCAGATCCTGCTCGACAACCATTTGACGCCGGACCTGGGCAAGCCGCGCCAGCTGGCCGATATCGTGGCGTTCCTGGCCAGCGACGAATCGTCGTTCATCACCGGCCATACCTTGGCGGCGGATGGCGGGTTTTCCAGCCACACGCCATCGATGGCGGCCATGCGCGCGTATTTCGCCAAGGTCGGTTCGAACAGCCTTTGAGCGCCAGACGCCCGTCACCAGGAACGATCATGCAAACCACGACGATAGCCGACACCACCGCCAATCACGCTTCCGGCGCCGCGCTCGACTTCACCGAATTCAAGCTCGGCTGGCGCGCGCTGCTGGTGGCGGTGGCCGGGGTCTCCACCAGCGTCAACGCGACCCTGCTGTATGGTTTCAGCGCGATGCTCGGACCGCTGGAACAGGCTTTCGGCTGGACCCGCGCCGAGCTGCAACCGGCCATCACCTTCCTGTTCCTGGGGGCGATCGTGTCGTCGCAAGTGGTGGGCTGGCTGAACCAGCGCTATGGCTTGCGCAGGGTGACGCTGTTGTCGCTGGCCGCGCTGACGTGCGGCTTCCTGCTGCTGACCCAATTGCGCGGCTCGGTCTGGTCGCTGTACCTGGGCTTCATGGCGATCGCCTGGGCCGGCCTGGGCACCCTGCAAGTGACGTGGACCAATCTGGTCAACCTCTGGTATGAACGCAACCGCGGCCTGGCGCTGGCCATCACCTTGTCCGGCACCGGCATTGCCGCCATCGCCATGCCGCCGCTGGTGACCTACGTTGCGCAGGCATGGGGCTGGCAGGGCGGGTTCGTGGTCATGGCGCTGACGTCGTCGCTGATCGCCATGCCGCTGGTGGCGTTGTGGATGCGCGCGCCCCATGCCGCAGCCGCAGCCGCAGCCGCTGCCGCCGATGGCGCGGGCAGTGGCGCGTTGCCGGCGCCCCCCGCGCTGACCGGCCTGAGCTTCCGCGCCGGCCTGCGCTCGGCGAAATTCTGGCGCTGCAATATCGGCCTGACCCTGGTGGTGTCGGCGATACTCGGCATCGTGACCAACGGCGTGCCGATATTGCGTGAGCGCGGCATGTCCGCCATGGAAGCGGGGCAGATTTTCAGCAGTTTCGGCATTTCGCTGATCCTGGGCCGGGTGGTGGTGGGTTACCTGGTGGACCGCCTGTGGGCGCCCGGGGTGGCGGCGGTCGCCTTGCTGTTGCCCGCAGTGGGGTGCGTGCTGTTCGGCCTGGCCGGCGGCAGCGTGCCGCTGCTGGTGCTGGCGACCTTGCTGGTCGGTATCGGCGCGGGCGCCGAGTTCGACCTGGCCGCTTTCCTGGTCGCGCGCTTTTTCGGCCTGCGCGAATACGGCCGCCTGTTCGGCGTGCACCTGGGCCTGATCACGCTCGGTTCGTCGCTGTCGCCGCTGCTGTTCGGGGCCATGTACAAGATGACGGGTTCCTATGTCGCCCTGCTGGCCTACTGCACGATTTGTTTCACGGTTGGCGCGCTGCTGCTGCTCACGCTCGGCCGCTATCCTGTTTTCACCCACGAGGATTAATCATGTCTGTCGAATCCGTTGTTATCGCCGGCGCCGGCCAGGCCGGCCTGCAGGTTGCCGCTTCGCTGCGCCAGGAAGGTTTTCAGGGCGCCATTACGCTGATAGGCGATGAACCCGGTTTGCCCTACCAGCGCCCGCCGCTGTCGAAGGCCTACCTGTTGGGCAAGATCGGCCTGGCCAATATGCACTTCCGCCCGGCCAGCTTCTTTGAAGAGCAGCGCGTGACGCTGTTGCACGACAGCGTGCAGGCAATCGACCGCACCAACCGCCGCGTCACGCTGGCGTCGGGCGGGGCGCTCGACTATGGCCACCTGGTGCTGGCGGTGGGCGCCCATAACCGGCTGTTGCCGGTCCCGGGCGCGGAGCTGGACGGCGTGTTCGGCGTCAAGACCCTGGCCGACGCCGATGCGCTGGCGCCGCGCCTGGCGCACGTGAAAAATGCAGTGGTGGTGGGGGCTGGATTTATCGGCCTGGAATTCGCCGCCGTCGCGTCGGCACTGGGCGTCCATGTGCACGTGCTGGAACTGGGCGACCGGCCGATGGCGCGCGCGGTGTCGAAAGAGATGTCGGACGCGTTCAGCGCGGCGCACCAGTCGTGGGGCGTGCACCTGGACTTCCGCCAGGGGCTGACCCGCATCGACGGCGACAACGGCAGGGTGTGCGCGGTCGAAACCACCGACGGGCGGCGGTTGCCGGCCGACCTGGTGGTGTTCGGCATCGGCGTGATCCCGAACGTGAAACTGGCGGTGGAAGCCGGCCTGGATGTCGACAATGGCATCAAGGTCGACGCCAACCTGCTGACGCAGGACCCGGCGATTTCCGCCATCGGCGACGTGGCGTCGTTCCCCAGCCATTTCGTGGAGCGTCATATCCGGCTCGAGTCGGTGCAAAACGCGATGGACCAGGCCAGGACCGTGGCGGCGCGCCTGATGGGCAAAACCGCTCCGTATGCGGCGCTGCCGTGGTTCTGGACCGATCAGCGCGACTTGAAACTGCAAATCGTCGGCTTGAACGATGGCTATGACGATACCGTGGTGCTGCGCGGCAAGGCGGCGTACCAGATGACGGTGCTGTGCTTCCGCCGTGGGCAACTGGTGGCGGTGGAAACCTTGAACCGGCCGGCCGACCACATGGTGGCGCGCAAGCTGCTGGGACGGTCGTGCCAGTTGACGCCGCGCGAGGCGGGGGCGGAAGGGTTTGAATTGAAGGCGTACGAACTGGCGACAAGGTAATGCCAGAAGGGGCAAGCCCCTTCTGGCACGTTACTCCTTCACCAGCAACAAACTCCCCCCCAGCGGTCCGCCGCCCGCGGCGGCCACCGCCACGTCATGCGGCGCCACCTGCCGTTCTCCGGCCCGGCCCCACAACTGCAAGCACGCTTCGTGCACATAGCCCAGGCCGTGGGTGCGTCCACCCGACATCTGGCCGCCGTTGGTGTTGACCGGTAAGCCGCCTTCGCGCGCGATGCGGCTGCCGCCTTCGACGAACGCGCCGCTTTCCCCCTTGCCGCACAAACCCAGCGCTTCCAGCCAGATCATCGTCAGGATCGAGAAGCCGTCATACAGCTGGGCCGACCCCACATCCGACGGCTTCAAGTCGGTGCGGGCCCACATCATGTTGGCCACGTCGAAGGTCGCCATTTCCGTCAGTGAAATCTGGTCCCACGACCACGGCTGGTTCAGCGCCGCGCCGATCGCTTCGATGCGGACCGGGGCGTGGCCGCCGTCGCGCCGGCGGCCACGCGCATCGTCGATGCGCGACAGCACGATGGCGGTGGAGGCGTCGCAATGCACGTCGCAATCGAGCATCCGCAGCGGGGTCGAGATCATGCGCGAATTCATGTAGTCGTCCATCGTCAGCGGCGTGCGGTAGACGGCTTTCGGGTTGAGCGCGGCGTTGCGGCGCGCATTGAGCGCGATTTGCGCCAGCTGGTCCGGCCGGGTGCCGTACTCGTGGAAATGGCGCTGCGCATACAGCGCCATCAGGTTGATCCCGGAATGCACCTGGAATGGCGTGTACCACTGCCAGAAATAGCTGGTGTCGCGTCCGACGGTCTTGTTGCTGAGCGCATTGGCGCCCTTGTTGGCCAGCCGCCCGGTCGATTCGGTGATGGTGCGAAACACCAAGACGTTCTTGCACAGGCCGGTCGCGATCGCCATGGCGCCGTTGATGATGCCGGCCAGCGGTCCGGGACCTTCGTAGCCGCCGCCAAACCAGTTGACGTCCAGCCCCAGTACGCTTTTCAGGGCGCTGGGGCCGACCGGCGAAAAGCTGTTGCCATTGTCGTTGTCGCCCGGCCAGCACGCCACCCCATCGATGTCCTTGCGCTCCAGGCCGGCGTCGGCAATCGCTTCCAGGCAGGCATCCACGGTCAGCCGCATCGCTGATTTGGCGGAAGGGCGTCCGACTTCGGACTGGCCGATGCCGGTAATGGCGACGTCTTTTTCAAACAGGCGGTCAAACATGGTCATTCCTTTCAAACAGCGGCAGCCAGACATCCTCGACTTGCAGGAACGTCACGCGCACCGGCATGCCGATCGCAACGTCGTCCGGCGCGCCGCCGACGATGTTGCTGACCAATTGCAAACCCGGCTGGTCGTCCAGCGCGATGATGGCCACCACGTATGGCACTTGCAATCCGGGCACCCAGGCCTGGTGGTTGATGGTGTAGCTCAGCACCCGGCCCAGCCCGGACACGGCTTTCGGCGCCACCTCAAAGCTGGCGCAATGGGGACAGACCGGCGCCGGCGGGTGGAAATAGCGCGCGCACGGCGCGCAATGGTGGATCAGCAGCGCACCGTCGCGGCCGCCCTGCCAGAAGGCGGCGGTGTCGGCGTTGAGCGCTGGCAGTTTCCTGCTCATGGGATCTCCTGATTTTTAATTTGTACAGAACGCATTGTAGTGTACTATTGAGACATAAATTTTAAAAACGTCTCGAAAAACTATCAAAACTGTTCAAAAGTAAAAATTATGTCTACTACTTTATCATCCCAACTGCAAGGCCGGCACATCATCGTCACCGGCGGCTTCGGTGCGCTGGGCCGCGCGCTGGGCGCCGTGCTGGCCGAACGCGGCGCGCGCGTGGCGCTGCTGGACGTGGCGGAACCGCCGGCCGGGCTGCAGCCGAATGCCCGCCTGCTGCTGCGCGGCGGTGTCGACTTGAACGACGGCGCCGCCTCGGTGGCGGCCTTCGATGCGGCCGCCGACGTGCTGGGTGGTGTCGATGCGCTGGTCAACGTGGCGGGCGGCTTCGCCTGGGAAACGCTGAGCGGGGGCAGCGTGGCGACCTGGGACCGCATGTATGAAATGAACTTGCGCACCGCCGTGATCGGCGCGCAGGCCGTGCTGCCGCACCTCAAGGCGCGTGGCGCCGGGCGCATCGTCAACATCGGCGCGCTGGCGTCGCAGAAGGCGGGCGGCGGCATGGGCGCCTATGCGGCGGCCAAGGCGGGCGTGGCGCGCCTGACCGAGGCGCTGGCCGAAGAACTCAAGGGTGACGCGATTACCGTCAACGCGGTATTGCCCAGCATTATCGATACGCCGGCCAACCGCGCCGCGATGCCCGATGCGGATTGCACGCGCTGGGTTTCGCCGCAAGCGCTGGCCGGCGTGATTGCATTCCTGCTGTCGGACGAGGGCGCGCCCATCACGGGCGCCTGCCTGCCCGTGGCCGGCCGGGTTTAACGGGGAGCCGCATCATGAGACTCGTGACCTTTACCGATGCGCGCGGCGTCCAGCGCGCGGGCGCCCTGATCAACCAGGACACCGAAGTGGTCGACCTGCAGGATGCGTTCCTGTCGGTCGCCAGCGAACCCAGTCCGCTGCTGGCCAGCGTGCAAGCCATGGCCGAAGGCGGGCAGGCCGCGCTGGCCCTGGCGCGCAGCGTGCTGAAACGCGCCCCGGCGTCCGCCATCCAGCCGCGCAGCGGCGTGACGCTGCTGGCGCCGATCCAGCCGCCACCGCAAATGCGCGACTGTTCGTGCTTTGAATTGCACCTGAAGCAAAGCTTTGCCGCCGCCCGCAAGACCCGCGCCGCCCGCGAACCCGATCCGGAAGCGGCGCTGGCCGCGATGAACACCCGCGCCGACGACCGCGTGATCGCCACCTTCCAGCGCCAGCCGATCTATTACAAGTGCAACCGCTTTGCCGTGATCGGCGCCGACCAGCAGGTGGAGTGGCCGTCGTTTACCAAAGCGCTCGACTTCGAGCTGGAATTCGGCGTCTACATCGGCAAGAAGATCAAGGACGCGACGCGCGAGCAAGCCCGGGAAGCGATCTTCGGCTACACCATCTACAACGATTTCAGTGCGCGCGACATGCAGTCGGTGGAAATGGGCGGCATGCTGGGGCCGGCCAAGAGCAAGGACTTCGATACCGCCAACGTGATGGGGCCATGCCTGGTGACGGCCGATGAAATCGATGACCCGTACAACCTCACCATGATCGCCCGCGTCAACGGCGAAGAATGGGGGCGCGGCAATTCCAGCGCCATGCGCTGGCAATTCGAAGACTTGATCGTCCATATTTCCCGCTCCGAGACGCTGTATCCGGGCGAATTCCTGGGCTCCGGCACGGTCGGCAACGGCTGCGGCCTGGAACAGATGCGCTACCTGAAGCCGGGCGACGTGGTGGAGCTGGAAGTCGAGCAACTGGGCATCTTGCGCACGAGCGTGGTGAAACCGCAATAGGAAGTGCAAAATGCAAAAATATGTTCAATAAAATTCTTGAAAATGAACATAAAAAATAAAAGTGTCATATATAATGGCTCGGGTAAGTTCAACCATTCCAAGTAATTCAAGGAGACAGAAATGTTGACGAACACAAGCACAACGCTGTCGGATGGCACGCGGATCGACGACTTGATCGCGCCGGCCACGCGCGAAGTGCAAATGCGGGTGCTGTCGGACCCGGAACTGTATGAGCTGGAAATGGAACGCATTTTCGGCAAGACCTGGCTGCTGCTGGGCCACGAATCCGAATTGCCGAACGACGGCGATTTCGTGGTGCGCGACATGGGCTCCGACTCCGTGATCGTGACCCGCACCAAGGGCGCCATCGCGGTCAACCTGAACGTTTGCCCGCACCGCGGCATGCGGGTGGCCACCACCGATTGCGGCAACACGCAAATCCACAAGTGCAATTACCACGGCTGGGCGTTCCGCCCGAACGGCGACTTTATCGGCGCGCCGGTGGAGCGCGAGCAAATGCACGGCAAGATCCTGTGCAAGGAACAGCTGGGCCTGCAAAAAGCCCGCGTGACCCTGTATGGCGGCCTGATTTTCGCCACCTGGAACCTGGACGGTCCGTCGTTCGAGGAATTCCTTGGCGACACCAAGTGGTATTTCGATATCCTGTTCCAGCGCAGCGACCGTGGCCTGGAAGTGCTGGGACCGCCGCAGCGCTTCATGGTGCGCGCCAACTGGAAGACCGCCGGCGAGCAGTCCGCCGCCGATGGTTTCCACACCCTGACCCTGCACCGCTGGCTGGGCGAAGTGGGCAACTATGCGAAGAAGGACGACAAGAAGGAGGCGGGCGCCGCCAACGACCTGAGTCCTGAAATGATCGGCGTGGAAATCAGTTCGCCGCACGGCCACGCGCTGCGCTGCATCGACCTGGCCCGCAAGTTCGTGGCGCTGACCGGCATGGATTCATCCAAGCTGACGCTCGATGAAAAGCTCAACGCGCTGCCGCCGCCGGGTGTCAGCAAGGACATGGTGCCGCAACTGAAGCGCAACCTGAGCGAAGACCAGCTGAAGGTGCTGGTGTCGATGCCACCGCAAGTGGGCGGCATCTTCCCGAACATCCTGTTCGCGTTTGTCTATATTCCGCAAGGCGACGGCTCGGTACTGGGGCTGACCCTGGTGCACGCCTACGTGCCGCGCGGCCCGGACAAGCTGGAATTCGTCAACTGGATCCTGTGCGAGCGCGACACGCCGCCCGAGCTGCGTGAAAAAATGCTGGAACAGAGTATCCAGCTGTTCGGCACCTCCGGCATGGTGGAGCAGGACGACTCGGACACCTGGCCGCACATGACCATTGCCGCCAAGGGCGCGCAAGGCAAGAAACAGACGCTGAAATACCAGGCCATGTTTGAAACCGGCGCACCGGCCGGCTGGCCCGGCCCCGGCATCGTCAACGAAGGCTTTACCAAGGACGATACGCAGTGGCACTGGTGGCTGTACTGGCACGAGCTGATGACGGCAAAGCAGGCTTGATCTCCCGTCCGCAAACCAATTGAAGGAGCTTTCCATGGAAGCAGCAGCAACCCTGCCGACGACCGAACGGCGCCGTTTGCCCGTCGGGTCGGAGATGCATAACCGCATTACCGAATTTCTGTATGACGAAGCCCGCCTGCTGGACCAGATCCGGCTGACCGAGTGGGTGAAAATGCTCGACACCGACCTGGTGTACGGCGCCCCGGTGCGCGAAACGCGTTCCATCACGGACCAGGCCAAGTCCGTGGTGCGCACGGTGCAGCATTACAAGGACAATTACCGCTCCGTCATGGGGCGCGTGATGCGCCTGACCGCCACCAAGAGCGCGTGGGCCGAAGACCCGCCATCGCGCACGCGCCGGCTGGTGACCAATGTGTTCGTCGAGACCACGGAAAAGGACAACGAGTTCGCGGTCTCGAGCTACATGCTGGTGACGCGCAGCCGCTTCAGCGACGACCACTTCGATCTGATCAGCGGCGAGCGGCACGATGTGGTGCGCCTCGGCGGCGACGGCCAGTTCAAGCTGGCGCGGCGCGAGATCATTCTTGACCAGTCGGTACTGGGGACGCCGAATTTGGCGATTTTCCTGTAACGGGTGACATTGGCGGATTACGCGCTGCGCATGGCGCGTAATCCGGCAAGCCCGCATCGTCACACCGCCTGCAAAAACGCCCGGTCCTCCGCACAAAGCTCTCCGGCGCGCTCCGTAAAATCCCACGTCGACCCCACCACCCGCAACGCCGTCACCGCCCGCTGCGGTTGCTGGGCGAAACACCTGCCGCTGGGTTCCGCGTGCGGCAGCACATCCAGGTCGCGCTCCCGTCCCCGTGAAATCATCAGGCAGCGCCGCAGGATCAGCGCCGCTTCCGCCACGTCTTCCGGCAAGCTGGTCAAGGCCCAGCGCGCAAAGCCGTCGCGCAGGCTGACGCCGGCGTGTTCCTGCGGCGCCACGATGGTCTCGCCGTCGATACGCCAGTCCAGCACGGTCACGCCGTCGCGGTCGATGCGGCCGCTGGTCTGTTTGCCAATGCGGCGCGGCACGTCGATATCGTAGCGGCGCGCGCTGATGCCGCGCGCGGCTGCCGCCAGCGCCAGTCCGGCCAGGTCCAGCTGGTGCGTGCATTGCTGGCTGGCGTCGGTGGCGCGCGTGACGGAATTGGCCACGCTGTCGAGCCGCATGCCGGCCAGGCCGGCCAGCGCCGCCCCCGCCGCGGCGCAGCCGGTGTAGGGAATCCGCAATCCGCTGCCATGCGCCCGCGCTACCACGCCCGCGGCAAACGCCAGTTCGACGCGGAAATGGTGGAAGTCGTCTTCCAGCGCCGCGCGGGCGCTGCCGGTGCCGGGTCCTTCCAGGCGGGTGGCGATGTGGATACTGCGGCGAAAAGATGTCATATATTCGAAGTTCGTCAAATAAATTACCATAAATTGTACAGTATTGTAGAATGTGTTCATAACTATTGTGGAGGCGTTTGATGGGTTTACTGGACAATAAAATCGCGCTGGTGACTGGCGCGGGCGGCGGCATCGGGCGCGGCATCGCGCGCCGTTTCGCACGCGAAGGGGCGGCGCTGGTATTGGCGGAAATCAATGCGGAAAGCGGCGAGCAGATCGCCCGCGAAGCGCGCGAACTGGGCGCGCGCGCCGTGTTCATCCAGACCGACGTGTGCAAGAAAGAACAAGTGCTGGCGGCCGTGCAAAAGGCGGTGGATGAATTCGGCGGGATCGACATCCTGGTCAACAACGCGTTCGCGCCGACCCCCAATATCTTAATGGAAGACAAGACCGACGAGATGCTGGAGCAGACGCTCAATTCCACCATCTGGGCCGCATGGTGGGCGATGCGCGCCGCGCTGCCGCACATGCAGCGGCGCGGCGGCGGCAAGGTGGTGAATTTCTATTCGATCGACGTCGACGTCGGCGCCTGGCTGCATGCCGACTACAACACGGCCAAGGCTGGCATCCTGGGATTGACGCGCAGCGCGGCGGCCGAGTGGGGGCGCTTCAACATCACGGTCAACGCCATCGCGCCGACCGCGATGGGGGCGACCTTCCATCAACTGTGCCAGGACAATCCCGGCTTTGCCGAACGCTCGGCATCGCTGCGGCCGCTGGGACGCTGCGGCGACCCGGAACACGATATCGCGCCGGCCGTGCTGTTCCTGGCGTCGGACTTGTCATGCTATATGACGGGCGAGGCGATCCACGTCGATGGCGGGCTGCATATGCCGGGCTATAACTCGCGCCCGGCGCATGTGAAGGTGCGGGAGTATTGAGCGGTCCGGCATCCCCGCGCGGGCGGGGATGCCGATAAGGGAAGTCAGCGTTTCGCGACCTTGATATTGCTTTCCTCAAGGTCCCAGGTCGTGGCGGTTTTACCCTCGTCGCGCAGTTCGTATTTCAGCACGCGGCCCTGCGGGTTCTTCGGCAAGGTGGTGCGGAATTCGATGTAGCGCGGCAGGGCGTAGTAGGGCACCGCGGTGGTGGCCCACTGGAACAGTTGTTCGGCGGTCAGGGTGGAACCCGGGCGCAGGATGGCGGTGACTTTCACGTCATCCTCGCCCTTGGGGGATGGAACCGCGTGTACCGCCACCTCGGCCAGGTCGGGGTGGGCGGCAAACGCGGTTTCCATCTCGAAGCTGGAAATGTTTTCGCCACGGCGGCGCAGGTAGTCTTTCTTGCGGTCGACGAAGTAAAAGAAGCCGTCTTCGTCGAATTTGCCGATGTCGCCGGTGTGCAGCCACATGTTGCGCATGATTTTCTGGGTGTCTTCGGGACGGCGCCAGTAGCCTTCGAACATGATGTGCGGGCGGTTCGGGCGCACCACGATTTCGCCGGCCACGCCGGGCGGCAATTCCTGGTCGTTGTCGTCGAAGATGCGGACGTCGAAGTCGGGGATGCGTTTGCCGGAGGAGCCGGGCGCGGCGTATTCACCGGCGGGCAGCGAGGTGACCACGCAGGCTTCGGTCAGGCCGTAGCCATTGCCGCCCACTTGGCGCGCGCCGAAACGCTCGCGCCACACGGCCTTGGTGTCTTCGGTGAACGGATTGCCGCGCACCGTGTGGATTTGGCCGATGCAGCGTTTCATCGCGTCGTTGTCCTCGGCCTGGGCCAGCAGGTTGCCCATGCTGCCGAGGATGGAGGCGATGGTGGCGCCGGAGCGTTCGACTTCCGGCCAGAAGTTGGAGACCGAGAAGCGCGGCACGATGGCGACGCGGGCGCCGACCAGGATGTTGGAAATGATGCCCACCGACAGGGCGTTCAGGTGGAACAGCGGCAACGGCGTGATGGTGACGTCGTCGGCGGTGGCGGGGCCGGCGCGCAATTGCAAACGGGCCAGGTTGCACATGAAGTTGTAGCTCAGCATGCAGCCCTTGGACGGGCCGGTGGTGCCGGAAGTGTAGATCAGGCAAGCCAGTTCGCCCGGCGCCGGCTTGGCCGTGATCGGCGTGTCGTCGTCGCCGCGATGCAAATCCAGTGGCGCCAGCGGCAGGCCGCTGATGCCGGCGCCGTCGGCGCTGCCGGCGGCGCCACGGTGCAGCACTTGTTTGACGGCCGGCAGGCCGGCGGCAACTTGGGCGATGCGGGCCACGTAGTCGGCTTCGCAGACCACCAGCGCGGCGCCGGCGTCGGCGATCTGGTGGCGCAGGAATTCGCCGCGCAGCGCGGTATTGAGGGGCACGCTGACGGCGCGCAGCTTGTTGACGGCGAGCCAGCAGATGACGGCGTCGATATTGTTGTCGAGGATCGACACCACGGTTTGTCCGCTCTGCACGCCGAGCGCGGCAAAGGCGTGCGCCATCCGGGTCGACAGGCGGTCAACCTCGGCGTAGGTGTACAGCGTGCCGCCGAAGTCGAGCAGTACGCGGCTTGGGTGGGCGGCAACGGCGCGGTCCAGGGCGGCGATCACGGTGTCCTGTTCGCCGACGCTCCAGGCGCCGGGGTGGGTAGTGCTGGTCATGCTGTCTCCTTGGGGATAGAAATGCGGCAAATCCGGTAATTCCATATATAGAATTTCATTCTAATACGGAAATGAGATTTGTGTCAGCTAGAATAATCGCGGCGTCTGTGCCAAGATCGCAGTGCGGCGTGTTTGATGGACTTAAAGTTAAGAATAAAAGGATTGTCATGGGTAAGCAGGAGCGGGTGCCGCACAAGCCGCAAGCGGTCGCGGTGAAGGGAAGTGATGCGGGGGCAGGCAGGAAAACCGCCAGTGCGGCGGCCGAACCAGCGCCACGCGCACAGGGACGCAACAAGCGTTCCGATGAAACCATCAAGCAAATCCTGGTGGCGGCGGAACAGGTGATCCTGGAGTCCGGCGTGGAGCGGGTGGCGATCCAGGACGTGTGCGAAGTGGCGGGACTGTCGCGCGGCACGTTCTACCGGTATTTTTCATCGAAGGAAGAATTGCTGGATGCCTTTTCAGCGCACAAGCGCGAACGCTTCCACCTGGCGCTGCACGCGGCCACCGCGCCGTATCTGGTGCCGGACGAACGGTTCAAGGCCCTGATCGCCTACCTGGACAACTACCTCAAGCACAGCAAGGCGCGCCGCCTGCTCGAAGTGGCGCCGGACTTCGCGTTCACCTTCTTCAAGCGCATCTTCCACGACTCGATCGAGCGCTTCCAGGAGGTGCTGGGCATCGTGTTCGATGCGTGGGACGCGCGCCTCGGCGTCAAGCTGGACCGCGAGCTGGTCTGCGAGATGCTGATCCGCTACGTGTTGAGTGAATTGCTGGTGCCGCGCAAGGGTGACCGCCGGGTGCTGCTGGAATCGGTGGCCAGCATGACCGCCGTGATCGCGGGCCAGTCGGCGGCCGGCGCGGGGGCTGCCACCGCGATGCCGCTGTCGGCCCCGGCGCCGGCCCAGGGCACGATGGCGCCGCTGCCCGCCGTGGCCGCCACGCGCGAAGCGGGCCGCAACCGCCGTTCCGAAGAAACCATCAACGAGATCTTGAAGGCCACCGAGACCGTGGTGCTGGAATCGGGCGTGGAGCGCATGTCGATCCAGGCCGTATGCGAAGTGGCGGGCATTTCCCGTGGCACGTTCTATCGCTATTTCTCGGCCCAGGACGACTTGCTGGATGCCTATACCCAGCACAAGCGCGCGCAATTTCATCAGGGCTTGCTGGCGGCCGTGCTGCAGCACAATGATCCGGACCAGCGCTTTCATGCCGTGGTGGGCTTCTTCGACCATTTCATCCGCACCAGCAAGGCGCGCCGCCTGCTGGAAGTCGCACCGGTCTACGCGTTTGGCTTTTACCAGCGCGGTTTCGACGATACCGTCGCGCGCCTGACCGACTTGCTGGGCATCGTATACGACGCCTGGGACACGCGCCTGGGCGTGCGCCTGGACCGCATGCTGGTCAGTGAAATGCTGTTGCGCTATGTGCTGAGCGAATTGCTGGTGCAGGGCGACGACAATCGCCGCCAGGTGCCGCAGCGGATTGCCGCGCTGGTGCGCGGCATTGCGCAGACCCACGTGCACAGCCAGGCGGGGCGGCGGGATGGCGCCATCGTGGCGGATTCGGCGGCGGAATCGGCGGCGGACGGCGCTGCGGAGCCGGCGCCCGAAGAACCGGGCCGCAACCGCCGCTCGGACCAGACCATCGCGCAAATTCTGGCGGCGGCGGAAACCGTGATCCTGGAAAGCGGGGTCGAACGCGTGTCGATCCTGGAAGTGTGCGAAGTGGCCGGCGTGTCGCGCGGCACCTTTTACCGCTACTTCAAGTCGCAGGATGAATTGCTGGACGCCTTCACGCAAGACCAGCGCATGCGCTTCCACCAGGCGCTGACGGAAGTGGCGGCCGGGCACGTGGATCCGGTCTTGCGCTTCCATGCCGTGATCGATCACATGGACGCCTTCCTGCGGCGCGACAAGGTGCGTCGCCTGCTGAAAGTGGCCCCCGAGTATGCGTTCGACTTCTTCCAGCGCACCTTCGACGACGCCATCGCACGCTACAAGACAGTATTGGACATTGTGTTCGATGCATGGGAACAGCGGCTGGGCGCCGGCATCGACCGCGATTTTGCCTGTGAGCTGCTGGTGCGCTACATGCTCAGCGAATTGCTGGTGCCGACCGATGCCCGCAAGCCGCTGTTGCCGCGCCAGCTCGAGACCATGTTCGGCGCGATCCTGATGGCGCAGGGACGGTAGATTCAGCGCTTAAAAATACAAATTCCAGCTTTTTGTTCAAAACTAAGTTAAACATATTTGCATTTTCTGACTAAATCTTGCTATAGTAAGGGTAAGCCGTTGGCGGCGAGAAATCGAACATAAACCGTGGATGTGTTCATGTCCACGTGTTCGATCCCCTACTTATACCAGCAGAGGTCAACAGAATGCTTATCGATTTGCACGCGCACGCCCCGCATCCGGGCTATTACAACCAGCACCCACACTGGGGGCCTTTCTTCGAGCAGCACCCGGATGGCGACATCAAGCTGCGCGTGGGCGACTGGATCCTGGGCCTGGGTTCGCCCGAGCGCAAAGCCGCTGTCGCTTCCGGCAACGGTCCCAAGCTGGAAGATTACCTGGCGCGCTGGGCCGACCCGCAAACCCGCTTGCGCGGCATGGATGCGGCCGGCCAGAACCTGCAAGTGGTGTCGGTGCCGTCGCACTGCTACATGTACTGGACCGAACCTGAATTCGCGGTGCCGTTCGCGCAAAAGGTCAATGACACGCTGGCCGAGTATTGCTCGGCCGCGCCGAACCGCCTGATGTTCTGGGCCCACGCGCCGCTGAACGTGCCGGAAGAAGCCGCCAAGGAAATCCGCCGTGCCTGCACCACGCTGGGCGCGAAAGGCCTGGTGGCCGGCGGCGCCAATTTCGGCGGCCTGGAATTCGATTCGCCGGAGCTGGACGTCGTATGGGCCACGCTGTGCGACCTGGATTTGCCGATGTTCATCCACGGCTACAACCAGTCGGTCACCTGGGGCAAGAACGCCAACGATGACCGCTATGAAACCACCGCCATCGTCGGCATGCAGTACGACGAAACGCGCTGCTTCTGGAACCTGGTGTGCGGCGGCGTGCTGGACCGCTTCCCGAACCTGAAGGTGTACATTACCCACGGCGGCGGCTACGTGCCATACCAGCTGGGCCGCCTGGCCAAGACCAATGAAAACCTGGACGTGCGCCACAACAAGAAGCCGGTGCTCGATTACCTGAAAAACTTCTACTTCGACGTGGAACTGCATGAAGTGCCAATGCGCCAGGCGCTGGTCGACATCATTGGCGCCGACCAGATCCTGTATGGCTCGAACTTCGGCGGCAGCGACGCGGTGCGTCACGACCTGACGCATGGCCTGCGCCTGTCAGATGCGGACCTGGACAAGATCCGCTGGCAAAACGCCTGCAAGTTGCTGCACCTGGACCCGGCCAAGATCGGCGCCGTCAATCCAGTGGTGAAAGCAGCATGAAGCTGGCCCGCTGCACCGATGGCGGCGCGCCGTTCTGGGGCCTGGTGGACGTGGCGGCGGGCACCGTCACGCGCATCGCCGGCGCCTTTGAAACGTGGGCGCCGCGGGTCACGCGCGGCGAGGGGCTGGCCGCGCTGGAATTGGCCGGCCCGCCGCGACCGCTGGCTGAATTGCGCCTGCTGGCGCCTATCGAGCGCAGCAGCCGCGTCGTGGTGGCGGGCGCCAACTACAGCAAGCACCTGGTCGAATTCGGCCTGAAACCGCCGGGCCAGCCGTTCTCGTTCCTGAAGGCCTATGGCGCGCTGATCGGCGCCAACGACCCGATCCGCTATCCGCCGCTGACGCAGCAACTGGACCACGAGGTGGAACTGGTGGCGGTGATCGGTACGGAGATCGACCACGCCGATCCGCTCTCCAGCGTGCTCGGTTATACGGTCGGCAATGATGTCAGCGCACGCGACTTGCAGCACAGCGGGCCGCCCGGCATCGGCATGGACTTGTTTGCCGCCAAGAGCCAGGACGCCACCACCGGTGTCGGCCCGTGGATCGTGACGCGCGACGAGTTCGGCCCTGGGTCGCCCCGGCTGCGCCTGACCTTGCGCGTCAACGGTGAAACACGGCAGGACGCCAATACCGGCGAGATGACGTGGGACGTGGCGGCATTGCTCCGCTTTGTCGACCAGCGCTCCAGCTTCGCCTGCGGCGACATCCTGTTCACCGGATCGCCGGCCGGCGTCGGCATGGGCACCGGCATTTACCTGAACCCGGGCGACGTGGTGGAAGCCACGGTGGAAGGGATCGGCACGCTGAAGAATATCGTGGGACCCAAGTCCCCACCCAAGGGAGAGAAGTGATGAGTACCAAAACTGAAAAAGTCGTGGTGGTCGGCAGCGGCTTGATGGGCACCGGCATCGCGCACGCGTTTTCCGCGTCCGGCTTTGCCACCGTGCTGGTCGATGCCAACCCGGAAGCGCTGGTGCGGGCCGAGCAGGCGATCAGCAAGATTTTCGCCGACGGCATCAAGCTGGGCAAGCTCGATCCGGCCGATGCCGCCGCCGCCGCCGCGCGCCTGACGTTCAGCGGCGAATTGCCGGTGGCCGCCAGGGGCGCCGCGCTGCTGGTGGAAACCGTCACCGAGAAGCTCGACGTCAAGAAGGCGGTGATTGCCGAGGCGCTGCCGGTGCTGGCGCCGGGCGCGCTGGTCGCGACCAATACTTCGGCGCTGAGCGTGACGGAAATCGCCGCCAGCGTGCCGTCGCCTGAACGCGTGCTCGGCATGCATTTCTTCAATCCGGTGCACAAGATGAAACTGGTGGAACTGGTGCGCGGCATCGCCACCAGCGACGAAGCCGTGGTCACCGCGCGCCAGTATTGCGACGCCATCGGCAAGACCTCGATCGTCGTCAACGAATCGCCGGGATTGACCACCAGCCGCATGTCTGCCCTGTTGGGTAATGAAGCGATGTACATGCTGCAGGAGGGCACCGCCAGCGCGGAAGACATCGATACCGCGCTGCGCATGGGCTTCAATCACCCGATGGGACCGCTGGAACTGGGCGACATGACGGGCTGGGACACGCGCCTGAACGTGCTGAAATACCTGCATGCGACCTTGGGCGAGAAATTCCGCCCGTGCCCGCTGATCATCAAGATGGTGGCGGCCGGCCGCTATGGCCGCAAGACCGGCCACGGCGTCTACAAGTATGAAGATGGCCAGCGCGTGCCGAATTCCGGCCTGAAGGCGGGCATATGAGCAGCCGCGACGTCGTGATTGTCGAGGCGCTGCGCACGCCGGTAGGCCGCTTCCGCGGCAGCCTGGCCGGCGTGCGCGCCGACCACCTGGGCGGGCTGGTGATCGACGCGCTGGTCAAGCGCGCCGGCATTGCGCCGGACCTGGTGGACGACGTGGTGTTCGGCTGCGTGACGCAGGTGGGTGAGCAGTCCGGCAACATCGCACGCACCGCGCTGCTGGGCGCCGGCTGGCCAGTCGCCATCCCGGGCCTGACCTTGGACCGCAAATGCGGTTCCGGCGAAGTCGCGGTGCACACCGCATTTGGCGCCATCCGCAGCGGCATGATGGAGGTGGTGGTGGCGGGCGGCGCGGAAAACATGTCGCGCGTGCCGATGGGCGGCAACCGCGACGTGCACGGCGCCGTGTTTGGCTGGCAAATCAGCGACCGCTATGAATTGACCAGCCAGGGCGAAGCCGCCGAGCGCCTGGTCGACCAGTGGGAATTGTCGCGCGAAGCGCTCGACGCCTTTGCGCTGGAAAGCCACCGCCGCGCGGGCGCCGCGGCCGACGCCGGCTGGTTCGAGCGTGAAATCGTGCCGGTGCCGGTGGCGGCGCTGCGCGAACAAGGGATGGAAGGCGAGGCGGCGGATTTGCGGGCCGATGAAACCATCCGCCGCGACACCAGCCTGGAAAAGCTGGCGACCCTGAAAACCAGCTTCCGTCCCGAAGGCGGGCGCATCACGGCCGGCAATTCGTCGCAAATCTCGGACGGCGCGGCGGCCCTGCTGCTGATGTCGGCCGACAAGGCCAGGGAGCTGGGCTTGAAAGCCCGCGCCTGTATCCGCGCCGTGACGTCGGTCGGTTCCGACCCCACCCTGATGCTGACCGGACCGATCGCCGCCACCCGCAAGGTGCTGCAACTGGCAGGGTTGACCTTGGACGACATCGACCTGTTCGAAGTCAACGAAGCCTTTGGCTCGGTGCCGATGGTGTGGATGCGTGAAATCGGCGTGCCGCACGAAAAACTCAATGTCAATGGCGGCGCGATCGCGCTGGGGCACCCGCTGGGCGCCAGCGGCGCCCGCATCATGACCAGCATGCTGCATGAGCTGGAGCGCCGCCAGGGCCGGTTCGGCTTGCAAACCATTTGCTGCGCGGGCGGCATGGGCACCGCGACCATTATCGAGCGGCTCGACTAATGTAAACAAGTTTCTCCAGGTTGGCGGGGCCCGCGCAAGCGGCGTCCCGCTTTTTTTATTGCAGAGGAAAATTCAAATGGATACGATCCAGGACAAAGTCATCATGATTACCGGCGCCAGCAGCGGCATCGGAGCAGCATGCGCGCGCCTTCTGGCGCGGCGGGGCGCCAGGCTGGTGCTGGCGGCGCGGCGGGAAGAGCGGCTGGCCAGCCTGGCAGCCGAGATCGGCGGCGGCGACCGCGTGCTGTGGGCCGCCACCGACGTGACCCGTGTCGATCAGGTGCAGGCGTTGGCGGCGGCGGCGCGGGCCCGCTATGGCCGCATCGACGTGCTGGTCAATAACGCCGGCATCATGCCGGTTTCGCTGCTGGCGCAAGGCTGCGTTGACGACTGGGACCGCATGATCGACGTGAATATCAAGGGCGTGCTGTACGGCATACACGCGGTACTGGGCGATATGCTGGCGCAGGGTTCGGGCCACGTCATCAATATTTCATCGGTGGCGGGGCTGGCTGTCGGTCCTGGGGGCGCTGTCTATTCCGGCACCAAGTTCGCTGTGCGCGCCATCAGCGACGGCCTGCGCCAGGAGTGCACCGGCAAAGTGCGGGTCACCTCGATCTGCCCCGGGCTGGTGGCTTCCGAACTGGTCGACAGCGTGACGCATGCGGCATTCAAGGAGCGCGTCAAGACGCTGTATGAAGGCGCAATGCCGGCCGAGGCGATTGCCGACGCGGTGCTGTACGCGATCGGCCAGCCGGCGCACGTCGCGGTCAACGAGATTGTGGTGCGCCCGCTGTCGCAAGCTTTTTAGCCCCTGCCGCCGCCGCGATGGTACCGATGCCTGCGCACACGCACAGGCAGGCGGCGGCCGTCGCCAGCGACAGCGGCGAATCCCACATCAGAGGCGCCAGCACGGCCGCGATCAGCGCATTGAAGCCGGTTTGCACGAACAGTTGCACCGACGAGCCCATGCCGCGCCGTAGGGGAACGCAATCGAGACCGCGCATGGTCATGGCCGGTACCGCCAGCGCCATGCCGAAATTAAAGACCAGCAGGTAGGCCACATACCAGGCCACACCGGAAGGCGCCGCCAGGCAAATGCCGACGTTATACAAATTGGCCGCCGCCATGATGGCAAAGGCGCGGCCTAGCGTGGCGCGCGTGCTCAAGCGGGTGGCGATCCGGCCGGCCAGGGTGGAGCCCAGCATCAGGCCCGCTGTCGCCGGGCCGAACATCCACAGGAAGGCGGTTTCACTGAGGTGCAGGTGGCGCATCAGGAACACCGGCGCCGACAGGACATAGATAAAGAAGCCGCCGAACATGACCGCGTAGGACAGGGACCATGCCATGAAGCGCCGGTTGCCCAGCACCTCCAGGTAGCCGGCCGCCAGCGCGCGCGCGTTGAAAGGCTGGCGCTGCGCCGCCGGCAGGGTTTCCGGCAGCCGTACAAAGGTGATGGCAAGCAGTGCGGCGCCCAGCAGCGCCAGGAAGGCAAACACGGAACGCCAGCCAAACGCCACTTGCAGCGCGCCGCCGATCAGCGGCGCCACCGCCGGCGCCAGGCCGTACATCAGGACCACCTGTGACATCAGCCGCTGCGCCAGAGGGCCTTCATGCAGGTCGCGCACCACGGCGCGCCCGACCACGATGCCGGCCCCGGCGGAAAAGCCCTGGAACGCGCGCAATACCCACAACTGCTCGACGCGCGTGGCAAACGCCGCCAGCAGCGACGCCGCCGCATACACGGCCAGCCCGGCCAGCACCACGCGGCGGCGGCCGAAGCTGTCGGAGATGGCGCCGTGCCACAGTGCCATGAAGGCAAATGAGGCGAAGTAAATCGAGACGGTCTGCTGCAACGCGACGCGGCTGGCGCCCAGCGCCGTCTCCATGTCACCGAACGAGGGCAGGTAGGTATTGATGGAAAACGGCCCGACGATGGCCAGGCCGGCCAGCATCACGGCAATGCCGCGCACGCTCACCGCATGCCCAGCAGCGCGGCGATATCGGCGCGCGGATCGGCATCGGCGCCGTAACTGTAATCGCCCTGGCGTTGCCGCTCGGCCAGGCGCTGCATCAATACCCGGTAGCGGTTGCCCGGCGCGTCGAAGCGTGAGCTGAGGTCGCGCCGCTCGCCGTGCTCGAAATAGCGCGCGTTTTGTGCGCGCAGCACGGAATTGTCCTGCGGCTGGATCACATACGAAATGCGCGGAATCAGCCAGCGGAACGGCGCCGGCGCATTGACCGAGTAATTGGTCTGGTCCACGCGCGAGCGGTGCTTTCCCACCGGGACGAACGGCTGCACGTTCGGGATCGCGTAACCGGGTGTAAAGCGCGGATACGAAATGCACACGCTGTTGCGCAGGTGGACATGCAGCACCGCGCGGAAATCCTGGTATTGCGCGCGTACGCCGCCGATCCAGCGCATCACCGGCGCCACGGATTTTTTCGTGACGATGCGGGTGCGGGTCAGGGTTTCCGAAGTCGAGCTGAATTCCACCACGTCGCTCTCGGACTTGCCGTCGCCGATGGTATTCGCGTGCAGGAAGTCCGCGTGCGTCAGGTCGATCAGGTTTTCCACCGACAATGCGGTGGCGGCATCGAACCGCACGGCGCGCTGGGTATAGCGCGGAATGCCGCTGCCGTCGGCCGGCAGGAACGGGATGGCCGGGATCAATTCTTCGTGCGCGTTGTCGGTGTGGCCATACCAGGCCCACACATAGCCATAGCGTTCGATCACGGGATAGCAGCCGCTGCCGCCGGTAAACAGGGTGGCGCTGTGGCGCAGGCGCGCCAACTGTTCAGGGCGGAATTCCGTCGCATGCAGGCGGCTGCCTTCGCGCCACAGGTAAATGAACTGGGCATGCATGACGCGCCGGATCGGCACGCTGCCGACGTCGGCGCTGTAGGCCACCGGGAACCAGGTGTCGCGCAAGTCGAGGTTGGTGGGAATCCAGTCGCCCGCGCCCGGCGCGGCAGGCTGCACCGGCAGTGCTTGTTCGATGTTGCTCATGCGTGTCACCTTGCCTGGCAAGCGGGGCTGTCCGCGTGCAGGTCGCCTGCGCCCATGCCGCTCAAACCAGCAATGCCGCCGCGCCGGCGTTCCAGCGATGGCGCCACCGGCAACGCGGCAATGGCGGCGCCGTCAATCTGCGTATGCACCGTGAATGGAGCGCGCACGTAGGGGCAGATGGCGCGCCGCAGCCGCACGCGCCATGGCTCTTGCACCGAGGCGCCGGCGTGGCAGTAGCCGCGCCAGCATATGGCGATGGTGCCGCGCCGGTGGCTGCTGGCGGCGATCCGCACCGTCACCAGCGGCAATTCCTGCGCGGTGAGCAGTTCCACCGTGATGGCGCCAGCCGCCTGCGGAACCCGGGTGCGCAGCACCAGCGGATGGTCGCGCACGAACGCGGGGCCGGGGCCCCGGCCGCGCCAGATGGCGCCCCGGTCCAGCACCAGGTGGCCGTGCTCGCGGCGCGCATCGCCCATGAAAAAGTCGGTGATCTGCACCCCGGGAAACGCCAGCAGGTGTTGCGGTCCATCCAGCATGATGTCCAGGTAGTGCCGGCGCGAGATGGCCACCACGGCATGGCCGAATCGTTCCCGCTGCCCCGGCAGATAGTCCGCCGATGGCAGGGCACCGGCGGGTTCGCCGGGACCCAGCCAGACGTGTATGAAGCCGTTCAATTCCTCGACCGGAAAGGCTTGCGCCTTGTACTTGGCGGGGATCGTTTCGTCGCGCCGCAAGTTGGGAATGTCGGTGCAGCGGCCGCTGGCGCCGTCGAAAGTCCAGCCATGATACGGGCATTGCAATCCGCCCGGCAGCACCACGCCGTCCGACAGCAGCACCCGGCGGTGCGGGCAGCGGTCTTCCAGCGCATGCACGGCGCCCCGGGCATCCCTGAACAGTACGATGTCCATGCCCTCGCAAACCACCGCCAGGGTTTTTTCCACCGGTACCTGTTCGCGCAGCGCGACCGCCCACCAGGCGCCTTGCGTCATCACGTGGCTGGTCATGGCTCAGCCGCGGATGGTGGCGGTGATCTTGGCGTGCGGACCGGCCTGCTGCGCGGCCCACGCTGCGGGCGCCTGGTCTAGCGTGTAATCGGCGTAGTCCACTTCGATACGGTGCTCGCGCGCCATGCGCAGCAGACGTTCCCAGATGGCGCGCCGGACGGCCGGCGGGCGCTGGCCGGTGCCGATGCAGGACAGCGTGCGGAACAGCAGGTCGGCGATGTCGAGGTTGACCTGGCGGCCGGCGCCGGTGCCGATGGTCATGATGCGGGCGCCCCAGCGGGTCGCCTTCAGTGCGTTGAGCATGGGCTGGCCGCAGACCAGGTCCAGCACCACGTCGTAGCCGCCGTTGGAGGCCGCCTTCAGCGCCGCCACGTCATCCTCGCCGCCCAGCGCCACGGTGTCATCGGCGATACCGCGTTCCTTCAAACGCTGCAGGGCCGACGCGGAACGCGCCGCCGCCACCACGCGGCCCGCGCCCAGCAGCCGCGCCAACTGCAGCGCGACCTGGCCCAGGGTGCCGGTGGCGCCCAGGATCAGTACGTTCTCGCCCGGCTGGATATTGGCCTGTTCCAGCGGCACCAGCGCGCCGGTGGCGGCGATGCCCATGGTAATCGCGGTCTTGTCGTCCACGTGGTCCGGCACGTCCCATACTTCCTCGGCCGGCACCAGGGTGGTTTCCGCGAACGCGCCATACGGCAGTACCGAACGTTCGCCAAAGTATACGCGGCGCCCGTCCGGTGCGCGGCCCACGCCTTCGCCGCGGATCACGCACGGATATTGCACCCCGAGGCGGTACGCGCCCAGCACGTCCCAGCCGCCCAGGCCCGCCGTCTCGACCGCGATCAGGACCGCGCCATCCTGCGCGGCCGGCGCGGGAAAGTCTTGCACGACCGGGGCCGCGCCCCGTTCGGTGATGACTGCTGCTTTCATGGGTATCTCCTTTTGTCTTTACAGGCTGCGTCCGATGATTTCCTTCATGATTTCAGACGTGCCGCCATAGATGCGGGCCACGCGCGCGTCGACCCAGGCGCGGCTGATCTTGTATTCGCTCATGAAGCCGTAGCCGCCGTGCAGTTGCAGCAGTTCGTCCAGCAGCTTGCCCTGCATTTCGGAGCCATTGAGTTTTGCCATGGCCGCGACTTCGGGCGTCAGTTCGCCGCGCAGCACCAGCGCCAGGCAATCGTCGACAAAGGCGCGCAGCATGGTGGCTTGTGCTTTCACTTCGGCCAGCTTGAAGCGGGTGTTCTGGAAGTCGATCAACGGCTTGCCGAACACCTTGCGTTCACGCGTATACGTGATGGTTTCCTCCAGCAGCGCGTGCACCGAGGCGGCCGCGCGCAGCGCGATGATCAGGCGTTCCCAGGCCAACTGGTGGGTCAGGTAATTAAACCCTTCGTTTTCCAGGCCCAGGCGGTTGGCGGCGGGGATCCGCACGTCGTCGAAATACAGTTCCGACGTGTCCTGGCCCTTGAGGCCGATTTTTTCCAGCAGCTTGCCCTTGCCAAAACCGGGACGGTCGGTCTCGACGCAGAACAGGGTCAGGTTCTTCCCGGCCGGGTCCATCTTGGCCACCGTTACCGCCAGGTCGGCATTGCCGCCATTGGTGATGAAGGTTTTTTGGCCGGCAATCACGTAGTCGTCGCCGTCACGCCGTGCGCTGGTGCGGATCGAGCGCAGGTCGCTGCCGGCGCCCGGTTCCGTCATCGCGATCACGGCGATGATTTCTCCGCTGACCATCTTGGGCAGCCAGCGCTGTTTCTGCTCTTCGCTGCCATAGGCGACGATGTAGTTGGCGACGATCTCGGAGTGGGTGGTAAAGCCGACGGCGGTGGCGTTGGCGCGCGCCAGTTCTTCGATCAGCACGGCCGAGTGGCCGTAGTCGCCGCCGGCGCCGCCATATTCCTCGGCCACCGTCACGCACAGCAAGCCGTGCTCGCCGGCCTTGCGCCACAGTTCACGCGGCACGATGCCCGCGTGTTCCCATTCGGCGTGGAAGGGGACGATTTCTTTGTCGATGAAGCGCCGCACCTGCTCGCGGAAAGCTTCATGGTCTTCACGGAAAACGTTACGCATAGGATTCCTTGTTACTTGCCAGTGTATTGGGCTGTGCGCTTCTCAAGGAATGCGTTGACAGCCTCGTGGTGGTCTTCGGTATGGTGCGCCAGCGCCTGGAATGCGGCCGACAGTTCCAGCAGTGAATCGAGGCGCATGTGCTGGCCTTCGCGCAGCAGCCGCTTGGTCAGCCGCAGTGCATGCGCCGGGTTGGCGGCGATGCGCTGCGCCAGGGCCTGCGCTTCGGCGTCTAGCTGGTCAGCGGGCACCACGTCCGCCACCAGGTCCCAGGCCAGCGCCTTCGCCGCATCGATGGTGTCGCCGGTAAACGCCATCAGGCTGGCGCGCGGCATGCCGACGATGCGCGGCAGCAGCCAGGCGCCGCCGTCGCCCGGCACGATGCCGAGCCGGACGAAGCTTTCCGCGAACAGCGCGTTGTCCGACGCGATGCGGATATCGCACATGCAGGCCAGGTCCAGCCCGGCGCCGATGGCCGGACCGTTGACGGCGGCGACCACCGGCACGTCCAGTTCGTACAGCGCCAGTGGAATGGTCTGGATGCCCCCGCGGTAGCTTTCCCGCACTTCGTACGGCGAACCGGCGAAGATGCCGCCCCGTTCGCGCATGTCCTTGACGTTGCCGCCGGCACAAAAGGCGCTGCCGTTGCCGGTCAGGACCACGACTTTCACCGAGCGGTCACGTTTGATTTGCGTGCACAGGTCGACGAACTCCTGCATTTGCAGCGGATCGGTCAGCGCATTGCGCGACTCGGCCCGGTCCATGCGGACGGTCAGCACGCCGCCGTCGCGTTCACATTGGAGGAATGGTTTCATGCCGCGTCCCTGGTAATGGTTGGCCAATATTGCTGTGCGCCGCCGGCACAGGCGAGGCGGCCGATTGCTTGCGCCCAGTAGGTGGCGGAGCCAAATTCGCTGCGCCATGACCACAGCCGCTGGGTCAGCAGGTGCAGCGCATGTTCTTCCGTGATGCCGATCGCGCCGTGAACAGCATGGGCGGTATCGGCGGCGATGCCGGCGGCCTCGGATGCGGTGACTTTGGCGGCCATGATGGCCAGCCGGTCCAGCGTCTCGCCGGATTCCGCGAACGCCGCTTCGGACGCCACCATGGCGGCGGCCGTGTGTTCCGCCAGCACCGCGAGGCGGTGCTGGATGGCCTGGAAGCCGGAAATGGGGCGGCCGAACTGCGAACGTTCGCCTGCGTAGCGCACCGTCATGTCCAGTACCGCCTGCAGCGCGCCCGCCAGTTGCGCCGCGCGCAGCATGGCGCCGCCCAGCAGCAAGATATCGTCCGGCAGGCTGGCCGGCAGCGGCGCGCTGGCCAGGACTTCGGCGCCGGCAAAGCTCAGCGTGTCGCGCGGCTCGCCCGCCATGTTCAGCGTCAATGAGACCGACACCGCGTCGCCGTTGCGCAGCAACACCACCTGGCGTCCCGCCAGCGCCACCACGTGGGTGGCGTGGCGGCCCCAGGGCACGTCGTCGAGCTGGCCCGAGACCGTGCCATTGTCAAGCTTCAAAGTGGCGCTGGCGGCAAAGGTCACTGCGCCGCTTTGGGCGTCCAGGCCGGCGCGGCCCAGCAGCCAGTTGGCCAGCAGCGCCTCGGGCAGCGGTGCGGGCACGGCGTGGCGCCCGCTGGCGCGCACCACCACGTACAGGTCGTTCCAGTCCGAACCAGCGCCGCCCGCATCTTCCGGCGCACTGGCCACGCTGAATCCCGAATCCGCGATGGCGTCCCACAGTTCGGCGGGCCAGTCGCCCGGCTCCAGTGCCATCACCAGTTCCGGTGTGGCCAGGTCGCCGAACAGGCGCTGTACGGTTGTATCAAAAAGGTCGCGCATGATAAACGGTATCCAAGTTATCGTAGTCCAAGTCCGCGCGCGATAATGCCGCGCAGGATTTCGCGCGTGCCGCCGCGCAGGGAAAAGGAGGGCGCCGATTGCATCACGTAGGACAGCACTTGCGCATGCACGGTGCCGCCGGCCGCACAGGGCGCGGTCTCCAGCAATAACTGGGCGATTTCCGGGATCTCCTGTTCCAGCGATGTGCCGAGGTCCTTGACGCAGGATGCTGCCCACGCCGGGTTGGCGCCCGCAGCCAGTTGCGCGGTGACCGCCAGCGACATCTGGCGCAGCGCCATCAGGCGTGCCGTGATGCGGCCGATTTCACGCGCCTGCAGCGGATCGGGCTGCGCGCCGACCGCGTCGATCAGCGTGTGCACCAGGGCGATGCTGCTGAGGAAACGTTCCGGTCCGCTGCGCTCGAACGCCAGTTCGGCCGTGACTTGCTCCCAGCCTTGTCCCTCGACGCCGATCAGCGCGTCCGCTTCCAGCACCACGTCGTCGAAGAACACTTCATTGAAATGTTCGCTGCCGACCAGGTCGCGGATCGGACGCACCGTGATGCCGGGCAGGCGCAGGTCGACGATGAATTGCGACATGCCTTCATGGCGCGCCTTGCCGGTGTCGGAAGTACGCACCAGCGCGATCATGTAATGCGAGTGCTGGGCGTTGGTGGTCCACAGTTTCTGCCCGTTCAGGATCCAGCGCTTGCCGTCGCTGTCGCGGCGGGCGCGGGTCTTGATGGACGCCAGGTCGGAGCCGGAATTCGGCTCGCTCATGCCGATGCAAAAATAACTTTCGCCGCGGCAGATCGGCGGCAGGTAGCGCTGTTTCTGCGCCTCGGTGCCGTAGTTCAAGAGTTGCATGGCGCTCTGGCGGTCGGCGATCCAGTGTGCCGAGACCGGCGCGCCGGCCGCCAGCAATTCTTCGACCACCACGTAGCGTGCGAAGGCGCCGGCGTCGGTGCCGCCATACTCGCGCGGCACCGCCATCCCGATCCAGCCGCGCTGTCCCAGCTTGCGGGAAAACTCCGGATCGAAGCCCATCCACGAGTGGGCGCGCAGTTGCGGCGGCCGGTTGTGCAGCGCATCGGCCAGGAACGCCCTGACTTCGGCGCGCAGGGCGCTGGCCGCGGCCGCATCGGGGATGCGGCTGTACTGGAATTGGTCGACTGGCATGGCTTACAGCGCCGTGCCGGCGTCCGCTTGCGCGAACATGCGGTTGATGTCGCCCGACGTCACCGGCTTGTTCGGATCGCGCACCGGCGCCGCGCCGCCCATGCCCAGCGCCGGCTCGATGCTGACGTGCGCGGCCTTGGCGCGCAGCGCGCCGACCGTGCAGTTTTCGCGGCCGAGGATGGCGAACGGATCGTACGAGAATTCGCGCATCGCGTTCAGGTGGGTCAGCTTGTTGATCACGTCGTCGCTCAGGTGGCGCGACTGGGTATGGAACACGTCCGCCGAGGTCGGCCAGGTGCAGTCCGAGTGCGGATAGTCACATTCCCAGGTCGCCATGTCGGCGTTGATGGAATCGAGGTTGCGCAGGCCGAATTCATCTTCGATGAAGCAGGTGATGATGTGCTTGTTGAAGATGTCGGATGGCTGCAGGTCGCCGAAATTCGAATTGGTCCACGCGTGGTGGTGGCGGTGCGTGAAGTTGGCGCGCTCCAGCAGGTAAGGAATCCAGCCGATGCCGCCTTCGGACAGGGCCATGCGCAGCTTGGGGAATTTTTTCCACATCGGCGCCCAGATCCAGTCGGCGGCCGAGTTGGCGATCGAGATCGGCATCGAGGTGATCCAGGCGTCGATCGGCGATTCGTCGGATGCGTGGGCCGCCTTGGCGCCGGTGCCGATGTGGCAGCAGATCACCACGTTGTGGTCCGAGCAGGCCTTCCAGACCGGATCCCAGTAGTCGCTGTGGATCGACGGGAAGCCTTGCAGCGCGGGGTTGTCCGAGAACGACAGCGCGTGCACGCCTTGGGTTGCCATGCGGCGGACTTCCGCGGCGGCCAGTTGCGGGTCCCACCATGGCGCCAGCATCAAGGGAATGAAGCGGCCCGGCGCGGCGTTGGCCCAGTCATGCAGGTGCCAGTCGTTATACGCCTGGATCGCGGCCAGCGCGGCGCCTTTGTCGGGCACGGTCTGGAAACGCTGGCCGGCAAAGCCGGGGAAGGTCGGGAAGCACAGCGAACCCAGTACGCCGTTGGCGTTCATGTCGTCGACCCGGGCCCTGATGTCCCAGGTGCCCTTGCGCATGTGCTCATACGACAGCGGTTCCATGCCGTACTCTTCTTTCGGGCGGCCGACCACCGAGTTCAGGCCCATGTAGCCCGTGACTTTTTCTTCGAATTCCCATACGTCGCGGCCATTGATGCTGACGACCTTGGGCTCGCGGCCCTTGTACTTGGCCGGCATGTGGCGGGCAAAGGCGTTAGGGGGTTCAATCACATGGTCGTCAACGCTGACGAGTATGAGGTCTTCCAGTTTCATCGCATCCTCGGAAAAGTGTTTGCCACGCACTGGCGTGGAGAAATTTGATGATAGTGGATACAACTTCGTATGTAAACACTAAATCAAAATTTGTTTATAAACTTAACCGGGTTTGCGACAATATTTGAACTATTTATCCTTATTTGTATTGAAAAGTAGGGTGGAAAGCTTGTTTCCCAGTGCATTCAAAGCTTTTCCCACCGTCGCGACCCCGGCCTTGTCGTACTGGTTTCGGAACATAACTCCGGAAACTGTAAAGACAATCGTGCCATTCGCATCCCGCACCGGCGCGGCAACGGCCAGGATGCCGCGTGCGAAGTTGCCGTCATCGATGGCGTAGCCGCGTTTTTTTGCCTCCAGCACTTCACGCCAGTAAGCGTCGAACGTCAGCGGCTCGGACCAGCGGATTTGCTCGAACGTGGCGCGCATTTGCTGCTCCGTCCAGCCCAACTGGCCGGCGAAGACACGGCCGCTGGCGCCCATCAGGTAGGGCAGGCGTTGGCCTTCGGCCATGTCGATCGAGACGTCGGTGGGGCTGGTTTCCGAACTGACCAGTACGATGCGGTCGGTGCCGATCGGTCGCCACAAGGTGACGGTGACGGCGAATTCGCGCGCCAGTTCGCGCATCAGGGGCTTGGCCACTTCCAGGCGCTGGCCCTGGGTGATGAATTGTCCGACCAGGTTCACCAGGCCGATACTGGCGGTATACGTCTTCGACAGCGGGTCGAACGCCAGCACGTCTTCCGCCACCAGCGTGCGCAGGATATTGAAGCAGGTGCTCTGGTTAATGCCGAGCAGGCGCGCGATATCGATGGCGCGCGCCGGTTCGCCGGCGCTGGCCAGGTGGCGCAGGATGTGCAGGGCGTTGATGACGGGCTTGACCATGGTGATGGTCGCCGCGTGGGCTGGCGCCGGTTCAGTTTGTGCGGCCGGGGCGGGAGCTGGTTTCATGGGAGCGATCAGGAAAACAATGATCGCTCCATTCTATATTGAAAATTACATTCCAATACGGATATTTGCCGCCTCGCCGCGGCTTACACCTTCCAGCGCACGTGCACCGCTTCCGGACCGCGCAGCTGGATGCCGCGGATGGTGGGCCGCGGGTAGGCCGGATCGAACTCCAGGTTCGGCATCATGTCCAGCATGCTGTTCAGGGCGACTTCGATTTCCGCCTTGGCAATGAACAGGCCGACGCACATGTGGGCGCCAAAACCGAAGCCGAACGACATTTTCGACGGGCGGTCGATGTTGAAGGTGTCGCCATCTTCGAACACGTCGTCGTCGCGGTTGGCCGACGCCACGCACAGCGACAGCAGCGAGCCCTTGGCGATGGCGACGCCCTGGAACGTGACGTCTTCCTCGGTTTCGCGCACCTTGAACGTCGCCACCGGTTCATAGCGGATCGATTCATCGATGGCCTTGCCCACCAGGCTGCGGTCGGCGCGGATGCGTTCCAGCAATTCCGGACGTTCCAGCAACAGCACCATCAGCGTGGCGAAGCTGCGGGTGGTGGTCTCGGCCGCAGCCGGCAGCAGCATGCGCGCGAACATCGTGATCTGGTGGTCGGACAGCGTATTGCCTTCGAAGCTGGAGCGGATCAGGCGGCTGATCATGTCGTCGCCGGTGGCGCCGGCCGCGCGGCGCGCCTGTACCACTTTCAGCGTATCGTCATACAGTTCCTTGGCCGCCAGCATCGCGGCTTTTTTTGCTTCCGGGTCCGGCGACACGCCGCCCAGCACGCGCAGCGCGGTCGAGGCGAAGCGGGCCAGGCCGTCGGCATCGTCGGCCGGGAAGCCGAGTAAATCGTAGATCACGCGGATCGGGAACATCAGCGCCATGTCGGCCACCAGTTCCGCGCTGCCCCTGGCGACCAGCGGCGCCACGAAGTCGTTGCAGATCACCGGGTCGATGCGGGTGGCGCGCCATTCCTTCAGCACGTTCGGGGCGAAGCACGGCTGCAGCAGGCCGCGCGCCTGGCGGTGCACATCGCCATCCATCGCGGTCAGCGCAAAGCCATCCATGAACGACGCCATCCCGCCTTCCATCAGGAAACCGCTGGTGTACTTCTTGGGATCTTTCAGCACCGCCATCACGTCATGGTATTTGAACAGCGTATATACCGGGCGCGGCTTGCTGGCCGCGGTGAAGCCGGCGGAACCGAACTGCGTGACGATGTCGCCTTCGATCACGGGATTGGTCAGGCGATGCTGGCGGTAAATCGGAAACGGGTCGTCAACGTTGCCGCTGAAGGTGGCGCTGACCTTGGCAAAGTCTTCGCCGACGGCGGCGTTGGAGGTATGGGCGCTTGTCATGGGTTCTCCTCGTGTTGTGGAACAGTTTTTTTAATTATGACTCAAAAAACCGCAAAATGCCTACCAATATATTGACATAAATTTGCAATGTGTTCAAAATTGGTTCACTTATGCATGCCTGAGGGCGAAAAAGGAGACAAAATGAGCACACCTATTCAATTGCGTGTGGTGGTGGATCGCGGCAGCTGCTGCGGCTATGGCCTGTGCGCGGCGATTTGCCCGGAAGTCTATAAGCTGGATGAAGGCGGCCTGGTGTATGTGGACAGTGAGCTGGTGCCGGCCGGCCTGGAAGAATCGGCCCGCGAAGGCGCGGTGGCTTGCCCGGCCGAAGCGTTGAAGATCGAGGAAGTGGCGGCATGAGCGGCGCCGTGCGCCAGCGTTTTCAAGGCAAGGTGGTGCTGATCACCGGCACCGGCGGTGGCCAGGGCAGGGAAGCGGCGCTGCGCTTCGCACGTGAAGGCGCCACCGTGGTCGGTTGCGACGTGCTGGCCGAAGGCCACGCGGAAACCGCGGCACTGATGGCGGCCGAAGGCTATCGATTGCATGGCGTGGCGCCGGTCGACCTGGGCGATCCGGAACAGGCGCGCGCCTGGGTCGAAGGCGCGGCGGCCGAACATGGCCGCATCGACGTGCTGTACAACAACGCGTCGGCGGCGAAGTTCGCGCCGGTGGCCGAGATGACGATCGACGACTGGCGCTACACCATGCGCAATGAAGTCGACCTGATTTTCTTTACCACCAAGTACGCGTGGCGCCATCTGGCCGCGCAGCGCGGCGTGGTGATCAATATCTCGTCCACCGCGGCATGGGGCGGATCAAGAGTGGCCGGCATCGGCGCGCATTCGGCGGCCAAGGGCGCGGTGGTGTCGTTTACCCGTCAACTGGCGGTGGAAGGCGCGCCGGTCGGCATCCGCGCGGTGTCGCTCAGCCCGGGCTTCGTGGCCACGCCGGGCACCCGCCCATTCCTGGAAAACCCGCAGGCGCGTAAGGCGCTGCTCGATGGCGTGCTGATGGACCGCCCGGGCGAGCCGGAAGAAGTGGTGGCGATGGCGCTGTTCGTGGCGTCCGGCGAGGCGTCGTTCCTGACCGGCTCCGACATCGTCATCGATGGCGGCTTATTGGCGATTTGATGGGGCGAGTGAGCCTGGCAAACCAGCATCGGAGTTAACATGGATATTATAGGTATCGGTTATCTCGGCTTCGAGACAACCTGCATTGAACAGTGGCGCGACTATGGCCCGAATGTGATGGGCTTTGAAATCGGCGCCGCGCCGGCGTCCGAACCGGACGCGCTGTACTTCCGCACCGACGACCGGCGCCACCGCCTGGCGTTCCGGCCCGGCGCGGTGGACCGCATCGAGTATATCGGCTGGGAAGCGCGCGGCAAGGTGGAATTCCACGCCGCCGTGCAGCGCTTCCGCGACCATGGCGTGGACGTCACGGTGGGCGACGCGGCGCTGTGCGAAACACGCGGCGTCAAGGAACTGATCCGCTTCCGCGACCCGGCCGGCTACCAGCATGAACTGTTTTACGCGCAAAAATGGCTGCCGCGCTCGTTCCAGCCGGGCCGCCCGCATGGCGGCTTCGTGGCCGGCAAGCGCGGCCTCGGGCACGTGGTGCTGATCACGCCGGAATATGGCAAGGAACTGGATCATTTCCTTACCGTGATCATGGGTTTCCACTGGTATGGCGCCGGCGCCGGCAAGGGTAAAACCGGCTTCTACCGCTCCAAACTCAACACCTACACCAGCCATGACATCGGCTATGGCCATGGACCGGGCCGCGCAGGCATCCAGCACATGGGCATGTTCGTGGCCAGCGTGCGCGATGTGGGCGAGACTTACGACATCGTGCGCAAGCGCGAATTGCCGATGCAAATGACCCTGGGCCAGCACGCGCAAGACCCGCACATCTCGTTCTACCATTTTTCGCCGGGCGGTTTTGCGATTGAAACCATCCATGAATTGTCGCCATGGCATGACGATGGCTTTGAAGTGAATCCGGAAAAACTCAGCCTGTGGGGCCACGAGCTGGTCGGCCCGATCCTGGGCCCGAGCGTGCGCACGCCGGAAGAAGTGCTGGACCCGGCCGGGCTGGCCGCGTTGGCCGCAACCGCCGCGCGCAACAAGGCATGAAGCTTGCCTTTGCCGGAGACGCCGGCGGCCAGCGCTTCTGGGTGCTGGTCGATCCGGTATCGGACCTGGCGTTGCAGGTGCGCGCGCCGTTTGCACAATGGGCGCCGGCCGCGGCGGGCGGCAACGCCGCCGCGCTGGACCTTGCGCCGCAGCCGTTGCGCTGGTCCGCGCTGCGCGCTCGCGCGCCGGTCAATCCCGGCGCACGCGTGTTTGGCGTGGGCTTGAATTATTTGACCCACCTGACACGGCTGGGCCGCAAGGAAGCGCCGCCGCATACGATAGCCTATATCAAGCCGGACAGCGCGATCGTCCATCCCGGCGAGGAAATCCAGTATCCGGCCATCACCGCGCAACTCGATTACGAGGTGGAGCTGGTGGCCGTGGTGGCGCGGCCGCTGGACGACGCGCCGCAGGCGTCGGCCTGCCTGCTCGGCTACACCATCGGCAACGATATCAGCGCGCGCGACGCCGGCAAGCAACTGGGCTCGCTGGATTTGTTCACGCAAAAAGCGCTCGACCGCACGGCGCCCATCGGTCCGTGGATTGCCACGCTGGACGAGTTGGGCGGACCTGGGCAGCCGGCACTCGATATCTCGCTGTCCATCAATGGCGAACAGCGGCAGCACGACAACACCCGCCAGATGATCTTCCCGCTCGATGAACTGTTGAACTACCTCGATGCGCGGGTGGCGCTGCGGCCGGGCGACCTGGTGTTTACCGGGTCGACTTGCGGCGTGGGGCTGGAAGACGGGCGGTTCTTGCAGCCGGGGGACAGCATAGCCGCCACCATTGCCGGGATCGGCGAGTTGCATAACCGGGTGGGTGCGCGGCGCGTGCTGGCGCCGGCAAGGGCAGTGGGGCGGTTGGGCGGGCCGCCGCCGGCGTAACCATGACGGCCGCATGCGCGGCCGTCTTGCCCTTACTGCGACACTGCCTCGCGTGCGCGGATCGCCTCGGCAAAATCCTTCTTCAATTGCGGGTAATACGCAATCTGCCCGCCCATCCCGCCCGCGATGTCGATCGATGCGGCGCTGATGAAGCTGGCGTATTCACTGGACAGGAACAGCGCCATGCCGGCCACGTCTTCGGGTCTGCCGAAGCGCCCCAGCGGCACCACTTTCAGCACCATCGCATCGAATTCTTCGCGTGTGCAGCCGGGCGGCATTTCACGGAAATGGCGTTCCCATTGCCCGGTGTCGATCCAGCCCATGTTCAGTGTGTTCAGCAGGATATTGTCCTTGGGCAGCGACATGCCGAGCGTCTTCGACAGCGCGATGCACGACGCGCGGTTGATGACGGAAGGGATGCCGTCCGGCGTCGGGATGACGCCGGCCAGTGCGTTGATTTCAATGATGCGGCCCCAGCGTTGCCGGCGCATATGCGGCACCACCGCCTGGATAAAGCGGAAATGCCCCATTTGCAGGATATTTGCGTGTTCCAGGATGGCTTCCGGCGTCAGCGTTTCCAGGTTGCCGCCACGGCCCTGGCCCGCATTGTTGACCAGGATGTCGACGCCGCCCCAGGTTTGCGCCACGTCGGCCACGAATGCCTGGACGCCGGCCGTGTCGGTCACGTCGACCGCGCGGGCAATCACGGCGCCCGCCTGTTCGGCCAGTTCGCGCCCGGTTTCGTTGACCGCCGCCTCGCCACGGGCGCAGATTGCCACCCGCGCGCCTTCGGCGGCAAACGCGCGCGCGATGGCGCGGCCGATGCCGCGCGACGCGCCCGTCACGATGACACGTTTATCCGACAGATTGAAATACATCACCGCCTCCTTAATTAGACACTATGTTTTTATGTGTGCATAAAAGTACCACAAATTGAACATAAATTGAGAAAATATTGGATATTTGCATGAAATTCATGCAAAGTTGAACAGCACTATTGATAGTGTTTAAAAATTGAGGGAGACAATCATGAAATGGATGCAAATGCGGGTAGGCCTGCGCCTGGGCTGCGGTTTCGGCCTGGTGCTGTTGATGTTGGTGGTGCAGGCCGCGCTGGGCACGGCCAGCCTGGCCGGAATGCAGGACCGGATAGAAGCCATCACTGCCATCAATGGCGTCAAGGCCAAGCTGGCCCGTGACATGCGCGACTCGGTGGCGGCGCGCATGATTTCGCTGCGCGACATGGCGCTGCTGCGGTCGCTGTCGGCGGTGCGCGACGAGCAGGAATTCATGAAGCGCCGCGCAAGGGACTATGTGGCGGCCGACGCCCAGCTGGCCGCGATGCTGAACCGTTCCGGCGCCAGCCCCAGGGAAATGGACCTGTTCAACCGCATCCGCAGCCTGAATGCGGCGGCATTGCCGGTGATCGCCCGTGCCGCCCAGGAAGCGGAAATGGGACAGAACGAAATGGTGTATGAAATCTTTGTCAACGAACTGTTGCCGGTACAGGCCAAATGGATGGCGGCGCTCGATGAATTGATCGCGGGGCAGGAAAAACTCAACGCGGCCGCCGCGGACCAGGCGCTCGCCGCTTACCAGCGCGCCCGCGCGGTGCAACTGGGGCTGGGCGTGCTGGCGGTCGTGTTGAGTGTGCTGGCGGCGACGGCCATCACGCGCGGCTTGCTGCGTCAACTGGGCGGCGAGCCGTCGCACGCGGTGGCCATTGCCGGCCGCATCGCGGCGGGCGACCTCGGTTGCGAGATTGCCGTCAAGCCCGGCGACAACGCCAGCCTGATGAGCGCGATGAAAACCATGCGCGACAGCCTGGCCGATATCGTCACGCGTGTGCGCGCCGGCACCGATACCATCGGCTCGGCGTCGAATGCGATTGCCGACGGCAACAGCGACTTGTTTAACCGGACCCAGGAGCAGGCGGTGGCGCTGGAGCGTGCCGCCGCGTCGATGGAAGAATTGACCGCCACCGTCCAGCGCAACACGGAAAATGCGCAGCGCGCCAACCAGTTGGCTGGCGCGTCGTCGCGCGCGGCGGTTGAGGGCGGCGCGGTCGTCGCCGAAGTGGTGACGACCATGTCGGCGATACACCAGTCGTCGCGCAAGATCGCCGACATTACCGGTGTGATCGACGGGATCGCATTCCAGACCAATATCCTGGCGCTCAACGCCGCCGTTGAAGCGGCGCGCGCCGGCGAGCAGGGGCGGGGCTTTGCCGTGGTGGCGGCCGAGGTGCGTGTGCTGGCGCAGCGCAGCGCGGCGGCGGCCAGGGAAATCAATGCGCTGACGTCCACGTCGCTGGCGATGGTGGACGACGGCAGCCGCCTGGCCGCGCGCGCGGGCACCGCGATGGGCGGGATCGTCGACAGCGTCAAGCGTGTCAACACCATCATCGCCGACATGGCCGATGCCGGCTTGCAGCAGAGCGCCGGCATCGAACACGTGACGCAGGATATCGTGCGCATGGACGGCATCACGCAGCAAAACGCCGCGCTGGTCGAACAAGCCGCGGCCGCCGCCGAGAGCATGCGCGAACAGGCGATGGCATTGCTGCAGGTGGTCGATACGTTCAAGGTGGAAGCGGGGCACGGCGGTGTGGTGCAGGGGCCGGCGGTGAGCCCGCCCATGAGCCCCTCTGACTTGCCCGCCGGTGCCAGCGAGGCCGGCAGTGTTGCCGCCAAGGCCGCCGCCGACGCGCGCCGTGCTTATGTCGCCATCGCGTCGCGGGTAGCGGCGTAAGGGCCCGGTACGGCTACCGCCGTTTATGCTCCTGGATACAAGCCTTGCACTCGTAGCTGACACAGCCATTGGATATCCTGAAGAACTCGGGGTCCATTGGCCACGGTTCGTTACAGCGGGCGCACAGCTGTTCCTGGCCCAATTCTGTTTTCAGGATGCGGCGAAAGCCGCCAGCAATGCGTAACAGCTCGAAGCCGGAAACCAGCCTCGCATCCAGGGTTGTCATGTCAATCCTCCAGCGCGCTCAGGGTCAGCAACTGGGCGCCATCGGTGACCTGGTCGCCCACTTCGTACAACAGTTTGTCGACGATGCCGTCATGCGTCGCCGAAATCGTGTGTTCCATCTTCATGGCTTCCATGACCAGCAGCGGCGTGCCTTTCGCGACCTTGGCGCCGGCGGCGGCCAGGATCGCAACGATCTTGCCCGGCATCGGGGCGGTCAGGGCGCCGGTTTCCACATCGGCTTGGCCGGAATGGGCCAGCGGATCGGAGTAGGCCAGCACCGTGTGGCGGCCGTTCATGAACACGTGAAAAATGTCTCCCTCGCGCACCACGCTGCCGCGCAAGCGCTGCCCGTCGAGGTTGACGGCCAGTTCGCCGTTTGCCGCCGGCGCTTTGCCCGGCGCCAGCGCCAGCGGCTGCGTGGCGCTGTCGAGCGTGAAGGTCCAGGCAGCACCGTCATAACCCGCCACGACGCGCCGTGAGCCACTGTCGTCGGTGAAATCAAGCACGCGGTTCAATCCGCTGTTCATGCGCCAGCCGTTACCCGCTTGCCATGGCTCCGGCGGGCGCGCCGCACTGGCGCCTTGCGCGCGCTCGCCATGCAGCAGGGCGCACACCGCCAGTGCCAGCACTTCGCGCGCGGCGGGCCGTGGCGGCGGGAACAGCACGTCGCGGTTTTGTTCGATCAGGCCCGTATCGAGGTCGGCGTTGGAGAATGCATCACTGTCGAGCAGGCGCTGCAGGAAGGCCACGTTGGTGGCCAGCCCGACCACCTGGTATTCGGCCAGCGCCAGGCGCATGCGCGCCAGCGCCTGCCGCCGGTCCTGGCCCCAGACGATCAGCTTGGCGATCATCGGGTCGTAGAACGGTGAAATCGCATCGCCTTCGCGCACGCCGGCATCGATACGCACCGGGGCCGGGGCGTTCGCCGCGCCGTCCGCGCCTCGGGTGAACGTCACGGCCTGTGGCGCGCGCAGGTGACGCAATTGGCCGATGGCCGGCAGGAAACCCTTTTCCGGATTTTCCGCATAGATGCGCGCTTCGATCGCATGGCCGTCGATATGCAATTGCTGCTGGGTCAACGGCAGCGCCTCACCGTGCGCGACGCGCAATTGCCACTCGACCAGGTCGGTGCCGGTGATCATTTCCGTGACGGGATGCTCGACTTGCAGGCGGGTGTTCATTTCCATGAAGTAGAACGAACCATCCTGGTTGGCGATGAATTCCACCGTGCCGGCGCCAACATAGCCAACCGCCTTTGCCGCGTTGACGGCGGCCTGGCCCATCGCGCGGCGGCGCTCCGGCGTCATGCCGGGCGCCGGCGCTTCTTCCAGGACTTTCTGGTGGCGCCGCTGCACCGAGCAGTCGCGCTCGAACAGGTAGACACAGTTGCCCAGGGTGTCGGCGAACACCTGGATTTCAATATGGCGCGGCCGGGTCAGGTATTTTTCCACCAGCACCTTGTCGTCGCCAAAGCTGCTGATGGCTTCGCGCTGGCACGACGCCAGCGCGTCGGCAAAGTCGGCGCTGCGCTCGACGATGCGCATGCCTTTGCCGCCGCCGCCCGCGCTGGCCTTGAGCAGGACGGGGTAGCCAATGCGGTCGGCCTGCTGGCGCAGGAAGTCGCTGTCCTGGCGTTCGCCGTGGTAGCCGGGCACCAGCGGCACGTCGGCCTGTTCCATCAAGGTCTTGGCGGCGGATTTGGAACCCATCGCGCGCATGGCCGCCGCCGGCGGGCCGATGAACACCAGGCCGTTGTCGGCGCAAGCCTGGGCGAACGCTTCGTTTTCGGACAGGAAGCCATAGCCGGGGTGGATCGCCTGCGCGCCGGTGGCCAGCGCGGCGGCGATGATCGCATCACCTTTCAGGTAACTGTCGCGGGCGGGCGCAGGGCCGACCAGGATGGCTTCGTCGCACATGGCGACATGGCGTGCGCCGGCATCGGCTTCGGAATAGACCGCGACGGTCCGGATACCCATGCGGCGCGCCGTCGACGCGACGCGGCAGGCGATTTCGCCGCGGTTGGCGATCAGGATTTTATGGAACATGAGCTGCCTTGTTGTAGTTGGTTTGCTTGCTTGCTTGTTTGCGTGCGCGTGGTCACATGCGGAATACGCCGAACTTGGTGTCCGGGATTGCCGCATTCAATGCGGCGGACAGGCCCAGGCCCAGCACCATGCGGGTATCGGCCGGATCGATCACGCCGTCGTCCCACAGGCGCGCCGTCGCATAGTATGGGTGACCCTGGTGTTCGTACTGGTCCTTGATCGGCTGCTTGAACGCCGCTTCTTCTTCGGCCGACCACTGGCCGCCCTTGCCTTCGATACCGTCGCGTTTCACGGTGGCCAGCACAGACGCCGCCTGTTCGCCGCCCATCACGGAAATACGCGCGTTCGGCCACATCCACATAAAGCGCGGCGAATACGCGCGGCCGCACATGCCATAGTTGCCGGCGCCGAAGCTGCCGCCGATCACCACGGTAAATTTCGGCACCGCGGCGGTGGCCACCGCCGTCACCATCTTGGCGCCGTTGCGGGCAATGCCCTCGTTTTCATACTTGCGGCCGACCATGAAGCCGGTGATGTTTTGCAGGAACACCAGCGGGATCTTGCGCTGCGCGCACAGTTCGATGAAGTGCGCGCCTTTCAAGGCCGACTCGGAGAACAGGATGCCGTTGTTGGCAACGATGCCGACTTTCATGCCATAGATATGGGCAAAGCCGCACACCAGCGTGGTGCCGTAGCGCGCCTTGAATTCATCGAATTCGCTGCCGTCGACGATACGGGCAATCACTTCGCGGATATCGAACGGCTTGCGGGTATCGACCGGGATCACGCCATACAGTTCGCTGGTCGGGTATTTCGGCTCCACCGCCTCGCGCAACGCGCCCTGCTGCGGCTTGGTGCGGTTCAAATTCGACACGATCGTGCGCGCCATCGACAGCGCGTGCAGATCATTCTGCGCCAGGTGGTCGGCCACGCCGGACAAACGCGTATGCACGTCGCCGCCGCCCAGGTCTTCCGCGCTGACCACTTCACCGGTGGCGGCCTTCACCAGCGGCGGGCCGCCGAGGAAAATCGTGCCCTGTTCCTTGACGATGATCGATTCGTCGCTCATGGCGGGAACGTAGGCGCCGCCCGCCGTGCAGGACCCCATCACCACCGCGATTTGCGGGATGCCCTTGGCCGACAGATTGGCCTGATTGTAAAAAATGCGGCCGAAGTGGTCGCGGTCCGGGAACACGTCATCCTGGTTCGGCAAGTTGGCGCCGCCCGAGTCCACCAGGTAAATGCACGGCAAGTTGTTCTGGTCGGCGATTTCCTGCGCGCGCAGGTGCTTTTTCACCGTCATCGGGTAATACGTGCCGCCCTTGACGGTGGCGTCGTTACACACGATCACGCATTCCTGGCCCGCCACGCGGCCGATGCCGGTGATGATGCCGGCCGCCGGCGCCGCGTCGTCGTACATGCCATAGGCTGCCATCTGCGACAGTTCGAGGAACGGGGTGCCGGGATCGAGCAGCATTTGCACGCGGTCGCGCGGCAGCAGTTTGCCGCGCGCGGTGTGCCTGGCGCATGCCGCTTCGCCGCCGCCCTGGGCCAGCTTGGCGACCTTGGCGCGCAAGTCGTCGACCAGCACCTGCATGGCGGCCGCGTTGGCCTTGAAGTCGTCGCTGCGCGGGGTGAGTTTGGTTTCTATAACGGTCATGACGTTTATTTGAGCTGTGTGGATCTGGCTAGATCATAAATGCACTTTACGTTTACGTAAACGTAAATTAAACACTTATATTAAATTTGTTCACAAACAGGCTTCGCGCGAAAAAAATCCCGGCGCGGGGCCGGGACGGGGATACGGGCGGCCGAAGGCCTTGGACAAGCTTAAGGCAGGCTCAGGATGACCTTGACGGAGTCATCCACCGCCGACCTGTCGATGTAACCGATCGCCTTGGGATCGTCGGCCACGGCTTTCTTCACCTCGGCATTGGACTTGTACTCCTTGGGTGGCGTGGCCTTACCGGTAAACACCAGCTTGGACCACAGCGCCTTCACTTGCGCAGCATCCTTGTCCGCCACCTTCAGGTAGAAGTCGTTGCGAATGGCGGAACCTTCAGCCTGGTCGATGGGCGTGAACATGGTTGACTTGCCAAGGAAAAACTGGGAAGCCTGTTCGGAAAACATGCGGGTTGCCGGGTTTTTGGCGCTGACGATGACGACGGTTTCAGCGCTGGCCGGCATGGCGGCGGCGATCGCGCCGCCCAGCAGCAAGGGTGCGAAAATCTTGTTCATGGCGATCTCTCAGAAAACGAAGTCCAGGGCGGCGGCGTACACGGTCACGCTGTCTTTTTTCCCGCCCGCCGGGGCGAACAGCAGGGTGCCCGATTTCTGTTTCGGGCTGACACGGTCGACTTGCACCTTCAATGCCAGCGAACGTGCGAAGTCCCAGCGCACGCCGGCCAGCGTGGTGTCCTGTTCCGCAGCCAGCAGCAAACCGGCGACGGCGGTGTTCAGTTGCGGAATGGCGGCCAGGCCGGCGGGCGCGGTGATGGTCGGACGTACGCCGCGCAGCGACGCGTGCGCGACATACGGCAGCAATTTGCCGAAACGGTAGCCGCCCATCACGTACCACGAATTGCTGCCTGACGCGTACACCCGCTCTTGCGGGCGGCGTTGCGCATATTCCGTTTGCAGCACGATATCGTTCCAGTCCATGTTCAAACCGATAGACGTGAAGTTGATACGTTTTTTGTCCAGCGCAATGTCGCGGCCGAGTTGTGCGAAGCCCAGCGACGTCAGGGTGCTGACCAGGCTGTTGACCGGTGTAATGTCATGACTGGTCAGTTCCGCGCGCAAATGGCCCAGCCGTGCGGTAAATGGACCGTACTCGGCCGACGCGGCAAAGCCGACGGCCGGCGCGCGGTATTTCGCGGTCAGGCCGCCGCCGGTCGGAACGAACAGCTTGCCGCTGCTGACGCCGACGAAAGCCTGCGCCGTGACATTGACACTGCCGAACGCATGCTGCCAATTGCCATCCACGCCATCGAGGTTTTCGATCGGTTCCTGGCCGTACATCTCGATCGGCGGGCGGATCATGGTGTTGGCGTAGCCGACGTTCTGGTAGTCGGAAATGGTGAACGCGGGCAGCACCACGCGGCCGAGGCGCGCGCTGAGTTCATCGGTGACCTTGACCTTGACGAAGGCCCAGGTCAGGTCGGTCGTGAATTGCGGGCTGGTGTTCTTGCGGGTCAGCACCTGCGCGGTGGCCGAGACCCTGTCGTTGAACTGGTAGGTCGCTTGCAGGCCCAGGTTGGAATCGAGGCCGATGCGTGGTGCATCCTTGACGCCGACGGCCTGGTTGTAGCGTGCAAATTGCGCGTTATCGGTATCCGTCTGGGCCACGCCCAGGGTGCCGAAGCCGCTGATGATGAGGTTGCCGCTGTCGAGGTCCCCGGCCTGTGCCTGCATGACGCCGAAGGCGGCCAGCAGCGATGCTGCCATGAAATGTTTTTTCATTCTTTTGTCCAAAAGCTGGTTGAGAACAATGCCGTTGAAGCATTGAACGCAGCTTATTGGAATTACTGTGAAGCATCAAAGAATTTAGTCATTTCATGTAAAAATGTATCAATATATGTCTCATAATTGTCAAAAATTTTCAAAGTGTCTATAAAAGTATGAGGATTGACATCATGTTAGGCGCGGTTGTGGCGTCCCCACCATGGATCTTGCCCTGCTGTACGATCGGTTCCACGTGCTCGCACTATAATCATCCGGAACAGACTGAATTTTGCGTAGAGGGGGGCGGGGCATGGGACGTTGGTTCGGGCGCTGGCGCCGGGCGTTAGCGAGATTACTTGTCCCCGACCTGATCGAGGCCGATGCATTCGCGAGGTTGCAGCAACAACTGGCGCAGAGCGAGCACCGCCTGCGCACCATCAGCGAGAACCTGCCCGTCATCATTACCCAGTTCGACCTCGAGGGCCGCTTCACGTTCGTCAACAAATACATCGGCACGGTGCTGCCGCGGCAGCCGGCCGAATTGCTCGGCAAGCACTTGCGCGACATCACTGGTGAAGCACTGTATGACAGCGTCAGCGGCCATATCAACCGTGCATACCAGGGACATCAAGTCAACTTCGACATTTGCTATCCGGTCGACGGCATCGACCGTTATTTCGCCGCGACCTATCTGCCGGAAGTCGACGCTGCGGGCAATGTCCGCAGCGTGTACGCCTTGTGGCTGGAAATCACGGAACGCAAGCGGATCGAACTGCAGCAAGCGGCTGATGAACAGCGTTTGCGCACCATTACCGATAACTTGCCGGTGGTGATCTGCTATCTCGACCAGGAACTGACCATCAAGTTCGCCAACGCCACCCTGACCCAGTGGACCGCAGCGACGCCGGCGCAAGTGCTGGGCCGGAAATTCACCGACCTGATCCTTGAGTTCCCGAATAGTCCGGCCGCGCACGCGCTGATGCCCTATATCACCCGAGCGTTGCACGGCGAGCGGGTCGAGTTTGAATACACGTCGACGGTCGATGGCCGGCAGCGGTGGCTGCACTACACGCTGGTGCCGCAGATCGGACCGGAGGGCGAGGTGCTCGGCATTTTTGCGCTGTGTTCCAATGTCACCGAGTTGAAGCGGGTCCAGCAAAAACTGTCCGAGATGGCGCGCTTCGACGAGTTGACAGGGCTGCCCAACCGTTACCAATTCAATGAAAAAATCGCGGAAGCCGCGCAGCGCTGCAGCCGCACCGGCCAGCCGATGGGGTTGTTTTTCCTCGATATTGATCACTTCAAGCAAATCAATGACACCCAGGGCCATGGCGTCGGCGATGAAGTGTTGCGCGAATTTGCACGCCGCCTGCATGCGTCGGTCAGGGAAACCGATACCGTGGCGCGCCTGGCGGGCGATGAGTTTGTCATTATTGTCGAAACGCTGGCTGATCGCGACGCCATGGGCCTGGTCGCGGAAAAGATCTTGCTGACAATGCAGCCGCCCATGATGCTGTCGTGCGGCGCATTGAAAGTCGGGTCCAGTATTGGTGGCGCCTTCGCGCCGGGGCCGGCCGTCATACCGAAGGCGCTGCTCGACTGCGCTGATGCCGCGCTGTACGACGCCAAGCGGGCAGGCCGCGCCACGTATCGCTTGCGTGACTATGTGGCGGCCGACCCGGTGCTGGCACTGTAGACGTAAGGCCGGCGGTATCGGATTGCGTTTCGCTGGCGGCCGATTCTAATCTACTCGGTGCTGGAGTCACTATTTATACTGAGCTCTCGCTGCGCGCTTCGCAATACGCAGCCCATGCATCCATGAGATCCCGTCGTTTATCGAAAAGATCACTACGAAAGTAGGCAGCCTCCATCGCGTGCTTAATACAAACGGCAGCGCCACACTCATGGATGGCGCGGATGACGGAGGCGACTTGCTCATAAGGACACGCGGCAAAATGGTGAGGCTTTCGCAGGTCCGGCCGATGCGGCAGAGCTCGTGCGAGCTGATCCCATAAATGCGGGTCTTGACGTGTCCTGAAGTCGCGTGCCGCTGCCCAGTCAAGGATAGCTTTGATACGTTGCCGTACCCGGGAGGCTGTTTCGTGGAGCGTAACCCAGGTCGGTTCCAGGACGGCGAGTATTTCAGCTTTGCCGATCTGGTTGACGTCCTTATCGCTTATAAGGGGGAACGCGAATCTGCTGAGGGAGTTGATCCATTGTTTGGTATGTTTAGGATTACGCCATGCGGAACTATGGGTTCGGTGATACTCGACGGCACATTCGCGGAATGTACGCGTATTTTGAATTGCCGTGACGGCGGCTTCGCGCAGACTGTCCCGCTGTGTGATCGGATCGATTCCGTCGCATACTAGTTGGCGGCACTTTGACGCTTCGTCTCGTGCTTGTGTCAGGGGCTTGTCTGCAACGGACCCGAGCCCCATTTCCCGTGCACGACCGAGCAGCATGTATCGGAAGATCCATGACTTGGACCCGGTAGGCGACACCTGCAAATAGAGTCCGCCGCCGTCACCGTAATAACCGGGCGCCTTCTTGGCGTTGACGCCCAGTACCGTTAAAGCCTGCCTGCCCATCGCTGTTCGCCCTCTTACCCACAAATACCCGCTACCCACAAGCCTACCCACAAATGGGAGTGAGCTTCCAGTATATTTCGGGATTCGCCCGGAGACGATTGCCGTACGATCAATCGCCGATTTATGATGGGGCGGGTACTTAGGGAGTCGTACTGAGCGTTCTGTAGACGTGTGGCATGCAGACACCGCCTCCGCCAGTGATTTTAGGAAACTTTGCTAGTTTCGCAGAAACCCCGATCAGTGATGATGCGGGGTTTTTTGTTGTGCGTGATCCTGGCGTGTCAAACAGAACATCGGGAAAAAACGGACTCAGTGCGATGACCTCCTGGCTCTTTCGCTGGCGGTTGTCGACAAGGTTGAACGTAGTGTTGGCCCCGATCGGGAATTGTCCCCGCTCACCGAAAAATGACTCCGCGCATTGGTGATTTTGAGAATTGCGATGCACACGCGGAGTGCGCAGAATGGGGACAACCGTTGGAGACCATTCGTGCGACATCACACCACCCCGGGCCCGCTCTCACCAGCCATCGCGGCCGAGCATCTTTACCTGGAAAGTCAACCATGAGAACCTTGATATCAGTACTGCTGCTCGCCTTCGGGGCGAGCGCGGCCACCTACACCAATGCGTTTGCGATCACAGCATCCGGCTCCACGCAGGCCCAACCTTTTGAGTGGCGCTCCAGCCAGCCCCTGATCAACCCTCCGGCTGTCCCGAAGGATATCTTTGGGGTCAAAGACCCGAGCATCGTCTACCACGGCAACCGCTATCACGTCTTCATGACCACGGCCGGGAAGAACGGTTGGGGTATCGCCTACACCAGCTTTGCGAACTGGGAAGAGGCACCCAACGCCCCTCAGTTCATGCTGGACAAGTCACCCATCGGACCCGGCTATCGCGCTGCGCCCCAGGTCTTCTACTTCGCGCCGCAGAAGCGCTGGTACCTGATTTACCAGGGCGGTGACCCGCTGTATTCCACGACCAGCAATATCGCCGACCCCATGTCTTGGACGGCGCCGAAGCCCTTCTACGCAACGATCCCGGCGAGTGTCAAGGACGCCAATGGCAATGCCGTCTGGCTGGACTTCTGGAACATCTGCGACGACAAGAAGTGCCATCTCTTCTTCACCGGCGACAACGGCAGTTTTTACCGCGCCGAGACGACGATCGAGCGCTTCCCTCAGGGCTTCGGCGAGCCCGTCGTCGCCATGAAGGAGAAACTTGACGACATGTTCGAGGCGAGCAACACCTATAAGATTACCGGCGCCAACCAGTACCTGACCCTGATCGAGGCGATGGGGCCGAAGGGCAGGTATTTCCGGGGCTGGACAGCGGATCGCCTGGACGGCGCCTGGCAACCCATTCCCGGCGCCGCGATGAACCTGTTCGCTGGCGCGGAAAACGTCAAGTTCAACAACCGGATCTGGTCGGAAGGCGTATCCCATGGCGAAATGATCCGCGACAGCGTCGACCAGACGCTGAGCATCGACCCCTGTCAGCCGCTGAAATTCCTCTACCAGGGGCTGGATAAGGAAAAAGGCAAGACATACGAATACATCGAATTGCCATATCGGCTAGGCTTGATCACTGCCACCTCCCCCAACGCCATCAGCGCGATGTGCAAGAAATGAACACACGCGGCGGCTACTCGGCGGCATCGGCATGACTGATGCCATGACGCTCCCCTCTGAAGAGCCAGACCAGTAGGAATCCCACCGCCTCCGCCAGTAATTTTAGGAAACTTTGCTAGTTTCGCAGAAACCCCGATCAGTGATGATGCGGGGTTTTTTGTTTGCAGATCAGACTTGAAAGTGGTGAGTGCGCTCGCCAGTCTTGAATATCTCCTCTCTGACTCGCATTGCATCCATGCCAATGATGGCGTGATCGCGCTTGCGCCACGTCCCGCCAATCTTCACGGCCTCGATGTTGGACATGTCCGCGTGAAGCGCCGCAGCGATCGGGTCAATTCGCTGTTCTGGGGTTAACGAGTTAAACCACTCCAAGAAAATTCAAGACCATGCTGCAGGAGCATATACGGCACTAGTGGCGCCCGGTTGTTCTTCCAGGCGCTTGATGGTGCGGCTCAATGCCGGCTGCGAGATGTGCAGCGGGTTGGCACTGGGTCGAGGCTGCCAGTTGGCGTAGATCGAAAGCCATGCGCAAGTGTAATGACTTTTCACGAAATGAGTAATTTCCAGGAGGATTCTGCGTTCGCATAATGCAGACAGATGCGGTGGCGTTGCACCGCACAACAACAGGAGAATGCCATGAGTACCACCCCAAAACCGGCAGACGAAGCAGGCCGGGCGCCGTCCATCTCGGTGCGCGACGAGCCGCCAATGGCGTTTGAGAGGACCGTATGAAAAAGATCATGATACTGGGCGCCGGCGCGATGGGCAGCCTGTTCGGCGCCAGGCTGGCGCTGGCAGGAAACGATGTGCTGCTGGTATGGCGGGCATCAGCCGTCCATGCTGCAAGATATCCTGGCGCACCGCAAAACGGAAATCGAAGCCATTAACGGTGCGGTGGTCCGGCTCGCCAATGAGGTGCAGATAGCGGCGCCTGTGACGGAAACGTTGTGCCAACTGGTGCGCATGCTTGAATCGGCTGACGGCCCCGTTCCTTGATGTCGTTTTTGGTCGTAGTGCTCCCCGGCCGCATGACGGCCGCAACGTCATTGATGACTTGGTTTATGCAGACCGCCAGCATGCATGACCAGAAAGTGACCGTCGTCGGAGCCAGCACTGTGGTGATCGCGCGCGTCGCCTAAATCAAAATGAAAGCAGTGCTCAGTTCATTTTCATTGCGCGGTACTCGCGCGGCGATGCGCCGAAGTGCTGGCGGAATTTCTTGCTGAAATGCGCCAGATCGTTGAAGCCGCGCGTCAGCGCGATGGTCGAGATGCTGCGCGACGCCATCGCCGCGCTGCGCAGGTCGGCGGCAATCAAGTCCAGCCGCCGCAGCCAGATCAGCCGTCCAAGCGACGTGCCCTCGGCCTCCAGCAGTTTGTTGATGTAGCGCTGCGACAATCCCAGCGCACAGGCGACGCCGGCGGGGGCCAGTTCTGGCTCGTGTATGTGCTCCTCGATGTAGGCATGCAGCCGGGTCAGCGCCGCAGTCCTGCACTCGGACAGGTCGAACGCCGATTGTTGGATCGACTCCGACACCATTGCCCCTACCAGGTCGATCAGGTTCCTGCTGACACGGTCGGCCGCGCCGGCTGTCATGCCGCAGGCCGTGCTGGCCAGCTGCTGGACATAGGACGTCACGAGCGGAAAGAGCGGGTTGTTGCACGCCAGGTCCTGGTTGGCGATGCGATCGAGCGACGCCACCGTGCGCGCCAGCGCCGCGCGCGGGATCTGCAACACCATCAATTCCGCGTTGGCGGGGAATTCCAGCGAAAACGGCCGCGCGCCGCTGCAAAACACGCCGGTGCCCGACGCCAGCATGGTGCGGCGGCCATCTTGCACGCTCTCGCCGACGCCGGAGCGCATGAAGTGGAAAATCATCCCCTCGTTGCCGTCGCGGCTGGAGGCGGCTTGACCGCAGCGGGCCGAGTGCGCGCTGACCTGCAAATTCATCACCTCGATGTCGCCGATCCTGGCCCATTCCAGGCTGGCCGAGAAATCTTGACGGTTGCCGACCTTGAAATCGACGGGAATAATCTTTTCGCCGATCACGTCCCGCCAGAAGTCGACCCGTTCGCTTGGGCTGACGCTGCTGGTCGACACCGAATGGCGCCGTAACGCCGGCGCCGGCGCGGAATCAAAAGTCATCATTGCAGTCTCCGGTTGTCCGCAATTTCCTTGCAAATTGCATGCCTATGTTGGCGTTGAGACCGATTGTTCCACGAAAAAACTCTCCGGGCAAAGTTTTTGTTCCGCCTCAGAACAGTGTTCCCAACCAGACAAACCAAGCGGCCTTTTCAGCCAAGTGCGGTGTGGCATTTCTCGCCATAGTGGTTGCACTGGCGGCGATACGCTGCGGCCGCCCGATTCCATCACTACAGGAGCCAGCCACCATGCAGAACAAGAACCTGACCATCCCGGATGCCGAGGCCACCCCGCGCCGCGCCACCCGCCGGCGCTTCCTGCGCCTCGCCGGCGCGGCCGGCGCCCTCGCCGCGACCGGGAACGCCCTGGCGCAATCGGACGTGATCCGCATTGGTTACATATGCCCTAAAACAGGGCCTTTTTCACCGTTCAGCGAGGCCGACGACTTCATTTTGGTGCAAGTGCGCAAGGCGCTCGAGGGCGGCATCGTGGTCAACGGGAAAAAATACCGGGTCGAGTTGCTGGTGCGGGATGACCAGAGCAGCCCGGACCGCGCCTCCAACCTCGCGGTCGAACTGATCAACAAGGAAAACATCGACCTGATGCTGGCGCAGGTGGCGATTGGCCCCAATGTGTCGCAACAATGCGAACTCAACGGTGTACCCTGCATTTCCACTATCGGTCCCTGGCAGGCATGGATGTTCCCGCTCAAGGGGACGCCCGCCACCGGCTTCAGGCACGTCTTCCATTTCTCCTGGGGCATGGAAGATTTGGCCGCGGTGTACATGGATATCTGGAATAAATTGCCGACCAATAAAACCGTCGGCATGTGCTGGTCGAACGATGTCCCGGGCGGGGCGCTGGGCGACAAGCAGCATGGCTTGCCGCCGGAGTTTGCGAAAAATGGCTACAAGCTGGTCGAAGCCGGCAAGTTTCCAGTGGGCGCCGATGATTTTTCGGCCCATATCCAGGCGTTCAAGCGTGCCAATGTCGAAATTGTTACCGGCCTGTTCAACCCGCCGGAATGGGGCAGCTTCGTCAAGCAATCGGCCCAGATGGGATTCAAGCCGAAGGTGACAACGGTCGCCAAGGCCTTGCTGTTCCCGGCCGGCGTGGCCCCCCTTGGCGCGCGCGCCGACGGTATGTCCACCGAGATCTGGTGGACGCCGGCCTACCCCTTCAAGTCCAGCTTGACGGGCCAGAGCGCGCGCCAGCTGGCCGACAGCTACACGGCGGCGACGCGCCGCGAGTGGACCCAGCCGATCGGCGTGATCCATGCCTTGTTCGAGACCGGGATCGCCGCGCTCAAGGCCAGCAACAATCCAAAGAACCCCAAGGCGGTCAGCGACGCCATTCGCGGCCTCAAGGTGGACACCATCATCGGCCGCCTGGACTTCGCCGGTAGCGGCATCAGGAACGTGTCCAAAATGCGCGTGGTGGGAGGCCAGTGGCGCCTGAATGACGCCGGCAAGCTGGAGATTGTGGTGACCAACAACAGCACCGCGCCAGAGATCCCGGTGCAGCGCAAGTTCGAGATGCTGAAGGCGATCTGACCATGCTACTGCAGCTCACTAACGTCAGCAAAAGCTACAACGGCATGCGAGTCATTCCCCCGCTCTCGCTGGCCATCGAGGAGGGCGAGTTCGTTGGCGTGATCAGTCCGAACGGCGCCGGCAAAAGCACGCTGTTCGGCCTGATCTCGGGCGTGCACCGCAGCGACGGCGGCGCGATCGCGCTCGACGGCGTCGATATCGGCGGGCTCGATGCCGCCGCCCGCTGCCGCGCCGGGATCGCCTGCACCTTCCAGATCCCGAAGCCCTTCCTGGGCATGACGGTGTACGAGAACGTGCTGGTGGCGGCCACGTTCGGCGGCCAGCTCGGGCGCGCGGCGGCGCGCGAGCGCGCTGCCCGGGCCCTGGCGCAATGCGGCTTGCTGGCGGAGGGTGATGTGCCGGCACAGCGCCTCAGCCTGCTCCAGCGCAAGCGGCTGGAACTGGCGCGCGCGATTGCCACCGGCCCCAGGTTGCTGCTGTTGGACGAGGTCGCGGGCGGGCTGACCGATAGCGAGGTGCTGGAGCTGCTGGCACTGGTCGGCGCCATCCATCGCGGCGGCACCACCGTGGTGTGGATTGAACACCTGGTGCATGCGCTGGTCTCGGTCGCGAAGCGGCTGGTGGTGCTCAGCGCCGGGACCATCATCAACGACGGCGAGTCGCAGGCGGTGTTGGCATCGCAAGTCGTGCGCGAGTCTTACCTGGGCAGCGGCGCTGAAACCAACGCGGGAGAACTGCATGCTGCGCACTAAGAATCTGAACGCCTGTTACGGTCAATTCCAGGCCTTGTTCGGCGTCGACATCGAAGTTGCGCCGGGGCAGACGGTTGCCCTGATCGGCGCCAACGGCGCCGGTAAATCGACGCTGATGCGTGCGCTGGCCGGCGCGGTCGGCACCACGCGCGCCGCAATCGAACTGGACGGCGAAGCTGCCGGGGGCGCCACGGAACGCCGCCAGCTGGCGCGCGGCGTCGCCCTGGTGCCCGAGGGGCGCCGGCTCTTTCCCAGCCTGACGGTGCTGGAAAACCTGCAGCTGGCGGCGCGCAACGGCAGCCAGGGCGAGTGGACCGTGCGGCGCGTGCTGCGCGAGTTGCCGGCGATCGAGGCGCTGCAGGACCGCCCGGCCACCGCGCTGTCGGGCGGGCAGCAACAACTGGTGGCGCTGTCGCGGGCGCTGGTCATGAATCCCGCCTATCTGCTGTTCGACGAAGTCTCGCTGGGCTTGTCACCGGCGGCGGTGGACGAGGTTTACCGCTTGCTGGCCGGGGCGCGCGCCGAGGGCCTCGCGGTGGTGCTGGTGGAACAAAATGTCCGCCGCGCACTGCGCGAGTCCGCACGCTTCTATTGCATGCAGAAGGGCCGGATCGTGCTGGCCGGCCGCTCATCCGAGGCGGATTACGAGCAAGTGACGCAAGCCTATTTTGGAGCATGACATGACGCTGTTTTTTGAAACCCTGTTGAATGGATTGACGCTGGGCGCGCTGTATGCGCTGTTTGGTCTCGGGCTGAGCCTGAGCCTGGGCGTGATGCGCATGATTAACCTGGCGCACGGCGACCTGATCGTGCTGGGCGCCTACCTGGCCAGCGTGGTGATGGGTGTGCTCGGTGTCGGGGCGTTCACGTCGCTGCTGCTGGTGGTGCCGCTGATGTTCGCGATCGGCGCATTGCTGCAAACCTTGCTGCTCAACCGCGTGGTCGGGCAGGGACCTCTGTCGCCGCTGCTGCTGACCTTCGGCCTGTCCATCGTGATTCAAAACCTGTTGCAGCAATGCTTCAGCAGTGATACCCGCGGCCTGCCGGGCGGCGCCATCACCACGCTGGGCATCGACGTCGGCGGCGTGTCGCTGGGCATCCTGCCGCTGGTGACGACGCTGATCAGCGTGGTGGTGTTCGCGCTGACCCATCTGCTGACGGCGCGCAGCCATTACGGACGGCAGGCCCGCGCGGTCGCCGACGATCCCGAGACGGCGCGCCTGGTGGGCGTGAAAGCCAAGCGGTTTTTCGCGCTGATGGCGGGCTTCATCCTGGCCGCGATCGCGCTGGCGTCGGTGCTGTACGGGATCAGGACGCCGTTTGCCCCCGGCGCCGGCGCCGAGCGCTTGCTGTATTCGTTCGAGGCGGTGGTGCTGGGCGGGCTGGGTAATTTGTGGGGCACCTTCTTTGGCGGCCTCGTGATCGGCGTGGCGCAGTTGTTTGGCGCCCGCAGCAACACGGGCCTGGGACCGTTCTTCGGTCACCTGGTCTTCCTGACCGCGCTGGTGGTGCGGCCACAAGGCTTGTTCGGCAAGGGGAAATCATGACACATCCTGTTCATTCACCGGCCGCCGGCCTGGTGCGGACCCGCGCGCCCTGGCTGGCGCTGGCGGCGGCAACCGGCGTGACGCTGGCGGCGCTGCCGTGGTACGCGGACTTCAGCCAGCTGCGCCTGTTGGTGGAAATGCTGACCGTGCTCACCATGGCGCTTGCCTGGAATTTGCTGGCCGGCTATGGCGGGCTGGTGGCCGTCGGCCAGCACGTGTTCGTGGGTGTCGGCGCCTACTGCCTGTTTGTGCTGTCGAACCGGCTGCAACTGAACCCATGGCTGGTGCTGCCGCTGTCGACCGCGCTGACCGTGGGATTCGCCTGGGCCTGCGCCTGGCCGATGTTCCGCCTGAGCGGCGCTTATTTCGCCGTCGGCAGCTGGGTATTGGCGGAAATGCTGCGGATACTGGCGCAAAACAGCGAAACCCTGGGAGCGGGGGCCGGCATGCCGCTGGAAACCATGGGCGATGTGGACCGCTGGACCCGCAACGCCGGAGTCTATTGGGCGGCGCTGGCGGTGGGCATCGCCGCCCTGCTGGTGGTGCGGGGCGTGCTGCGCGGCCGCCTTGGCCTGGCGTTGATGAGCGTACGCGACGGCGAGGTGGCAGCCACCGCCTGTGGCGTCGCGGTGGCCAGGACCAAGCTGCAGGTGTGGCTGATCGCGGCCGCCATGAGCGGCGCCGCCGGCGCGGTGGCCTACATGAACACGCTGCAGGTATCGCCCGACGCGTCGTTCTCGCTGAACTGGACCGCCGCCGCCATCTTTATCTCGGTCCTGGGCGGCATCGGCACGTTCGAGGGGCCGTTGCTGGGCACCGCGCTGTATTTCCTGCTGCGCCAGTACTTCAGCGAGTACGGCACCGGCTACCTGATCGGCACCGGCCTGCTGGCCATCGTCACGATGATGTACCTGCCGGGCGGATTGTGGAGCTTTTTCACGCGCCGCTGGCGCCTCGATCCGTTCCGGCTGCGGCACCGCGCGCCGCCACCCCCGTCGCGTTGACCGTTTTCCCCGCGCCGGGAACCGAACACCCGGCGCCACCTTGACCATGATGTTAAACGGAGAAGAAACAATGAACCTGATCAAACGTATCGGCTTGCCCATGCTGGCCCTGACCTGCGCGGCGCTGACGGCGCAAGCGGCGGAAGGGGGCGGCTCGACCTACGCCGCCGGCGCCGACAATTTCCTGTTGGGGGCAGTGCCGCCGCCCGGCTTGTATGTGCTGCAGTTCGCGAATTTCTACGAGGCGGACCGGCTGAACGACAGCCGCGGCGAGGCAGTTCCCATCCCCGGCTTTTCGTTGCACGCCAACGTGACGGCGACGCGGATCGTCTGGTCGTCGCCATACCCGGTATGGGGCGGCAACCTGGTGGCGCACGCGGTACTGCCGGTGGTCAACCTGACACTGGATGCCGGCGGCGCCAGCCAGAGCAAGACTGGCCTGGGCGACGTCACATTCGGACCGGCGGTGGCCCATCATTACTCGCCGAACTTGCACAGCGTGGTGGGCTTCGACCTGGTCGCGCCTACCGGCCGCTACAATAAAACCGACATGCTCAATGTCGGCCGCAACTACTGGTCGCTGCAACCGCTGTTCACCATGGCGTACACCGACGCGCAGGGCTTCAATGGCGACTTCAAGGCGACCTTGAATCTGAACCGCACCAACAGCGCGACCCGCTACCGGAGCGGGAACGAATTCATTCTCGACTATGCCGCCGGCTATGGCTTCGGGCCAGGCTGGGTGGCCGGCGTCAGCGGCTATTACATGCGGCAGCTCAGCGACGACACGCTCAATGGCGTCAAGCTGCCCGACCGCAAGGGACGCGGCGCGTCGATCGGGCCCTCGCTGATGTACAACAACGGCAAGGGCTGGATCCTCACCGCCAAGCTGCAACGCGAGCTGGGAGAGCGCAACCGCGCGCAGGGCCATGCGCTGGCGCTGCGCACCACGGTGCCTTTCTAAGCCACGCCTTTCATTTATTCGCCTGATTCGCAGAGGGAACCCCCATGTCAGCATCCGTAGTTAAAGTCGCGGTGGTGCAAGCCGCGCCAGTCTTCATGAATTTGCAAGGCGGCATCGACAAGGCCATCGGCATCATCGCCGAGGCCGCACAGCAGGGCGCCAGGCTGGTCGCCTTTCCCGAGGTGTGGCTGCCCGGCTACCCGTGGTGGCTGTGGCTGGGCACACCGGCCTGGGGCATGCAGTTCGTGCCACGCTACCACGCCAACTCGATGCGGCGCGATGGCCCCGAGATGGCGCAACTGTGCGCCGCGGCAGCCGAGCACAACATTCACGTCGTGATGGGCTACTCGGAGATCGAGGGGCGCAGCCTGTATATCAGCCAGGTGACGATCGACGACACCGGCGAAGTGCTGTTCAACCGCCGCAAGCTGAAACCCACCCACGTCGAGCGCACCCTGTACGGCGAGGGCGACGGTTCCGACTTCCGCGTGGCCGACACGTCGATCGGCAGGCTGGGCGCGCTGTGCTGCGCCGAGCACATCCAGCCGTTGTCGAAGTACGCGATGTATTCGATGCACGAACAGATCCACGTCGCCTCGTGGCCGTCGTTCACGCTGTACAAGGACGTCTACGCGCTGGGCGCGCAGGTCAACCTGGCGGCCAGCCAGGTGTACGCGCTGGAGGGCGGCTGCTTCGTGCTGCATGCCACCGCGCTGACCGGCCAGGACATGTTCGACATCCTGTGCGATACCCAGGAGCGGCGCGACTTGCTGAACGCCGACGGCAACACGCCCGGTGGCGGCTACTCGATGATCTTCGGCCCGGACGGCAGGCCGCTGGCGCCGCACTTGCCGCACGACCAGGAGGGGTTGCTGTACGCGGACATTGACCTCGATACCATCGCGATCGCGAAGAACGCCTACGACCCGACCGGCCATTATGCGCGCGGCGACGTGGTGCGCTTGCTGATTAACCGGAATCCGCGCAAGACATCGATGAACTTCGACGAGGCGTGCGTCACGCTGGCCGGCGAGGGGGCGCCCGATGGCTGCCAGCCTCACTGAGCCAGAAAAAATTAAACGATGGTGGACGCCAACCGCAAAAAGGGGGAGGTCGAGGCACGCATTGTGGCCACGATCTCACGCAGGCTGGGCGAACAACTCGATCAGCAGTTTCCGCATCCACGTGCTGGCCGGGTCGGCATCGAAGCGCTCGTGCCAAAAGACGCGCACCTCCAGCTCCGGTATGTCGACCGGCAATGACGCCACAATAAATGGCGCGGCGCGCGCCAGTTCCCTGGCCACGCGGCGCGGCACCGTGGCGATCAGATCCGAGCGTGCCAGGATCATCGGCACGGCGATGATGTTGGGCACCCGCGCGACGATGCGCGCCTTGCGCCGCAATAAACTATCCTCGATTGCCCGGTGGCCGCCTCCCACTGAGCTGACTACGGCATGGGCGGCGCCGAGATAGGAAGCTTTACTCAACGGCGTCGCCGCCAGCGGATGGTCGGCACGCATCAGCACGTCGTAGCGCTCATGCAGCAACTGCACCGAACAGATGCCGCGTCCGTCGAGCTTGGGCAAGTGTCCGATCGCGAAATTAATCTTGCCGTCCTCCAGCGCGGTGCGGATCTGCTCCAGTTCCAGCGTTTCCGCCTCGACACACAGGCCGGGCGCGGCCGTCCGCAGCCGTTCGATCAGCAGCGGCAAAAAATTGATCTGGCCCATGTCGGTCATGTGGAAACGGAACGTGCCGTCGCTGCTCGCCGGGTCGAAGCCCTTGCGGTGCTCCAGCACCTGCCGCATCAGTTGCAGCGCGCCATGGACAGCATCGCTGATCTCCAGCGCATAGGGCGTTGGCTGCATGCCGTCGGCGCCATGCACGAACAAGGGATCGTCCAGCAATTCGCGTAGCCGCGCCAGGGCGTTGCTCATAGCGGGCTGCGTAATGCCAAAGTGCTGCGCCGCGCTGGTCACGCTGCGCGATTCCATCAGCGCATGAAAGACGCCCAGCAGGTTCAGGTCTACGCGATATATATTCATCTTGTGAATGCAAAGAATAAGGTAAATAAATTTGATCAATATATGGCGAATTCCTAAACTTGGTCAAGTTGGCGGCGACGGTACGCCGCCCAACTCATAAATACCGGCCCCGGGAACACCGGGCGCCGACCAACAGGAGACAGCAATGAGCAATACATACCTGGATGTGGGCCGCGCCATCGACGACGGTCCCTATACATGGATGCAAAAGATGGTGGTCATGATGGCCGCGTTGTCGATCATCATCAACGGCTTCGACGGCCAGTTGATCGGCTTCGCCATTCCGTCGATCATGAAGGAATGGGGCGTCACGCGCGGCGCCTTCGCCCCCGCCGTGGCCGCCGGCCTGGTCGGCATGGGAATCGGCAGTGCCTGCGCCGGCCTGATCGCGGACCGCTATGGCCGCCGCATGGCATTGATCGGCAGCGTGTTCCTGTTTGGCGCCGCCACCTGCGCGATCGGCCTGGCCACCGACGTCACCGGCATCGCCATCCTGCGCCTGATCGCCGGTCTCGGCATCGGCGGGGCCCTGCCCAGTTCAACCACCATGACGGCCGAGTTCACGCCGGCGCGCCGCCGTACCTTGGCGGTCACCGCCACCATCGTCTGTGTGCCGCTGGGAGGCATGCTGGCCGGCTTGTTCTCCGGCGTGGTGCTGCCCGCCTACGGCTGGCGCACCCTGTTCTTCATCGGCGGCGCCTTGCCGCTGGTGGTGGGCGTGCTGTTGCTGTTGGCCCTGCCTGAATCTCCCCGCTTCCTTGTGTGTCGCCCACAGCGCTGGCAAGAACTGGGCAAGCTGCTGGCGCGCATGTCCCGTCCGTCGACCGCCGATACCGTGTTCACTGACAGCGGCGAGCAGAAATCCGAACAGCGCATCGGCTTCCGCGGGCTCTTCGCCCAAGGCCGGACGCGCGATACGCTGGCGGTGTGGTGTGCTTTCTTCATGTGCCTGCTGGCGGTGTACAGCGCCTTCAGCTGGCTGCCGACCATGCTGGTGGGCGAAGGTCTCAATGTGGCCGTGGCCGCCTCCGGCCTGACGGCCTACAACATGGGCGGCGTGATCGGCGCGCTCATCTGCGCGGTGGCCATCGCCCGCTTCGGTTCGCGCTGGCCGCTGGCGGTGTGCTGTGCCGGTGGCGCCGCCAGCGCCCTGCTGCTGCAAGGCGTGGATGTCGCGCACAACACCAATTTGCTGATCTTCGGCCTCGGCGTGCACGGCATGTTCGTCAACGCGGTGCAGTCGACCATGTACGCTTTGTGCGCCTTCATCTATCCGACCAGCATGCGCGCCACCGGCATCGCCTCCGGACTGGCTTTCGGTCGCTTCGGCGCCATTCTCAGCGCCTTCGCCGGCGCCGCCATCATCACCGCCGGCGGCGCTTCCGCCTACCTGACCATGCTGGGATTCGCGATGGTCGGTGTGCTGCTGGCGTTGTTGAGCGTGCGCGACCATATTCCCGGCGCCGGCGCCCATGCGCGGCACAAGGCCGCGCTGGCCTGACCGCACGCCTCGCCTTGCGTCACGCCGTCCCGTGGAGGCTGTTGGCGCCTGGTGGCGTTTCCCTGTTTCATACTCATAATCATATCGGCGATCATCATGAAAACATCGTATATTTGCTGGCTCGCGCTGGCGGCCTGCGCCGCGTCCGCACAGGCCCAGACCGGCGTCAGCATCTACGGCATCATCGACGCGAACCTGCAATACGGCGACAACGGCAAGGAAAAGCAGACCAGCCTTCAAAGTGGCGGCCTGAGCCAGAGCCGCATCGGTTTCATGGGCAGCGAGGATCTGGGCGGCGGCCTGAGCGCAATCTTCAACGTCGAGAACGGCTTCAATGTCGACAATGGCGCGGCGGCGCAGGGCGGCCTGCTGTTCGGGCGCGTGGCGTTGGTCGGCCTGTCCAGTAAACGCCTTGGCGCCTTGACGCTGGGCCGCCAGTACGAACCGCTGCATACGCTGCACACCAAATTTTCTACCCATCAGGCCGGCTTCGGCGACGCTGCCGGCGCCTTCATTCCAACCATCAACGATGTCCGCTTCGACAACTCGATCAAATACGTGACGCCGTCAATGGCGGGCCTCACGCTGACGGCGTTTGTTGCGCTCGGCGAAAACACCAGCGTGCCGAACGCCACCACCCCCGCCCAAAGCTACGGCAACCTGTTCAACCTTCAGGCTAATTTCGAACGCGGACCGCTGGCCGCCGCGTTCAGCTATGCCGACAAGAAAAAATCGCCGCTGCTGCCGGATAACCACACTACCTACAGCACTGCCGCGCTGTCCTATGATTTCGGCGCGATCAAGCCTTATCTGATGGTTGAAACCATCCGCAACGACCGGGTCACGACCACCACCCAGGATTTCAATTTCTGGTCGCTGGCGGCTGACATGCCGCTGGGTCCAGGCCGCCTGAACGCCAGCCTCGGCAGCCTGCGCAACCGCAGCGCCGCCAACGCCGGCGCGAAAAGTTACGGGCTGGTGTACGACTACCTGCTGAGCAAACGTAGCAATCTGTACCTCGGCTATGCGAAGGTCGCCAATCAAGCCAGCGCCGCCTATTTCGTCGGTTCCGGCAATGGGTTCGCCATCGCGGCGGCCGGTAACGGCGCCGATCCGCAGGCCGTCGTGTTGGGCATGCGGCATAAATTCTAGCCGCTTCACACAGGCGACTCGACGCTGGTGTTCACGGTCGGTCACCAGCGGGACGGCTGCCAGAAGCTGCAGGAAATTTCATGTTGAACATTAACCAGAGGGGAAATGACATTGGACTATTTACGCGTTGCCTGCACGCTGCTCGCCGTGTCGTGTATTGCGCCGGCCCATGCCCAATCAGCGGATGACGCCGTTGCGCTTGTCAGGAAAGCCAAGGGATATCTCAAGAGCCAGGGCGTCGAAAAAGCTTGCAAGGATTTTGCCGACGTCGCCGCCGGATTTCAGAAAGGGGAACTGTATGTCTCCGTGCTGGATATGCGCGAAGCGGGACACTTGAAATTTGTTTGTAACCCAAAAAATGCCCGGATGAATGGCAAGGACGTGATCGAGCTGAAAGATTCGGACGGCAAGCCGTTCAATAAGGAGATTGCTGAGTTGTCGAAGACCAAGGGACAGGGATGGGTCAACTATCGCTGGGTCAATCCGGTGTCGGGAAATATGGAAGCCAAGACCAGCTATTTCGAGGCTCAGGATGGACTCGTGTTGCTGGCCGGTATATACAAAAAATAAGGTGAAGTGCGGCATCGGGCACCGCGCCGCTGCCGCCCAAGCCGCCGGATGGGCCGGCCGGTGCCGGACAACGCGCTTTTTTCCGATGGCGCCGAGGCCCTGGACGGGCGCCAGGCGGCGGGCTTCGGCGCGCTGTTCGGGGCAGGCCGCGCACGCGACACCACCGCGATCTGGTGTGCTTTCTTCATGTGCCTGCTGGCTGTATACAGCGCGTTCAGCTGGCTGCCCACCATGCTGTTGGCGGAAGGCTTGTCCCTGGCGCTGGCCAGTTCCGGCTTGACCGCGTACAACCTGGGCGGTGTACTTTATCGTTGGTATCGGCGTGCACGGCATGTTCGTCAACGCGGTGCAGTCGACCATGTATGCGCTGTGTGCGTTTATCTATCCCACCGGCGTGCGGGCGACGGGCACGGCGTCGGCACTGGCGTTTGGCCGGCTGGGGGCGATTCTCAGCGCGTTTGCCGGCGCCGCCGTCATTACCGCCAGCGGCGCGGTTGGCTATTTGTGGCTGCTCGGCGGCGCGATGCTGCTGGTGGCGGCCGGGCTGTCGGCCGTGCGCAACCACATTCCGCCGCAGGCGCGCCGCTGATCAGGGCGGCGTGGCCATGGTCCGCAGCTGGTCCAGCAGGCGGGCGGCGGGCGCCGGCAGGATGCCGTGCCGGCGCCGGAACGCGGTCAGCGTGCGGGTTGCCACGGCGCCCGGCAGTGGCAGGGCGTCGATCAGGCCGGCCTGGCGTTCCACCTGGTACATGGGCTCCGGCATCCAGCTCAGGAAGCCCGAATGAATCACCAGGCTCTTGAGCACTGTCACGGAGCGGGTTTCGACGGCGATTGCCGGCAAGGCCAGGCCGTGCGCATGGAAGGTGGCCTGCATCTGCTCGAACGGGCCGCTGCCGTGCGGTGGCATGGCCCAGGGCTGTGTCAAGGTGTCGGCCAGGCTGCGCATCTTTTGCCGCTGCGGATGATCCCGCGCGGCCACGACAAAGCTACGGTCTTCCCAGCGGCAGTCGCGGATGGCGACGATCTCTTCGCTATCCGGCGCGTCCATCGCCAGCGCCAGGTCCACCTCGTGCTTGACCAGTGCGTCGGTGAGCCGGTCCCATACGCCTTCCAGCACGTGCACCTGCAGGCCAGGCCAGCGCTTGAGCACCTCGCCGACGGCTTGAGGCAGCACCGAGCTGGCTATGCTGCCCACCGCGCCGACCCGGATCACGCCCTTGGCCAAGCCTTGCAGGGCGCGGATTTCCTCGGTCGCATGGCTGGCTTCCAGCAGCAGCAATTCCGCGTGCGGCAGCAGGGCGCGGCCAATGTCCGTTAGCTGCATGCCTTTGGAATGGCGCTCGAACAGCTCCGCGCCCACGGTTTCCTCCAGCCGTTTGATGGTGCGGCTGAGGGCGGGCTGGGTGATGTGCAGCGCCTCGGCGCTGCGGCCCAGGCTGCCGGTGGCGGCGATGGAGGTGAATGCGGCCAGGTGGCGGAGATCGAAAGTCATGCACAAGTGTAATGACTTTGCTAGAAGAATGCAATTTTCACGCAAGCATGCCGCTTGCATAATGGCTGCGATGGCGGTGCAGGGCCGCCGCCCGACAACAGGAGATAACAATGAGCAGTTCCCCCCCGTCCACTGCAACTGAAGCAAGCTTGAGCGTGCGCGATGTCGTCTACGACTTGATGCGCCGGTGGGAGATGACCACGGTCTTTGGCAACCCCGGCTCGACGGAGTTGCCGATGTTCCGTGATTTCCCGGAGGATTTCCGTTATGTGCTTGGCTTGCAGGAAGCGACTGTGGTCGGCATGGCGGATGGCTATGCGCAGAAGGCGCGCAAGGCGGCGCTGGTGAACCTGCATTCGGCGGCAGGGGTCGGTAACGCGATGGGCAATATCTTCACCGCCTTCAAGAACCGCACCCCGCTGGTGATCACGGCCGGCCAGCAGGCCCGCTCGATTTTGCCGTTCGACCCCTACCTCGCTTCCGCCCAGGCCACCGAGCTGGCCAAGCCTTACGTGAAGTGGAGTATCGAGCCGGCCCGCGCCGAAGACGTGCCGGCCGCCATCGCGCGCGCCTACCATATCGCCATGATGCAACCGCGCGGACCGGTGCTGGTGTCTGTGCCGGTGGATGATTGGGACCGCGCCGCCGAGCCGGTGGCGCAGCGCGTGGTCAGCACCGAATCGCGCGCCGAGCCGCATGTGCTGAACCAGATCGGCGCGGCACTGGATGCCTGCAGCCGCCCGGCCTTCGTGGTCGGCGCCGCGCTGGACCGCGACGCCGGCTGGGACGCGGTGATCGCGCTGGCCGAGCGCCACAACGCCCGGGTCTGGACCGCGCCGATGTCGGGCCGCGGCTGTTTCCCGGAAAACCACCGGCTGTTCGCGGGCTTCCTGCCGGCGATGCGGGAAAGGATCGTTGCCGCGCTGGCCGGGCATGACTGCATCTTCGTGATCGGCGCGCCGGCATTCACCTACCACGTCGAGGGCAGCGGCCCGCACGTGCCGGACGGCGCCTTGCTGGTGCAACTGACCGACGACCCGGCCACCGCCGCCTGGTCCCCGGTCGGCATCGCGGCGGTCGGCGGCATCAGACTGAGCCTGCTTGACTTGCTGGCGCGCCCCGCGCCGGCCGCGCGCGTGCTGCCGGCGCCGCGTCCGCCGGCGCCGCTGGCCGAGCGCTCGGCCCCGTTGACAGCCGCCTACGTGATGCAAACCCTGGCCGCGTTGCGCCAGCCGGACGACATCGTGGTCGAGGAGGCGCCCAGCATGCGCCCGGTCATCCAGCGCTACCTGCCGATCACCCGGTCGGCCGGTTTCTTTACCATGGATAGTGGCGGGCTGGGCTACGGCATGCCCGCCGCGGTCGGGGTGGCGCTGGGCGAACCGGGGCGGCGCGTGATCGGCCTGTTCGGCGACGGCTCCAGCATGTATTCGATCCAGGCCCTGTGGAGCGCCGCCCAGCACCGGTTGCCGATCGCCTTCCTGATCCTGAACAACCGCCGGTATGCGGCACTGCAGGAGTTCGCGCCAGTGTTCGGCTTCAGCGAGCGCGACGTGGTGCAGGGGACGGAATTGCCCGAGCTGGACTTTGTCGCGCTGGCCGCCGGGCAGGGCGTGCGCGGCGTCCGGGTCAGCACCCCCGCTGAGCTGGACCTGGCGCTGGCCGAGGCCCTGGCCTGCGAGGCGCCTATCCTGGTCGAAATCGAAGTACGGTAGTCGCCAGCCATCCAGCGAAGCTGCCGCCAGAGCAGGACTTTTCAACCAACTTTCATGAACGGAGACATACGATGCAAACCATATCCATGCTGATCAATGGCGAGGCCTGTACGGCCGAGGGCGGCCACACTTTTGAACGGCGCAATCCGCTCGATGGACAGGTGGCGACGACGGCGCCCGCCGCCTCGGTTGCCGATGCCTTGCGCGCGGTCGATGCCGCCGCCGCCGCTTTCCCGGCCTGGTCCGAACTGGGACCGAACGCGCGCCGCGCGCTGTTGAACAGCGCCGCGCAGGCGCTGGAAGCCAAGATGGACCAGTTTTGCGCGGCGATGGCGGCCGAGACCGGGGCCAGCGCGATCTGGGCCGGCTTCAATGTGCACCTGGCGGCCGGCGTGCTGCGCGAGGCGGCGGCGTTGACCACGCAGATCAGCGGCGAACTGATTCCTTCCGATGTGCCCGGCAACCTGGCGATGGCGGTGCGGCAGCCGGCCGGGGTGGTGCTCGGCATGGCGCCATGGAACGCGCCTGTGATCCTGGGTGTGCGGGCGATCGCGGTGCCGCTGGCATGCGGCAATACCGTGGTGTTGAAGGGATCGGAACTGTGTCCCGCGACGCACGGCTTGATCATTGCCGCCTTGCAGGAAGCGGGCTTGCCGCGCGGTGTCGTCAACTTCATCACCAACGCGCCGGCCGACGCCGCCCCGGTGGTGGAAGCCATGATCGCGCACCCGGCCGTGCGCCGGGTGAACTTCACCGGCTCGACCACGGTCGGCAAGCTGATCGCGGCAACGTGCGCGCGCCACCTGAAGCCGGCCGTGCTGGAACTGGGCGGCAAGGCGCCGGCCCTGGTGCTGGCCGATGCCGACCTGGACGTGGCCGTCGCCGCCGTGGCGTTCGGCGCATTTGCCAACTCGGGCCAGATCTGCATGTCCACCGAGCGCATCATTGTCGATGCCGCCATCGCCGACGAGTTTGTCGCGCGCCTGGCGGCGAAGGCCGCCAGCCTGCCGCTGGGCGATCCGCGCCTCGGCCCGGTGGTGCTGGGCTCGGTGGTCGACCAGCGCGCGGTCGAACGCTGCAACCGCCTGATCGACGACGCCTTGAGCAAGGGCGCCAAGCTGCTCTGTGGCGGGCGCGCGGAGTCGACGCTGATGCCGGCCACGCTGTTGGACCACGTCACGCCGGAGATGTTAATCTACAGCGAGGAATCGTTTGGCCCGGTCAAGGGTATCGTCCGGGTCGACGGTGACGAGGCGGCGCTGGCCTGCGCCAATGACAATGCGTACGGCCTGTCGTCCGCCATTTTCAGCCGCGACGTGGCGCGCGCGCTGCGCCTGTCGCGCCGTGTCGAGGCCGGCATCTGCCACATCAACGGCGCCACCGTGCACGACGAGCCGCAAATGCCGTTCGGCGGCGTCAAGGGCAGCGGCTATGGCCACTTTGGCGGCAAGGCCGGTATCGAGGCTTTCACCGACCTGCGCTGGGTGACGGTGCAGGCGGCCGCCCGCGCCTATCCTTTCTAAAGGTTGATGATGGCAGCAGCCAGCGATATCGATGCCCTGCGGCGCCGCGCGCAGCGGCGCTTGCCGGGAATGATCTTTGACTACCTGGAGGGAGGCGCCGACGATGAAGCTGGCTTGCGCCGCAACCGTGCGGCGTTCGACGCGATCCAGACCGTGCCCCGGCGCCTGGTCGACGTCAGCCAGCGGCATTCCGTTCGTGCTGTCGACGGCCAGCAATGCCACCATCGAAGAAGTGGCCGAGCGCGCCGGCGGCGAGCTGTGGTTCCAGCTGTACGTGGTACAGCGCTCATTGGCGGACACGCTGGTCCAGCGGGCGCTGGCGGCCGGCTACACGACGCTGGTGTTGACCGTTGATGTCACCGTCAACGGCAAGCGCAAGCGCGACTTGCGGAATGGATTTTCCATGCCACTTCGCTACACGCCCGGGGTGATCGCCGACGTGCTGGCGCACCCGCGCTGGCTGCTTGCCACGTTGGCGAACGGCATGCCACAAATGCGCAATGTCCAAAGCGCCGCCGCCGGCGACATGGCGGCCCAGGCGGCGCTGATCCAGCGTGCCATGGATGCCAGTTTCGACTGGGACGACCTGGCCCGGCTGCGCGCCAGCTGGCCGCATCGCCTGCTGGTCAAGGGGATCCTCAGCGTCGAGGACGCGCAGCGCTGCATGGCCTGCGGTGTGGATGGGGTGGTGCTGTCCAATCATGGGGGGCGGCAACTGGAGAGCCTGTGCGCGCCGGTGGAAGTGCTGCCGCAGGTGGCCGATGCCGTCAACGGCACGGTGCTGCTCGACAGCGGGGTGCGCAGCGGCCTGGACGTGATAAAGAGCGTGGCCCTCGGTGCCGACGCGGTCCTGCTGGGGCGGGCGGTATTGTACGGCCTGGCGGCCGCCGGCGAGCAGGGCGCGGTCGAGGCGATCCGGATGATAAAAAGCGATATCGACCGCTGCCTGGCCTTGCTTGGCTGTCCCGATATCGCTGGCCTGGACCGGGGTTTTATCCGGTAGGCGCACGATGGTGGTATCAGCCGGAGCATCAAGCCTGCCCTGACTGCGGAGGTGCGCTGCGCCACTTGGGAGAGGATGTTTCAGAGCAGCTGGAATACGTACCTGCCAGCTTCCGTGTCATCCGCCATGTGCGCCCCAAGCTGGCCTGCGCCTGCTGCGATGCCATCGTCCAGGCCCCAGCACCCAGCCGTCCGGTGGAGCGCGGCATCGCCGGCCCGGGACTGCTGGCGCATGTGCTGGTGGCCAAATATGCCGATCACTTGCCGCTGTATCGCCAAAGCGTGATCTATGCCCGCGAGGGCGTGGAACTGGACCGCTCGCTGTTGGCCAATTGGGTCGGCGCCTGCCATACCCTGCTGCGCCCACTGGTCGATGCCGTGCGGCGGCATGTGTTTACCGCCGCCAAACTGCATGCCGATGACACGCCGATCCCGGTGCTGGCGCCGGGCAATGGCAGCACCCGTACCGCACGGCTCTGGACCTACGTGCGCAATGACCGCGACAGCGCTTCGGACATGCCGCCCGCCGTGTGGTTTGCGTACTCGCCGGACCGCAAAGGCATCCATCCGCAAACCCACCTCGCCAAATTTAAAGGCGTGCTGCAAGCCGATGCATATGCCGGCTTCAACGCCATCTTCGAAACGAATCAGGTGGTGGAAGCAGCTTGCTGGGCGCATGCCCGTCGCAAGTTCCATGATCTGCATGCCGTACGACCATCGGCCATCACCACGGAAGCGCTGGAACGGATCGGCGCCTTGTACGCCATCGAGGCCGAGGTGCGCGGCAAGCCGCCCGATCAGCGATGCCTGGTGCGCCAGACGAAAACACGGCCATTGCTCAATGACCTGGCGCGTTGGCTGCGCGCCAAGCTGGAAACGCTGTCGCGAAAATCCGATACCGCTGGCGCCGTCGTGTACGCCCTGAAACTATGGCCGGCGCTGACGCGATACTGCGACGATGGACGGATCGAGATCGACAACTCGGCCGCAGAGCGGGCGCTGCGCGGCATCGCCCTCGGGCGCCGGAATTACCTCTTTGCCGGGGCCGACAGCGGCGGGGAGCGGGCCGCGTCCATTTACTCCCTGATCGGCACTGCCAAGCTCAATGGCATCGATCCTGAAGCCTGGCTGCGCCATGTGCTGGCGCACATCGCCGACCATCCGGTCAATCACGTCGACGACTTCCTACCTTGGAACTGCGCAGAGCAACTCGCTGCCGCAAAATAAATGACTGCTGGCCTGCGGCCAGCCATCATCAACTAAACTGCTATCGCGCTCAATACGGTGCTGGGTGGACGCTTACTTTGATAACGTTAATTTTACGTCACCGCTGGAAGACTAAATTTCGGGGTAGTCTCAATTTTTCCTCCTGATACAAGCCGGATCTTGGCGCAGCCAGTTATGCTGCGCTGAATCTCAAATACCACACATTCTGTGTTTTGATCCCGCTGATACAAGACATTCGAACAGCCCGGTAATGGTCTAATTCTTATCAGAAGACAGCGTTGTTGAACGTGCTGCCGGACCCGGAATGAACCATCGAATAAAGGAGCCGGCAACGGGGGCGGAAGTGATTGCCCATGCCCTGGCGTGTCGGTGGAAATGGTCGGGCGTCTGCGCGGCCATGCGCCGGTAAATCCGCTGGCAATTGCGGTCTCTAAGGAGACGGAATAAATAATGGACTGTAGCAAGCACCGCTAGCATTGCACAGCTTGTGATAGCGCTACCATGAAAAGGGAAACTATGTCAAATTTGCAGCAAAAATCTTCCATGCCGGCCGACGCGCCATCCTTCGTCGACATGCGCGCATTTGCGCGCGACCGGAGCCGTGGTGTAGCGGTGACGAGCGCGGACGGAGAAGACCGCTACCTTGTCGGGCGCCGTGTGCTGGACTGGGCTCCAGGACCTGTGACCGCAGGCGTCATCACGCTTGAAGCCGGCAGTGGCGCGGTGCCGTCGCTCCCTGCGGATGAATTTATTATTGTCATCGAAGGCAGCCTGACACTGGCGCAGCAGGAATTCACCATGGCGCTGGGCCCGAACCAGAGTACCGTCCTCAGGCAAGGAGCGGCATTCACCTGGTCCGCACAGGGGCCAGTGTCGCTGATTTTTACCAGGTATAACCAAAGCCAGCCAGGCGACGGCGCCATCGTGCCGATCAAAGAGAATCCGCAACTTGATCCGACCGGCACGCCGCCGGTTAATTTACTGCTGACACCGCCTCCGGCGTGCCGCAATTACACGGACTATCGCTCGGCTGACGGCGAATTCGTCTGCGGCACTTGGGATTCGACACCTTACCACCGTCGTGCGATGTTTTACCCCCACTTTGAATTGATGTACCTACTGGAAGGCAGTGTGAGGTTCGTTGATGGAACGGGCCGCAGCGGTGTATTTTCGAAGGGCGACATCTTCCTCGTCGAACAAAACGCGACGTGCAGCTGGGAGAGCCACGAAACCGTGGCAAAGGTGTACGTGATCTACCGTCCGGCATGAGGAGGCACCCATGACAGCCATGTTGGGATGCATCGCAGACGATTTTACCGGTGGCACGGACCTGGCCGGCATGCTGGTGAAGGCGGGAATGCGCACCGTGCAATTGATCGGCGTGCCGGACGGGCCGCCGCCCGCCGATGCCGATGCCTTGGTGATCGCGTTGAAATCGCGCACTAGCCCGGTTGAAGAAGCCGTGGCTGAATCACTTGCCGCGTTACGCTGGTTGCGCCAGGCGGGCTGCCGGCAGTTTTATTTCAAATACTGTTCGACCTTCGATTCCACGCCGCGTGGCAATATCGGGCCCGTTGCCGAAGCGTTGATGCAGGCGCTGGGCGCCGATTTCACGATTGCCTGCCCGGCCTTGCCCGCGAATGGGCGCACCATCTACCTGGGCCATCTCTTCGTTGGGGATGTGCTGCTGTCGGAGTCCGGCATGCGTAGCCATCCACTGACGCCCATGACAGATGCCAACCTGGTGCGCGTGTTGCGGCAGCAGGTAAGCCAATCGGTCGGCCTGGTTGATCATGCGACAGTCAGCCTGGGCGGCGCGGCGATACGTGAACGATTTACAGCGCTGCGCCAGCAGGGTCACGCGCTGGCGGTCGTCGATGCGGTGTCCGATGCGGACTTGATGGAGATCGGCGCGGCCTGCGCCGGCATGGCCCTGGTTACTGGCGGCTCAGGTATCGCGCTGGGTTTGCCGCAGAATTTCCTCAGCCAGGGCTTGCTGGCGCCATACACCGTGGCCGATGCGTTGCCGGCGACTGGCGGCCTGCGGGCCGTTGTCTCGGGCAGTTGCTCGCCGGCCACGCAAAAACAGGTGGAAGCGATGCGTGCGCGCCACCCCTCGTTCCGGATCGACCCCATACAACTGGCGCGGGGCGACGATGTGGTGTCGGCCGCCCTCGACTGGGCGTCCGGCCGTCTTGCGCAACAACCGGTATTGATTTATGCCACAGCCACTCCGGACGAGGTCAGGCAGGTGCAGGCTGAACTCGGCGCCGGGCAAGCAGGCGATCTCGTGGAAAAGGCACTGGCAGCGATTGCCTTCGGCCTGGTACGCGCCGGTGTTGGCCAACTGATCGTGGCAGGTGGAGAAACCTCCGGTGCCGTGGTCAAGGCGCTTGGGGTACGGGGTTTGCGCATCGGGCCCGAAATCGATCCCGGCGTGCCGTGGACCAGTACCGTGCAGGATGACGGCGCACAGCCATTGGCGTTGGCGCTTAAGTCAGGCAATTTCGGCAGCGAGAATTTCTTCCTCAAGGCATGGGACCGATTGCAATGAGCACGATGATTTCCACCGGCCGTGACGAGGCCGCGTTGCGCGAGCAGATCGCCGGCTACGGCCGTTCGCTGTTCGACCGTGGTTTGACTGCTGGCAACAGCGGCAATATCAGTGTGCGGCTCGATGACGGATGGTTGCTGACGCCGACAAATGCCTGCCTGGGCCGCCTGGATCCCGCGCGGCTGTCCAAGCTGGACTGGGAAGGCCGTCATGTCAGCGGCGATGCGCCCTCGAAAGAAGCCTTCCTGCACCGTGCGATGTATGAGGAACGGGCGGGGGCGGGGGCCATCGTGCACCTGCATTCCACGCATTCCGCCGCGGTCTCTTGCATGTGCGGCCTGAACCATGATGATTGCATTCCACCCCTAACCGCTTACTTCGTGATGAAAATCGGCCGCCTGCCGCTGATCCCCTATCACCGCCCCGGCGATACCGCCCTAGGCTCGGCGATCCGGGAGCGGGCACGCAACCATGGCGCGATGTTGCTGGCCAATCACGGGCCGGTGGTGTCCAGCGCCTCGCTGGACGCCGCCATCCATGCGGCGGAGGAACTGGAAGAAACGGCCAAGTTGTTTCTGTTGTTGCGCAATACCGCGGTCAGCCCCTTGAACCCGGAGCAGATCAATGAACTTAAGTCCACCTTCAACCTCGACCTGTAGGCGGCAAGTAACGGTAGCCAGCCTGCATCCCATCCATTCAGAATTATAGGGAGATATACATGAGCGACAAACCATCCCACATCATCCTTCCACAGCACGCCGCCATCAGAGACTGCATCGCCAACGATTTTCAGCGCGGTGTATCGCGCCGCGATGTGATTCGCACGCTGCTGGCGGGTGGCATGCTGGCCTCCACTGCCGGTGGCCTGCTGACCCACGCCGACAACGCGTTTGCCCAGACACCGAAGAAGGGCGGCAAGATTCGCGTTGCTGTCGGCGCCGGGTCGACCGCGGACACCCTGGACCCGGCGAAGGGCGGCGGCATTGCCGACTACGTGCGCCACTACATGTTCTACAACCGCCTGACCAGTATCGACACCAAGCTCAATGCGCAGATGGAGCTGGCCGAATCGGTCAGTACCAAAGATGGCATGCTGTGGACCGTCAAGTTGCGCAAGGATGTGCGCTTCCATGACGGCAAGCCGCTGACCCCGGCGGACGTGGCGTATTCCCTGCTGCGTCACAAGAACCCTGCCACGGCTTCCAAGATCAAGGCCGTTGCCGAGAGTATCGCGGAAGTCAAGGCGACGGCACCGAACGAACTGCAAATCAAACTCACTGCCGCCAACGTGGACTTGCCTGCACTGTTGGGCACATCCCATTTCTCGATCATCAAGGACGGCACGACGGACTTTTCCACGGCGATTGGCACTGGCCCGTACAAATGCAAGGAATTCAAACCGGGTGTGCGTTCGGTCAGTGTGCGCAATGAGAATTACTGGAAGGCGGGCAAGCCGTATCTCGATGAGATCGAGTACTTCTCGATCGCCGACGAGGCCGCTCGCGTCAATGCACTGCTGTCGGGTGATGTGCAACTGATCAACGCGCCGAATCCGAGGTCCGTGCCGCAGATCACGCCCGAATCCGGCTGCACGCTGTTCGAGTCGAAAACCGGCCACTATACCAACCTGATCATGCGCGACGGTCTCGGGCCCATGAAGAATCCCGATTTCGTGCTGGCGATGAAGCATATGCTGGACCGCGAACAGATCCGCAAGGTGGCGATGCGCGGTTTTGGCATTATCGGCAATGACCAGCCGGTCCAGCCCTCCAGCCGATATTACTTTGCCGGCTTGCCGCAACGTGGACTGGATCTGGACAAGGCCAAATACCATTTGCAGAAATCCGGCATGGCCGGCATGACGCTGCCGATGGTTGCGTCGACGGCGGCGAACGGTTCGGTCGACATGGCGCAGATCGTGCAGTTGTCGGCGCAAAAGATTGGCTTGAACCTGGATATCAAGCGCATGCCTGCCGACGGCTACTGGTCAAACCACTGGGCCAAGCACCCACTCTCGTTCGGCAACATCAGCCCCCGTCCGACCGTCGATCTGATGTTTACGCTGTTCTTCAAGTCCGAGGCGTCAATGAATGAATCGGGCTGGAAGAACGAAAAATTTGATCAGTTGCTGGAAGTGGCGCGCGGCGAAACCAATGAAGCGAAACGCAAGCAGATGTATGCCGACATGCAGGTACTGGTGCATGAACAAGGGGGCATCGGAATTCCCATGTTCAATAACTCGCTGGACGCCTTCACCAATAAATTAAAGGGTTACAGCTCGCATCCGCTGGCCGGCTTGATGGGCTATGCATTTGCCGAGAACGTCTGGCTCGACGCCTGATGGTACTCCCATGCCGTGCTGCATCGCATTACGGCATGCCTCACACTGCTGCCGGAGAATATTCATGAAAAAACGTATTGCCTTTGTCCATACCGTCGGTTTCCTGGTCGACGATTTCCGCGCGCGGATGCGTGCTGAGATCCCGGAGGCTGACTGCTTCCATATCCTGAACGAAAGCCTGCTGCAAGACTTGTTGCGGGGAGCTCCGCAAGCGCTGGTTTACCGGCGCGTGGTGGAGCAAATCGTACTTGCGGCCGAAGCCCAGCCCGACCTGATCGTGGTGACGTGTTCATCCACTTCACCGGCGGTCGATATCGCGCGGCGCCTGGTGCCGCAGCCTATCCTGAAAATCGATGACCCGATGGCCGCCGAAGCAGTGCGCAACGGCTTGCGTATCGGCCTGCTCTGCACGGCCACCAGCACGGTGGAGCCAAGCAGCTCGCTGTTACGCGCGCATGCCGCGGCGCAGGGACGCGATATCAGCATCACGACGGTGGTACGTCCCGAAGCATACCAAGCGCTGATGGCGGGCGACCGTGCGCGCCACGACGCCATACTGACTGAAGCGGCCACCAGCCTGGCCGGCGAGGTGGATGTGCTGGTGCTGGCCCAGGCATCGCTGGCGCACTTGCGTGAAACGCTGGCGGCGTTGCCATGTCCGGTATTGGCCAGTCCGCCGTTGCTGATGCAAGAAATCGAATATGCGGTGAACAGGAAACCAAGAACATGATGAATATTTCAAGACTAAAGCATGGCATGACAGGCCACCGGTTCGTCCGCCTGGCGGAAACAGAACGTGCTCCCGTGCGCATCGTCATAGACGGGACCCCGGCGGAAGCGTTGGCCGGCGATACCTTGCTGGCCGCGTTGCTGAACAATACCCGCGATCTGCGCGCATCTGAATTCGGCGATGGCAGGCGCGCCGGCTTTTGCCTGATGGGCGCGTGCCAGGATTGCTGGGTCTGGACCGTGGACGGCGGGCGCTTGCGCGCCTGCACCACGGTGGTGGAAGAGGGCATGCATATCATCACCCGGCAACCGGAGGCGACATGGCCCAACCTCGCGTAATTATTATCGGCGCCGGACCTGCGGGCGTGCGCTGTGCGGAGACCCTGGTGGCGGCCGGCCTGCGGCCCACGGTGGTCGATGAAAACCGCCGTGACGGCGGCCAGATCTACCGCCGCCAGCCTGGCAACTTTACGCGCCCTTACGCCAAGCTGTACGGCACCGAAGCGGCCAGCGCGCAGGCGCTGCATGAGAGCTTCGACGCGCTGCGCGCCACGGTCGACTACCTGCCAGAGACGCTGGCGTGGAATATCGCCGATGGCAAGCTGCACGTGATGCACAACCAGCGTACACGCAGTCTGCCCTACGACGCGCTGGTGATCTGCTCCGGCGCGACAGATCGACTGATGCCTGTCAAGGGCTGGCATCTTGCCGGCACCTACAGCCTGGGCGCGTCGCAGATCGCCCTGAAAGCGCAGGCTTGCGCCATCGGCCGCCAGATCGTGTTCATGGGCACGGGGCCGCTGCTGTACCTGGTGGCGTCGCAATACGTCAAGGCCGGCGCGCAGGTGGCGGCGGTGCTCGACACGTCGCCCTTCATGCGCCGCGTGGCGGCGCTGCCGAAATTGCTGGCGAGGCCAAACGTGCTGCTCAACGGCTTTGCGCTGGTGGCGAATTTGAAGCGCGCCGGCGTTCAAGTGTTGACGGGCATTACGCCGATGGAAATCAAGGGTTCGCCGGAAACCGGCGTGCAGGGCGTGCTCATCCACGACAGCCGCGGCAATGAGCGCGCCTTCGAATGCGACGCGGTGGCGATGGGGTATCACTTGCGTCCGGAAACGCAGCTGGCTGACCTGGCGCGCTGCGCATTCCGCTTCGATCATGAAACGCGCCAGTGGCTGCCCGACACGGGGGAGGATGGCCGGACCTCGGTGCCGGGCGTGTACCTGGCCGGTGACGGCATGAAAGTGCTTGGCGCGGACGGGGCGGAAATCGGCGGCAGGCTGGCGGCGCTGGCCTTGCTCAATGATTTCAAGTTGCCGGTATCGGACGACGAAATATTTGCGCTACGGGCACAGCAAGCCGCCATGGAACGCTTCCGTCGCGGCCTGGTGCAAGCCTTCCCGTGGCCGGCGCAGCAAGCCGCGCAATTGCCGGATGATGCGATTGTGTGCCGTTGCGAAGCGATCACGGCGGGCGAACTGCGGCGCGTGGTGTGCGATATGGGCGCGCGGGAAGCCAACCGCGCCAAGGCGCTTTGCCGGGTCGGCATGGGACGCTGCCAGGGGCGCTATTGCGGCCACGCAGGGGCGGAGGTGATCGCGCACGCCGCCGGTGTGCCGGTGGAACAGGTAGGGCGCCTGCGCGGGCAGGCGCCGGTGAGACCGCTGCCGATTGCGGTGCTGGAGGAAGAGCAATGAGTGTACAAAGAGCGGATGTGGTGATCGTAGGCGGCGGCATCATGGGCGCGTCCTCGGCTTTCTTTTTGCGCAAGCGCGGGTTGTCGGTCATCCTGCTCGAGCGCGGGCTGATCGGCCAGCAGGCCAGCGGCGTCAACTTCGGTAATACGCGCCGCATGGGCCGCCCGATCGAAGAGCTGCCGTTGTCCAACCGTTCGCGCGGGATCTGGCTGAAGTTCCGGGAATTGTTCGGCGACGATGCCGAACTCCTGTTGAACGGCCATCTGCGTCTCGGCTTCAAGGCTGAACACGAGGAACGGATGGCGCGGTATGCGCAGGATGCCCGGTCCTTTGGCCTGGACATGCAGATGATGAGCGGGAAATCGCTGCGCGAACGCTTTCCCTACCTGGGGCCGGAAATCACGTCGGGTTGTTTCGCACCGCATGACGGCCACGCCAATCCGCGCCTGGCGGCGCCGGCAATCGGCCGCGCGGCGGTGCGCGAAGGAGCGCAAGTGTTTGAAAACACGGAGATCGTGAGTGTCGAAAAAGAAGGGGAAGAGTTCCGCGTCACGGCCGCCGATGGGCGCATCTTCCGCGCGCCGGTGGCACTGATCACCGCCGGCGCCTGGGGCGACCGGATCAGCGCCAGCTTTGGCGAGCCGGTACCGATGATCGTCAAGGGACCGCAGATGGCGGTCACCGAACCGGTCCCTTACGCGATCGGTCCGACCATCGGCGGGATTGCAGACACGTTCGAACAAACCGTGTATTTCCGCCAGGTAGCGCGCGGCAATATTGTGATTGGCGGCGGCGGCCATGAACCGGTGGATATGGTGAACCGGCGCGCTTACGTGAACCCGCTTAGGACGCTGATAAAGCTGGGGAATGCGCCGCGCGTTGTGCCGGCGCTGGCTAACCTGAGCATCATCCGCGTCTGGAGCGGGATCGAAGGGTACATGAAGGACAGCCGTGCGGCCATGGGGCCGAGCGGGCGCGTACGCGGCTTGTATTACGCGTTCGGCTTTTCCGGCGAAGGCTTCCAACTGGGGCCGGGCGTGGGCGACGTGATGGCGGAATTGATTGCTACCGGCGCGACGAGCACACCGATCGAACGTTACCACATCGGGCGGTTTGCCAAGGCTGAAGCAGTGGCATAGTCCACCCTTGTGATTGAAGCGGAAAATCCATGTCGAACATGCCGCCATCGGCGAAGCGTCACGCGCCGCGCAGCTTTATCGATTTGCGCAGCGTTGCCCGCAATGGTGGCTGGCCGATGCCGGTCGGGTTGGCCCGGCCTGCGAAGCGCTGGTGCGCGCCATGTTCCGTGACGGGGTGCTGATCCGTATGCGTGCGGCGCAAGGCGTGCTGTGTTGGCGCTGACGGCAAATTGACCTGCCAGTTCCCGATAGCCCAGTCGATTTGGATGCAGTTTGTCGCCGGCGCCGCCGGTAGTGTACCGGCGTGGCGAATGAACTCGCCTGACTGGGCCTGGCCGGGATCAGTTCGCCGACGTGCCGTAGACGATGCCCCGGCCGTTGGTGCCGATATACACGGTGCCGAAGGTCTTCGGATCGCCGGTGATCACGTGGTTCGAACCGTACCGGTTGTGCTGGTCATCGTTGATGCGCACCCAGGTGTTGCCGCCGTCGATAGATCAGGTAGGCACGCGATGGTGGTGCCATCGCTGTCCCATTCCCGCTGGTTGCCTGTGCCCAGAGATCGTTGCTTCAGTCCCCGATATAGACGTGGCCATCGGCGACGCGCACGGGAACCGCTAGCAGGTGCGCACCGGCACATGGGCCGTCGACACAGTGGCCATCGTCAAATTTGAAGAAGGCAGTGTGATGCGCACACATGACCAGATCACCGCCCAACACGATGAAACGCTGCGGTTCAAAGTTCAAGGGCAATGAGAAATGCGGGCAACTGTTGTGATAAGCCCAGAGATCCGCGCCGCGGCGCAGCAGCAGCAGGCGGAACGGCTCCCTGCCGGCGCCGAAACACACCTCGTGTCCGCCGCCGTCCGGCACCTGGTCGACCGGACACACGGCGCTGCCCGCGGCAGGGGCTTGATACAGGTCTTGCCATTTACTCATCTTGAATCGCTCCTGGAAAGGCGCCCAGGCCGCAGGTCCACGGCCGGATATCCACCGACTGGAACAAGCCTGCAATGGAATAGGGGTCGGCGCGGACAAAATCTTCAACGTCCTGCAATGTGGCGGCTTCAACCAGCAACAGCGTGCCGTTCATGGCGCCGCCATCCGGCGCGTGGGTCGGGCCAGCCAGGCGCACCGTGACCCGATGGCCCGGCTGGCGCAGGTAAAGGCGGTGGCTTGGCCGCACCTGTTCCCGCAACGGCAGCAGGTGCGGTTTATCGGTGCCGAATATGACGAAATACATGGTTAGCGGGCCTGGACGGGTTCGAGCACGAAGTCAAAGGCGACTCCCATGTTGCCATCGGCCTGGCGCTGGTATTCAATCACCAGTTCGGGCTTGACGCCGAATACCGCATCGGAGTCGAGATACGGGTCACCCGCGGTAAACAGTTGCGTGACCAGCGGCTGGTAGCCAGGTGCCGTCACGATGAAGTGGAGGTGCGCCGGGCGGTATGGGTGGCGGCCCATGGCTTGCAGATATTGGCCGGCCGGGCCATCGGTCGGAATCGGGTAGCTCACCGGTTCCAGCGTGATGAAGTCATAGCTGCCATCGGCGCGGCTGCGCAACTTGCCGCATAAATGGTGCTCTGGCTGATCCTTATCCTGGACGTGATACAGGCCGTTGGGCGCGGTCTGCCAGACGTCCAGCAAGGCGCTCGCAATGGGCGCGCCGGCCAGGTCGCGCACCGTGCCGCTGACATGGACTCTGGGGCCGGGGAGTGCGGCCAGATCGGCCCCGTTGGCGCGCTCCGGCGCCCCCTCCACATAGAACGGCCCCAGCACGCTGGAAGCGGTGGCGCCCGCCGGTTTGCGATTGGCCATCTGATCGACCAGCATCGACGCCCCCAGCAAATCCGACAGCAGCACGAATTCCTGGCGTTTGTCGTCGCACGCCTGGCCGGTGCGGGTGAGGAAGCGGATCGCGCCCAGCCATTCTTCCGGCTGTAATTCGACCTCACGGATGAAGTCATGCAGGTGGCGGATCAGCGCGCCGCTGATCTGTTGAAGGCGCCGATCCGGGCATTGCCCAAGTTGTTCGATTACGGCGGCGGTCAGCCGGTGTTCCGGGTTTATTTGCATCGTGTGGCCTCCATTAACGTGGCATGGCCGATCCGGCCCGGTTGTCGGGCATGCCGGGCCGGCATCCCGTGTGGGCGTCTTTCAGCAGTTGCAGCACGGCGTCGTGGTCGATCGGGCAGGGGTTGTCGTAGGGGTTGAGGACGGCCAGGCTGGCCGCATGTTCCAGCCCGTCGGAGGGCATGCCGATGTCGGACAGCGCCAGCGGGACATCGAGGGTGACGATCAGGTCATGCATGCCTTGTGCGGCATCGGCCGCGCCCAGCGCATCGGCGATGATCCGCATGGCGCCGGGGGCGCCGCGGCGGTTGTAGGCCAGGGTGTGCGGCAGCAGGATGGTGTGCATTTCCGCGTGCGGCAGGTTGAAGGCGCCGCCCAGGGTGTGGCACAGCTTGTGGTGCAAGGCCATGCCGACGGAACCCAGGCAGATGCCGGCCAGCCAGGCGCCATACAAAGCGTCGGCGATGGCGCCGCCATTGGCGGGATCGAGCGCCAGTCGCGGCAGGCTGCGGCCGAGGGCGCGGATGCTTGCTTCCGCCATCAGGCTGGTGACGGGATTGGCGTCCCGGGCATACAGCGCTTCGGCCGCGTGCGCGATGGCGTTGACACCGCTGGTGCAAGCCATGCGGGCCGGCAAACTGGCGAGCAGTTCGGGATCGTAGATCACGGTCCTGGGCAAGACTCGCGCATCGCGCCCGGTGGTCTTGACGCCATTCTCGGTGATGCCGTAAATCGGCGTCATTTCCGAACCGGCGTAAGTCGTGGGGATGGCCAGGATGGGCAGCGAGGACGTCAGGGCAATCGCCTTACCCAGGCCGATGGTCGAGCCGCCTCCGATGGCGACGAAGGCATCGGCGCCGAGGGCGCGGGCCGCTTCGCGGGCGGCGTTGGCGCAGCCAATCGGCACGTGCATCGCGGCCTGGTCAAAGATGCCGGCGGCGCGTCTACCCAGCAGACCGGCGGCGCGTTCGGCGAGTGCGCGTTGCGGCGGGGTGCACAGGACCAGGACGCGCTGCGCGCCCAGGCGCGCCATTTCCGCGTCCAGTTGCGCCAGGTTGCCCGCGCCGAATACCACGCGGGAAGGCTGGCCTTGATAGACAAAGGGTTCCATGGTCAGCGCTTGAAGTGAGGAGGGATATTGGCGTCGACGTTGACCCAGACCGACTTGGCTTCGGTATAGTCGTGCATGGCTTCGAAGCCCATTTCGCGGCCATAACCGGATTGGCCCACGCCGCCGAACGGCGAGCCCGGGTTGACCCGCTTATAGCTGTTGATCCAGACCATGCCAGCCCGCAGGCCGTCGGCCATCTGGTGGGCCCGGCGCAGGTTGCTGGTCCACAGGCCGCTGCCCAGGCCATATTCGGTGGCATTGGCTATCTGCAGCGCCTCGGCGTCATCCTTAAAGGTGGTGACCGACACGAACGGGCCAAACACTTCCTCCTGCGCCACGCGGTCGGTGCTGGCGGCGCGCACCACGGTCGGTTCCACGTAACAGCCGTTGGCCAGGGCCGGATCGGACGGTGCGCGGCCGCCGCACAGCACTTCTCCTCCCTGTGCGCGGGCGATATCCACATAAGCGAGGACGCGGTCGCGGTGTTGCGCTGACGTCAGCGGGCCCATTTCCGTGCCGTGGTCGAGTGGATTGCCGACCTTGATCGAGCGGGCCAGGCCCAGGAAGCGGTCCAGGAATGCGTCGGCAACGCGTTCGTGGATGATCAGGCGGGAACCAGCAATGCAAGCCTGGCCCTGGTTATGGAAAATCGCCCAGGCCGAACCATTGACGGCGGCGCCGAGGTCGGCATCGTCGAAGATGATATTGGCGCCTTTGCCGCCCAGCTCCAACTGCACGCGCTTGAGGTTGCCGCGCGATGCTTCCACGATGCGCCGTCCGACCGCGGTCGAACCGGTGAAGGCGATCTTGCCCACGTCGGCATGTTCCGCCAAATGCTGGCCGGCGCTGTTGCCGTAGCCTACGACGACATTGACGACCCCTTCCGGGAAGCCGACCTCGGCCATCAGTTCCGCGATGCGCAAGGTCGACAGGGGCGTGATCTCAGCGGGTTTCAGCACCACGGTGTTGCCCGCCGCCAGGGCCGGTCCCATCTTCCAGGCACAGAACATCAGCGGGAAGTTCCACGGCACGATCTGTCCCACCACGCCGATCGGTTCACGTTTCACATAATTGAGGAAGCCGGCTTCCACCGGGACGATGGTGCCCTGCAGTTTATCCGCCATGCCGCCGAAATAGCGGAAGCAGGCGGCCGTGCGCGGCACATCGATGTTGAGGGCGTCGCGCACCGGGTGGCCGGTGTCGAGCGCTTCCAGTTGCGCCAGCTCGAGCGCGTGCGCTTCGATACTGTCGGCCAGTTTCAGCAACAGACGGCCGCGCTCGGCTGCCGCCAGGCGCGACCAAGCGGGAAAGGCGCGGCGCGCAGCCGCCACCGCCAAGTCGACGTCAGCCGCTTTGGCCTCGGCTACCCGGGTAATGACGCTGCTGTCGTGTGGATTGAGGGTGGCGATGGTGGCGCCATCGAGTGCGGGAACGAATTTCCCGCCGATGAATAACAGGTTTTGCACGTTGTCCATGGCGATTGGTTCCTGTGTTGACATGACTTCCCCCTCAGGGCGAGGGCCGCAAGGGGCGTGGCTGGCGCCACAGGGGGAAGGAAAACCGGGCGGGTTAGAAGTTGACCGGGTACGGCGGCAATTCCTGGCGCTCGTACATGCCGGGGACGGCAGGGTTGCCGTTTTCCCACACGAGTAGCATGGCGCGTTTCTTGGCGAAGCCCTGGTGGGCAATATCGGCTGGCATGGCGGCGACGTCGCCTGGACGCATCATCACGCGCGCGCGCGGACGGCCAGTGGCCTTGTCGCTGATGTCCCACATGATTTCGTCGGACAATTGCAGGAACCATTCGACCCGGTCATTGCCGTGAATGATCGGCAGCGTGAATTCCTCGGTGGTGGGGCAGAACAGGCTGTGCTTGCATACCGACGTGACGGACGGATTCCAGGTCACGTCCGACCGTGACAGGTAGGCAAAGAGATTGAATGCATGCAATTCCTGCTCGAAGCCAGGCTCTGCCTGGATGAGCGGGGTGGACTGGTCCACGTCGGCAAAGGCGCGGTTGATCGGAAAACCGTTGGCGTCGGCGCGCAGCGGCGAATCGCCGTCCAGGCCCGGCATGCGTTTGGTGGCGATGCGGAAGCGGTCGATGGCCTTCAGGTTCGCACCCTGTTTTTCGCCAAAGGCGGTGGTGCCGGTTTCCACCGGTGCGGCGAACGGATCGAAGCCTGCGTTGACCCAGTCGGCCAGCATGTCTTTGAACAGCTTCATGGCGAGCGGGGTCTCGAATACTTCCAGGTAGTCGGCGCCTGCCTGCTGGTAGGCTTCGTTGAGGGTGCCGGCGAAGAATTCGACCTTGCCGTACAGGTTGCGGGTGCCGAACACGTGGTCGAAATTGACCACGCCGTAGAAAAATCCCCACGCGACGTCGCGCATCAGGGCGCGCAGGAAGGCGTCGATGGCGATGTGGTGCGACTGTCGCTGGTCCTTGCCCGGCCAGCTGATGATGGCGAAATACTCATCGCGGGCGAACTGGAACTGGCCCAGTTCGAAAGCGCGGTAGCCGGCCGATTGGCCGATGTGCTTGGTTTCTGCGACTGCGTTCATGTTGGTCTCCTGAGTGGTGGGCGAATGGCGGTTAGCGGTAGCAGATCTCTGCCCACTTCTGGACAGTCAACGCGCCGGCCATGGTTTGCTGGATCATGACCGATGGCGCTTCGGCCTTGAAGCGGTAGGCGGCGCCTTTCGGCAACAGGGCCTGGTGGCCGCGCTGCAGGACGATCTTGCCCATGCGTTTGCCGGCGGGTTCGTCGTGCAACGCCACCGTGCCTGCCTGCTCGGGGCTGCCGACCAGGTCCGGCTGTTCCAGCTTGATGAACTCGACCTCGACCTGGCCATCCATGACGATGCAGAACTCGTCGTGCGCCGCGCCCATCCATGCGGAGGCGCCTTCCGCGCGGATGGCTTCGATCACGTACTCGAGGTTGATGGCCACGGCGACCTTTTCGTAGGGCGCGGACTTGCTGGCCACGTCGAACACGTTCGAGAAGGCGTAGTGCATCGGTTGATCGTTGATGATTTCGATATGTCCCTTGGTGAACTGCTTTAGGGATCCGAATTCGGTCTTGAACTGCGGCATGGATATCTCCTTTGGGTTGGCGGCGCGGGGCCTTGTGTTGTTGCAGCGATTCTAGGGAGCGCACCGCGCGGCGGGTAGTGGACTGCGACCTTACGCACTGTTTGCGATTGCCGAACAATGGCGCTGGCCGTGGTTATAGCGGGGTGTCGGGCATGGCCGGCAACAGGCCCTGGTTGATCAGTGCGACGTCCCATGCGGGGTTTTCGCTGAAATCCCGCGCCAGGTGTTCCAGGAACAGACGCAGCTTGACGGTGTTGCGCTGGGTCTTGGGGAAGACGGCGGATAGCCAGTAGGACGGCAGGCGGTAGCCGCGCAGGATCGGCACCAGCCGGCCTTCCAGGATGTGCCGCGCCGCGACGATGGTCGGCAGGCAGACCACCGCGCCGGAGGCCAGTGCGATCTCCTTCAGGAAATGGATGGCGTTGCTGCGGACGGCCGGCTTCAATTCCAGCTCTATCTGTTCATAGCCATCGTCGAAGGTCCATTTATCCTTGGTGGGATAGCGCGAGTACAGACCAAGCTTGTGGCTGGGTAAGTCCAGGGGGTGCAGGATCGGCGGATGGTTGGCCAGGTAATCCGGCGCGGCGCAAAAGATGCGCCGGACGGGCAGCAGCTTCTTTTGCACCAGGTCTTCCGAGATGGGCGCAAAGATTTGCAGCACGCAATCGAAGCCCTCCCGGATCGGATCGATCACCATGTCATCGACCACAAAGTCGAAACTGATCGACGGATGGCGCGCCTGAAAGCGCATCAGGCTTGCCGCCATGTGATCCAGTACCAGGCCGGGGATGGCATGCACGCGCAGCTGGCCGCGCGGTGATCCCCGGTATTGGCGCATCAGGTCCACCACCTGGTTGGCATGTGAGACCACCTGCGCGCATTCGTCGAAATAGGTTTGGCCGACTTCCGACAAGCGCACCGTGCGCGTGCTGCGGTGAAACAGCGATGACCCGACGAAATCTTCCAGTTGCTGCACCCGGGTGGTAACGACGGATTTCGAGACATTCAGCTGGCGCGCGACTTCTGCAAAGCTGCCGACTTCGGCGACCCGCACGAACGCATCCATGCTGAGAAAGTGGTCCATGGAGGCGCCAGACGGTTCGGCCGGTTCCGGCGTCAGCCGATCACCGGCCGCGCCTCCGCCAGTATCGAGAACGAGCGTGGGGCGTCGATGAATTGCGCTTCGCTCTCCAATACCGTACGGCTGTCGTTGCGCCACGCCATCCAGCGTTGTGCATCGTCGAAACTGGCAAACCAGGTCTCCACGATGCCGTCATAGGGCGCCGACGCGCCGAACGGGTTTTCGTCCTGGGACAGCACCAGGTTGCGCGACGCTTGCCGCACGTATTGCCGATAGCCGTCCTGGGCCAGCAACAGGTCGGCGTGCCGCGCCCAGTGCGCTTCGAACGCTTCGTGGCTGAGGTCTTCGCGCCGTGTGATGTAGTCGAAGCTCTTGTACACTGCGGAGCCGTCGTCCGCCAGCTTGTACGGTACTTCCCGCGTCGCCAGCACCAGCAACTGGCTCAGGTCGTTGAAGCGGGCTTCGTCCGGCCGCACAATGGCTTGGTACTTGGGCTCGCCCAGCGATTGCAGCAAGCTCTGCTTGTCGTCGAACCACAACTCGATCACGGAATCGCGCTCTTGTTCATGGCGGTAGGCGGTGGTGGCGTGGACGCCGTCGGCCGGCAAGCGCGTGTGGTTTTGCACATACTTGCGGATGTAGCGCGTGCATTCAGGCAGGCTCTTCACTAGCGGGCCGTGGACATTGCCTAGATGATCGAAGAATTGCGTACGATCCATGTCTGGATGGCGGCGAGAACAGAGCATTAATTTCATTGTTTCCTCCAGTGTAAGTGTTTGCAGCATTACTACATGGGATCGTAACCCGGCGGCGGCGCCGCGTTTGACTCGCCATGCGTGGAAATTTGACTGTATTGCCGGCCGCGCGGGCGGCCGGCAACGGGTCATGCGTGGGCTTCGGGAATGGCGGGCGCCGCCGCCGTGCCGGCCACCGCCGGTGCACTGGCCGCGCCGGCAGCCTGCGGGCGCAGCAGGAAGTATGACAGCGCGGGCAACAGGATCAGGGCGCCCAGCATGTTCCAGATGAACATGAACGCCAGCAGCACGCCCATGTCGGCCTGGAATTTGATGGGTGACCATGCCCAGGTGGCGACCCCGATGGCCAGCGTGAATCCGGTCAGCATGACCACCTTGCCGGTAAACAGCAAGGCACGGTAGTACGCTTCGGACAGGCTTTTCCCTTCCCGCATCTGGGCCAGCATGATGCTCATCACGTACAGCGCGTAGTCGACACCGATGCCGACCCCCAGCGCGATCACCGGCAGGGTGGCGACCTTGACACCGATGCCCAGCGCAACCATCAGTGCTTCGCACAGGATGGAGGTCATGACCAGCGGCACCACCGCGCAGATCACGGCGCGCCAGGAGCGGAAGGTCACCAGGCATAGCAGCACCACCGCGCCATACACCCAGAACAGCATTTGGCGGCTGGCCTCGGCCACCACGCTGTTGGTGGCCGCTTCGATCCCGGCGCTGCCCGCCGCCAGCAGGAACTGCGCCTCCGGCGTGTTGTTTTCCCTGGCGAAGGCGGCCACTTCGGCGCTCACGCGCGACAGGGTGTCGGCCTTGTGGTCGGCCAGGTAGACCAGCAGGGACAGCGTATTGCAGTCCACGTTGAACAGTTCGGGCGGCACCTGGTTGGTCACCGAATTGAGCATGCTCTGGTTCGGCAATAGTTCATACCACTTGGCCAGGCCCTCGTTCATCAGGACCATCACCTTGCGCGTCAGCGTGGAGAGGGAATTGGTCGATTCCACCCCCGGCACCTGGCGCAATTGCCATTCCAGCGCATCCATGCGGGACTGGGCATCGTAGCCCGCACAGCGTCCTGGCGGCGTTTTTACGATCACCACGAAGACGTCGCTGCTGGCGCCGTAGTTGGCGGACATGAAGGCGGCGTCGCGGTTGTAGCGCGAATCGGCGCGCAACTCCGGCGCGCCGGCGTCCAGGTCACCAATCTTCAGGTGCAGGCTGGCGGCGTAGCCCGCCAGGCTGACCAGGGCGCAGGCGATGATCGTCAGCGCCGCCCATTTGCGCCGCGTGAACAGGTCAAGGAATTCCCAGGCGGGATGCTTGCCGCCGCCGGCGGCCTGTTGCTCCTGCTGCTCCGCTTCCAGGGTACGCGCGGCAGCCCTGGCGCTGACCCCGGTGTAGCTCAGCAAAATCGGCAGCAGCATCAGGTTGGTGAAGATCAGCACGGCCACGCCGATGCTGGCGACGATGGCCAGGTCCTGGATCACCTGGATGCGGATCATCATCAGCACGGCGAAGCCGACCGCATCGCACAGCAGCGCCGTCACGCCAGCCAGGAACAGGCGGCGGAAGGTATAGCGCGCCGCCACCAGCTTGTGCGTGCCGCGCGCGATATCCTGCATGATGCCATTCATCTTTTGCGCGCCATGGCTCATGCCGATGGCGAACACCAGGAATGGCACCAGCACGGAGTAGGGATCGAGTGCGTAGCCCAGGGCCGGTAACAAGCCGAGCTGCCAGATGACGGCCACCAGCGAGCAGACCAGCACCAGGGCGGTACTGCGTACGCACCGGGTGAACCAGTACAGCATGGCTGCCGCGATGACGATGGCGGCGGCGAAGAAGAGCAGGATCTGGCGCACGCCTTCGATCAAGTCGCCCACCACCTTGGCAAAGCCGGTCACGTGGATGACGATCTGGGCGGACTGGTATTTGCTGCGGATCTGTTCGATCTGTGCGGACAGCGCCGCATAGTTGATGGGCTTGCCGTCGGCGTCGGCCGTCAGCAGCGGCACGGTCACCACGCTGGAGCGCCAGTTGGGGGACACCAGCTGCCCCAGCTCGCCGGAGCGCGCGATGTTGGCTTGCACGCTGTCCAGGCTGGCCCGGCCACCATCGTAGTCCGGCGGAATCACGGCGCCGCCCTCGAGCCCTTCCTCGGTCACCGAGATCCAGCGGGTCGATGCCGTCCACAGCGATTTCATGCGTGGACGGTCCACCCCGGGCAGCAGGTACAGCTCATCGCTGATCTTTTGCAAGGTGGCCAGGTAGCCTGCATCGATGATGGTCCCGCTGCGCTGCTCCACCGCTACCCGCACGACGTTGCCGGAGCCGGTCAGTTCCGATTTGTTTTGCAGAAAATTGACGATGTAGGGGTGTTGCTTCGGAATCATGTTCTCGAAGCTGGCGTTCAATTCGATGCGGGTGGCCTGCCAGCCCAGCAGCAGGGTGGCGGCCATGCACAGAATGAGCACCGCAAGACGGTTGTTGAATAACAGCCGTTCCACCGCGTTGCCGGAGCGTGGATCGAAGCTGGCCAGGTCGCGCACGACCGGTTGCTGAGCGAGAGAGCTGTCAGCATGCATGGTGATACTCCATTATTTCTGTTGATGAGGTGCGGATATCGCGACGGCGCCAGCCAGCCCGACGCCGGTCAGCACGCCGTCACGGCCGGCGGCCAACGCTGACAGCGGTGCGCGGACGGCCGCTTCGGGCGCGAAGCTGACGCCCTGGTCGGTGCTGCTGAATACGGCGCCGCCCTGGTCGGCCAAGAGCAGCTTGCCGCCTTCGCCGTGGGTGAAGGCAGTGAACGAGGCCGCGCCTGTGATGTCGAGCTTGCTCCATTGCGCGCCCATGTCCGCGCTGCGGTACGCATTGCCTTTCAAGCCGGCGGCAACGACAACGCCGGAAGGCAGTGCGGCCAGTGCGAAGTAGCTGCCCTTGTAGGGCGTGCGCAGGGCCTCGAAGCTGGCGCCGTGGTCGCCGGAGCGCAGCAATGTACCCTGCTCGCCGGCGATGTAGATGCTGCCGTCGGTCCCGGCGACCGCGTACAGGTGCAAGCCGCGCGGATTGTCCAGCCGGCCCAGGATCGGTTGCCACGTGCGTCCACCGTCGCTGGTGGCCAGCGCCAGGCCATAGGCGCCAACCACGATGCCATGTTCGCGGTCACGGAAATAGACGTCGAACAGGGGCTTGTCCGCACCGTCGGCGGCCATCTGGCGGGCTGCTGCGGCGCTGCGGCGGCGGGTGTCGTCCGCCGACTGCTCCATTTCCTTTGCATAGGCCAGCATGTGCGCCGCGACCGTGTCGCCGTCGAGCTGGCGTGTCCAGTGCGCGCCGCCGTCGGCGCTATGCAGGACGACACCACGGTGGCCCACCGCCCAGCCATGGGTGGCGTCGACGAAGCGTACGCCGGTGAGGGAAACGCTGACGGGAGAGGGCGCCTGGCGCCAGGTCTTGCCCTGGTCATCCGACAGGGCGATGATGCCGCGCTCGCCCACCGCCACCAGCCGTGCGCCCGCCCGGGCGATGCCCAGCAGCGCCGCGCCGCCTGGTGCGCGGATGGCAAGGGCAGGACGGTGCAGGGTGCCGGCATGCGGCTGGACCGGCGCCGCGTGCGCCGGGAACTGGCATGCCAGCACCAGCGCCACGGCGCCGACCGGCTTGAGTAAAGTCGTTGGGATCATGGTCAGCGCACGCCTTCGCCCGCCAGCGCGTCCGGCGTGAAGTAGCTCTCCGGCTGGCGCTTGCCCACGCTGATCTGTTCCGGCTTCTCGTTCATCATGTTGTTGGCGATCCAGTCGCCGGACTGCAGGTTGTAGTGGCCGAACGGGCCGGCCATGACGGCCGGGACGTCCGGCGCCACGATCGGCAGGTACCAGAAGGTTTTCCACAACTGGCCCTTGGCATCCCAGCCGTCGGCCAGTACCGCCAGCCAGGTATCCTCGTCCAGGTAGAAGCGGCGCTTGGGGATCACGTGGCGCTTGCCCGCAGCCAGCGTGGCTTCGACTTCCCAGACGCGGTGCAGTTCCCAGCGCACATGTTCCGGGTTGAGGTGGCGTTCCGCCATCGCGTCGCTATCCTTGGCCGGGGCGAAGATCTTGTTGGCGTTGTACGGAATCAGCATTTCGCGTTTGCCCACCAGCTTCCAGTCGTAGCGGTCCATGGCGCCGGAGAAAACATAGATCTCATCGAAGTTGGACACGCCCGAGGTCACGAACGACGGTGTGTCGTAGGCGGCATTGGGCAGCTTGCGCACGCGCCGCTGGCCGGTGAGGTATTGCCAGCTTTGGCGGCCGATCGCCACCGGGTCCATCGGATCGCGGATCAGCAGCGCTTCGCCAGCTTTCTGGGCCGGGCCATTGGTCACCAGCCGCAGCAGGTACGGTTCCTTCTTGTAGCTGTCCAGCGAGCCTTCCTTGTAGTAGTAGGGCATCTGGATGTCGACCACGGAGTCGGATACCTGCACTTTCTTGCCATCGGCCGTCGTGATCCAGGTGTTGATGCGCGACCGGTAGGCCTCGCCCTGCCAGCGCAGATTGTGGTTCCACATGGCCTCCTGGCCGGTCTTTGGAATCGGGAAGGGCACGCCGCCGTATGCGCCTTCGACGGCGAAGCCGTTGTTGACAGTCTTGGCGCGGGTGGCGTTGGCCAGCGTATTGTCATAGACCCATTGCGGGGCCTGGGCGGTGCGGTGGGTGGGATACACTTCCATCCGGTAGCCCGGGTACTTCTTGAACATGGCTTGCTGGCCCTCGCTCAGCCTGGTGGCATACTGGGCCAGGTTTTGCGCGGTCACGACATACAGCGGTTTTTCATTGGCGAAGGGATCGGTCCGGCGGCCGCCCTGCCTGGCGTTGCCGCCCTTGAAGCCGCCTTCCCATTCGGGAATGCTGCCATCCTTGTTGCCGGCGCGCTCCCCGCCCAGTGGCGTGAGCCTGGTTTTCAGTTGGGCGGCCTCGTCGGCCGATACGGCGGCCATGGCGCCAGGGACGCAGCTTGCGGCAATGGCCAGCGCGGCGGCGAGTACGGAGAGAGTTGGTTTCATATGCTTGGCTTTCATCGGGATCAGAAGGTGCGCGACAGGGAGAAGGAAACGAAGTCGCGGTCTTTCAGCGACTGCTGGAACGAAAATGCGTTGGTGGCGGTGAGCACGGTGCCGGCCCTGCCAAAGAAGCGGACATAGGTGACGCTGCCCTTCCAGGTCTGCAGGTAGTCGCCGCTGACACCAATGCTGAGGTCACCGCCCTTGGTGGCGCCGCCATTGAACAGCGTGGTAACCGACGAGCGGCCGTACGGGTTGTAGCCGAGGCCCACCGGAAGCGACAGGTCCAGGCCGGACGCCGCCTGGAACCACATCGGCGAGAAAATGGCGCGCATGCCGAGCGCGTCGCGGGTGCTGTTCGGATCGAGTGCGGCGGCATTGCGCGTGATACTGGTGCGCCGGTTCCAGGCCCCCTCGAACATCAGGAGGCCGCCATCCCACACGGCGCTGCGGCTCAGGGTATGGATGGCCGAGACCTGCGCGTGCAGGGAATTGCCGACCGGGTAGAGCGGATGGTCGTCGTTGTCCGAGCGCTCGCCGGGATGGACCATGACCGAGCCGCCCGCCGCCACCAGCGGGGTGTTGCGGCGGACCGAGATTTCCGCAGCCAGGTTGGTGTCATCGATGGACTTGGAAGCGCTGGCGCCGAAAGCGCGGATGCCTTCGGGATAAATCAGGCGGTAGCTGCCCAGCGCAGGGAAGCCGCCGTCAGGCGACACTTCGACCACGAAGTTGCGGGAATGGAAGCGCACGGCATACAACCCCAGGTCATAGTCGCTGCCGGCCGGGCGCCAGCGCAACTGCAAGCCGCCCTGGCCGGACGACCTGGCGTGCAGGTCGTGTGCGCGCACGAACGTCAGCGCGCCCACGCCGGGGGCGAAGCCGGCCAGCAGGCGCTCGCCGCCGCGGTCGAACACGTCGGTACGCGAGAAGTAGCTGCCGGCGGCGGGAATGCGGTTTTCCTCCCAGTCGAACTGATAGTAGGCGCCGGCGCTCAGGTTCGGTGTCAACTGCAGCTGGCCGGAGACCTGGCTGGTCGGGCGGATCAGTTCCTTGAATTGCGAGTTGGGGACCGACAGCAGCTTGATGAGGTCGACCGGCGCCTGCGCGCCGGCGATACCGTTGTCGCCGAAGAACAGGCTTTCGCCCCACAGCAGCGCATGCCGGCCGGCGCGGAACGAGGCGCTCATATCGCCCAGTTCTCCTTTACCGAAAACAAAGGCGTCCAGCAACTCCGCCTTGCGGCCATGCAGCTCGCGGGTGGCTTGCGTGAAGCGGCCGGCCGGCACCGACATTGGATTGTAGGTGGCGGCGTTGCCGTTGTCGGTGGCGCGATGGTAAACATCGTCATACCAGGCCGCGGCGCTGACGCGGCCGCCCAGGTTGTGGAAGGTGATATCGAGTTCCGACAGCAGGTCGACGCGGTTGGAAATCAAGCCCTTGCCGAAGTTGCGGTCACCATCGTCGAGGTTGGCGTTGGCGCCGCCGACCAATACTGCCGATGGGCGCGACAGGCGCGCCGCCGCGCTGTACTTGAGGGTGTTATCCCAGCGTACCCGCAGCTCGGGGTTGCCCGTATCGAATTCCGCCGCCAGCGCTGGCGGCGCAGCCACGAGCGGCACCAGCAGGGCGGCCAGCGCAGGCAGCGCGGGCAGGCGTGTGCCGCGCGTGTGGGCCGTGCGGGTAACGGGGAACGGAAGTTGATGCATGCTGTCTCCTTGGTTTATTAGTGGTCCCGGACCGGGATGGGAAAACATTACAGGACGGCGCAGCGGCCTTTTGTCTGCCTGTGCGGACGGACTTGACTGAACTCGGCGCTGTTGCGCGGCGCGGAAAAAATGGCGCTGCGTGCTGGCTTAGCCAAAAAAAATGGCTATGTCACCGCAAACCGTGGAAAGTGTCCAATTGCCGCTTTAAGCAGAGATTCCGCGCTATCGATGCGATGTGCATCAAGGATGCAGCGCCAGCCCAGGTAGTTCGGCAGGTAGCGCGTGGCGACGCCGTGGAAACGGTGCATCCAGGCCCGGAAACGGCTGTGGTAGGCGTTGACGTTTTGCACATGCAGCGCGCCGCGCGTGCGCACACCGGCGCGCAGGCTGACCGCTTCATGGGTGATCCCGCTCTCGCGGGCAAAGGCGCGGTAAGCCGCGTTGGCGTCGGTCACCAGCAGGACGTCGGGATCGAGCGCCGGCCGCAGGCACTGGTGCAGGGCGGTGCTGGTGAGCGCGCCGCGTCCTGTGACGAAGTCGAGCGTGCGGCCATTGCGGTCGCGCGCTACCAGAATGCACACCTGCTCGTGCGAAATGCCGCGCCGGTGTGCATGCCCACCCCGGCGTCGCGGGGGGCGGTCCAGGTGGCGTGCTCCCTTCTGCGATTCCAGCAAGAACATTTCGTCGGCCTCGGCAATGCCATGCAGCAGCGGTGCGCGGTCGGTGCGGGGCAGCGCCAGGAAGCGGTGGCGCCAGCGGAACGTGGTATTGCGGTGCACGCCGAGGTGGCTGGCGGCATGGCGCAGCGAATGCGACGCCAGCATGCCGTCGAGGTAGGCCAGCCAGCGCTCCTTATAGTGGAGCCGGGCCAGCGGCGTGCCGGTCAGCGTATTGAAGGTTTTGCCGCACGTGCGGCAGCGGTAGCGCTGCAGGCCGCTTTCGCGGCCGTGCCGGTACCAGCGGGTGCCGGCGCAGCGCGGACAGCACAGTTTTTCCTGCGCCGCCTGGTCCAGCAGCCTGCCCACCTGCTGCCTGGCGTCGGCCTGCCCCAGCCGGACCTGCAGCTGGGCGTATTGCCGTGAAGTCAGTAACGCCAGTTGCGCCAACAGCGATGCGAATGCCTGCGTTTCCATGATCTGTCTCCAGCCCCGGGATGATATTGCTTGGACCGGGAACGAAAAGCAGAGTTCCACGAAGTTTGCAGACAGCGCCAAAAAAATTGCCGCACGAGGCGGCAAGCGTTACGGTCTCAGGCCTGCGCGCCAGGCGGCGCATGGACGCCTGGCAGCAGGACACTGTGCAGGAAAGCCCCGGCCAACTCGGTGAAGGCGGTCGGCTGTTCGACATTGCCCAGGTGTGCCGCCCCTTCCAACAATGCGAAGCGGGCGTGCGGGATGGCAGTGGCGATGGCTTGTCCCGCCGCTGGCGGCAGGGCCGCGTCGTGTTCGCCTGCGATGACCAGCGTCGGGCAACTGATCGCCGCCAGCCGGTCGCTGTGATCGAGCGCCTGGATGGCCTGGATCGCATCGACGTAGCCCTGCGCACTGGTGGCGGTAATCAGGTCCTGGATCCACGCCATGGTCAGCGGGGCGTTGCGCACGAAGCGGGGTGTGAACCAGCGCGCGATCGTGGCTGGCGCCACGCTCGCGTAGCCGCCCTCGCGGAAGGCGGCAATGCGCTCTTGCCAGACATCGCGCAAGGCAGCGTTGGTGGCGGCGGCGCCGTGCGCCAGCACCAGTGCGCGGCAGCGCGCCGGATAGGCCAGCGCAAAGGCTTGCGCCACCATGGAACCCAGCGACAGGCCAAGCAAGGCCGCCTGCTCGACGCCGTGGCGGTCCAGTTCGGCCGCCACCGCCGCGGCGTAGCCGGCCATGCTGCCACCTCCTGGCAGCGCAGCGCTGGCGCCATGGCCCGGCAGGTCGATCAGCAGCAGGCGCAGGCTGCGGCGCCATACCGCCAGCTGTGGCGACCACAGCTCGGAGGAGGTCGCCAGCGAATGCAGCAGCACCACGACAGGCGCACCGTCAGGCCCCAGCAACTGGCTATGCAGCCGGCTCATGCCGCCTCCTCGCCATCGACGCGCCAGCGCACCAGGCCGATACCGGTGAACCAGGCCGGCATCGGCTTGTAGAGGATGGTTTCGGCCGGGGCGCCGCCCGCGGCGCCGTGGGCCACCAGCCAATTGCGGATTTCTTCGGCGCCATTGCCCGCCTCGTTGACATGGTTGGCGGCATAGTCCGTCAGCGCGGCCTCGTTGCCGCCGGCAAGGTGTTGCAGGAAGGTGCGATCGAAGCTTTCATTGACCATGCCCATGCGCGGGGTCGCCACGTCATGGCTGATGCCTCCCGTTGCCAGCAGCGCCACCCGCTGCGCGCCCTGGTAGCTGCGCACCGCCGCGCCGATCGCCTTGCCGAGTTGAAGGCAGCGGCGCATGGTGGGCAGCGGTGGTTGCACGCAGTTGACCAGCAGCGGCACCACCGGCACCGCTTCCATGCCCGCCAGTACCAGCGGTACGATGGTGCCGTGGTCCAGGGTCAGGTTCATCGACAGCGCCGGGTCGAAATCATGCTGCAGCGCTTCGCCCAGCAGGTGGGCGCCCAGCGACGCGTCGCCCGTCAGCACCGATTTCTCCACCTTGAGCCAGTGTTCGACCGGTGTCGGATAGCGGTCGGCGGCGCCGATGCAGAAGGCCGGCAGGTTGTCGAGGAAGAAGTTGTGCAGGTGGTCGTCCGATACCACGATCACCACGTCCGGCCTGGCGGCCAGGATCTCCGAGCCGACCTGCTTGAAGGCGGCGTAGATTTCCAGGCGGTCTTCCTCGCCGATCGCGCCAGGGAAGTTGACCATGGACGGGACGTGGCTGACGGCGTGCACACTGACAAGCTTAGCCATGGGCCACCTCCGCCAGCGCGCGCAGGGACGACAGGAACACTTCCTCCGGAATGCGCATGCCCAGGCAATGGGCGCGCAGCAGGTAGGGACTGACGCCGTTCAGGTACATGGCGCCGATGTCGTCGTTGCTGATGGCGGCCTGCAGTGCAGGTTCCAGAGGCAGCGCGGCGACGTACGCGGCCGGGTCGCGCCGGTAGCGCTCCAGTTCGGCCGGCTTGTGGTGGATATCGTAGAGCACCTTGTTCATCCAATAGGCTTGCGGGGTGGGCATGTCCTGGCGCCAGTTGCGGGCGGTCATGGCTGCACTCCTTCTTGCACGCGTGCCGCCAGCCAGTTGACGATGGTCGGCAAAGTCTGGGGGGTATGGCCCATGTGCCCACCCGGGAACAGGCGGACGTGCTTGGGTGTTCCATGTTCGGTCAGCAGGTGCACGTCGTCGATCGGACACTGGCGGTCCTCCTTGCCGTTCACCAGCAGCAGCGGGGCGCTCGGCTTGTCCAGCAAACCCTGGTCGAGCAGCGACAGGCGGCGGAACCCTTCGATGTATTGCTCGTCGTTGGCCGCGCCCAGCATGCGGCAGCGGGTTTCGACCAGTTCCATCAGGTAGCTGTCGGGATAGCGCGAGGCTTCCACCCAGCCTGGCTGGAACATGTGGTGCGCACCGCCGCCCCAGTTGACCGCGCCGGCGATCAATTCCGGGTTGGTGTGGGCCAGCTTGGTGGCCCAGTAGCCGCCGAACGACCGACCGAGGCAACCGACCCGCTTCGCCTGCAAGTCGTCCTGGGCCGCGGCCCAGGCGAACACGGCCAGGAACTGGCGCTCCGCATCCTGTACGCCCCGCACCGGCGACTCCCCGGTGCCGGCGTTATCCATGGCGATGGTGGCGATGCCGCGGGCCAGGAAGGCGTCGCTGGCGCCGGTCATCTGTTCCTTCCAGGCGTCGACGCCGCCCCACATCACCACCACTGGCGGACGTGGCACATACTTGGGACGGCGGTACAGGACCACCACCTCATTACCTTCGCCCTCGCGGCCGGTGAAGGGGATGCGCACTTGACGCACTGGCGTTTCCCACGCGCGGGCGGCGAGCAGGTAGGTCTTGCGCTCCATTTCCGCGCAACGCAGCTTGTCAGGATGGTTAGGGCAGGGGAACCGGCCCATGAAATACAAGCCGCTGGCGCGCATGTACAGCGCTGATGCCGCCACGGCGCCGCTGGTGCGTTCAGCCGCTTCGGCCTGCGCCAGGGCGGCGTCGCCGGCGCCGCCCCACACGGCGGCCCAGCTTGCGCCGTCCAGTCCGGCAAGGCTGTCGATCAGGGGCAGTGCATCTTCGGGGGCCACCGCATTCATGGGGTGGGCGCGCGCCGCCAGCTTGGCGCGCATCCAGGCTTTGGTTTCTTCCAGGGTTTTCGGCCGGCCGCTGACGGCGCCCGTGTTCGCTGCAGTGTTCAAGGTTTCTCCTTCGATTTCAGCGCGCGGCGGATGCCGACGCAGCAATGAGGAAAATTGTAGGCGGGGGTGTGCAGGGAACATGCCCGCCCCTGAGCTGGTTGTTGACCCTGTGTGCGTAGTGTTTTGTCTCGCCCGGCTGTTTGCGTGATGGCGGTTGACCAGCACGGTGGCGCCAACTACATTGGCTCGGAGAACTGATGGCGGAGGAAAGATGAGCATGCATGTTGATGGCAGCGCCGGGCCGCGCGAGGAGGGCGAATTGCAGCGCTATCGGCATGCCCTGCAAGCCGCTTTGGGCCTGGCGGCGAGCGCCCGGTTCGAAGTGGGGGAAGGTGCGGGCCATGTGTTCGCCTATAGCCGGGCTGACGGCGTGATCTACGTCCTATTGAAGGCCCGGCGGCACGCGACGGCGCGCTTCAGTTTCGTCAGCACCGCGCTGGCGCTTTCCGGGCACCTCGGCAAGCTGGTGGTTCCTCGCCAGAACAGCTTGCGGGCAGTGTTTGCGGATGGTGCGCCGCCGGACATGGTGACGGCGTACCGCTTCGCGGTCGAAGACCCGGGCGGGGTTCAGGCGCCGTAGAGGGCGCGGGTTTCAGCGGCGGACGCCAGCGGCCTGCCGGTGCCCATCGCAATGGCGGCAACGTTACGCACCAGATCGGCGTTGCCGTCGGCCACGCTGCCATCGGGCAGATGGACATTGTTTTCGAAGCCTATCCGAACATGGCCGCCAAGCGCGATGGCGGCGGCCATGCAGCGCGCTTCCGCGACGCCAAACGCGCAGGCCGACCATGGCCAGTCGCTTGGCCATTCGTGCAGGAACGGCAGCAAGCCGGTCGCCTCGGATTGCTGGCCTGCCGTGTAGCGCCCCAGCACAAACAGGGCATGCGGGCGCGCGTGCGGCACCACGCCGCTGCGTACCAGTTGCCTGAACCTGGCGGCGTCCTCCGCGCTATAGAGGATGTATTGCAGGGCTACACCTTGCCGCATGGCCCAGTGGAACAGGTCGCCGCTGGCCTGTTCATGCGACTTGTCAGGGATCAGTTCACGCAGCGCTACGGAAGCGGCCTGTGGGTGCAGTTCGCGCAGCAACGCGCGCTGCTGCTCAGGCTGGTAGATGCCAACCGCTTCGGTGGTGACCTGGACCAGCAGGCGTTGGCCGAGCGCGGCATCGAGTGCGCGCAAGACTTCCCGGTAGCGCTGTACGTCCAGGCTATGTCCGCCTTTGTCGTCGCGCACATGCAAATGCAAGGCGGTGGCGCCGGCCTCCGCGCAGGCTAGCGCTGTTCGCACCATGTCTTCACTGCTCATCGGCAGGGCAGGATGATCGCTGCGGGTCTTGCGTGCGCCGTTGGGAGCGACGCAAATGGCCACCGGCGCCACGCCGGCGCCGGGAACTACGGGGTTGGTCAGTATCGTCATGGTCTGGGACGCCGCGCTTGCGCGTGGCGGATCGGAATACGCAGGATTGCTTTGCCGAGCATGCGTATCGGCCGCGCGCCGGTCAACCAAAAAACGCGGCAATGCCATTCCAGTCAATAAACCGGCCAGTCCTGGTCAAAACAGCGTCAGGCGTCTGGCGCCTGCGACTGCTTGCGGAACTCGCGTGGCGACACCTGGTAGCGTTCGCGGAATGCGCGGCTGAAATGGGCGACGTCGCTGAAGCCCCAGCTGTAGGCGATTTCACCGATGGTCCGGCTGCGCAGTGCGGCCGAACCCAGCTCGCGGCGGCAGTTCTCCAGGCGGCGGTTCCAGACGCTTTTCATCAAGGTCACCGTCTCGTCGTCAAACAACTGGTACAGATAGCGCGCAGAGAGGTTGGTGGCGGTCGCGATCATGTTCACGTCCAGCGCCGGGTCGCTCAAATGGTCCTGGATGTACTGCGAAACCCGCTCGCGGTGGAATTGCCTGAGCCGGGACTGCATCATCGTGTCGGAACGGTCCAGCGCCGTCAGCGCTGTCGCCAGCACGCTGGGAATCAGGTCCGCGATGCGGTCGGCCGTGTCGTCGGTCAGCTGCGGCACCATGTCGAACAGTTCGTCCATGACGGCGCGGAACATGGCGCCCGGCCCGCCGTAGCCGGGAATGGTCATGGCGGTCAAGTCGTCGATGTTCGGCACCAACTGGCGCATGCGGTCGCGCGGAAGGTAGACCGAGTGGGTGCGGATGTCGCCGGTCTCGATGTGGAAGGGGCGGGTCGGGTCGAGCACAAAAATGTCGCCGGCGGTGACGCGGCTCTCGCGCCCCTCCTGCGCCACCGTCGCTATTCCTTCCTTCTGCAAGGTGACGAGCAGGCGCGACGCCTGCTGTGGGGGTTTGCGCACGTAGGAGGTCGAGTGCGGAGAGAAGCGGAGGGCAGCGAAGTGCAGGCGGTTGCTGCTGTACGCCGACATGCTGGTACGGAGCGGCTGCTGGTTGGTGGTCTGCACCGCCAGGTCCATGGAAAACAATGCATCCATTTTTTCCTGGAACATGCGGGCGCGCCGTTCGTGCGGCGCACCGTCGGTGCTAAAGGTTTCAGTTTCGATCATGTCTCCCCCCGGTGTATCCCGTGTGATGGCTGGTTCCGGGGATGACCCGTCCGCCATTTCTAATGCGTCGTTGGCCGATTATGCAGCAGTCCGGCAATAGTCCGCAAGGAAAAGGCCGACGCCGCATCCGATCAAATCCGGACGCAGAGCGAAGCAAGGACGTTGCCGGTGTTTCGGTAAGGTTGCAGCATTCGGCGGCGCGGTGCCGCGGTCCTTTACAGTGAAATAAACATGTTCAATAAACAACCCATACTGGTCGTCGGCGGTGGCATCGCCGGCATGTCCGCCGCCATCGCCTTCCGTTCCGCGGGGGCGGAAGTGGAACTGGTCGACCTGGATCCGCAATGGCGCGTGTACGGCGCCGGCATCACCATCACCGGGCCGACGCTGCGCGCCTTCAAGGCGCTTGGCATCCTGGACCAGGTGGTCGAAGCCGGATACACGGCGGAAGGGCTCAATGTCTGCGACGTGGACGGTGAAGTCCGCCATCAGGTGATGACGCCGCGCCTGGACGGCGGCGCGGTGCCGGGCGCTGGCGGCATCCTGCGTCCCACGCTGCATCGCATCCTGTCGGAGCGCACGCTGGCCCTGGGCGTGAAGGTCGCGCTGGGCGTGACGGTGGACGCGCTGGAGCAGACCGATTCCCAGGCCAATGTCCGCTTCTCCGATGGCCGTACCGGCAGCTACGCGCTGGTGGTGGGCGCCGATGGGCTGTTCTCGCGTGTGCGCGACTTGATCTTTCCAATGGCGCCCAAGCCCCGCTATACCGGCCAGGCGTGCTGGCGCCTGATGATGGCGCGTCCCGCAGCGATCGACCGGCGCCACTTCTACCTTGGCGGTCCGGTCAAGATCGGCCTCAATCCCGTTTCCAGGGACGAGATGTACATGTTCCTGCTCCACCCGAGTGAGCAGAAGCTGCGCTTCGACGACAGTGAATTGCACCTGCGCCTCGGGCAACTCATGGAGGGGTATGGCGGTGTCCTGGCCGAGATCCGCGCGGGGCTGTCGCCGCAGTCGCGCATCGTTTATCGCCCGCTGGAAGGCATCCTGGTGCCACAGCCGTGGTACCACGGCCGCGCTGTCCTGATTGGCGATGCGGCGCACGCCACCACGCCGCAGCTGGCCTCCGGCGCCGGCCTGGCGGTCGAGGACGCGCTGGTGCTGCAGCAGGAGTGCAGCAATACGCCCGACGTGGCCGGGGCGCTGGCCTGCTTCATGCGGCGCCGCTTCGAGCGCTGCAGGATGGTGGTCGAGAATTCGCTGGAACTGGGGCGCCTGGAAGTCGCCTGCGCGCCGGTGGCGGTGCACACCGCGTTGCTGGAAACGTCGTTGGCGGAACTGGCCAAGCCGATTTAAGCGTCACATCGCTGCATCGTTACAATAAGACAGGAGACACTCGATGGAAAAGTTAATGGCAGGCGGGATAGCGCCGGTCCCGGAGAACCGGCCGGGATATCCCGGCTGGATAGTGGCCGTGGCGTCCATGGTGGCGCTCGTGTTCGGGCCAAGCACGATTGCCGTGCTGAGCTTCGGGCTGTTCATCCGCCCCCTGGAGCAGGAGTTTGGCTGGAGCAGGACAGAAATCGCGCTGGCCAGCACGTTCATTTCCTACACCATCATGCTGATCTCGCCCCTGCATGGCTACCTGACCGACCGCTACGGGCCGCGCAAGATCATCTTGCCGTGCATACCCCTGTTTGCGCTGGGCCTGGCCATGCTGTACTTCCTGCCGCCGGTGCACGCGGTTTATTACGCGGCATGGATCATCCTGCCCATCCTGGGCATAGGCCTGTTCCCCTTGTCTTATCTGCAAACCGTAAGCACCTGGTTCAGTGGCCGTCTCGGGCTGGCGCTGGGCATCGCCAACGCCGGCATCGGCATCGGCGGGGTACTGCTGCCCCTCTTGATCGGTTTCCTGATCAATACATATGGCTGGCGTATCGCATTTGCCAGCCTGGGCGCCATGACGCTGGCGGTGAGCCTGCCTGCCGCCTGGCTGTTCGTCCGGGAGCGGGAGCGCCAGCCCGGCGCGCAGGTCCGGACCGCCGGCCAGAGTGGCGCCGCTTTTGGCGACGCGGTGCGCAGCCAGCGCTTTCGCTTGCTTGTCATTTCCTTCCTGATCCTGGGCTTTATCAACACAGCGCTGGTGGTACACCAGGTGCCGCTGCTGGCCGACGCCGGGGTGCCAATGGCGCGTGCGGTGCTGGTGCAGTCCGTCTACGGCATGTTCGTGCTGATCGGCCGCGTCATCACCGGCTTCCTGATCGACAGGTTCGCGCCCGCGCTGGTCATGATGGGCTTCGTGCTGGGCGCCTCGCTCGCCTGTGCCCTGTACGCGCTGGGTGTGAACAATGCGTTGGTGTTCATTGCGGCGGCCTTGTTTGGCCTCGTATTCGGGGCCGAGTTCGATGTACTCAGCTATTTGCTGAAGTCGTTCTTCGGCATGAAGTCCTTCGGCCGGCTCTATGGTTTGATCTTCGCGCTGTTCCAGTTTGGCGCCGGCTGTGGCGCGGCCTTCCTGCCCCTCAGCAGGGCGTATGCGGGCGGATATGCCCTTGGCATGTGGGTATTTTGCGGCATGACCATGATCTGCGCCTTGTGCCTGTACCGGCTGTACCGATGCGGGGATCGGCAGCCCGCGGAGCTGGCTGCCAATGCGACGGCCTAGCGGGTGGCGCCATGATCAACCAGCAGAGCGATGCGCGCGGCGTACCTGGCCGCGGAAAGCTGTCCGGGCCGCTGCATTTCTGGCAGCGGTTGCCACTCAAGCCCAAGCTCAGATTGACCTTTCTGCTGATGGCGGCGCTGCATGCGCTGCCGCTGGTGGCTCCCCCACAATTGCTGCCCGCCATCCACCTGGTGGGGATGCTGGCTTGCGCGGTGCTGGGCTTGACCCTGTACCGCTCCGTCATCCCTCCGCTGGACCGGGCGCTGGGCGACCTGGGCCGGTTTGGCGTGGGTGACCTGCGGGTCCCCCCGGAAGCGCGGCATGGCGGCTACCGGCTGGTGCTGCTGGAGCGCGCCATCACCGCTTGTCGCGCCAATGTACAGTCCGCGATCCGCCAGATTGCCGCGTCGGCGCAGGTGGTGGAGCAGGGGGCCAGCCAGCTGGCGGCCGGCAACACGGATTTGCGGGCGCGTACCGAACGCCAGGGGCGGGCGTTGGAACGGACGGCGGCTACGGTGTCCAGCCTGGCGCGCATGGTCCGCACCAACGAGGCCAGTGCCGGCGCCGCCCTGGCCCTGGCGCAACAAGCCCGGGCCAGTGCCAATACAGGCAGCAATGTGGTGGACCAGGTGGTGAGCACCATGCTGGCGATTGGCAATAGCACGAAAGACATCGCCTCGACGGTGGGGATCATTGACGATATCGCTTTCCAGACCAATCTGCTGGCGCTGAACGCAGCCGTCGAGGCGGCGCGCGCGGGGGAGCAAGGCCGGGGCCTGGCGGTGGTCGCGGCTGCCGTGCGTGAACTGGCGCAGCGTTCCGCCGATGCCGCAAGGGAGACCAAGCGCAAGATCGGCGCCGCGGGCACCAGCATAGCCGCCAGCAGTGTGCTGGTGGCCGAGGCTGGCAAGTCGATGGCCGCGATCCGCGCCTCGGCGGATGGGGTTGGCGCCGTTGTGGATGAGATCGTTACGGCCAGCGCCGCGCAATCCGAGGGGATAGCCCAGGTCGCGCGCACGATTCAACAGTTGGAGTCGGTGACGCGGCACAATACGGATTTGGTTGATGGCGTGGCCGTATCGGCCGATGCGATGGCCGCCCAGGCCCGCAGCCTGGCGGGCCTGGTGCAAACTTTCCATATTTAGCCGTGTGCCGGGCCAGTCCAATTGAGCTGCAGTCCGGTCCAAGGGCGCGTCTGACCGGCCGCCGGCATGACATCCGGTACCGCTGCGGGAGCGCTTTTAACCAGCCGCCTTATGGATGGCTGGCAGGCGCCACGCCTCCACGCAGCTTGGCCAACTGGCTGGCCACCATGGCCGCCACCACCTGCGCCACCGCTTGCGGCTCCAGCGGCGCGTCGAACAGTAACTCGACGCCGGCATAAATCATGTCGACCGCGATCCGTCCCACCAGCAGCAATTCTTCGGGCGGCACTTGCGGGAAGGCCGCCACCAGCACGCCCGACTGCTCTTCCGTGACCTTGCCGTGCGATTCCAGCCGTACCTTTTGCACGGTCGGCACCGCATGCAGCGCGCGCAGGATCCAGACCCCGCCTGTGGTTTCATTGGTCACCCGGTAGGTGTCGAGCAACAGCCCGGCCAACGCCTGTTCCAGGTCTTCCACCGAGCCGGCCAGCGCTTCCGGTGTAATCCATTTCGGGATCAATTCATTCTGGCGCTGCATCAGGCGCTGTCCCAGTTCGCATAACAGCGCATATTTGTTGGGGAAATAGCGGTACAGCGCCGGCGGCGTCAGGCCCGCCTTTTCACACACCATATTGGTTGACAAACGCTCGATGCCCACATCGGCCAGCAATTGCGCCGCCACTTCCAGGATCAATTCATAGGTTTCCGTCGCCCGCTGCTGCGCGGGCATTTTTTTTGTCGCAAGACTGGGGGCGTGCGGGGTGCCGCGGATAGTCATGGGTCAGGCCGGTAGTGAAGGTGCGTCAATTATGACACAGCCATGTCAAAAGTCGTTGCAAAACGATAGTCATCGCTATACGATAATCATCACTATCTTTTAAAATGTTGAAAACCAGGAGGTGACATGTTTCAAATGCAACGGTTTTTCCCGGCGCTGTGGATCGGCGCCATGCTGGCGGGCGCATGGCACGGCAGCGCCGGCGCCGCGTCCGAAGACGCCAAAGGCTTGTGGCTGACTGCGCAAAAAGATGCGGTGATCGAATTTTCCGCCTGTGCCGACCGCCCGGCAGCGCTGTGCGGTCGCATCGTGTGGGACAAGGATGCGGGTACGCCGGCTGATACCTGTGGCATCCAGGTGGTGCAACTGAACCGCTATGAGCAGGATGCATGGCGCGATGGCTGGGTGTACGACCCGCGCGATAAAAAGACGTACAAGGGCGTGGTGCGCGCCGCCAATGGCGTACTGAAAATCCGCGCCTTTATCGGCGTGGAAATCCTCGGCGAGACCGAACAGTTGACCCCGCTCGCCGCGTTGCCTGCCACACCCGCCTGCAAAAAATAACCAATCAACCAGATCAAAGGAAGCCGCCATGCGAGTCCCAACCCCGCCAGCCATTGCCGCCTTCACTATCATTGCCGGCATTGCCGGCGCCGTGCCCCAGGCGCTGGCCGGCGAACGCGAAACAGCCACGTACCAGTTCGAAACCGACGTCAAAGTATTGTCGGAGCAGCGCACGCGCGGCGTGTCCGATTCCCTGATGCGGCCATCCGTCAAACTGGGCATGCAACTGGTCCATGAAAGCGGCCTGGTGGCAGTGGCCGATATCGTGCGCGTCAGTAAAAAACAATTCCTGGGTGGCGATGGCGTCGGCGTCACGCTGGCCGGCGGCTACCGTTTTGGCGATCCGGAAGCCTGGCATTTCGGCGCCGGCATGGCGGCGGAGTTCTTTCCGGGCGCGAAATTCGAGGCGCCGCACAGCTTCGATATGGACACGTTTACGCCGGGCGCCATGCGCAGCACCCGCTATGACAGCGGCTTCGCGCTGGTGGAGGTGGGGTATGGCGCCCTGGAAGCGCGGCTGCTGGATGTGGTCTCGAAAACATACCGTGGCGCGGATACCGGCGGCGTGTGCGGCGCGATGCTGCAATTTGCCGTGGACCCGACGGCGGCGCTGGCGTGCTATGCGCGCGGTGACCGCAATTCGCGCGGTTCGCTGCTGTTCGACATCGATTACAAATTCGCGCTGGCGCCCGCCACGACGCTGACCCTGCACGCCGGCCGTCAACAGGTGGCCAACTTTGCCGAAGCCAGTTTCAACGATTACCGCGTCAGCGTCACGCGCAAGCAATGGGGTATGGAGTGGAACGCGGACTTTGTCACCACCCGCACCCGCGCGCGCGAGCTGTACATGGTGCAGGACGGCGACCGCGTGCGCGCCACCGACAATCGCCGGCTGGTGCTGTCCGTTTCCCGCCGTTTTTGAGCCAGTTTGGGCGCTATATGACTTCTTTTTCTACACAGTCCGGCCGCGCCGCGCCGCTGGTGCTGGCGCTGGACCTGGGCACCTCGGGTTGCAAGTGCGCGCTGGTGACCCTGGATGGCAAGGTCGAGGCCTGGGCATTCGAGCCGGTGCCGCTGCACATCGATGGCATGGCGGCGGAGCAGGATCCGAACGACTGGTGGCAAGCCTTCCTGCGCGCCGCATCCCGGCTGTGCGCCGATGCCGGCATGCGCCGCCGCATCACGGCCGTCTGCTGTTCAACGCAGACCGAAGGCACGGTGTGCGTGGATGCGCATGGCAATGCGCTGGGGCGCGCCATGCTGTGGCTGGACATGCGCGGCGCGGCGCCGATCGCCAGGCGCGCCCGCAGCCGGCTGTTCAACATCGAAGGTTACAGTCCGCTCAAGCTGTGGCGCTGGCTGCGCCTGACCGGTGGCGCGCCCGCGTTGTCAGGCAAGGATTGCGCGGGCCATATCGCGTATATCCGCGACCATGAACCGCAGCGCTATGAGCGCACCGCGGCGTTCCTGAACGTGCTCGATTACATGAATTTGCGCCTGTGCGGCCAGTGCTGCACCACGCGCGATTCCATCCTGACGGCATGGGTCACGGATAACCGCGATCCCAACCGCATCCGCTATGACGACCGCCTGATCCGCATGCTGGGCGTTGATCGCGCCAAGCTGCCGGAGATCGTGGCGTCGACCGACGTGCTGGGCGTCGTGCGGCGGGAGCTGGCGGAGCAACTGGGCCTGCCCGCCGATACCGTCGTCGTTGCCGGCGCCACCGATACTTCGGCGGTGGCGGTGGGCGCGGCGGTGGCCGATTTCGCGCCGCACCTGTACCTGGGCACGTCGTCATGGATCGGCGCGCACGTGCCGTTCAAGAAAACCGATGTGTTCAGCAAGATCGCCTCGGTGCCCTGCGCGGTCGACGGCCGCTACCTGGCCATGGGGCTGCAATCGACGGCGGGCGCCAACCTGTCGTTCCTGCGCGACCGGATCCTGTTCCACCCGGACGAATTGCTGAGCGACGAAGAGCGGCCCGACGTGTATGAGGTACTGAACGTGATCGCGGCGCGGGTGCCGCCGGGCTCCCGCGGGCTGATCTACATGCCCTGGCTGTTCGGCGAACGCACGCCGGTTGACGACCCGAGCTTGCGCGCAGGCCTGGTTAACCTGTCGCTGGACCATACCCGCGAAGACATCATCCGTGCGTTCATGGAAGGCGTCGCCTTCAATACGCGCTGGATGCTGGAGCCGTTCGAGAAAACGCTGGGCCGGCCGACCGGGCCGATCGCCGCGGTCGGCGGCGGCGCGCAATCGGCGCTGTGGTGCCAGATCATGGCCGATGTCACGGGCCGGCCGGTGCGCCAGGCGGAAAGCCCGATCGAAGCCAATGCCATCGGCGCCGCCTATATCGCCGCCGTCGGCACCGGCGCACTGCGCTTCTCTGATATCCCGGCGCTGCAGCGCTACCGGCGCGTGTATGAACCATCGTCCGGTTTGCGCCGCCTGTATGACGATCGCTTTGCCGTGTTCAAGGAATTGTGGCGCAAGCTGGCCCCGATTTACCGCGGCCTCAACCCCACTACGGAAGGAATCACCCATGCTCGCCCATAAAGAACGGCAGCGCATCGTCGACCTGTGCGTCGACCTGTCGCGGCGCGGCTACCTGGCTGGCACCGGCGGCAACGTCGCCCTGCGTATCGATGCCGGCCACTTTGCCGTCACGCCATCGGCCACCGATTACCTGGCGATGGGTGCGGCCGACGTCTGCGTGGTGCGTCTGGCCGACCTGCACCTGGTGGAAGGCGAGCGCGCGCCATCGGTTGAAACCGGACTGCATGCGCGCGTGCTGCGGTTGCGGCCCGACGTGCGCTGCAGCATCCATACCCACCAGCCGGTGGCCAGCGCCTGGGCGCTGATGCGCGAGCCGCTCACGCCACCTGGCGCCCGCTCCGGAGACGGCGTCCCGATGGTCGGCTATATGCCGTCTGGATCAGGCCTGCTGACGCGGCTGGTCGGGCGCGCCGTGCGGCCGGGCGTCAACGCCTACCTGATGCGCAACCACGGCGTGATTTGCTGTGGCGTCAGCGTGGAAGCGGCGGTGGCTGCCGTCGATGACCTGGAACGCCTGGCGCGCCGGCAACTGGCGCACCGTATTTCTCAGCGCGCGGCGGCCCGGCCGGACCGCGCTTTCGCTTTGCAACGAGTTTTGACTGCCCTGGAAGGAAAATCATGAACGCAACCCTCGAACTGAAACCGTCGACCGCCGGCAAGCCGGCCACTTCCGCGCCGCCGGCGCCCGCGATTTCCGCATGGCCCGACACCGGCACGCTGTACCGCCGTTTCGATGCGCTGGTGCGCCAGCCGATGCGTCCGATCCGCAAGGAAAACATGGCCAAGGTCATGCGCTATTTCGATGAGCGCTGCCAGCGCTCGAAGAAGGTGGCGGAGGCCGCGAAAACCGTGATCCCGGGCGGCGTGCAGCATAACCTGGCCTTCAACCATCCGTTTCCGCTGGCAATGGAGCGGGCCGAAGGGGCGCATTTGACCGACGTCGACGGCAACCGTTATATCGACTTCCTGCAAGCCGGCGGACCGACCCTGCTGGGCTCCAACGACCCGCTGGTGCGCCTGAAAGTCAACGAAGTGCTGGAACAGTGCGGCCCGGTGACCGGCCTGCTGCACGAATATGAAGTCAAGCTGGCGGAGCTGGTGTGCCAGGATATGCCGGGCGTGGACATGCTGCGCTTGCTGGGCTCCGGCACGGAGGCGGTGATGGGGGCGGTACGCCTTGCGCGCGCCTATACCGGTAATAAATGGATCATTAAAATCGGCGGCGCGTACCACGGCTGGAGCGACCAACTGGTCTACGGCATGCGCCTGCCCGGCACCGGCCGGATGGAAGCGGTCGGCATCCCGCAGGGCTCGACGGCCCACACGCAGGAGTGTAACCCCAACGACCTGGAAGCGTTGCGCCGCAAGTTGCGCCTGAACCGCCTGCGCGGCGGCACCGCCGCCGTGCTGCTGGAACCGCTGGGGCCGGAAAGCGGTACCCGTCCCGTGCACCACGACTACAACCGGCAAGTCCGGGCGCTGTGCGATGAATTCGGCGCCTTGCTGATTTTCGATGAAGTGGTGACGGGCTTCCGTGTCGGCCCCGGTGGTGCGCAAGCCTATTTCAACGTGATGCCGGATATCACGGTGCTGGGCAAATGCCTGGCCGGCGGCTACCCGATGGCGGGTGCGATCGGCGGGCGGCGCGACGTCATGATGATGCTGGTTGGCGGCATCGGCACCACGTCCAAGCGCGCCTTCGTTGGCGGCACGCTGTCGGCCAACCCTTTGTCGTGCGTGGCCGGTTATCACGCGCTGCTGGAAGCCAAACGCACCGACGCGGCGGGCAAGGCCGGCCGCGCGGGCGACCGTTTGCGGCGCGGCCTGGAAAGCATCATTGACCGGCTGGGCTTGCCCTACGTGGTTTACAACATGGGTTCCATCGTGCATTTGCAGACTTCCGGTGTGCTGCTCCTGGACACCAGCAACCTGTACAAGCTGTGGCGCGTGAAAGACGAAGCGAAGGCGCGCAAGCACATGATGGAGGAAATGGGCGCCGCCTATTCCGCGCATGGATTGATCACGCTGGCGGGCAGCCGCATTTATACCAGCCTGGCCGATACCGACGACGTGGTCGACGATGCGCTGAACCGTTTCGAAGACGTTTTCAAATTGGTGTGATGCCATGGAGATGCCATTGGAGACGCAAACCAGGGAGCAATGGCTGCGGACGCGCGACCGTCTGCTGGCCAAAGGCTTGCTCGGCGGGCAGGGCGCCAGCCTGTCGGTGCGCTGCCCGGGCGGCGAGGCGATGTGGGTGGGCGCGGTGGGCGACCGCGCGCCGCTGCTGGCGCCATGGAGCGGCCCGCAGCCGGCCGGCATGGCGCGGTTGCATGCGCAGGTGTATGCGGCGCGCCCCGGCGTCGGCGCGGTGGCGTGGGGCGGCGGCGATTTTGGCGCCTGCCTGGCCGATTTCGGCGGGTTGCTGCCGCAAGTGTTCGACGAGCAGGCGCGCCATATCGGCCCGATGGCGTCCGCCTCCGACAGCGACGAGCGGCTGGGCGTCGCACTGCGCACCGGGGGCAATGCGCTGCTGTGGCGCCATATGCCACTGTGCATGGGGACCACCAGCAATCGCCTGGCGCTGAATGTCGAGTTGTTTGAAAAATGCGCCAAGGCGTATGTGCTGGCGGTGGCGGCCGGGGGCAAGGTCAAGCCCTTGCCGTGGCTGGTGCGGCACGTCGCGAATGGACGCATGACGAAGGACCAGCGTAACGCCGCGGCGGCGTTTGCGCGCGGCCAGCTGCCGGTCGAGAGCAGCGCATACTAACTTGGGACGACACCATGAAAATTGTCACTGCACAGGAGTATTCAAGCGGGCAAGCCGGCGCCGCGCTGCTGACCGGATCGGCCGCCCTGCTGATACTGGGTTTGCAGCCGATCCTGCTGGGCGAACTGGTTGCCGGCGGCGCGGCGTCGATGGAGGGCGTGGGCGTCGTCGCCATGGCCGAAATCATGGCGCTGGGGCTGGGTGTGGCGCTGGGCGACTGCTTGTTGCCGCTGACACGCTATCGCCTCGTGACGGTGCTGGCGGCGCTGTCCGCCGCCGGCTTTGACATCGGCAGTTGCGGCGCCCATGGCGATATCGAACTGGCCGTGTGGCGCGCGGCGGCGGGCCTGGTGGAAGGTATCCAGGTCTGGGCCGCCACCTGTGTGATCGTGCGCAGCGCGAAACCGGACCGGCTGGTGGCGGTATTCATGGTGGTGCAGACCGCCAGCCAGTCGGCCGCGGCGGCCTGGCTGGCCTGGGGCGTGATTCCGCATGGCGGCTGGCAAGCCGGATTCCAGGCGCTCGCGTTGCTGGCCATGCTGGCGGTATTGTGCGCGCCGTGCCTGCCTTACGCGCTGCGGCCATTGCCGGCCCCGGCGTCGGGCAAATTCAGCTGGTCGGTCCAGGCTGTTTTACCGTTGGCGACGGCGTTCCTGCAAATGTCTGCCATCGGCGCGTTGTGGGCCTATCTGGAACCGCTGGGCCTGGCGGCCGGGCTCAATGCGCAAGCCACGCAATCGGTGGTGTCGATGGCGCTGCTGACGCAGGTGCTGGGCGGCGTTGCCGCCGTAGTGCTGATCCGCAGACTGGCCGTGGTGCGCACACTGGGCGCCGGGATTGCGCTGCTGGCGGCCGTGTCCGGCGCGATAGGGCTATTGCCCGCCGGCCAAAGCACGGCATTTGTGCTGCTGTGCGCGGTCTTCGGCTTCGTCTGGCTGTTCCTGATGCCATTCCACGTGGCGCTGGCGTTCCGCGCCGATCCCGGCGGCCGGGTCGCGATGCTGGTGCCTGCTGCCCAGTTGCTGGGCTGCGCCATCGGTCCGTTGGTGGCGTCGCTGCTGATCCATGGCGAGGATGCGGCGCCGGTGCCGCCGGTCAGCGCATCGTTTGCCGTTGCCGCGCTGGTGACGGTGTTGTTGTGCCGGGCCGGGCACGCGGGGAGGTCGAAATGAATGCCGCCCTGATGCGGGAAACGCCGGCCGCCGTGATCGCGCAATGCTTCGCCGCGCAGGGGCCGCGCGCGCTGGCGCTGCGGGACTCGACCGCGGCGCAGCGTATCGTCAAGCTGCGCCGGCTGCAGGCGGCGTTGCTGGAGCGGCGCGCGGCGCTGCACGCGGCCTTCGCGCGCGACTTCGGCAAGCCGGCCGCCGAAGTGGACTTGAGCGAGCTGGTGCCGGTGCTGGACGAAATCCACGCGGCGGTCTCCCGGTTACATCAATGGATGCGGCCGCGCCGCGTGGCGCCCACGCTCACCACGCTGGGCACGTCGGCGCGCGTGCTGTACCAGCCAAAGGGACGCTGCCTGATCATCGGGCCCTGGAATTATCCGGTGTCCACCGTCATCGGCCCGCTGGTGTCGGCCGTGGCGGCGGGCAACACGGTCATCATCAAACCGTCGGAATTCACGCCCGCCGTCAATGCCGTACTGGACGAAATGCTGGCCGCTGTGTTCGAAGACGACGAAGTCGCCGTCCTCCACGGCGCCGTGGCGACAGCGCAGGCGCTGCTGGATTGCCCGTTCGAACACATTTTCTTTACCGGCTCGCCTGCTGTCGGCAAGCTGGTGATGGCGGCGGCCGCGCGGCACCTGGCGTCGGTCACGCTGGAATTGGGCGGCAAGTCGCCGGTGATCGTCGATGACAGCGCCGACCTGGGCCGCGCCGCTGAGGTGATCATGTGGGGCAAGCTGCTCAACGCGGGGCAATCGTGCGTCGCGCCCGATACCTTGTTCGTGCAGCGCAATGTGCATGATGAACTGTTGCGGCGCTGCCGTGAATTGATTGCTGCGCGCTACGGTAAAACCGATGGCGACGTGGCGGCCAGTCCCGACCTGGCGCGCATGATCCATGCCCGCCACGCGGGCCGTATCGGTGCGCTGATCGACGATGCGCGCCGGCTGGGGGCGCAAGTGGTGGCGGGCGGCGGGCATGACGCGGAGGCGTGTTATGTGGCGCCGACCCTGCTTGCCAACGTGCCGCCAGCCGCGCAGTTGGCGCGGGAGGAAATCTTTGGCCCGGTGTTGCCAGTGGTGGCATTCGACGCCATCGACGAGGTGCTGGCGCATATCAATGCGGGCCCCAAGCCGCTGGCGCTGTACTTATGGAGTGCGCACCAGCCCACCATCGCCCGGGTGACGCAGGCCACCAGTTCGGGCAGCGTGGTGGTCAACCATTGCATGCAGCAATATGCGCACACGGGCCTGCCGTTTGGCGGTGCGAACAATTCCGGCATCGGTAATTCGCATGGCTGGTATGGCTTCAAGGCGTTTTCCCACGAGCGCGCCATGCTGCGGGGCGGCGCCGTGTTGCTGGTGAAGGCATTTTTCCCACCCTATACGCGCACCAGGCAGCGCCTGCTGGATGCGCTGATCGGCTGGCTGCGCCGGTTCTGATACCGCCGCCATCAAGGAGATACCATGAGAAACGCTGCGCTGTGGATCAGCGCGGGGTGGCTGGCTGCGTCCGTGGCCTGGGCCGCTCCGACTGAACGGCAACTCAAACTGTTGCAAAACAATTGCCTGCAATGCCATGCCCGGCCCGGCATCGGCGCGCCGCTGGCGGGGCGGCCCGAAGACTGGCAAAGCCGTAACCGCCTTGGCGAAGACGCCATGCTGCGCAATGTGGTGCAAGGCATGCGCGGCATGCCGCCGCTGGGTTATTGCGCCGCCTGCGATGAAGCCGATTTGCGGGTGCTGATCCGGTTGCTTGCCGGACTGGAGGCAAGGAAATGACGCGCCGTGACCGCCGCCGAGTCCTGGAATTGCTGGCGGCATCAGCCTGGCTGCCGGCCTGCACGCCCCGCACACCCGCCCCGCCGGGGGCGGAATATGCGCCGGGCCAGCCGCTGCCCTGGATAAACTGGGCCGGCAATCAGATTTGCCACCCCCGCCAGCGGCTTGCGCCGGCATCGGAGGACGAGTTGGCCGCGATGCTCCGCCGGGCCGGCGGCACGGTGCGCGCGGCTGGAGCCAGCCATTCGTTTGCCGCGCTGGTGCCGACCGACGATACGCTGATCGCCACGGATTTGCTGAGTGGCTTGATCGGCCACGATGCGGCCACGCACCAGGCCGAATTGTGGGCCGGTACGCGCCTGCACGATACCGGGCCGTTGCTGGAAGGCGTGGGGCAGGCGTTGCCGAACATGCCGGATATGGATTACCCGGCGCTGGGCGGCGCCATCGCGACGTCGGCGCATGCGACCGGGCCGCGCTTCGGTTCGCTGTCCAGTTATGTGATGGGATTGACCCTGGTGACACCGGGCGGTCAGGTGATCAGTTGTTCCGCCACCGAGCATTCGGCCATTTTCCAGGCGGCGCGGACATCGCTGGGCGCGCTGGGGATCGTCAGCCGTATCCGCCTGCAGAACCAGCAGGCGTTCCAGTTGACGGAGGTGAACCGGGTCGAACGGACCGAAGACGTGCTGGCCGGCCTGAAGGCGCGCAGCCTGCGCCACCGGCATTTTGAATTCCTTCCGCTGCCGCATTCCGATCTGTGTCTGACGGTCGCCACCGACCCGGCAACAACGGGGGACCAGGATGCGGGGCAGGAAGATCCGCAGGCGCTCATCGACTTGCGCAAGCTGTTCAATGCGGTCAACTGGCTGCCGGGATCCCAGGCGATCTATGACCGCATGCTGACAATCCTGATGGGCGACGCCGCATCGGTGGTCCGCACCGGGCCGTCCTATCGCGTGTTCCCCCATCCCCGCGTGGTGCGCTTCCGGGAGATGGAATACATGGTGCCGGCGGACGCGGGGCCTGACTGCATCCGTGAAATATTGCGCACCATACGGGAGCGCAAGATCCCGGTCTGCTTCCCGCTCGAATACCGCCAGGTGGCGGCGGACGATATCTGGTTGTCGATGTTCCGTGGCCGCGCCAGCGCGTGCATCGCCGTCCACCAGTTTGGCGACGTCGATTACCGGCCATATTTTGCGGAAATTGAGCCCATCTTCTGGAAATACGAAGGCCGGCCGCACTGGGGCAAGCTGCATACGCTCGACGCCGCGCGGCTGGCCGCCCTGTATGGCAGCCATTGGCAGGATTTCCAGGAAGTGCGCCGTACACTGGACCCGCAGGGCAAGATGTTGAACCGTCACCTGAAAACCTTGTTCGGGGTGTGACGTGATCGCACGCCGAACTCTATTGGCGGGCGGCGCAACTGCCGCCGCGCTGGCCCTGGCCCGCCCGCATGTGTACAGCGGTGGCCATGCGTCCTATTTCTCCGGGCTGAATGCGGCGCTGCGCCGCGCTGGCGTGGACCGGCCGGTTGTAGTGATCGACCTCGACCGGTTGGACCGCAACATCGACCGGGTTGCCGCCTCGGCCCGCGCCGGCACGGCGCGCAATGTCCGCATCGTGGCGAAATCGCTGCCCAGTCCGGATTTGATCGCCTACATTGCCCGCCGCGCGGGGGCGCAGTCGGCCATGGTGTTTCACCATACGCATTTGCAGGCATTGACCCGGTGCTGGCCAACGGCCGACCTGTTGCTGGGCAAACCCATGCCGGTCGCGGCGCTGGAAGCCTGGCTGGGCGCAGGCCCTCGGACTACGGAGACGGCAACCGCCGTGCAATGGCTGGTGGATACGGAACAGCGTCTGGCGCAATACCTGCAAGTGGCGGCCGGGCAATGCGTGCCGCTGCGTATCAGCCTGGAAATCGACGTCGGCTTGCATCGTGGCGGTTTTGCCAGCGCGGATGCGCTGGCGGGCGCGCTGCGCATGATTGCCGCGCAGCCGCGGTCGCTGGTGTTATCCGGATTCATGGGCTACGACGGGCATGTCATGGGTTTGCCTGGCCCGCTGGCCGAACGGGAAATGCCACGGGTCAAAGCGCGCTATGCCGGTTTTATCGATGTGCTGCGGCGCCATTTCCCGGCGCTGGCGGCGGGGCCGCTGATATTCAATGGCGCGGGCAGTCCGACCTTCCGGTATCACGAGAGTGGTTCGCCGCTCAACGACATCGCGGTCGGCTCCGCGCTGGTCAAACCTGGCCACTACGACTTGCCTGCGCTGGTGGATTTCGAACCGGCCGCCTACATCGCCACACCCGTGCTGAAGCGGCAAGCCAGCACCGGTATACCCACCATGGAATGGCTGGCCGGTCCCATCGCGGCCTGGGATGGCAACCGCGCCGACACGTTGTTTGCGTATGGCGGTAACTGGTTGGCCGAGCCTGTCTCTCCCGCCGGCGTGCGGCGTGCCGCCATCTATGCCAGTTCCAACCAGGAAGGGTATGACGCGGCGAGCGGCGTTGTCCTGGCGGCGGACGATTTTTTGTTTTTACGGCCAACACAGTCGGAAGCCGTGCTGTTGCAATTCGGCGACTTGATCGGCGTGCGCGGCGGCCAGGTGGCCTGTCGCTGGCCGGCATTTGCAGCATCGTGATTCACTTACAGGAGAACCAAATGAAGCGGCACCACTATTTGACGGCGCCTGCCATGGCGCTGACCTTATCGGCCGCCTGGGCGGCGCCCGGCGACAGCGGACCCACGCTGGACTGGTCCGGCTATGGCACCGCGGCCTATACCATGGCCGATACCGGCCAGGCGGAATTCGCGCGGTTTAACCAGGCTTCCGGCGTGCAGCGCACGCCCAGGGCCGGGGTCGATTCGAACCTTGGCATCCAGGGCACGCTGGCCGTGAACGACTGGCTGTCGTTCACGGGCCAGGGGCTGGCGCGCCGCAACGCGGTGGACCGCTGGGGCGGCGAGGTGTATTGGGCCTACGCCAAGGCAAATCTCAGCCGCGAATGGAGCGTGTATGCGGGCCGTGTCGCGGCGCCGGTGTACATGATTTCCGACTACCGGCAAGTCGGCTTTGCCAGCACCATGATCCGTCCGCCGCAGGAATTGTATTCGCAGGTCGTGTTTGACAATATCGATGGCGCATCGCTGTCCTATCGGACCATGGCGGGCGACGCCAACCTGACCTTGCAACTGGCCGCGGGGAACGCCACGGCGAAACTGGCGCTGCAAGGCGCCGCGCCGGGCAGCCATCAGTCGATCCGGGCCCACGCCTTCAAGGCGCTGAACCTGCAAGGGGAACAGGGGCCACTGACCTTGCGACTTGGGTACGCGCATACCAGCGTGTCGCTGGAAGGGGATCCTCAACTGGCAGCCCTGACCGGTGCGCTCACTGAGGCCGGTGCGGGCTATGGCATGCCGCAATTAAGCCGGCTGGCCGCTGCGCTGGCGGTGCGCGGAAAAAGCGCGTCGTTCAAATCCGCCGGGCTGGTCCTGGACCTGGAGCCGTTGCTGGTGCAGGCGGAATTCGGCCAGCGCAAGACGGCGTCGTCGATACCCGACAGCACCGCGTGGTATGTGCTGGGCGGATACCGCGTGCGCCAACTGATGCCGTACGCCGCGTTCGCATCACTGAAGTCGCGCAACTCCGTCTCCAATGCGGTGCCGGCGGCTTGCCCGGACGGCATGCCGGACAGCTGCACGCCTGCTTTACAGGCGTTGTCGGATGCGGTGTCGGCTGGACTGGCTGGCAGCCTGGTGGAGCAGACCACCGCCAGCGTGGGCGTGCGCTGGAATTTCATGCAGTCGGCCGCTTGCAAGGTGCAGCTGGACCGGGTGCGACCCAGGCGCGGCGGCTTATTGCTGAATTCCGCACCCGGCATGCATGGCGCGGTGACGGTGTTTGCCGCTGGTGTTGATTTCGTCTTTTAAGGTGACTTATGAACCGTTTCATTAAATTGCTGGCGTACGCCACCGTCGTGGCAGCTTGCCAGATTGCCGCCGTACACGCCGAGGAAATAGTCGTTATTGTCAGTCCGCAAAACCCGGCTACAAGAATGTTTACAGAGCAGGCCTCGCAATTTTTCCTGGGGAAATCGCCCATGTTCACGCCGGTGGACATGCCGGAAAGCTCTCCTGTCCGCGCGCAGTTTTATCAGAAGGTGACGGGGAAAGACGTATCGGAAGTGGCGGCGATCTGGGCCAGGCTGGTATTTACCGGCCGGGCGGCCGCACCGGTGGTTTACCGTTCCAGCGCGGAAGTGAAGAAAGCCGTGGCGGCCAACCCGCGCGCCATCGGCTATATCGAAAAGTCTGCACTGGATGATACCGTGAAGGCGATCCTTGCGATCCCGTGAGGATCAGGCGCCATGCCCGGCGCTGCCGCCGATGTCGGCATGAGCCGCACGCAGCTCTGCGGGCATGCTCCATCGGCGCGCGCAGCGCATCGTTTTCAGGGATGGCGCGGGGCCGGTTCGGCGGGAACTTCGCGCTGCAGTATCCAGTTGGTCACCCGCTTGGGCAGGCACAGGGCGAGCCGCATCAGCCAGCGCATCGGCCACGGGAACATATAGTCTGGCAGTTCCCGCCGCAATGCATGCAGGATATGGTCGACTGCGCACTCTTCCGAGATTTCAAGCGGCGCCGGCATGCCGTCATTTTTTGTGACGGCGGTCCCGACAAAGCCGGGATAGACTGAAACAAAACGTATGCCGTCACGCGCAAACTCGATGCGGCAAGTGTCGATCAGCAGCCGCAATGCCCCCTTGGCAGCGGAATAGGGGCCTTGCAGTGGCACCCCGAGTAATCCCGCCAGCGAGTTGGTGAGAGCAACCATGCCTGCACGCTGGCGCCGCATCTGGTGCAGGACCGGGAAAAGGTAATTGACGGCCACGTCGTAATTGGAGCGCATGTAGGCCGTGACGTCGCGCGCCTCCATCGTACGCATATCCAGTGCGGGCGCACCGCCGGCATTGAGTACAACAAGGTCAATACGGCCGTACCGGCCGACGCAGTCCCGCACCACGGCCGCTGCGGCATCCGGGTCCATCGCATCGGCTGCATGGACCGCGCATTGGCCGCCGGCGAGCGCGATCTCTTGCGCGAGCTGGTCCAGTAGTTCCTGTCTGCGCGCAGTAGCAAATACGATCGCGCCATCGCCGGCGAGCCGTTTCGCCAACGCGCGTCCCATGCCGGACGAAGCGCCAACGATCAGGATGACTTTATCTTGGAAATGCATCTGGATTCCCTTGGAATGAACGATTGGGTAGTTATCGCTATAATGTAGTCATAACTATCGTTTGTGTCAATCCATATGGCGGCGCTATTGCAAGCCCGGCAGCGCCTGGGAAAACGCTGCGTTAGCCTGAGGCTGGCGATACTTCGACGTTTCGTGATGCCACCGGTTGCGGATACCGGCAGGTCTCCCATTGCCTCCGTTTAACCGGCAATCCCCGCCGCAACAGCGTCCGCCAGCGTCGCGGTAGGGCGGCCAATCAGGCGGGACAGCGTGCCGCTGCGGTCTTCAAGCGCGCCCCGTGCGGCGCCGGCATCGGAGTTCGACAGCAGCGATGCCAGCCAGTCAGGCAAGCCAACGCCGAGCAGCGCGGCTTCGTATTCGCGTTCCGGCAAGTCCTTGTAGGCCACGGGCTTGCCAGCCTGGCGCGATACTTCGGCAGCCAGTTCCGCCAGCGAGAAGGATTGGTCGCCCGCCAGCTCGTAGACCGGATCGGGCGTGCCGGGAGCCGTCAACACGGCCACCGCCGCATCGGCATAGTCGGCGCGCGCGGCGGCGGAAATGCGGCCGTCCTGCGCGCTGCCAAGAATCACGCCATGTGCCAGCGCGGCAGCCAGGTTGCCGGTGTAATTTTCGATATACCAGCCGTTACGCAGGATGGTGTGGCGCAGGCCGGATGCGCGCAGGAGTTCTTCGGTGGCGACATGCTCGCTGGCCAATGCCAGTGGCGAATCACTGGCGTGCAGCAGGCTGGTATAGGCCAGCAGGCCGACGCCGGCGCGTTGCGCCGCCTTGATCACATTGCGGTGTTGCGGCAGCCGTTGTCCCACCTCGCTCGATGAAATCAGCAGCACCTTCTCCACTCCCTGGAAGGCGGCGGCCAGCGCTTCCTCGTCGTCGTAGCTGGCCTCGCGCACGTTGACGCCCAGGGCGGCGAGGTTGGCGGCCTTGGCGGGATTGCGGACGACGGCGGCAATCTGCGATGCCGGCACGGTTTTCAATAAGCCCGAAATGACAAGCTGGCCCAGTTGGCCAGTGGCTCCGGTAATGGCGATCATGATGCGGTCCTTTCGTTACTGGTTGAGGTGAGCCATCTTAGCGTCTATACTTACTATTTGTAAGTACGTACATTTTGGTAAGTACCAGGAGCAAATCATGACCAAGTCAAAGACCTTGCGTGGCGCGCTGGCGGAAGCCAACGCGGCACGGCGCGGCCAATTGCTGGCGGCCGCCTGTCCCTCACGCGCCGTGTTAAGCCACGTCACCAGCCGCTGGGGCGTGCTGGTACTGGTGGTGCTGCTGGGTGGCATGCACCGCTTCAGCGAACTGCGGCGCGAAGTGGGGGGCGTCAGCGAGAAAATGCTGGCGCAAACGCTCGACGCGCTGGTCGGCGACGGTTTCGTGCTGCGCTATGCGCATCCCGTGATTCCGCCCCGCGTCGAATACAGCCTGACGCCGATGGGGCGTGAAATCGCGGAGCGGCTGGAAGTGCTGGTCGACTGGATAGAGGAGAATTTCCCGCGTATCCAGGCGGCCAGGGCAGGGTGACGGCCTGCACGCGGATCATCGCGGCAACTGTTGTCGTTTGCGCTCCTGAACGCAAGCCTTGCATTCATAGCTCACCGACAAGCCAGACACGTTGTAGAACTCGCGGTCCATGGGCCACGACTCGTTACAGCGGGCACAGAGTTGTTCCTCCCCGAGTTCGGTCTTCAAGATGCGGCGAAAGCCGCCTGCGATCCGCAAGAGCTTGAATTCGGACATGTTCGCTGCATTCAGATAGGTCATGCCACTTATCCTTTGTCGATGCGATCAAACCACGCTGCCGCGCCGCAGCGCGTCCACATCCGGCGGTGTCAGCGCCAGCCAGGAGGCCAGCACTTCATCGGTGTGCTGACCCAGGGCCGGCGGAGCGGCCCGGTATTGCACCGGCGTGTCCGACATGCGGATGGGATTGGCGACCAGCGGCACACTGCCTGCCTGCGGATGTGGCAAGTCGATGCGGAGGCCGCGCGCCTGCACTTGCGGGTCCGCGAAGACGCCTGCCAGGTCGTTGATCGGGCCGCAGGGGACGCCAACCACTTCCATCAACGCCACCCAGTCCTGCGTCTTTCGGCTGACCGTGACGGAGCGTATCAACGCGATCAACGCATCGCGGTGGCGCACCCGCTGTGGATTGCTGCAAAACCGCGGGTCGGTTGCCCAACCAGGCTGGCCCAGCACATCGCACAGATGGGCGAACTGACCGTCGTTACCTGCCGCGATGATCATGTGGCCATCGGCGGTGGGGAAGTCCTGGTAAGGCACGATGTTGGGATGGGCGTTGCCCATGCGGACCGGCGCCGCGCCGCCCACCAGGTAATTCGATGCCTGGTTGGCGAGGCAGGCGACCTGTACGTCGAGCAGCGCCAGGTCGATGTATTGGCCCTTGCCGGAACTGGTCCGGTGCGCCAGCGCGGCCAAAATGGCATTGCTGGCATACAGACCGGTCAGGATATCGGTCAGCGCCACGCCCACTTTCATCGGCCCGGCGCCCTCGGCGCCTTCTTCGCGGCCGGTCAGGCTCATCAGCCCGCCCATGCCCTGGATCAGGAAGTCATAACCGGCGCGGGCTGCGTACGGGCCGGTCTGGCCGAAGCCCGTGATCGAGCAATAGATCAGGCGCGGGTTCAGTGCGCTCAAGCTGGCGTAATCGAGGCCATATTGGCGTAAGCCGTTAAGCTTGTAGTTCTCGATCAGGATATCCGCCTTGACTGCCAGCCGCCGCACCAGTTGCTGTCCCTCCGGGCGGCTCAAGTCGATGGTGACCGAGCGTTTATTGCGGTTGGCGCTCAGGTAGTAGGCCGATTCGGTAGTGCTATGGCCGTCCGCGTCGGCCAGCCACGGCGGACCCCAGGCGCGGGTGTCATCGCCGGCACCGGGGCGTTCGACCTTGACCACGTCGGCGCCCAGGTCCGCCAGCAACTGGCCCGCCCAGGGGCCGGCCAGTACCCGCGACAGATCCAGTACCCGCAGTCCGCCCAAGGCGGAAGGAGAGGTGAGGGCAGTCGTTTCCATCAGAACGCCGCGATACCTGTGATGGCGCGCCCGAGGATCAGCGCGTGCACGTCGTGTGTTCCCTCGTACGTATTGACCACTTCGAGGTTGACCAGATGGCGCGCGACACCGAATTCATCGCTGATGCCATTGCCGCCCAACATGTCGCGCGCCAGGCGGGCGATATCGAGCGCCTTGCCGCAGGAATTGCGCTTCATGATGGACGTGATCTCCACCGCCGCGGTGCCCTCGTCCTTCATGCGGCCCAGCCGCAGGCAGCCTTGCAATGCCAGCGTGATCTCGGTCTGCATGTCGGCCAGTTTTTTCTGAATCAACTGGTTGGCGGCCAGCGGCTTGCCGAATTGCTTGCGGTCCAATACGTATTGGCGGGCTCGGTGCCAGCAATCTTCCGCGGCCCCCAGTGCGCCCCACGCAATGCCGTAGCGTGCGCTGTTCAGGCAGGTGAACGGGCCCTTGAGGCCGCGTACCTCGGGGAAGGCGTTCTCTTCCGGGCAGAACACGGCATCCATGACGATTTCACCGGTGATCGACGCGCGCAGACCAACCTTGCCGTGGATCGCAGGCGCCGTTAAGCCGCGCCAGCCTTTTTCCAGCACGAAGCCGCGGATGGCGCCCTCGTCATCCTTGGCCCAGACCACGAAGACGTCGGCGATCGGACTGTTGGTGATCCACATCTTGCTGCCGCTCAGCTCATAGCCACCAGGGACTTTGCGCGCGCGGCTCAGCATGCCGCCGGGATCGGAACCGTGGTTGGGTTCGGTTAAGCCAAAGCAGCCGATCCATTCTCCGCTAGCCAGTTTGGGCAGGTATTTCTGTTTGGTGGCCTCGTTGCCGAATTCATTGATGGGCACCATCACCAGTGACGACTGCACGCTCATCATGGAACGGTAGCCCGAGTCGACCCGCTCGACTTCACGCGCCACCAGGCCGTAGCACACCGCGTTAAAGCCCGCGCCGCCGTGCTGCTCCGGAATGGTCACACCCAGCAACCCCAGTTCGCCCATCTCGCGGAAGATGGCGCTATCGGTCCGCTCGTGGCGGAACGCGTCCAGCACGCGCGGTTGCAGCCGGTCCTGGCAATAGGCCCGTGCGGAATCGCGCACCATGCGTTCGTCGTCCGTCAGTTGCTGCTCCAGGAGCAGAGGATCGTCCCATTGAAAGGCGGCGTAATTATGCTTTGAACTCATTTCGTACTCTCCTTGGTGTGTTAAGTACCTAATGTACAATTCGGTCTATTCCCCGACAAACGATTTGTTTTCACCAAATTGTGCGTAAAACGCACTTTTAAAAAATGGAGACGTACCGATGCGCCGAAAGATTCCTTCCACGGCCGCGCTGTCGGCATTTGAATCGGCGGCCCGCCACCAGAGCTTTACCAAGGCCGCCGATGAACTGGCGGTGACGCAAAGCGCGATTTGCCGGCAGATCGGTGTGCTGGAGGAGTTCCTCGATATCAAGCTGTTCCGGCGCGGACGGCGAGGTGTGATGTTGACCGAGGCGGGCTTGATTTATAGCCGGCAAATCAGCGCGCGGCTGGACGAAGTCGAGCGCGATACGCTGGCGCTGATGGCGAAGGGCGGACAGGGCGGGACGCTGGAATTGGGCGTGGTGCCGACGTTTGCCACCAAGTGGCTGCTGCCGCGCATGCCCGCCTTCGCCAGCGAACACCCCGACATCACGGTTAACCTGAGCGCGCGCACCCGGCCGTTTTTATTTGACGATACGCAGTTCGACGCCGCCATCTATGCGGGACAGGCATCCTGGCCCGGTACGGACAGCCTGTTCCTGATGCGGGAAAACCTGGTGGCGGTGTGCAGTCCTTCTCTGGGCCGCGTCGACTGGCGCCGCGCCACGCTGCTGCAGCTCAGCACCCGGCCTTACGCGTGGCGCGACTGGTTCGCGTCGCGCGGCATGCAAGTGGCGGGCGATATGTCGGGACCGCGGTTCGAGTTGTTTTCCATGCTGGCGGAGGCCGCCATCCATGGGATGGGGGTGGCGCTGATCCCACGCTTCCTGCTGGAAGATGAATTGCGGCGCGGGGTGCTGGTACAGGCGGTCAGCCACCAATACCTGAACGAACGTTCCTATTACCTGATTTATCCGGAAGGCAAGGCCGGCAATCCTGCGCTGACGGCATTCCGCCTGTGGCTGGGGCGGGAGGCCAGCGCTTACAGCGCGGCCATGGGGCTGGGCTGACCGCGTGTGCGGCTCATGTGCGGCTCATGGCACGCAGCGCACCCGCTGCACACCGAGTCCGCTGACGCCGGCTTCCACCAGGTCGCCCGCGCGCAGGTAGCGGCCATAGTGGCTGCCAAAGCCGGCGGGCGACCCTGTGCACAGCAAGTCGCCCGGCTCCAGGCGCGTGTGCTGCGACAGGTAAGAGATTTGTTCGGCAATATCAAACACCATGTCGCCGGCATGCCCGCTTTGCATTAACTCCCCGTTCAGGCGCAGGCTCAGTTCCAGCGTGCCGGGATCGGCGATATTCCAGGCCGGCGCCAGCCACGGGCCGGTCGGCAGCCACCCCGGGCGCGCCTTCGATTGCAGCCAGTCGGTGCCGAGGATTTGCGGATCGGCACGGAACACCTTGGCGCGCAAGGTCACGTCGTTGACCACGCAATAACCGGCCACATGGTCCAGCGCCGCGTCAGGGGCCACGCGCCACGCGGTGCGCCCGATCACCACGCCGATCTCGACTTCCCAGTCCAGCGTGGTGAGGTCATCCGGCACCTGCAATTCGTCATGGGGGCCCGCCACGCAGGCGCTTCCCTTCATGCAGATATAGGGCGTGCCCTCGCGCCGGCGGGTGGCAATCGCCGCCGCGGCGGCGGCTTGCCGGGCGGCCGCCTGCGGCCCGTCCGGCCCGTCGCCGGCGTCCAGCGCCGCCTGCAGCAATTGCGCCTGATAGTTGCCGATCGTGCAGTACACCTGCCCAGGCGCGGCCGGCGCATGCAGCTGGTACCCCGCGATGGCGACGCCATGGCGCTCGATGATGCCGGTGGTGGCCGGGTCCGCGCACACGTGCCGCAGCGCCTCGGCATACAGCGGCCATTCGCGCAGCAACGCGGCCATGGCATGCGCATGGCGCAGCTGCGTATCGCGCCAGTGCGCCAGGGCCAGTGCGCGCTCGCGGTGCAGCAGGGCAGGGAAGGGCGCCTCGCCGGCGCGGGAGATATTGACGAGAACGGGAAGCATGACAGTCCGATGGATCAAGGGGCGCGCGCCGGCAATGGCGTGCGCCGGTTCATGGGGACGCCGGGGCTAAGCGCTTGCCCCGGGCGGCTGGGTACTGCCGCGCACGACCAGCGTGGGCGGTGAAATCGCGCTGTAAGGTGCATTGCCGGCGACTTTCTGCTTCATGCGGTGCACGAACCACAACCCGCATGCGGTCGCCAGTTCCGACACCGGCAGCGCCACCGTGGTCAAGCCCGGCCCCCACCAGCGGAACGCCGGCTCGTCGCTGAAGCCGGCCACCGACAATTGTTTCGGTACGCTGACGCCGCTGTCGAGCAATTCCTCCAGCACGCCAAAGGTATGCAGCACCGAGCCCGTGACCACGGCGGTGGGCGGCTCCGGCAGGGTCAGCACGCGGCGCAGCGCATCCTGGGCGAATTCCCGCGAGCCGGGCGCGCCCAGTTCCTCGATGCCGGCGCAGGCGCCGCCGGCGCTGGCCAGCGCATCGCGGAAGCCTTTCAGGCGCGCCGCACCGGTCGGCAATTCCGCCAGGCTGCCGATATAGGCAATGCGCCGGTGGCCCAGTTCAATCAAATGCCGGGTGGGCAGGTAAATCGCCTGGGCGTCGTCAATGCCGAACCATTGGTCGCTCAGCGCGGCGTGCTTGCGCAGCAGCTGGATGTGCGGCGTCATGCCCAGCAGACGGATGGTTTCCGCATGGGGTTTGGCGCTTGGCACGATGATGATGCCGGCCACGTTGGCGCTGGACAATTCCCGGATCTGCCGCAATTCCGTCATGCGGTCGTCGTCGGTCTCGGACAGCGTCAGTTGATAGCCTTCCTGTTCCAGGCACTTCGACAGCGCGTGGGCAATGGTGGAGTAAAAACTGTTGCGGATGTCCGGCACCACCAGTCCCACCAGGTTGCTCGACACGCCGCGCATCATGCGCGCCGCGCGGTTGGCCACATACCCCATCTCGCCCGCCACTTCCTGCACCTTTTGCTTCATGGCGGCGCTGATGCGGGGGTCGTCGGCCAGCGCGCGGCCAACGGTGGACGGGGATACCTGCAGGCGGGCGGCAATGTCTTTAATGGTGATCATGTGGAGCGGATGACTTTCTCAATGCACTAACGATAGCGCGGAGGGCGCCAGGGTTCGAATTGGCCGCATCATAGCATGGGGTTTGCGGTCAACGGCGCATGCGCGGCGCCCGCCGCAGGCCGCAGTGCTAACGTTCATCTTGCGCCATTGCCAGTTGCCGCGCCGCCGCCGGCGCCCGGGGCTGGCCGGATGCGCGCAGCTTGAACGCGCTGACCAGTTCGGCCAGCTTGCCGGCCTGGTCCCGCATGCGGGCGGACTCGGCTTCGGCATGCCCCACCAGCTGCGCGTTTTGCCGCGTCATGCTGCCCATGCCGACCACCGCGTCATTGACTTCACCGATGCCGATTTTCTGTTCGCCGCTGGCGCAGGCGATGTCGCGCATGAACGTGGTGACGCGGGCGACGGTGTCGACGATGTCGGTGATGGCGGCGCCGGCATCGTCGACCAGCCTGCTGCCTGCCTCGACCTGCTGCACCGAATCGACAATCAGGGCCTTGATTTCACGCGCCGCGTCGGCCGAGCGTCCGGCCAGGCTGCGTACTTCGCTGGCCACCACGGCAAAACCGCGTCCCTGCTCGCCGGCGCGGGCCGCTTCCACGGCCGCGTTCAGCGCCAGGATATTGGTCTGGAACGCGATGCCGTCGATCACGCCGATGATATCGGCAATCCTGCGCGAGCTGTGCTTGATGGCGCCCATGGTCTGGATCACGGCGCCGACCGCGCGCTGGCCATGGGCGGCGCTGCCCGACGTGGCGCGCGCCAGTTCGTTGGCTTCGTGCGCGGCGGCTGCGTTTTGGCTGACGGTGGCGGTCAGCCGCTCCAGCGACCGGGTGGCGCGCTGCAGCGATTCCGCCTGCGTGTCCGTGCGGTGCGACAGGTCGGCATTGTCGGAAGCAATGCGCAGCGCGCCGCCGTTGACCAGTTCCGTGGTTTCCTTGATTTGCGACACCAGCAGCTTGAGGTTGGTTTGCAGCATGCGCAGCGAATGGCGCAGGCGGTCGATCTCACCGTCGCCGTGGGCGGTAATGCCGGTTGCCAGGTTGCCTTCACTCATGTCGTCGATCAAGCCCCGCAACTGCGCCAGCGGCTGGCTGATGCCGCGCGCCAGCAGCAGCGACGCCAGTGGACACAGCATGGCGCCCAGCAGGCAGGCCGGCAGCAGCCAGCCGGGCAACGCGCCGGCCAGCGGCAGCAGCGCCGCCAGCATGGCCAGGAACAGTCCCGCCATCAGGGCCGACAGCCAATTCATCCTGGCCGCCAGCGTCAGCCGCGACCAGCCGCGCCAGCGCCGCAGCGGCGAGTGCCGGACGATCCGCCCCTGGTCCATCGCCACCGGGGCGCCCGCCCGCATGGCCTGGTAGGCCGACTCGGCCGCGCGGATTTTTTCCGCGGACGGCCGGGTGCGGATGGTGATGCAGCCGACCGGCCGCCGGTTTTCAAAGATGGGCGCGGCGATCATCTCGACCCAGAAATAATCGCCATTCTTGCGCCGCCCCTTGGTCACGCCGGTCCAGGTCTTGTTGGCCTTCAAGGTGCGCACGAAGTCGTCGAACACCTGGGGCGGCGTGTCCGGATGGGCCAGGACGCTTTGCGGCCCGCCCATCACCTCCGCCTCGCTATAGCCGCTGATGTTGAGGAAGTCGCGGTTGACATAGGTGATTTTGCCGTGCAGGTCGCCTTTCGAGATGATGGTGTCGGTATCGGCCAGCACGTACTCGGCGCCTGGGCTGTGGCTTGGGGGCGTGTTGCTCATGGCCGCGCTCCGGTCAGCAGTGCAATGGCGCGACCGCGGCCTGCCAGGCGCACGCCACCTGGGCCAGGTGCTCGACCGGATGCCGCAGCAGCGGGATGGCCAGTCCGCGCACCAGGTCGCGCTGGTGGTCCTGGGTCAGGTACTCGACCGGCGATTTGCCGTCCACCCGCGCCAGCAGCAGCGCCGGCAGCAGTTCGGCAGCGCGTTTTTCCAGGCTGGCGCGCGGTTCCCAGTCGGCATGTTCGAAATACGCTTCGGTCAGCGCTTTGAAGGAGGCAACCAGCGCCGCCGTGCAGTCCGGGCGCACCAGGCATTTCAGCAACAGGTGGTTCAGGCAGAACGCCAGGTCGAACGCCGGATCGCCATACCACGCGCATTCGGCGTCGAGCAGCACCGGGCCGGCCGGGCCGGCCAGGATATTTTTTGGGCTGACGTCGCCATGCACCAGCGCCGCACGGATCCCGGCCGTGCGCTGTACCAGCAACAGCAGTCGCGGCGCCAGCGTGGGGTGGCGCTGCGCCGTGGCCAGCAGGTAGGGTTGCAGGCGCAGCGCGTGGAAATTGTCGCCGGTATCGAAGGCGGCGGCAATTTCGCTGTCGTCGGCGCTGGCCGCGTGCAGGCGGCCCAGCAGGCGGCCCACTTGCGCCGCGGTGTCCTGGTCGACTTGCCCCTCCATCAATTGCTGCTTCCAGACCGGGTGCCGCGCCGGTTCCAGGAACGACATGGCAAACAGGCCGGCCTGCGGATCGTGCGCCAGCGGGTGCGGCACGTTGTCGGGGCAGTGCCAGGAGGCGAACTGCATCCACGCCCACTCGTAGGCGTTGCGCGAAACCGGGGCTTCCCAGTTGGCCGCCACCTTGAGTTTGGCCAGCGCGCGCTTGACGCACAGCGTGCGGCCGGGCAGGTCGACGCGCCAGATGTCGGACGAGACGCCGCCGGTCAGCGCGTGCCAGCTGGCGGATTCTCCCGGGCGGGCCAGGTTTTGCGTGAGCAGGAAAATGTGCAGCTGCGGATCGGGGCAGGCAGTATGCGGCGGCAAGGTATGGGCGGAGTTCATGGTGGTCGGGGCGGGCAAGGAGGTCATGGGAGTCGTCAATGTCACTGGGCGGCGCCGCGCATCTGGCGCAGATTACAAGGATACTGCGGCGCGCCGCCGCTGAGCACCCGCACCACTTCTTCGGCGGCGCGGCGGCGCAATTCCAGCAGCGAGGCGTCCGAGGAAAACGCCACGTGCGGCGTGCACATGGCGCCCGGCTGCGCCAGCAGCGCGGCCGGCACCGCCGGCTCCGATTCCAGCACATCCAGCGCGGCGGCGGACAACTGGCCGCTGGCCAGCGCCGCCACCACCGCATCGGTGTCGACGATGGCGCCGCGGCTGACATTGATCAGCAGGCCGCCTGGCCGCATCAAGGCCAGTTGCGCGTGGCTGATCAGGTGGTGGGTATCCTCTGTCAATGGCGCGTGCACGATGACGATATCGCTGTCCGCCAGCAGCGAGTCGAGGCTGCGAGCCTGGACGCCGGCTTCCTCGGCCGCGCCGGCGGACAGGTAAGGATCGTGCGCCAGCAGCCGGCAGCCGAACGCGCCCAGCTTGCGCGCGGTGGCGCGGGCAATCCGGCCAAATCCGACCAGGCCGCAAGTCAGCGTGCCCAGGCGGCGCAGCCTGGCGTCGGCCGGCACCCAGCGGCCGGCCCGCACTTCACGGTCGAAATGCACCAGGCCACGGGTCCATGCCAGCGCAAAGCCTACCGCGTGGTCGGACACTTCTTCGACACAGTAGTCCGGCACATTGGTGACCGGGATGTTGCGCGCGCTGGCGGCGTCGACCGCGATGTTGTCGAGCCCGACGCCGAGCCGGGCCACGATCGCGAGATCGGGCGCGGCGGCAATGGCGCCGGCCGAGACGCGCGCCCAGCACGTCAGGATCGCGGCCGGCTTGTGTTCGCGCACCAATGCTTCGATGGCGTCCGCGCTGGCCGGGTCGGCCGGTCCGCTGACCAGGCGCAGGCCGGCCGCTTCCACGATGGCGCGCTCGACGCTGTCGTCCGGCCAGGCGTAATCCGTCAGTAATACCGTTGCTTGCATGAGGGTCTCCATTTTTCTGAGGGTTGAGTTGTGCTCGTTTGCACTAACGTTAGCACAGCATTTTTATGATTGCAAGTAGCAAAAAATGCAGATAATCCGATAAATAAAGGCAGTTGACATCCGCTTTAAACAATTCTATGCTGAAAGTAATGCTAACGATAGCACTGAATGCGCAGCGTCCTGCAGAATTTCCCGTACCATGCCGGGCAGGGTGATCGGCTCCCGGCGTGACCTTTTCGATCACAAAAAAAATACCTGGAGACATCTTGAATACCACTCTTTGCAAAGCGGCCGCCGCGGTCGCCATGGCGACGCTGGCCGTCACCGCGCAAGCCCAGCAAGCCAACATCACGATGTGGGGCCTGCTCGACGTCAGCCTCAAATCGGTCAGCACGGGCGGCGTTTCGGCGACACAAATGGCCACCGACGGCATGCAGAATTCGCGCCTCGGCTTCCGCGTCGAGGAAGACCTCGGCAGTGGCTTGCGCGCCGGCGCGTGGCTGGAAATGGCGCCGGTGGCCGACACCGGCGCCATGTACCCGTCCGGCAAGCTGTGGCACCGCCGTTCCACGGTCAGCCTGTACACCGGCGCCGGCGAACTGCGCCTGGGGCGCGACTTGAATCCCACCTTCTACAACCTGGCCGTGTTTGACCCGTTCAGCGCGGTCGGCGTGGGCGCCAGCTTCAACCTGGTGACCAACCTGGGTAGTGGCGCGGCCACGTTGCTGCGCACCGATAACGCGGTCAGCTACAACTTGCCGGCCAACCAGGGCGGCTGGTATGGCCAGGTGCAGGTGGCGCCGGGCGAAGGCGTCGCCGGCAACCGCTATGGCGGCGCGCGCATCGGCTACCAGTCCGGTCCGTGGAATGCCGCCGTGGCCTATGCGCACACCGGCACCGCGACATCGACCCCATTCAAGTTGATGAACGCGGGCCTGTCGTACGACGCCGGTGTGGCGAAAGTCATGCTGTTGCTGAATGGCGCGCAATATGGGGCGCTGAAGCAAACCAGCTGGCAATTGGGCGTCACGGTGCCGGTCGGCCTCGGGCTGATCAAAGCCAGCTACCAGCACGCGAACGCGTCCGGCGCCGGCACCGACGCCAACGATGCCAACCAGGCCGCGCTGGGCTACGTGTACAACCTGTCCAAACGTACCGCGTTGTACGGCACATATTCGCATTTGAGCAATAGCGGCAAGGCCAGTTTCAAGGTGGGCACACCGCCAGGCGCGGTGGCCGGCGCCAATTCGCGCGGGGTGGAAATCGGCATCATGCACGCGTTCTGACCCGCGCCGCCAGCGTGACCACGGCCTTCCGGGCCGGTCCTTGCCACGCAGCAGGCCGCGTGACAGGAACCAGTCCGGAAGGCCGCTTTGTTTGGGGCGGCACAGGTTCAATGGAGGGTGAGATGGAAACGGGGAATCAGGCGGAATATGCGGCGATGCAGGCCGCGCTGGCGGCGCAGGGGAGCGCGGCGGATGAGGGCGTGCTGCCGGCCCGGCCGGGCAAGGAACAAGTGCGGCGCTGGCTGGCCGGGCGTGTGGCGAGCCGTTTGCCGTTGCCCGAGCCGGACGCGATCCGGCGCGCGGTCGGCTGGTGCGCCGAAGCCGGCCAGCCCGCCACGACGCCGGAAACGCCTGCGGCCGCATGATGCGGCCGCAGGCGGGGAGCAGGACGTAATGCTTAAGGAATCACAACGTAGTTGCTGAAGCCGCCGTCGCGGTCCTTCAGGCCGGAAATCGCTTCATTGACGTCGGCCAGCGCGAATTTGCGGTGTTCCAGGTACGACAAGTCGATCGTGCCGGTGCGCACCATCTCCGCCATCTCCTGGCCCTGCGCGGTGGTGAACCAGTTCGAACCGATCAGCTGGATTTGTTCATCCATCAGCCACTTGACGTCGATCGGCAAATCTTCCGCCACGCCGCCCACATTGACCACCCGGCCGCCACGGCGCACCCCCTTCATGGAATCGAGCATGGTGGCGGCCGGCGCCTTGGCGCCCAGCGCGCTGATGGCGAAATCCGCGCCTTCGCCGCCGGTCATGGCCTTGGCCCATTCACCGGTGGAACCTTCGCCCAGGCGCATGACTTCGATCCGGTCCGGCGCCAGCGCCTTGACCCGCTGCAGCAGGCGTTCGTCGCGGCCGGTGCCCAGGATGCGCGACAGGCCCATCGCCAGCCCCAGCACGGTGGCGGCCACGCCCAGCGTGCCGGTGATGCCGTCGATCAGCGCCACCTGGCCCGGTCCGGCATTGGCGTTCTTCAGCGCGCCATACGACGTGCCCAGGTAACCGAAGCGGCCAGCCTGTTCGAAGCTCAGGTTGTCCGGGATGTTGACCAGCGAATACTCCGGCGCCGTCATGTATTCACTGAAGCCGCCATACGGATACAGGTCGAAGATGCGCTGGCCGTCGCGGCTGGTGCTGAAGTAGCCATTGAGCGTGTAGTACTGGCAGTGGCTGCGGTTGCCGGCGCGGCAGGCGCGGCAGGATCCGCACGAACGCAGCGGGCTGACATAGACGCGGTCGCCGGGCTTGGCGTTGATCACGGCCTCGCCCACTTCCTCGATCACGCCCGTGGCATCCAGGCCGAAAATCGCCGGGAATTTGGCCAGTGGCTGGTGCGGGAACCAGGTCGGCCAGTTGTTGATGACGTTGGCCATGTTGGGCACGATGCCGCATGCCTTGACTTTCACCAGCACGTCGTTCGGCCGGGGTTTGGGCACCGGAATCGTATCCAGCGACATCGGCGTACCCAGTGCGTGCAGCCGGGCTGCAACCATCATTTTTTCCATCATAATCTCTCTTGGTAAGGTGTTGATTGGTGAATCGGTCAAGCTCACGGCGCGTTGAAGCCCGCGCCCTGCGGCCGGAAGCTGGCTGGCCAGACCGTGACCCATTTGCCGTTCTGGACTTGCTTGATCTTGGTGGCGGCGGCGCCGCTGTTGAATTTGCCGTCAAAACTGCGCGGACCCAGCACGGTTTGCACCTGGTTCTTGCGCAGCCACGCGGCCATGGCCGGTTCGTCGAGACGCCCCACGGCGGTGGCGGCAGCCTCCAGGATCTGCCACGCGGCGAATTCCGCGGCGGCCTGGTAATCCACTTGCGGCCAGGGCAAGCCGGCCGCCTTGGCGCGATCCGTATACAGGGCGATGAATTCAGCCGCCCCCGGATACTGCGAAAACGGCGCGTGGCCTTCGAACCAGGTCAGGCTGGTCAGGCCGTTGGCATTCTGGTTGGCGACCGTCGGTCCCGGCGCGGGGAACAGGTGGAACTGGCGCGGCGGCTGGTAATCGATGCGTTTCATGGCGTCCAGCAACTGGCTGGCTTCCAGTCCGATCGCGCCGGACCACAGCAAGTCGGGATTGGCGTCCTTGATGCGGGCAGCGATGCCGCCAAAGTCGCGCGTGCCGAACTCGTATTCCAGCGACAGGATGGTTTTCAGCCCGCGCCTGGCCGCCACTTCCTGGCCGCCCTTGGCCAGGTCCAGCGCTGACGGGAATTTGCTGGTCACGAAGGCAATGGTTTTCGGCGGCGCAGGCGTGCTGGCATAGGCATCGAGCAAGACTTCGGTATCGGCAATGCGCGGGTCCGGCCCCAGTGGCAGCGCGGGAAATTGCATCGCGTAGGGCGCCAGGTTGGGATCGCCCAGGCTGCTCTGGATGAACAGCTTGCCAAAACGCTGCGCCACGCCCATGGCCGCGATGATGGCCCCGGTACCATACGGGCCCATCAACAGGTCGACTTTTTCCGACGTCACCAGGCGCTCGTACAGTGTGCGGGCGTTGGCGGGCTGTGACTGGTCGTCCAGCAATACCAGTTCAACTTTGCGTCCCAGCAAACCGCCGCGCTTGTTGATCAGTTCGATGAACACTTCGGCGGCAATTTTATGGATGCCGCCCACGGCGGCCAATGGCCCGGTCAGCGGCAGCGATGCGCCGACCCGGATTGGCGCGCCGCCGGCGGCCCGCGCCATGCCGGGCAGGCAGCAAGCCAGCACCAGCGCGCCACCGCCGGCCAGCACCGCGCGGCGCTGCCGCTGATGGTGGTGATTGTTTTGCATGATGGTCTCCTCCAGGGTGGTCCGCTTCAGCGGTAGGACGCTTCCAGTTCGATGCCGAGCGCGCCCATGATGCGGACGCCCGAGTTGTACCACGCGACGTTGAGCGCCAGTTCGACCAGCTGCTTTTCATTCATGAAGGCGGCAACCCGGTTCCACGTGTGGTCGCTGACGTTGACCCGCTGCGTGGATTCGCGCGCCAGCGCCATTACGGCGCGCTCCTCTTCATTGAACAGCGGCGAGTGCTCGAACTGGCCAATGGCCTTCAGCTGTTCCGGGCTGATGCCGGCTTTTAAGCCGTGCGACTGGTGGTGCGCGATCTCGTACTCCGAATCGGTGCAGTGGCCGACCGTGAGGATGGCCAGTTCGCGCAGCTTGGGGCTGATTTCCGAGGCGCGGATCGCGTTGGCGTACGACAGGAACTGGTCCAGGATCAGCGGCGCATGGGCCAGGGCGCGGAAAATATTCGCCGTGGGAACCTTGCGTTCGCGTTCCAGTCGGTCGAACAGGGCGTCCTCGCTACCGGAAAAGTCCGAGCGCTGCAGGTATTTGACGCGTGCCATAGGGGTGTCCTTTGTAGGGTTGGGTTGATGGTTCAGAAGTGGGCGGAAAGCTTGGCCACATAGCTTTCCAGTGTTTCGGGATTGGGGCGGTTGAGGGTGGCGATCAAATCCGAATGTTCAAACGGGGTCGCCTCGAAGTACCAGCGGCGTGGCGCCGGCAAGCCCCAGCGCACGTTGGTGCTGAGGGTGGCCGCATCCCAGCGCACCGGTTCGATTTCGATGTCGATGGTCTGGTAATGGCTGTTGAACAATTCGACGCGGTGGCCATCGGGATCGCGCAGGTAGACAAACAGCATGCCGCCCGGCCCGTGGCGGCCCGGGCCGCGCTCGACCGCCGTCGAATAGCCATGGATGCCGGCCAGGTCGCAGGCGGTGAAGATCTGGTGCGATTCCGCGACCGTGTAGGCGAAGTGGTGCAGGCAGGGGCCGTCGTTTTCCACGATGGCCAGGTCCAGGCAGGTGCCCTTGCGGTACATGAACGCGCCCAGCAGGCGGTCGCCATGGGCCAGGTATTCGGAGTTGCGGAAGCCCAGGCGGCTGTAGAACGCGCAGGATGCGTAAGTGTCCGGCGAAAAGATTTGATAATGGTCCAGCCGGCTGGCATGCGCGCCCTTGAACTTTTCAATTTCCAGGTGCATGCGGGGCCGGGTGTCCATGGTGGCGCACAGTTCGAGCTTGGTGCCGTACGGATCTTCCACGTGCAGGGTGCGGCCCTGGTACGGCACGTCGGCCCACTCGGCGGGCAAGCCCTCGGCCTGGAAGAACGCGTAGGCCAGGTCCAGGTCTTCCTCTAAAAACACGCGGAAGCCGATGCGCTTGCAGGTGGCCTGGCCTGCGGACTGCACCAGCACCAGGCTGTGGTGGCAGGCTTCGGACAGGCCGCGCAGATAGCAGATGCCGTCGGCTTCGTCGGAGACCACCAGGCCGACGATGTTGGCATAAAAATCCCGGCTGCGGGCCAGGTCGGCCACGTGCAGCACCACGTGGCTGGCGCGGGTGATGTTGAAGGGCGGGCGCAGGTTGACTTCGGGTAGCATAGGTTCCTCGCAAAAAAGTGGAGATGAATAGGATGCGTGCGTGATGGCGCTTATGCGGCCGCCGCGCCGCGCAGCAGGCGGACTTCCGCCGCCAGGTCTTGCACGGCGGCCAGCGCGAAGTCCAGGCTGGCCGCATCGGTCAGGCGGCCGTTCGTGATTTTCGTGTGCACCGCGCCGATCACCACCGGCGGGCGCGCCAGCACGCGCGCCAGGGTGCCGGACAGCGCTTCGCGCAGGTTCGCCTGGGCCCGCACGCCGCCGGTGAAGGCGGGCGAGGCGGTCATCAGCAGCACCGGCTTGCCTTTCAGCGGCGATGCGAACGCCGGGCGCGAAGCCCAGTCCAGCGCATTTTTCAAGACACCGGGCATGCCGAAGTTATATTCGGGCGAGCAGATGACGATGCCGTCGCAGGCGCCGATGGCTTGCTTGAATGCGCGCACGCCGGCCGGCGGCTCGGCGGTGTCGAGGTCCTGGTTGTAGAGCGGGACGTCGTCCAGCGGCAGCAGGGTCATGCTGACCGATGGCGGCAGGGCTTCCTGCAGCGCGCGCAGCACGGCGGTGTTGGACGAACCCTGGCGCAGGCTGCCGGAGATGCCGATCAAGTGGATGGTATGCATTGCGATGCTCCTGGTGTGGCGTTGGTATGGTGGACGGCGGGATTCATTGCGGACGGTTTTTCAGCGGTAGCGCGCCCCAGCCGCTGAACGGCCCCGCGCTCCCCAGCGATTCTTCGATGCGCAGCACTTCGTTCCATTTGGCCATGCGCTCGGAGCGGGCAAACGAACCGACTTTCAGCTGGCCGGCATCCCAGCCCACCGCCAGGTGAGCGATGGTGACGTCTTCGCTTTCGCCGGAACGGGCCGACACGATCGTGCCAAAGCCCACCGCCTTGCCGGCCGTCAGCGCGGCATGGGCTTCGCTGACGGTGCCGGCCTGGTTGGGTTTGATCAGCACCGCGTTGGTGTGGCCGGCCGCGGCGGCCGCGGCGACGCGTCCGGCGTTGGTCACCAGTAAATCGTCGCCAATGATCTGGCAGCGCGCGCCATATTCCGCCGTGAAGCGGGCAAAACCGGCGGCATCGTCTTCCGCCAGCGGGTCTTCGATCGACAGGATCGGGTAGTTGTCGAGCCAGCGGCCCAGCATGGCGATCATTTGTTCGCTGTCCAGCGTGCGCTGGTCCAGCGCCAGTTTGTAGCGGCCGCCGCGGCCGAATTCGGAGGCGGCAATATCGAGCGAGATGCCGGCGTCGACGCCTGGCCGCAGCCCGGCCTGCTGCATGGCTTGCAACAGCGTGTCGAGCGCTTCTTCATTGCTGTCGAACGCCGGCCAATAACCGCCTTCATCGGCCACGCCTTGCAGCTTGCCGGCCTGCTTCATCAGCGAGCCGGCGGCGCGATACACTTCGGCGGTCCATTCCAGCGCCTCGGCAAAGCTGCCTGCGGCGGGGCACATGATCATGAAATCCTGCACATCGACACGGCGGGCGGCATGGGCGCCGCCGCCGAAAATCTGCACCTCCGGCAGCGGCATGCGCACCGGGCGGTCGCCGGCCAGATAGCGCCACAGCGGCATGCCGAGCGCGGCGGCGGCCGCGTGCAGCACCGCCATCGACGTGGCGACAATCGCATTGCCGCCCAGCCGGCTGCGCTGCGGCGTGCCATCGAGCTCCACGAGGTGCGCGTCGATGGCGCCCTGGGCGCGCGCATCCATGCCGGTCAGCGCGGGGGCGATGACCAGGTTCAGCGCGGCCAGCGCCTTGTTCACGTCCAGGCCACCGAACGTCTCGCCACCGTCGCGCAGGTCGAGCGCTTCGCCGCTGCCGGTCGAGGCGCCGGCCGGCGCGATGGCGCGGCCGGTGGCGCCGCATGCCAGCGTGACTTCGGCTTCCACCGTGGGCCGTCCGCGTGAATCCCATACGCGCCTGCCGTGCAGGCGAACTATTGTTGTGTCTGTCATGTTGTTTCCTTCAACGTGGTATTGAATGGGGAGGGTTGGCCGCCATGGCCGGCGCCAATCAGGATGAACGCCAGCGTTGCGGGGCGCGCGCTCTTGTTGCGCCAGGCGTGGCGGGTGCCGTGCTGCACCACCACGTCGTGCTGGCGCAGCAGGGCGGAACGGCCATCGTCCAGTTCCAGCCAGATCTCGCCGTCGAGCACGATGCCGTAATCCACGGTCGGGGTGGCATGCATGCCATCGGCTTCAAAGCGTTCCGCCAGGCCCGGGCTGATGCGCAGGTTTTCTTCAGCCGCCGCGGCCGGGTTGAATGCCGGCGCGGCAAAGACGCTGTCGGGCGGAAAGGTGACGACCAGGAAACGGGTGCCGCCGGCCGGCGGCACGATGCTGGCCACGGCCAGCGTCGGATCGGCGCCGTCGAACGGCAGCGCCGGCACGCCTTCGGTGGCCCATACCAGCCGCGATACCATGCCGGGGATGTGCTGGAAAGCGTCCGAGCGTGGCGGCGCCACGTCGAGCACGACCATGGATTCGCCGGCGGCGTCATGGCCGGTGACGACGCGGCGCAGCAACAATGGGACGCCGTTGTGGTTGGGATCAGATGCCAAGGTAAGCCTCCCGGATACGTGGGTTGTTCAACAGTGCGTCGGGCTGGCCCGACGTGACGATGCGGCCCTGTTCGATGACATAGGCGTGGTGCGCCACGGCCAGCGCCTGGTTGATGTTTTGCTCGACCAGCAGTACCGCCACGCCGCTCTGGTTGATGGTGCGGATAATCTGGAACATGTCGTCCACCACCGCCGGCGACAGGCCAAGCGACGGTTCATCCATCAGCAGCAGGCGCGGGCGCGCCATCAGCGCCCGTCCAATCGCCACCATTTGCTGCTGGCCGCCGGACATGGTGCCGGCGATTTGCTGGCGCCGCTCGCCCAGGATCGGGAACAGTTCAAACACGTGCCGCAAGGTCGCGGCCGCCTCGGTGCGCGCGCCGGGCCGGTAAGCGCCCAGTTCCAGGTTGTCGAGTACGCTCATGTGGCCGAACAGGCGGCGGCCCTCCGGCACCAGCGCGATGCCGTGGTCGCACACGCGGTGTCCCGGCACGCGCGACACGTCGGCGCCTTCCATGCGGATCTGGCCGCGCAGCGGGCGCAGGACGCCGGCAATGGTGTTGATCAGCGTGCTCTTGCCGGCGCCGTTGGGGCCCACCACGGAGACCACTTGGCCGGCGCCGATCGCCAGCGTGGCGTCCCACAGCGCCGGGGCGTCGCCGTAGGCGACATCGAGATTGCTCACTTCAAGCAGCATGGCTGGCTCCCAGGTAGACACGGATGACGGTCGGGTTTTGCATGGTTTCGCGCGGCGGACCCAGTGCCAGCAAGATGCCCTGGTCCAGTACGGCGACCCGGTCGGCGAGCGCCACCACGGCGCGCATCAAGTGTTCGACGAACACGATGGTGGTGCCGCCGGCGCGGATTTTCTGGATCATGGCGACCGCCTGGTCGACTTCGGTCGGCGTCAATCCGCACAGCACTTCGTCCAGCAACAGCAGGCGCGGGCGGGCCGCCAGGGCGCGTGCGAATTCGACGAACTTGCGTTCATGCAGGTTCAGCGCGGGCGGCAGCAGGTCGGCCTTGTCGGCCAGGCCGGTGAACGCCAGCCACTGCCGGGCCACTGCTTCAGGGCTGCAGTCGGCATCGTCGGCGCGGTAGCCGAAGGCGGCGCACAGGCGGACGTTTTCCAGCACCGTGAGATGGTCGAACAGGCGCGGGATCTGGTAAGTGCGGGCGATGCCACGGCTGGCAATGGCATGCGGCGGCAGGCCGGAAATGGTGGCGCCATCCATCAGGATCGCGCCGCCGGACAAGGCAAAGTGCCCGCTGATCATGTTGATCAACGTGGATTTGCCGGAACCGTTGGGACCGACCAGCGCCAGGATTTCACCTTCCTTGACCTGCAAGTCGACGCCGCGCAGGGCGCGGATGCCACCGAAGGATTTGGCGACGCCCTGGCATTCCAGCAAGACCCGTCCACTGCCGGTAACGGGGGGCGGTGGCGGCACCAGGTTGATCAGCTTGCCCGAAGCCGGCTGCGCGGGGAGCCCGGCATCGGGGGCCGCTTCCGCCGCCGCTGCCACGGAGCGCCTGGCCAGCCGGCGCAGCACGGCGGGAACGATGCCTTGCGGTAGCACCAGGATCACGACGATCAAGCCCAGCGCCACGCCGGCACGGCCCAGTTCGGCATGGGCGCCGCCCACCACCGAACTCAGCGCGACCGTGATCAGCGTGGCGCCCACGGCCGGACCGGCCCAGTGCCGCGCGCCGCCCAGTATGCTCATCAAGACCACGTACAGCGGCACGGTAATGGAAAAGGTTTCGCCCACGGTAACGTAGCCAACGTAGCCGGCCTGGATCGCGCCGGCGGCCCCGGCCAGCGCCGACGAAATAGCAAAGGCGGCCAGCTTGTAGCGCAGCGTTGGCACGCCCTTGACCTCGGCGACATCCTCGTCGTCATGGATCGCCAGCAAGCCGGCGCCCAGGCGCGAGTGCAGCACCCAGCGGGAAATCGCCAGTGCGGACACTGCCAGCAGCAATCCCATCAAATAGATCGCGCCGGGTACCGACGTGCCGAACGTGGGCAGTTCAACATGGCTGAGGTAGACGCCGGCGCCGCCATCGAGCGCGGTGTTGGAAATCAGCGCGGCCAGGACATAGGTGACCGACAGCGTCAGCAGCGCGAAGAATTCGGCACGCAGGCTGTGGATGCGGAACACCACCAGGCCGATGACGCAGGCCAGCAATGCAGCAATGGCGGCGGCGGCCGGCACCGTCAGCAGGAATGGCAGGCCCAGCTTGCCGGCTAGGGTCGAGGTGGTGTACATGCCGGCGCCAAAGAAGGCGGCATGGCCAAAGCTCCAGTAGCCGGCGTAGCCGCTCAGGATGCCCCAGCTGGTGGCCAGCGCGATCCAGAAGAACACCACATACAGGTACGACAGGTAAAAGTCAGTCAGGCCGGCATAGGGCAGCGCCAGCAGCGCCGCCAGCACGCCGATGGCAGCCGTGGCAGCCAGTGCGGGATTTCGGGTCAGAGCCATTTTGGTTTCCACAGCAAAAGGATGATCAGGATGGAGAACGCCACCAGCGGCGCCCAGGCCGGATTGACGGCGGCCATGGTGATGGCTTCGGACACGCCGATCAGCATGCCCGCCAGCAGCGCGCCGACCGGATTGGCCAGGCCGCCGATAATCACCACGGCAAATACCACGCCGATCCACGCTTCGATCTGTGACGGCGCCAGGGTCGACGTGAGGGCGATAAAGATGCCGGCAATGCCGGCCGACGCGGCGCACAGGCCGGCCAGCAGGTAAGACAGGCGGCGCGCATTGATGCCGAAGGCGGCCGCGATGGCGCCGTCGTGCGCGGCGGCGCGCAGGGCTTTGCCCCACGACGTCTTGTTCAGTCCCAGCCAGGCGGCGGTGGCCAGCACGGCGGCACAGGTAAAGGCCAGCAGTTCCAGTACCGGTACGAACAGCGGCCCCAGGCGCAGCGATTCCTGCGCATAGGGCGTCTCGTAAGTTCGGAAATCGGCCGACCAGATCCATTGGATCAGCGATTCAATCAGGATCGTGACGCCGAAGGTCACCAGCATCGAGGCGAATTCGCTGACCTGGAAGCGCACCAGCAGCGCATGCAGCGCCAGGCCGCCGATGAAAAAGACCGGCGGGATGACCAGCGCGGACAGCCAGATCGGCCATCCGAAAGTGGTGCCGCAGTGATAGGCCAGGTAGGCGCCCAGGAACGCCAGTGCGAAATGGCTCAGATTCACGAGGCGTAACAGGCCCCAGCTCAGGCTGAGGCCGAGCGCCAGCAATGCGTAGATGCCGCCATGCAGCATTCCACCCAATGCGGACTGGGCCAGCAAAGTCAGGCTCATGATATTTCCTCGCAAACGCGGGGCGCGCGGGCGGCGGCGCCGGCGGGTGAGGCGCCGGACGCTGGGCCGCCCGGGTGCTGCCAGGCGGGACGTTGGGTGTGTTTCATGCTTGGTCTCCTTTTTGTTTGCTAACGTTTGCACACATTCTTGCAAGATTGGCGGTTGCTTGTCAACAGCAAATTTCGCCTGCAGTTCAAGGAGCATGAGGAGCCATGGGCGTTACCTGGAAATTCTTGACGCGCTGTAAAATGAATGCTAACGTTAGCAATACAAAGGGCAATTACAATCGCTTAAACATACTTTCAGGGATCGCCATGGCATCGATGCACATCATCAGGTATGCGCTGCAACAGCAGGTTTATTACGGAATCGTTGAGGAGGGGGGCGGCATCGCCCGGCTGGAGTCCGGGCCGTTTGAGGGGCTGCGCCGCAGCGGCGTGCGCGACGCGCCGGACGCGGTGCGCATCCTGACACCGGTGGCGATGCCGCGTGTCTTCGGCCTTGGCTATAACTACGTGGCGCATTCGCAGGAAGTCGGCAAGAAAACGCCGTCGTTGCCGATCCTGTTCATGAAGCCCAGCACCGCCGTGATCGGTCCCGATGACGCGATCGTGTATCCGTCCTGGGGCGAGAATATCCACTTTGAGGGCGAACTGGTGGTGGTCATCGGCAAGCGGGCGCGCCATGTGGCCGAGGCGGACGCGTTGGATTATGTGCTGGGTTATACCTGTGGCAATGACATCAGCGATCGCGTGCTGCAACGGCGCGAAAGCGAATTCGGATGCCTGATGGCGGGGAAGGGCTACGACACGTTCGCCCCATTGGGACCCGCCATCGTCACCGGGCTCGACCCTTCCTGCCTGCGCATCGTCACCCGCGTCAATGGCGTGGTGCGCCAGGACGGCAATACGGCGGACCTGCTGTTTTCAGTGCCGTACCTGATTGCTTATCTGAGCCGGCATTTGACCTTGCTGCCGGGCGATATGATCATGACGGGCACGCCGGCCGGCGTCGGTCCGATCCAGGTGGGCGACCGCATCGAGGTGGAGATCGCCGGCATCGGCGTGTTGCGCAATGACGTGGTGGCGGACACGCTTCCGGGCGACGTCGGCTAACTATGTCGGCATGCACCGCTTCAGCGAACTGCGGTGCGAAGTGGGAGGGGGCGGCGCCATCCGAGCCACCCCAGGCCAGCCAACAACATCGCATACGCGGCCGGTTCCGGCACCGGTGTCAATAATGCGGCATAGCAGCCGGCAAGATTGCACGCCTGTCCCACGATCATGCCGCTGTCGTTGATATCGGATACGTCGGCGACGTGCCAGTTAGGGTCCGTCACCAGGCTGCCCAGGTCATATTGCGCGCCATCCTGGTACAGGTAAGGGATGCGCATGGTGCCGCTCGAGCTCTGGACGCTGGAATAGCCCAGCACCATGCCCAGGTTGTTGAGCGCCACCGCGGTGTTGTCGCTGGCCAGATTGCCCAGCGCCGTCATTTGACCATTCATGTAAATGAACGAACGTTTATGCGTGTAGCCCGATGCATCGAGGCTTTCCGTAAAGCCGACCGCTACCCCGTTCTCGTTCACGTCCATGGCGGCGCTGTACCTGTCGCCCGGCAAAGTACCCAGACCGGTGACCTGGCCGCCTGCATACAGCATGGCTTCGGCCTGCGCCTGCGCGTTATAGCCCCAGCCCGCCACCTGGCCCTGGTCGTTGATGGCGTAGGCTGAGACCAGGGGCAATATGTTGACCGACCCGCCACCCGCCAGGTAGGGACCGCTGCCGCTGTTCGCGGCGCCGTGGGCCAGCACCCAGCCGGCGCCGTTGACGCCGATCACCCTGCTGTAGGTGTACCACGGCGCATCGGCATCGCCGATCGAGAACGCCTCCGGCACGCCGGTCGTGTTGCCGCGGTAATAAACCAGGCCACTCGACGACGAAAAGAGGCCGCCGCCATCGGAATACGTCGTGCTGTAACCGCCGATATGGCCTTTCGAACTGATCGACGTGGCGCTTTCGAACAGAGCGGGCAAGACTTGTTTGCTGCCGCCGAACCAGCCGACAGCACGCCCGTTACCCAGGCTATCCCATAGATTGCCCGCAATATCGCCGGCATTGTTGATGGCGACTGCCTCGCCATGCATCGTGTCGAGGATGGTCACGCGGTAACGCGGCGGGGCCGCTGCCGCGGCACAGGCCGTTCCACATAAAAACACTGCAACGACCGATAAACGTGAGACGTATGGCATGGATGCCTCCCTTGGTGGATATGAGGTCATCCCATGCTAGGCCATGCTCTTTTAGACGAATTGTTTATTTGCCTCGGCGTCTGATTGTGGCAATGTGTGTATCGTGCGGCGCTGGTATCGGTGTAAGCTGGAGCGCCGCGCACGGTTTGCCGCCGACAAGCACCGGCCCCGTGCCTTACGTCGCCGGCAGCAATGGCGGCTCGCCATTCTCCGCCATTTCCCGCAGCCGTGTTTCATCACACAACTCGATGGCGCGGTTGTTGACTTGCAGCAGACCCGACTGGCGGAATGCCGACAGCAGGCGACTGACGCTTTCCGTGGTCAATCCCAGATAAGTACCGATATCTTCGCGGGACATGCTTAACTTGAACATGCGCGGCCTCTCGCCATGCTCCGTATAGCGGTCACGCATATCCAGCAGGAAGGTCGCCATCCGCTGAGTCGCCCGGGCGTGGCCGAGCATCAGCATCATGGCTTGCTGGCGCGCGAGCTCGCGCCCGAGCACGGCGTGGAACTGGCGCATCAATGCCGGTTGCCCGTTCATGGCGGCCGAAAGATCGGCGTAGGGCAGGACGCACACCACGCTATTGGCCAGCGCGATGGCATTGCCGCAATGGTGCCCTGTGCCGACGCCATCCATCCCCAGCAAATCACCCGGCATGCCGAAGCTGGTGACCTGCATGCCGTTGCCGGCTGCGCACTCGGTCTTGAACTCTCCCGTCCGTATCGCATACAGCAGTTCGAAGCGGTCGCCGCCATTGAACAGCCGCCCATTGCGTTCAAGGCCTATGCGGCGTGCAACCGTCCGCTCGAAGCGGTCCAGCGCGTCTCCCTCCAGTCCGGCAGGCAGGCAGCGCTGGCGCCATGTGCAGTTTCGGCAAGTTTGTTGCGTGCCGTCGGAGGCGGGGCTCATTATATTGATGGCAACTTTAATGATAGAAGTGCCAGCTTAGCGAGATGGAACAAAAAAACACATGATCCAGATCAATATTTTCCGTGAGGCGTGTGTTAAATACCGACGGCGCAGCCGGTCGTCGCAATTTTTTGATGTATATCAATCTTTTTATTGATATAGATCAGTATCTTTCTGGCATTCCCCATCCGATTCTGACGAGGTGGCTCCATGACACAAGTTCTCAACCCCGCGCTGGCCAGCGCCACGCAGGTGATACCGGCGCCGTGCGCCTATGGCGCGCTGGCGGTGGACACGCACCATTGTCCGGCGGGCGCCATTGCGCGGTTAACCACGGCGGAGCACGGCACGTGCAACAGTTTCGCCTGCGCTATTCTCGATGCCATGCCCGACCAGGTCGCGGTGCTGGACGCCCATGGCGCCATCGCAGCGGCCAACCATGCGTGGCGGGCCCAGTTTGCCGGCGCGGCCGCAGGGGGCTATGGCGGCCTTGATTACATGACGATCTGCGGCCAGACAATGGCGGCAGCCGGAGATGCCGAGGCGGCATATGCCGGCATTCAGTCGGTGCTGGCAGGGTGCGCGCCCGGCTTTCAAATGGAATATGCAATGGCGGGTTCGCCACAGCGCTGGTTCAGCATGGCGGTGACGCCGCTCGCATATGGCTGCCAGGGCCTGGTGGTGGCACACAGCGAGATCACGGAGCGGCGCCAGGCCGAAGCCGATCTGCGCGTGGCGGCGATCGCGTTTGAATCGCCGGAAGGCATGTTGGTGACGAATGCCGACGGCGTGATTATGCGTGTCAACCAGGCGTTCTGCGCGATTACCGGCTATGCGCCGGACGAAGTGGTGGGGCGGTGCCCCAGCATGCTCAGTTCGGGGCGGCATGATGCCGCCTTTTACAAGGACATGTGGGCCACGATTGGCAGCAAGGGCGCCTGGGAGGGGGAAATCTGGAACCGCCGCAAGAACGGCGAAGTGTATCCGGAACGCCTCAGCATCGCGGCGGTCGCCGATGGCGCCGACCGCGTCACCCATTACGTTGCATCGCTCAGCGACATCACCGTCAGCAAGGCGGCCAACGATGAAATCAAGAGCCTGGCGTTTTTCGATCCGTTGACACGCCTGCCCAACCGCCGCCTGTTGCTGGACCGGCTGCGCCAGGCGCTGGCGGCCAGCGCTGCCAATGGCCGCTACGGCGCGCTGATGTTCATCGACCTGGATAACTTCAAAACGCTCAACGACACGCTGGGCCACAACATCGGCGACCTGTTGCTGCAGCAGGCCGCGGGCCGGCTGCACGGCAGCCTGCGCCAGGGGGACACCGTGGCGCGCCTGGGGGGCGATGAATTTGTCGTGCTGGTCGAGGGCATGAGCGGCCACGTGCGGGAAGCGGCGGCGCAAACCGAAACGCTGGCCGGCAAGATCCTGGCGGCGCTGAATGAACCCTACCAGTTGGGGATCCACGAATGCCGCAGCACACCCAGCATCGGCGCCACGCTGTTCCATGACGGGCGGCCGGGAACGCCCGAAGACGTACTGAAACAGGCCGACATCGCGATGTACCAGGCCAAGCAGTCTGGCCGCAACGGCATGCGCTTCTTTGACCAGGGCATGCAGGACAGCCTCAGTGCGCGCGCCAGGCTGGAGGGAGAAATGCGGCTGGCGCTCGAACGCGGCCAGTTTGAATTGTATTTCCAGCCGCAGGTCGACCAGCACGGTTGCCCGACCGGCGCGGAAGCGCTGCTGCGCTGGATCCGGCCCGATGGGCAATCGGTGCCGCCGTCCAGTTTCATCCCGCTGGCCGAGGAAACCGGATTGATCGTACCGCTGGGCCGCTGGGTGCTGGAGCAAGCCTGCTCCCGGTTGCATGCCTGGCAATCCGATGCCGCCACCAGTGGCCTGGTGCTGGCGATTAATGTCAGCGCGCGCCAGTTCCAGCAACCGGGCTTTTGCGGCGAGGTGCACGAGATGGTAAAGCGGCATGGCTGCAATCCGGCCTGCCTGAAGATTGAACTGACGGAGGGCATGCTGCTTGAAAACATCGAGGAAACCATCAGCAGCATGCGTGCGCTGAAGGAGATAGGCGTGCGGTTTTCGCTCGATGATTTCGGTACCGGTTATTCGTCGCTGCAATACCTGAAGCGCTTGCCGCTGGATCAATTGAAGATCGACAAGTCCTTTGTGCACGACCTGGCAACCGACAGTAACGACCAGGCCATTGTCCTGACCATCATCGCGATGGCGCGCAGCCTGAAGCTCGACGTCATCGCCGAAGGGGTGGAAACGGAAGCGCAGCGCGCCTTGCTGGAGCGGCTGGGCTGCCATCGTTACCAGGGATATCTGTTCGGGCGGCCCATGACGGCGCCCGCGTTTCAGGCACAACTGACCAGGAAGGCAGCGTAGGAATAGACGATATCCCTGGCCGGCTACGCGCCCGGGCATGGGCTGGCCTGCACCATATCCATGCTCCGAATAGCGTGCCCGGATACGAATCCCGGCTACGAGCCCCGCTGTTCCAGCAAGGCATTAAACGCGCGCCATGCCCGCTCGTCGCTGAGCGGCCGGTCGAGCAGGCGCGCCCCGTTCCTGGCCGGCCACAGCCTGGGCGGGCAGATCGCCATCGTCGCGGCCGCGCAGCATGGCGCGCGGCTGGCCGGCGTGGTGGAGGTCGATGCGCCCGTGCACAGCCCCGATACGGAAAGCGGTGCGCTGGCGCGGGCCGTGCGGCCGGTCGCCGTGTATCCCGGCCTGGCCGCGGCGATGGCGCGCTTCCGCCTGTTGCCGCAACAGCCTTGCCCGCACGTTGCCCTGTTCGGATGCATCGCGCGCCATTCAATGCGCCAGGTGGCCGGTGGCTGGCGCCGGAAATTCGATCCGCTGGTGCTGGCTCGTCCGCGCCAGCCAACGCTGGCGGAGTCGCTGCGGCGCGGCACCTGCGCGCTGGCCATGGTGCGCGGGGAACACAGCGCCGTGCTGATCGACCAGCCGCTGGCCTTCGTGTCCGCGCTGCGGGCGCTGCTGGCGGCATGGCGGCATCCGTCGCCGCTACCGGCCGTCCGACGCCCGTAAGCGGCGCCACAAGGTGCTGCGAATGACTTCCGACATGACTCCTCCTGTGTATTGTTATGCGACCGACCGGACGGTCGGGTTGTTTGGGAGTTAAGGGAATTTAAACGGGTTGTCAACCGGCTCAGCCGCGTTCCACCCGGTTGCAGCCGCGCTGCTTGGCCCGGTACAGCGCATCGTCGGCGGCGCCGAACAATTGTTCCGGCTGCACGTTCGCCAGCGGCGCCATCGCGGCCACGCCCATGCTGATGGTGACGATGCCGTGCGTGGCGTGCAGGTGCGGTTCGCGCAGCGCCGCCACCGCCAGCCGCGCGCGTTCGGCCACGCGCCAGGTGGCGCCGAGGTCGGCCCCCGGCAGGATCACGGCGAATTCCTCGCCGCCGTAGCGCGCCACCAGGTCCGTGCCTTGGCGGAAGCCGGCGGCGAGCGTCGTGGCCACCGTCCGCAGGCAGGCGTCGCCGGCCTGGTGGCCGTAGTGGTCGTTGTAAAGCTTGAACTGGTCGATGTCCACCATCACGGCGCCGATCGAACTGTGCGGACGCAGTGCGCGCAGCCATTCCGCTTCCAGCACTTCGTTGAAACGGCGCCGGTTGGCCAACCCGGTGAGCGGATCGGTGGTGCTGAGCAGCGCCAGCCGCTGGTTGGCCTGTTCCAGCGCTTCGGTGCGCTCGGCCACCTTGCGTTCCAGCGCGGCGTACAGTTGCGCATTTTCCAGCGACACGGCCAGTTGCCCGGCCACCAGCATCACGGCGTCCAGCCGGCCGGCGGAAAAGGCGTCCTGCCCCAGCGTGTTTTCCAGCAGCAGGATGGCGCGCGCCGCGCCGTGGCTGAGGATCGGCACCACCAGCAGCGAGCAATGGGGGCGTCCCGCCACATAGGGGTCATGCGCGAAGCGGTCGTCGCACGTGGCGTCGGCCACCAGCAGCGGCGCCAGCGTGCGCTCGACGTAGCGGAACGCCGACAGCGGCAGCAGGCCGTGCGCACCGGCCTGTTCCACAGGCATGGGCGCGCCGGCGCCGGCCGGCGCCAGCAGCCACGGGGCGCAGTCATCGTCGCGCAGCGCCAGCGTCACGGCGGTGGCGCCCGTCATCGCGCCGATCAGCTCCGTCACGCGGCCGCGCAGGTGGTCGAGGCTGGTCTCGGAACTGAGCGCCTGGGAGGCGCGCAGAATGGCAAGCAGGTCGACCGAATCGGCGGTAATGCTGCCGCCCTTGCCGGTGGCGGCGCCGCCGACGGAGGCCGCGAGCGCGCCGGCAAGGTGGGAGCCAACGGTGGTGCGGCGCAGACCGTGCGCCTGCTCCATCTGGCGCACCTTGCCGCTGGCGCCCCAGGCCGCATACAGCTGGCGCGCTTCAGCCAGCAACTGGCGCCCGGCGCGCGCCAGCCCATGCTCGAGGTGGAACAGGCCGGCCCGTTCGGTGATGAGCGCGCGGTGCCAGGCGCGCCGGCTGCCCTCGGCGGCGGCCAGCGCCGCATCGAACGCGCCGGCCGCGCCCCACGTATCGTCAATGGCCCATGCGCGTTCGGCCGCCAGCCAGCGCAGCACGTGGTCGAAATTGGCCGGCGCGTCGGCGGCGCGCGCCGCCAGCCAGTCGCGGCAGGTATCGAAGCGCGCCAGCAGCGCCGGGCGCGCGTCCGGCGCTGCGTGCATGGCTTGCGCCAGCGCCAGCGCCTGCAGTGCGAAGCTGAGCGCGCCCGGATAGAAGGTTTGCATCGCCGGCAATTGCTCCATGGCGCCGGTTGCATGGCTGGCCAGCGTGCCGGCGTCGCCATAGATGGCCGCGGTCAGCGCGCGGCAGTGATGGTACATGGCGCGCCCCAGCGGATTGGCGGCGATGCCGGTCACGTACCGCGCCTCGTCGAATCCGCCGTCCTTGTCGTTCCACGCGCCCGGCGCCGCCGTCTCGCCGCGCAGCGCGCGCACCAGTTGGCGGTAGGCGGAAAAGATGTCGACGTTGAATTCGTTGCTGATGCGCGTGGCGAACGCGATGCCGGACTCTACTTCGGCCGCGCAATCGTCCAGCTGCGCGGCGCACTCCAGGGCGCCGGAAATCAGCGTGTAATGGTTGTAGCAGGCCACCTGCCAGTCGCCGCCCTGCAGCAAGCCTTCGCGGGCGCGCCGCGCCAGCGTCACGCAATGCTCCAGCGGCTCGAACCAGTGCGCGCAGGAGATCCCCAGCAGGAAGCTCACCTGCCATGCTTCCAGCGTGTAGCCGCGCGCCTGGCCCACCGCCAGCACGTGGCGCAGGACGTCGTAGCCGGTGCGGTAGTCTTCGTAGACGGCGACGGTCACCACATTGGCGTGCGCCAGCCGGAACATCAGTTCCGGGCAGGGCCCGTCCTGCTCCCAGCAGCGCTGGCTCTCCAGCACCAGCCAGGTCAGCGCTTCGGGATCGGAGAACAGCGCCGGCGGGATCAATTGCCGCGCCAGCCGCGTGCGCGCCAACCGGCGCGCATCCTGCTGCTGCGCCGGGCGCGCCAGGTCGGCCGCCAGGTCGCGCGCATGAAACCAGCTGTAAAAGCGCTCCAGTTGCACCGGCAGGTCCGCGCCCAGGCTGCCGTCCGGCAGTGCCATGCCCAGTGCGCGCAGCAGCGGCAGGCCCAGGTCCAGCGCGGCGCGCTCCTGGTTGCGCAGCATCTGGCTGCAGATTTGCACCGCGGCCGATTCCGCCAGCCGCACCGGGTCGTTGCAGGCGGCGGCGATGCGGGCATACGCCTGGTCCGCTTCGCCCAGCCGCCCCAGCTGGTAGAGCGCGGCGTGGCGCTCCTGTTCCAGCGCCAGCAACAGCGCCGCGCCGGCGCCGCTTTCCGGCCGTGCAGCCAGCGCCAGGGCGGCGGCGAGGTAGCGCTCGGCCATGCCGTGCGCCGTGATCTGGCGCGCATGGACGGCTGCCGCGTGGAGCAGCGCCAGCACGTGGCGGCATTCGGCCGGCTCGCGCAACAGCGGCAGCGCGGCCAGGTATTGCGCAGCCGCCGCGTGGCCGTGGCCGGCCAGCGGCGCCAGGCGGCGCGCCAGTTCCAGGTGCAGGCCGCACAGCCGTTCCGGCGCCAGCCGCTCGTGCGCCGCCTGCTGCACGCGGTCGTGGCGGAAGCGCAGGTTGCCCTGCGGCGCGCCATCCATGTCCCACAGCAGCAAGCCGTCTTCCAGCGCCGGCGCCAGCGCGTCTTCCAGCATGGCCGGTTCCAGCGCGGCGGCCGCGCACAGCAGCGCCGGCGCCACTTCGCCGCCCAGGCAGGCCATGGTTTCCAGCAATTGCGGCGCGGGCGAGGGCAGGGCGGCCATGCGGGCGGCCAGCGCGGCCAGCACGCCGCCGGCACCGGCGTGACGCCGCACCGCGGCGGCGTCCCAGTGCCAGCCGCCTTGCTCCAGCGTCAGTACCCCCTCGCGGCGCAACGCGTTCACCAGCTCGACCGTGTCATAGGGATTGCCGCCGGCCAGTGGCAGCAGGTCGGCGGCCAGCGCTTCCGCATCCGCAGCCGGCAGGCGCAGCATGCCGGCCAGCAGTTCGCCCAGGCCGGCTTGCGGCAAATTGTCCAGGCGCAGCAGCGGCGCCAGTGCTTCCAGCCGCTGCCAGCGCGGCGACATGGCCGTCAGCGCGTGCCGGGGGCCGATATCCAGGTCGCGGTAGGCGCCCACCAGCAACAGGCCCCGCAGTGTCCCGTCGGTCAGCAGGTGGTCGATGAGCGCGAATTGCGCCGGCGCGGCCCATTGCAAGTCATCCAGCACCAGCACCAGCGGCCGCTCAGGCGATACTACCGCGCGCAGCAATGCCCCTAGCGCGCGGTGCAGTTGCTGGTCGGCCTCGGCCGGATTGGCTTGCTCGGCGGGAGCGGGCACAGGTTGCGGACCCAGCAGGATGGCGAATTCGGGCAGCAGGGCCGTGACCGTGCCGGTCTGGGCGCCCAGCCCGGCCAGCAGGCGCGCGCGCTGCGTTGCCAGCGCGGCTTCCGGCTCGGCCAGCAGCAGCCGGCCCAGTGCGGCCAGCGCCTGTAATCCGGCAGGTTCGGCGCCGGGCTGGTATTGATCGGACTTGCCGCTGACGAACCAGCCGCCATGCGCGGTGACGATGGCGCGCAGTTCATTGATCAGCGCGGTCTTGCCGACGCCTGGCGCGCCGGCCACCAGGATGCCGCGCTGGTCGCTGTCGCAGGCGCGCTGGAAGGCGGCGTGCAGGGCGGCGATCTCGCGTTCGCGCCCGGCCAGCCGCGCCGGCGGCGCCAGCCGGCGTGGAAAATCGTTCGCCCCCAGCGTGAAGGGCGGGCCGCCGGCGGCCAGCCTGGCCAGGTCGTGCGCCAGTCCGTCCGCGCTCTGGTAGCGCCGCTCCGGTTCTTTTTCCAGCAGTCGCAGGATCAGTTCCGACAGCAGCGGCGGCAGGTGTGGCGCCAGCAGGAGCGGCGCGGGCGGCGTCAGCGCCAGGTGGTCGCGGATCAGTTGCAGCGGGTCATCGCCCTGGAATGGCGGGCTGCCGGTGGCCAGCTGGTACAGCGTGGCGCCCAGCGCGTACAGGTCGGCGCGCTGGTCCACCGGCCGGCCCGTTCGGCCGCTCTGCTCGGGCGCCAGGTAGGCCAGCGTTCCGGCAATGCCATCGTGGTGGGTAAAAGCGGGCGCCTCCTCGGCGAACGTGGTGGCGAGGTCGAAGTCGATCAGCAGCGGCCGCGGGGGCGTCCCGGCCAGCAGGATATTGGCCGGGTTGATGTCCTTGTGCAGTACGCCGGCGCGGTGCACGGCCGCCACGATGAGGGCCAGTTGCCTCGCCAGCGCCAGCAGCGCGGGCAAGGCGAAGCACTCGGTGCGCAGCACGTCGGCCAGCGGAATGCCGCCACTGTCGTCCAGCACAATCGCTTCCGGCAGCGCCGCATCGCGCGCCAGCTTCGGCACCCCGGCCACGCCTTCCAGCCGCGCCAGAATACGGCTTTCATGACGCAAGCGTTCGGTTGCCCCCGGCCCCAGCGGCTGCTTGCAAACCAGGCCGGGCTGGCCGTCGCGCCGGCGGCGCCACACCACCGTGCGCTCGCTCTCGTACAGGAGGGTGTCGGTTTCCCGATCCTCCACCGGGGCTTCCCACGCCACCGGTACATCGCGCTCGATGTGCTTGTCCAATCAGCCGTCTCCCCGGTCGTGTGGCCGCGCTTTTGCCATTCCCGTTCCAGTCTAGCGTCGCGGAGACCGGCACGCCATCATTTGCGGTACGTTCTCAACCGCAGAGCAACACTGCGGCTGTTTGTTGCATTGTGAAAGTGAATGGGCGCGGCCCCGCCCGGACTCAGTCGTGATGCTGGACGTCCAGATACACCAGCGTCTGGTTGAGCAACTGGTAGGCGATCTCGCCGAACGTGACCGGCCCGGCCAGGTCGCCCGTCCGGCGGCCCTGCAATTCGCCATACAGGTAGTTCAGGATGCAGTTGCACGAGAACTGGACGCCGTCGTGGGCGCCCTCGGCCAGCGCATCGAATTCCCGCACGTAGTCGCCGATTGGCGCTGCCTGGCGGTATTCAATGCCGGCGAACACCGGTGCATAGAACTTCACTGTCTTGCTGTCCTGGTCGACCTGCTGGTAGGACGTGTTGATGCGCGCGCCGTTGTAGTCCGCCACCAACGGATGCCGGGTATTGATGCGGCGCGCCGCCAGGTAGTCGGCGAACAGCATGGGTTCGCCGTTGACGTGGCAGGTGGTGGCGCTGAAGCCGTCCCCGGGGAAGGTGATGACGTCGGCATCGGGATCCTGCCGGAACAGGTTCAGGATGTGGATCACGGCCGTCATGGTGGACGGCAGCGGCACGTGCAGCGCGACGGCCTGGTCGGACAGCATGGCGCCGGTCAGGCCGTTGAAGACCTTGGGCGTGGCCTTGCCAATCTCCGACAGGTGCACGCCGGCGACCCAGCCGGCCAGCGGCTTGAGGAACATTTGTTCATAGTCGCGCCCGTGGTTGGCGAATTCCGTGTGGATGGCGCTCATCGCGGGCAGGATCACGATGGTGTAGCCGTTGTCCGGCGCATCCTCGGCGATATGCCGGATCGTATCCACGGTGTAGCTGCGGATATCGACGGTGGCGCCGTCGGCCGCCGTCAGTTCGGTGACGAAGATATGGTCGCGCGTTTCGATGCCGCCTTCCGTGTCGACAAAGTAGGGGATGGTGCCGGCTATCCAGCGTCCGGCCGGCAGTTGCGCCAGCAGCGATTCGTCGCCGGCCAGCGACAGCACTTTGCCGGCCTGGATCAGCGCCGCTGTTTCATCGATGGAGAGCAAGGTATGGTTGTTCATGATGGGAGGCTTATTTTGAAATGAGGGAAATTTCCCTGGCGAGCAGGCGCTCGTACTTGATGAAAAAACTGTGGATCTCGGCCGCGGTTTTCTCCAGCTCACCGGGCGGTTGTGGTTTGGAAAAACGCGAGATCGAACGCGTGAGGAACATTTGCAGGCCGAAATTATCGGTGGCCAGGCTGAATGTCCCGGTCGCCAGTTCCTTCCATCTCCTGTGGTTTTTATCGAGCATGGGCTTGCCTCTTCATGATGGTTGCGCATGGTGCGGAACGCCCCGCACCCGGACGATGGCGCCAGTGCTGCCTGGCCATCGGTGATGATTTTCAGCAACACTGGAGCGCCTGTATTTGATCCAGATCAAAACGGACCAAAAAATGGCTGTCTGGCAACAGCTGTGGGGACAATTTGATCTGGATCAATCTTTTTCTTGTTTTAAAGAATTAATCTGGCCGGCATTCCACACCACCCAGCGCTTGGGAGAGCACATGCATACTTGCGATACGCAACGGCAGATCATCGAGCAGGCGCACCGGCGCTGTGTTGCCACCGGCTTGCGCGACGACGCGGCGCCGCCGTCCGCGCCACTGGCGGCCGCTGAACTGGCGCGCCTCCTGGCGCGCAATGATGGCTGGTTGCGGCAGGCGGCGCCGCTGCTCGATGCCTTGTATGCGCAGGTCGACGATGGCCGCCATGTGGTGATGCTGGCCGACGCCGGCGGCGTGATCCTGCATGCGCTGGGCGACACGGGCTGGCTGGCGGCGCCGGGGCCGCCGGCCATGTTGCCCGGGACTAACTGGTCCGAACGCAGTCTCGGCGCCAACGCGATCGGCACCGCGCTGGTCCGGCGGGGGGCGGTGCAGGTGCATGGCGATGAACATTACCTTCGCGCCTGCCGCTTCCTCGGCGGCACGGCGGCGCCCATCTGCGATGCCGATGGCGGCGTGCTTGGCGCGCTCGCGGTGGTGGAAACGCCGGCCGATGGCCTGGGCGCGCATCCGCACACCCTGGCGCTGGTGCGCATGATGGTACAGGCGATCGAAACCCGTCTTTGCGGTGCCCGCGCGCAGGCGCGTGGCGCCGGCCCGGTTCGGCAGCGGGCACCGGCTCCGCACTTGGCCGGGCTGCAGGCGCTCGATACCGGCGACAGCCAGCTGGCGCTGGCCATCGCCACCGTGCGCAAGGTGCTGGGACGCGGCATTCCCATCATGATCCAGGGCGAAACCGGCACCGGCAAGGAATTGCTGGCGCAAGCGATCCACCATGACGGACCGCGCGCGGCCGGTCCGCTGGTGGTGGTCAATTGCGCCGCGATACCGGAGGCGCTGATCGAGTCCGAGCTGTTCGGCTATGAAGAGGGCGCGTTCACCGGTGCGCGCAAGAGGGGCGCGCCCGGCAGGATCGCGCAGGCCCACGGCGGCACGCTGTTCCTGGACGAAATCGGCGACATGCCGCTCAGCCTGCAGGCCCGGCTGTTGCGGGTGCTGCAGGAGCGCAGCGTCACCCCGCTGGGCGGCGGACGCGCCGTGCCGGTCGACATCGACCTGGTGTGCGCCACCCATCGCAGCCTGCGCGGCATGATCGCCGACGGCAGCTTCCGCGAAGACTTGTATTACCGGCTGAACGGGCTGGTGGTGAAATTGCCGCCGTTGCGTGAGCGCAGCGACTTGCGCGAGGTGGTGGCGCGGATGCTGGCGGGGTTGCCGGGCGGCGCGCGCTGTACCGTGTCGGCGGAGGTCATGCGCCTGTTCGAACGGCACGGCTGGCCGGGTAACCTGCGCCAGTTGAACAGCGTGTTGCGCACGGCCGTGGCATTGGCGACATCGGATGGCGCGCCGGCGCCGGTGCTGGCGCTGTGCCATCTGTCCTGCGACTTGCTGGAGGGGATGGCGGCGCCGCGGCAAGCCGCCGAACCGGTCCTGGAACCGGCTCTTACACACGGAGTGGCCGGCAGCCTGGAAGAGGAAGCGCTGGCGGCCATCCAGCGCTCGCTGGCCCGCTGCGGCGGCAACGTGTCCGCCGCAGCGAAGGCGCTGGGCATATCGCGCAACACGATTTACCGCAAGATGGCCGGTACGCCCGCACCGGCCTGAGGCGGGTGCGGGACGCGTTGACGTTCAATGCGGCCGCAGCCGGTTCAGCGTCATCGACGGATATTCGCCGAAGCGCTTGAAATACACGGCAGCGAACCCGCCCAGGCTGGCGTAGCCGTACAGGTTGGCGATCGCGACGACCGTGCTGCCGGGCTGCGCCGCCATTAGCGCCTTGCGGACGCCTTGCAGGCGCTGTTCGCGCAGAAAATCCATTGGCGTATGGCCCCGGAAGTGCCTGAACGAGTTGCTCAGCGTGCGCACGCTGACGCCGGCGGCCAGCGCGATCGCCGACAAGGTGGGGCAGGCCCGCGCATGCGCCTCCATGTATTCCTCGGCGATCTTGACACAGCGGGGCACGACGCCGGTTCGTGTCGTGGATCTGGCCGGCGTGCCATTGTGCCGTATCCACTCCGACAGCATGTGCATGCCCAGCATTTCCTCCAGGTGGCTGCCAAGCGGGCCGCCGGTGACGATCCCCGGTGTTTCGGCGACACAGCGGCAAACGTAGTGCAGCAGCGCCAGCCACGCCGAGTCCGGGCCGCCGAAGGCCACCTTGCGGCGCCAGATGTCATCCCCGGCGGGTGCGCCGTACCAGCGCAGGAACAGTTCCTCGAGGTACTGGTGGGGGAATGTGATATTCACCTGCAGGTGGGCGGCGTCGAAGTCGACCCGGTAGTCGGTGCGGCTGGTGTCGACCAGGAACGAGTGGCCGGCGGGCGTGTCGGCCGACGCGCCCGGGCTGGTCCCGTGGCGGCCGTTGCCGCGCACTGTGGTCAGCGCCATGCCCATGCCGGGCCCCATGGAAAAGTCGCGCAAATGCACCGGGATGCCATAAGAGAAACGGCTCAGTGTCATGCTGCCGATGGCGATCGCATGCAGTGCGGAATCGGGCTGCAGGGCAGCGCCGCTGGGCACGACCTTGTAAGGCATGTAGACCTGGTCGGACCAGACGCGGATTTCATCGAAATCCGTCGACTGGATCAGTTCATAGTCCGCGATCGGGCGGTCCTGCGCGTCGCGCAGCAAAGCGTTCTGCAAGAAATCCATTGTTCCCCCTTGATGCCATCCATGGAGCGGCAGCCGCCCATCATCGCACAGCGGCGGCGCCGGCCTCAGAACACCTTGACCATGCGCAGGTTGAACCGGTGGTCTTCCCTGGCCCCGGTGCGCACGGAAAAGTCCCGTCCGTAGGAGCCGAGCAGCTGGACGGTGGGGGTGACGAAGTGCCCGACGGACAGCAGGCCTTTGGTCCGTTGCTGCCGGTCGCCCTGGCTGGCGCCGTTGACTTTGGTCTCGCCGCCCCACTCGCAGGAGAGCATGCCGGCGACATAGGTGCCCGCATCGACGTGGTAGCGCAGGTGGCCCTGGGCCTGGTAAGACAGGCTTTGCCGCAGTGTCGCGCCGGCGCTGCCGTAGTCGCTGTTGCGTCCATACCAGATGACGTCGCCGACCAGGTCGAGCGACCATCGGTCCGACAGCGGCGTAATGTAGCCCGCCTGCAGGTCCAGTTTCCACCGGTTTTCGCCCAATGCATTGAGCGCGTTGTTGCGGTCGTAGCGGCCGGTCGGCAGGTACAGCCAGGGCGTGACGGCCAGCGCGCGCTTCCGCGTGGAGTCCTGTATCAGGTGCACGGTGGGGGCAAAAATCAGGTCGCCGATACCGTTGGTCGACGACAGGCCGGACAGGTCGCCGCCGGTGCGCAGTTTGCCGAAGGGCAGCAGGAATTGCGGGATCACCGTGACATCGCCCACGTCGATGAAGCGGACCGCGCGCAGGATACCGATGTCGGCACTCAGCCTGGCGTTGCCGGAGAGCCGGGTGCCCTGGCTGTACAGCTCCTTGCCTTCGACATGCTGGGCATACAGGACGGCGAGGTTGGTGCCGTCGGGCAGGCGTGTGTAGTCGCCGGCGTCGACCGTGGCGCCATGGGCGCTGCCCGCAAGCATGGCGATGGCGCCGAACATGGCGCGGATGGTTGGGTGGTGCATGGTGGGTCTCCTTGGCGTGATGACGCTCGTTATAGGGAAGCTGGCGCCCCACGGGACAGGCGGCGCCGCCGGCCGCGGTGACGCTGTCGTTACCGGACCAGCGGAGCAGTTTGCGCAGGAAATCCGGCGGCGCCTGTCGCGATCCGGCACGCGCCTGTCTGGCAATGGCAGGAATGTGTTGGCCACGGGGCCCTGCACGTTGTTGCCGGATGTCGACAGGGCCTTGCCGGATTCCGATCGAGCGCCGCCGGCGCGGCCCCCAGACTGGTTTTCCCGGCGCAGAAAAGCGGCGCGACCGGGACTCACACCAATCCGCTTGCCACAGGAGACATGCAATGAACCAGCCTCGATTCCAGAAGACCCTTGATACCCTGCTGCACCAATCCGTTCACCGCCGTGGCGGCGTTCCCGGCGTGGTCGCCATGGTGACTGGCCGTAACGGCAACCTGTACGAGGGCGCCGCCGGTGTCCGCGAACTGGGCGATACTTCCCGCCCCATGGACACCGGTGCCGTGTTCGCGATTTTTTCCACCACCAAGGCCATGACCGCCGCCTGCGCGCTGCAACTGGTGGAGGAGGGGCTGTTGTCGCTGGACGACCCGGCCGACCGCTACCTGCCCGAGATCGGCGAACTAGGTGTGTTGACGGGCTTCGACGCCGCCGGCCAGCCGCAAACCCGGGCGCCGAAACGCCGCATCACCGTGAACGACCTGTTCCTGCATACCAGCGGCCTGGGTTACGAATTCTTCAGCAGCGACGACCAGCGGTACCGCGCCGCCAGGGGCGTGCCGGGCCTCATATCGTGTACAGCGGCGGCGATGCGTTCGGTGCTGCTGCACGACCCGGGCGAATGCTGGAGCTATGGCGTCAACATCGACTGGCTGGGCCGCATCGTCGAGACAATCCGTGGCAAGCGCCTCGGCGACGTGATGCGGGAACGGCTGTTCGCACCGCTGGACATGACCGATATCGGCTTCACAATGACGCCGTCGATGCGCGAGCGCCGCGTCACGATCCACGAGCGGGGCGAGCACGGGCAACTGGCGCCGCTGCCGGAGCTGGTCTTGCCGCAGCCGCCGGAAATGGATTGCGGCGGCCACGGCTTGTACGCCACGGTAGGGGAATACATGAAGTTCATCCGCATGATCCTCAACGACGGCATGGGACCGCATGGGCGCGTGCTGAAGCCGGAAACCATCGCCATGATGGGCACGGACGGCCTGGCGGCCCTGGGCCTTTCCAGCACCGCCTGGACCACTGCCAATCCGTCCCTGGTCAATAGCGGCGAATTCCTGCCCGGCCAGGACAAGGGCTGGTCGTACAGTTTCCTGGTCAACCGCGAGACGGCGCCGACCGGGCGCCCGGCCGGATCGCTGATGTGGGCCGGACTGGCCAACTGTTATTTCTGGATCGACCGGCAGACGGGCATTGGCGGCTATTGGGCCAGCCAGGTACTGCCGTTCCAGGATGCGGCGGCGTATCCGGGGTTCCTGGAATTCGAGCGGGCGGTCTATGACAGTTGCCAGGCTGTGGTTAACGGATAAGGCACTCCCGCCCAGCCACAGGCAGGACACCTGCCTAGGCGCCGGCAAATGGCCTGCAATCGACCGGCACGTCAATCAGGAACGTGGTTCCCCGTTCGGCCGCACTGTCCACCGTCACGCTGCCGCCATGCCCTTCGGCGACGCCGCGCACGAAGGGCAGTCCGATGCCCCAGCCGGTGGCCGGCGACTTGTCTTCACGGTGCAGATATTCGAATATCCTGCCATGCAATTCCGGCGCGATCGGTTTGCCGGTGTTGCGCACGCTGAGCATCACACGGGCGCAGCTCTGGTCGACGTAAATGCGGATCAGCTTGCCGTCGCCGTATTTGACGGCGTTTACCACAAGATTCTCCAGGGCGCGGCGCATCGCGTTAAAGCACCAATGCCCGGTCACGGCCGTGCCCAGTACCTCGACCGTGCCGGGATTCATGCCGTCGAATTCCTGCCCCACTTCCTGCGCCAGCTTGAGCATGTCGAATTCCGACAGCGGCAGGGACAGCTTTTCACTCCGCTGGAAGGTCAATGCATCCAGCATTTCCTCCATCATCTGCTCGAGCCGCCTGACGTTGGCCTCGATTTTCAATGCGACCCGCCGGGCGGCGTCGATATCCGTCGAGATCCCGATCAATTGCGCGGCGCTGGCGATGAATGCCAACGGGGACCGCATGTCGTGCGACAGGCCGGCGGCCAGCCGCTCGCGCATGCCCAGGTGCATGGTGGTGAATTCCTTGATCGCTTCCCGGATGGCGTTGTCGATCGATTGTTCCACCGCCTGCCGTTCCGCAGCCGTCAGTTGCACGCCGTGCGCTGCCGACACGTGCAGCACGGCGGCTTTGAATAATTGGTATTCCTGGATCACCTGGTCAGGGCTGAACGACGTCATGCGGGCACGTTCGCTGCCGTGAGCCGTTGCCGCGTTGGTATGGCCGGTGGCGGTCTCGCGGGGATAGGAAGCCGTCACGGCTTCGGCCAGGTTGTCGTAAAAGGCCGGCAAGGTGTTGATCAGTACGGGATTGGTGACGTCGCGGGCGCCGGGGATTTGCGTCCGTACCATGCGTTGCCATTGGTTCAGTACTTCTTCGCGCAGGCGGAGCAGGGACCTCGATGTTTCCGACAGCCCCTGCTGGTCCAGCTTTTGGTCAGTTGCCAGCGTCATATCGCGCCCTTTTTTGTCAGGGATCAGCCAGCCGCAGCCAGGCAAAATGCCGCTGAGGGCCAGGGATGATTCAAATGGGCATGTTATCCGCCAGCTTGGGGAGCCGGCGCATGATTGACCGACTTGCGCCTGTCGGCGATCCCCTACACGCAGGTTGCGGGTTAACCCGAAGCGTTTTGTGTGGCAGGCCCGATACCGCGCGCGGGGCGTGCGGACGATACTGTACCTGGGCATCAAACGTAAATCAGGGAGGCGGCCATGGATACCTGGGGACGGCAACAGCGCAGGGCGGAAGGTGTGAACGCAACAGCTGCCGGCAATCCGGAATGGCAGGAGCGCGGTGGCCAATGCGGCCTGCCTGGCAGCATCGGCAGCGCATCCGCCGCGCCTGACAACGAGCGCATTCGCAAGATGCTAGGCTGGGGACTGATACCGGCCAACGGGCGGTATGACGACCGCGCGTAACCAGTCCTGCCGCATCTCGATCAGCATGTCGCGCCAGCCGGATCCGCATTCTTTCATCGCCCATCCTTTGCAGCGGATGGAGCTGATGCTGTGCATGCTGGCCTGTGCGTGCCTGTTTGCGGGCGGGCTGGCGCGCCTGCCGGCGGTCGGGCAGTTGCCATTGATGCCGCTGTGGATGCATACCCTGGGCGAGGTGTTTGCCGTCATCGTGGCGTTCCTGCTGTTCGGTATCGTCTGGAATGCCTACAGTTATGAACGTTCCGGCAACGTCGTGATTCTGGGCATTTCGGCCCTGGCGATTGGCTTGCTGGACCTGGGACACGCCCTGTCCTATCGCGGCATGCCGGAGTTCATTACGCCATCCAGCACTGAAAAATCCATCAACTTCTGGCTGTGCGCCCGCGCCCTGGAAGCGCTGGTGTTGCTGGTGACAGCGCTGCGCAAGCCGGCGCCGCTGGCGGGACGCTATATTCGCCACCTGCTACTGGCGGCCAACCTTGCCATCGTCGTGCTGGTCTATTGGCTGGCGCTGTTCCGTCCGCACTGGTGGCCACACACGTTTGTCGAAGGGACCGGTCTGACGCGGTTCAAGGTCTGGGCCGAATACGCCATCGTCGCCGTGCTGCTGGCGGGCGCCGTGTTGCTGTACCGGCGCAGCCGGCAGGCGCCGACACCGGAAAACGTCGACCTGTTCGGGTTTGCTGTGATCGGTATTTTCAGCGAGCTGGCATTCACAGCCTACACCACTGTGCATGATCTGTTCAGCTTGCTCGGCCATGCATTGAAGATCGCCGGGTTCCTGCTGCTCTACCGCGCCGCCTTTGTGGCCAGCGTACAGCAACCCTTTCAACGCCTGCGCGCCGAAGCGGCGACGCGCAGGCGCGCGGAAGGGGCGCTGCGCCAGTTGAACCTGACGCTCGAACAGCGGGTGGCGCGACGCACCATCGAACTGCAAAACGCCAACCGGGAGCTGGAAGCGTTCAGCTATTCCGTTTCCCACGACCTGCGGGCGCCGTTGCGCGCCATCCGGGGCTTCAGTGAACAATTGCAGCAGCGCTATAGCAATGTGCTGGACGAGCGCGGCCGCGAGCACCTGGGGCGCATCCACCGGGCCAGCGAACGCATGGGCGACCTGATCGATGATTTGCTGCACCTGGCCCAGATCGGCCGGCAACCGCTGGCGTACGAGCCCGTGGATTTGACGGAACTGGCGCGCGGCGTGGCCGCCGCGCTGCAGCAGGCCGATCCCGCGCGGGCCGATCCCTTCGTGATCGCGGCCGGGATGACGGTGCAGGCCGACCGCCAGTTGATCCGCATTGCGCTGGAAAACCTGATGGGCAACGCCTGGAAATTCAGCGCGCGCAATCCCGCCGCCCGCGTTGAGGTGGGCATGTACGAGACTGATGGCGAGCGCATCGTGTACGTGCGCGACAACGGGGCGGGTTTCAATATGGACTATGCCCATAAATTGTTTGCGCCGTTCCAGCGGTTGCACTCGGTCGCCGATTTCGAGGGCACCGGGATCGGCCTGGCGACAGTGCAGCGGGTGGTGCACCGCCACGGGGGACGCATCTGGGCGCAGGCGGAGGAGGGCAAGGGCGCCTGCTTCTCCTTCACCTGCGCGCCGCGCCAGGCGCCACCACCGCGGGAAGGCGCATCATGACGGGGGCGCTACGTGTGCTGCACGTGGAAGACGCCGCCGACGACGGCGAACTGGTCGTGCTCGAGCTCGAGGCGGCCGGTTACCAGGTCGATTACCTGCGCGTCGAAACGGCGGCGTCGATGGAAGCCGCGCTGGCGTCGCCCCGGGACGTGGTGGTGTCCGACTTCAACCTGCCGTCATTCGACGCCTATGGCGCGTTGCGGCTGTTGCAAGCCAGCGGCCAGGATATCCCGTTCATCGTGGTGTCCGGCGTGATCGGTGAGATGGTCGCCGTTTCACTGATGAAGTCTGGCGCGCATGACTATGTGATGAAGGGCCAGCTGGCGCGCCTGGCGCCGGCGATTGAACGTGAAATCCGGGATGCCGCGGTGCGCCGCCAGCAGCGCCAGGAGGCGTTGGCGCTGGCCGAGTCGCAGCGGCAATTGCAGGAATTGTCGGCCTTCCTGCAGCAGGCGCGCGAACAGGAGGGCACGCGTATCGCGCGGGAACTGCATGACGAACTGGGACAGGCGCTGACGGCGCTGCGCATCGATATCCAGTGGCTGGACCGCAAATTGCCCGGGCGCGACGAGCAGGTCGGGGCCAGGCTGGCCAATATGCTGCGCACGGTGGACCAGACGGTCGACACGGTGCGGCGGATTTCGGAAAACCTGCGGCCCGGCATGCTCGATGACCTGGGCCTGGCAGCCGCGGTCGAATCGCATGTCGCCAAATTCGGCAGGCAGAGCGGCATCGCCTGCGATCTCGCGATGAACCGCGACGACTTCGCGCTGGACGATGCCACGGCCACGGCGCTGTTCCGCGTGCTGCAGGAAGCGCTGACGAATGTGGCGCGCCACGCGCAGGCGCGCCACGTGGCGATCCGCCTGCAGGAGCAGCCGGGCCAGATCGTGCTGGCGGTGCAGGACGACGGCTGCGGGATGCCGCCGCCCGGCGTCCGGCCACGGCGCGGTTATGGACTGTTGGGCATGCAAGAACGGGTCAAATTGCTGGGAGGGCGGCTCGACATCTGCAGCGCGCCGGGCGCGGGAATGCGCGTCGAGGCCAGCCTGCCGCTGCCGGCGCTTGCCGAGGGAGCCGAACGATGATACGTGTCCTGATTGCGGACGACCACGCCATCCTGCGGGATGGCTTGAAATTGATCCTGTCCGAATGCGCCGACATGGTGGTGGCCGGCGAAGCGGAAGATGGCGACGCCGTGCTGGCCATGATCCGCGACAGGGATTGGGACGTGCTGGTGCTGGACATGGCGATGCCGGGCAAGAGCGGCATCGAATTGCTCAAGCGGGTCAAGAGCGAACGGCCGCGGATGCCGGTCCTGGTGCTGAGCATGCAGGACGACAGCCAATATGCGGTGCGCTCGCTGAAGGCGGGCGCGTCCGGCTATGTCTGCAAGGCCGGCGCCTCCGCCGAACTGGTCAAGGCGATCCGCAAGGTGGCGGCCGGCGGCATGTTCATCAGTCCATCCATCGCGGAAAACCTGGCGTTCGGCCTGTCCACCAACGTCGAGGCGCCGCGCCACAGCCTGCTGACGGCGCGCGAATATGAAGTGTTCATGCTGATCGCTTCCGGCCATGGCACCACGGCCATCGCCAACCGGCTGCACCTGAGCGTCAAAACCATCAGTACGCATAAGGCGCGCATCATGGAAAAGATGGAATTTGCCAGCACCGCCGACTTGATCAAATACGCGTTGAAGCACGGCTTGCTCGAAAACGAAGACGTCGTGCACAAATAGGCGCGCCAGAGGATAGGAATAATCCTACCCCTACTACCAATGATCCGACCCGGGTTTCAGTTGATTCCCCATACCCGAGTGCGCCGCCCGGCCGCAAGATGGCGTCATGCCGAATCACGCTGCTACAGGGGGAATGATGGAGATGCCAGGCGCACGATATGATCACGATGGACGCGACGTCAGCGCGGCGGCGCCGTTGCGGGTCTTGCTGATCGAGGATGACGAAGACGACGCGGCGCTGTTGCTGCTGGCGTTGGACAACGCATTCGGCTTGCTGGATTCGGCCTGCGTCGACAGCCTGGCCGGGCTGCGTGCAGCGTTGTCCCTGCCGGGCCGTTGGGACGTCGTGATTTGCGACCATACGCTGCCGGGATTCGACGCCCGGGCCGCGCTGGCCGCGGCGCAGGCATTTGGCAATACGGCCCCGTTCATCATCGTTTCCGGTTCGATGAGCGAATCGGACGCGGTGGCGGCCATCGAAGCCGGTGCGGCGGACATGATCAGCAAGGACCGCCTGCCCCGGTTGCTACCAGTGATCCGGCGTGAAATGCAAAAGTCCCGCGCCGCCAGCGATTTCCAGCTGGTCCAGGCCCAGTTGCGGCAATTGGCCTGTTATGACGAAGTGACCGGACTGCCCAAGCGGGATTTCCTGGCGGCGCAAATGGCGGCGCTGCCAGGCGCGCAAGTGGCCGTGGCGCTGATCTCCATCAGCCGGTTTTCCCACATTGGACGCTCGCTGGGCATGGCGGCCGCCGATGAAGTGCGGGCGCAGGTCGCGTCGCGGTTGCGAAAAAGCGTGGGCTCCGCCGGCGTGGTCGGGGCATTGGAGGCGGGCAGGTTTGCGTTGCTTCTGAGCGGTTCGGATCCGGCGCAACTGGCCGATGAAATGGCGCGCATCAGCAACGAGACGGGATGGCCGCTGCGGATCGGCGAACAGGAAGTGTTCGTGGGGTTGCGGATCGGCGTCAGCCTGTACCCGCGCGACAACAGCCAGTTCAACGCGTTGCTGGTGCAGGCTGCGCTGGCGATGAGCCAGGTCAAGGTGGGCTGCCGCCACAACATCGTGTTTTTCGACCCGGCGATGGAGATGCGCGGCAATGCGCGCTGGCAAATGGAGCAGGCTTTGCATCATGCGCTGCGTAACGATGAATTCGTCCTGCACTACCAGCCGCAAGTCGCGGCCGGCGACGGCGCTATTGTCGGGGTGGAAGCGCTGTTGCGCTGGCAGCAACCCGGGCACGGCCTGGTGGCCCCGTCCGCCTTCATCGACTTGCTGGAGGAGACCGGCCTGATCGTTGCTGCCGGTGAATGGGTGTTGCGCACGGCATGCCGTCAGTTCATGGCATGGAAAGGCGTCGGCGTGCGCTTGCAGCGCATGGCGGTCAACCTGTCGGCGCTCCAGTTCAGCGACAGCGACCTGGTGCCGATGGTGCGCCGGATCCTGGCCGAGACCGGCATGGACGCCCATTGCCTGGAGCTGGAAATCACGGAGGGGATCGCCATGGACAACGAGGACGCGGTGTTCGATAAGCTGCGTCAATTGCGCGCCATGGGCATCTGTCTGGCGATCGATGACTTCGGCACCGGCTACAGCAACCTGGGGTACTTGCACCGGTTGCCGGTCAACCGGATCAAGATTGACCAGTCATTCGTGCGCGCCATCGACGCGCGTACGCCCGATAGCCCGATCGTCAGGGCCATCGTCACCCTGGCCCGGTCGCTGGCGTTCGATGTCCTGGCAGAGGGCGTGGAAACCCCACTGCAGGCGCAATTTCTCGATGGCTGCGGTTGTGGCGAGCATCAGGGATACTTGTATGGCAAACCGTTGCCGGCTGCGGAAATGATGCCGCTGTTGTTGCAAGGCGCCTGCGGGATCGCGGGCGTTTATTCGCCGGACCAGCCCGTGTGCTGCCCTCCCGGCTAACGGGTGGCTTGCCCGCCGTATTGTCACGTGCGGGCATTCGCGAAATCTTTGATCTGAATCAATCAATTTTGGCATGCGTGTCAATACCATGGCCGATGAATAGTGCTTGCCGCACGTCCGCGCCGCAGCGCTGTTCAACCGCCGATAAGCTTATCCACCCGAATGGAGCATGCCATGAAACAACCTTTCCTTGTGCCGGCGTCAGTCGCGACCACACTGATCGCGATCCTTGCCATGACGCCGGCGTCCGCGGCGCAGCAGCAGGCGCAACACGATCACGAGCACGGCGCGGCATCAGCATCTGCGGCTGCGCCGGTAAAACCGGCCGTATCCGGAGCAGAAAAGTCCGCTTCCGCAGCGGAAGGCAAGATGGACATGAAGGCCATGTGCGACATGCACAAGGACATGATGTCGTCCAAATCCAAACGCGGGCACGAGGCGAAGCCGGACGACAAGACGAAGGGCATGTCGGCGGCGGAACGCGAGAAGCAAATGAAAATGATGGATGAGCATTGCAAGTAACGGGGCCGAAGGGGCGGGTTTCCTGTCCGAAAGAAGAGCCAATGAGCACATCCCCGGAAAACCAACCCGACGCCGGCCGCGGCACGTGGTACCTGGCGGCGGTGGCCGTCATGCTGCTGGCGATGGTGGCGGTGGCTTTCATGCCTTCCGGGGCGGCGCTGGAGTATGGCGAATTCAAACGGCTCCTGCATGCCGGAAAATTATCGCAGCTGGTCGTCTCCGAACAGGAAGTCAGCGGCATCCTGCAGGCCGACGATCTGGGCGCGCTGCTGCCGCCCGCGCGCGTGAAGGCGCTCGATTGCGCCGGACAAAAGCAATGCCCGTTTCACGTGGTGCGCCTGGACGAACCCTTCCTGGTGCCGCAACTGGAAATGGCCGGGGTGGAATTTGTCGGCCGCCGGAAAAATACCTTGCTGGGTGAACTGGCGTGGTGGATTTTGCCGGCCTTCATGCTGTTCATCCTGCCGCGCATGATGGCCAAGGGGGGCGGCATGGGAAGCGGCGGCCTGCTCGGCATTGGCCGAAGCCACGCGCGCGTTCATGCGGCGTCGACCTCCGGCGTCCGCTTTGCCGACGTGGCGGGCATTGACGAGGCCAAGGAAGAATTGATGGAGTTGGTGGAATTCCTGCGCAACCCGGAGCGCTACCGGCGCCTTGGCGGCCGGATTCCCAAGGGCGTCCTGATTGTCGGCGCGCCCGGCACCGGCAAGACCCTGCTGGCCAAGGCGGTGGCGGGGGAGGCGGATGTACCGTTCTTTTCCATCAGCGGTTCCGAATTCGTGGAAATGTTCGTCGGCGTGGGCGCGGCGCGCGTGCGCGACCTGTTTGCGCAGGCGGTCGCGAAGGCGCCGTGCATCATTTTCATTGACGAGTTGGACGCGCTTGGCCGTGCCCGCGGCCTGGGCGGACTGGAGGGCGGTTCCAGCGAACACGAGCATACGCTCAACCAGTTGCTGGTGGAAATGGATGGCTTCGACAGCAGTAGCGGCGTGATCATCCTGGCGGCGACCAACCGGCCCGAGATCCTCGACCCGGCGTTGCTGCGCCCGGGACGCTTCGACCGCCATATCGCGCTGGACCGCCCGGACCTGGCGGGCCGCCAGCAAATCCTTGCGGTGCACCTGCGCCGCATCAAGACCGGCGGCGGCGTCGACCTCGCGGAACTGGCCGCGCGCACGGCGGGGTTCGCCGGGGCGGACCTGGCCAACCTGGTCAACGAGGCGGCGTTGCTGGCCGGGCGCAACGGCAAGGACAGCGTTGGACCGGCCGACTTCGACGAAGCGCTGGAGCGCCTGGTGGCGGGGCTGGAAAAGAAAACCCGTGTGATGAACGCCACGGAAAAGCGCACCGTGGCTTACCACGAGGCGGGACATGCGCTGGTGGCCGAATCGCGCGCGCACGCCGATCCCGTCGCCCGGATCTCCATCATCCCGCGCGGCATCGCGGCGCTGGGTTATACACGGCAACTGCCCACCGAGGACCGCTACCTGCTGCGCAAGGCGGAATTGCTGGACCGGCTGGACGTGCTGCTGGGCGGGCGCGTGGCAGAGGAACTGGTGTTTGGCGATGCGTCCACCGGCGCGCAAAACGACCTGCAACAGGCCACGGACCTGGCGCGCCATATGGTGCTGCAATATGGCATGAGCGAACGTGTCGGGCTGTCTTCGTTCGAGCCGGCCAACGGGGCCGGCGGCTATATGCCCGGCCCGGGTTCGCGCCGGGGCTACAGCGAATACATGGCGCGGCTGGCCGATGCGGAAGTGGCCAGCCTGCTGGCGGCGGCGCGTGACCGGGTGCGCGCGACCCTGGCCAGGTCGCGCGCCACGCTCGATGCGCTGGCGCAAGCCCTGCTCGACAGGGAAACGCTGGATCGCCCGGCGATCGACGCCATCCTGCGCCCGCCGGCTCTGGCGGCGCCAGGCGCCGCACCCGCGGCCCCGGCGGCGGCCATGGTGGAGTGCGCGATGCCGGAGCAACTCATATCAAATGGAACAATGTGAGGCTGCCATGGATCATACGCTTCGAATTTCCAAGCGGACGTGCATCAACGCGCGCAGTGGCGCGGCGGCCGCCGTGTTCCGCGCCGGTTTGCTGGCGCCCTGCCTGATGCTGGCGGCTTGCGGTCCCTGGAACAGCCGCATGCAGGACGGCCCCCTGGTGCCGCCGGCGCAGCCGGTCAGCATCCCCGAACGCTGGTCGCGGGACGCGCCGCCGGCCAATGCCGCGGCACTGGCGGACTGGTGGGCGCAGTTTGGCGACCCCAGGCTGACCCTCCTGATTGCGCAGGCGCAGCGCAACAGCACGTCCGTGGCCATCGCCGAAGCCCGCCTCAAGCAGGCCCGCGCGCTGCGCGACCTGGCGGGGGCCGGACTGGCCACCTATGTCAGCGCCAGCGTATCGGCTGAACGGGTGCGCGAGCAGAACAGCGCGCCGCGCAGCAGCTACCATGCCGGCCTGGACGCCAGTTGGGAACCGGACTTGTACGGCTACCGGCGCCAGGGACTGTCCGCCAGCGAAGCCACCGTCCGCGCCGAAGCATTGACGTTGGAAGACGCCCGGGTCAGCCTGGCCGCCGAAGTGGCGTTGGCCTACATTGAATTACGGGGTGTGCAGCAGCGCCAGGCGCTGGCGCGCGCTTACCACGTCCGCCAGCAACTGTTGCTGGACATGGCGGGCCGGCGTACCGGTTCGGTCGGGGCGGAAATCGACCGCCAGCGGGCCCGCGCCGCGCTGGCGCTGGCCGCCGCGGCATTGCCGGGCCTTGACGCCAGCCGCGCCCAGCTTGAACACAGTCTGGCGCTGTTGTGCGGCGACGTGCCGGATGCGCTGACACTGGACCTGGCGCTGCCGTCGCCGTCGCGGATCCCGGAGGCGCCGGACGAACTGGCGCTGAGCCTGCCGGCCGACACGCTGCGCCAGCGGCCGGACGTGCGGGCGGCGGCGGCCCGTGTCAGCGCCGTCATTGCCCGGGTCGGCCAGGCCGATGCGGCGCGCAAGCCTGTGGTGCGGCTGGAGGGCACCATCGGCTTGCGCGGCCTTGGTATCGGCGGCGCCGGCAGCAGCGTGCTGCGCGGCCTGTTCGGCGCCATCAGCGGCACGGCGTTCGATGGCGGGAGTGGCCAGGCGCGGGTGGCGGCGGAGCAGGGCGCGCTATTGGAAAACTATGCGCTGCTGCGCGCGTCGGTACTGATGGCGCTGCGCGAGGTGGAGGATGCGCTGGCGGGGCTGGCGGCGGACCGGGCCCGCCGCCTGGCGTTGCAGGAAGCGGTGGCGGCTGCCGCGCAAGCCGCCACGCTGGCCATGCGCGCCTACCAGGACGATGCGCTGGAATTCCAGACTGTGCTCGATACGCAGCGCACGCTGCTGGCCAGCGAAGACGAATTGGTGCAGGCCACGGTGGCGCAGGGTACCAGCCACGTGCGGCTGTACAAGGCGCTGGGGGGCGGCTGGCAGGGTAGCGCGGCGCCGCTCCCTTGACGGGCCGTCAGGTTTCGGTCCGGGCGGCTTGCTGGTGTTCGCGGAAGGCGCGCAACAGGTAGCGGTCCATCGTGGAAATATGTATTGGGAACCAGTCGGTCAGGGCGGCCAGGGCGCGTCGGGCGGGTGTGCAATCGCCCTGCATCAGGGCCGCGGCCGCGTGGTGCATTCCGGCCAGCATGCGCGCGTGCTGCGCGCGATGCTGCGCCGCGCCCGGATAAGGGAACGATTCCATCAATTGTTCTTCGCGGCGGAAGTCGGTTTCCATGCCTTTGACCAGTTCGTCGTAGGCGGCGGGGAAGGTCTCGGGGGGTAATTCCCTCTTCCTGATCAGGGTGTCGAAAATCAGTCCATGCACGGCGTCGAGCGTGGAATCGCCGAGCGTGGCATCCGGTGGAAGGAACGGCGAATTCATCATCTCATACTCCTGCATGGTCGGCGGTAATCCGCTCAGTGCGTCATCAGCAGCGGTATCCGCGTACCTTCGATCAAGCCGCTGGTGGTGCTGCCCAGCACCCACTCATGCAGCCGGCTGTGGCCGAATGCCCCGGCCAGCATCAGGTCCGCGCCGATTTCACCGGCCAGGTCGGTCAGCTCCACGCCGGTGTCTTCGTTACCGTCGCGCAGGACCACTTCGACGTTGCCATGGTGGCGCGCCAGGTACGTGGCCAGGTCGGCTCCCGGTTCACCGCCCGCGTCGATGCGTTCCGATTCGGGATTGCAGACCGCCACCACGATCTTTGCCGCGCGGCTGATGAGCGGCATGGCGAAAGCGATCGTACGGCTGATGCCCGGGCTGCCATTCCAGGCAATCATGATCTTCCTGAAGGGCCCGGCCGGGGCCGAGGGCGGGACCAGCAGCACGGGACGGGCAGCCCGTGTCACCAGCGTCCCGGGCAATGGGGCTGGGATCAGCAGGCTGCCATCCGACACTTCTTCCTGTCCGGCCACCAGCAAGTCGCAATACCGGGATTGCAGCAGCAGGGCGTCGGCCGGGGACGTGTCGAACAGGCGCGTTTCAAAGGAAACAACCCCGTGTTCCCGGCAATGCTGCCGGAACGCCTGCAGCCGCAGTTCCGCGTCGCTGCGCAACTGGTCGATACCGGTAACCGGCATCATCGCCACCGGCGCGCCGGCCGCCAGCACGTAATTCAGTTCCGCCAGGCCGCTGGTCGTGGTGCCGATCAGGTGCGCGCCCATGCTGTTGGCAACGCTGGCGGCTGTGTTCAGCGCGGCGGAGATGGCAGATGAACTGCTGAGGTGAACGACGATGGTCTTGTACATGATTGTCTCCGGTTGTGTGCGCAAGCCTGATCCACAGTGTGCGGAGGCATTGGCATTACTTCCTTGATCCAGGTCAAATTTGCATGATTGGACGCTGTGGCAGTCTTGACTATCCAGCGAAACCGAGGTCGTGCAGCGACAATGCCGTTTCACTGCCGGGCGGGGAAAATGGCGCGCCTTGCCGGCATCGGGCCAACATTGGGTATGATGAGGGGCTCGACCCATAGACTACGTTCCTGGAATCAACCCTCAGCCACGACAACATGACTTCAACTTCCCGCACCGACACCAGCCTGCCGCTCGACATGATCATCTTCGGCGGCGTGGGCGACCTGGCCATGCGCAAGCTGCTGCCCGCGCTGTACATGGCGCACCTGCATGGCAACCTGCCGCCCGCAACCCGCATCATTTCCACCGGCCGCCAGGATTTCGACCGCAACGCCTATCTGGCTTTCGTGGAAGAGCATTCGCGCTCGTTCATCAGCGGCGGCAACTTCACGGAAGAAGCCTGGCGCAGCTTCCTGCAATTACTGGAATTCGTGCGCATCGACGTGCAGCAGGACAGCCTGGCCGCGCTGGCGCAGGCGTCGCGCCCGAACGCGGAGCGCGTGTTTTACCTGGCCACCGCCCCATCGCTGTTTACCACCATTTGCGACAAGCTGGCCGCAGCGGGCCTGGTCGACGGCAATGCACGCGTGGTGCTGGAAAAACCGCTGGGCCGCGACCTGGCGTCGGCCGTGGAAATCAATGAAGCCGTCGGCAAGCATTTCGCGGAATCGCAGATCTACCGCATCGACCATTACCTGGGCAAGGAAACCGTGCAAAACCTGATGGTGCTGCGCTTTGGTAACTCCATCCTGGAACCCCTGTGGCGCGCGCCGAACATTTCCAGCGTGCAGATCACGGTGGCCGAGGAAGTCGGTGTCGGCAGCCGCGCCGGTTTCTACGACAGCACCGGCGCCATGCGCGACATGGTGCAAAACCACTTGCTGCAACTGCTGTGCATCGTCGCCATGGAACCGCCGGCCTCGCTGTCGCCCGACTCCGTGCGCGATGAAAAACTCAAGGTGCTGCGCTCGCTGCGCCGTTTCACGCTGGCCGGCATCGCGCGCGACACGGTGCGCGGGCAATATGTGCGGGGCGTCAGCGACAACCAGGAAGTGCCCGGCTACCTGGAAGAGCGCAATGTTCCAGAGGGCAGCAGCACCGAGACCTTCGTGGCGCTGCGGACCTACGTCGATACGTGGCGCTGGTCCAAGGTGCCGTTCCACCTGCGCACCGGCAAGCGCATGGCGCGCCGCTCGTCGAAGATCGTGGTGGAATTCGCCAATCCGCCATTCCCGCTGTTCCCAGAAAATCCGGGCGGCGTGGCGAACCGGCTGGTGATCGAGTTGCAGCCGGAAGAAGCGATCAAGTTGCAGGTGATGGCCAAGCAGCCGGGCAGCGGCATGCAGATGCAGCAGGTGGCGCTGAACCTCGATTTGCAGTCCGCGTTTTCGCAGCGCCGCGCCGAAGCGTACGAGCGCTTGCTGATCGACGTGGTGCGCGGGCGCCTGACCCACTTCCAGCGGCGCGATGAGCTGGAAGCCGCCTGGGAATGGGTCGAGCCGATCATCAACGGCTGGGGCACGCTGGCCGAGAAGCCGTATCCGTATGCGGCCGGGACCTGGGGACCGTCGGAATCGTTCGCCTTGCTGGCCCGCGACGGATTCAGCTGGGTGGAATAGCCGCGGGCGTGCCCGCGCTAGTGCGCCATCAGCACCGGCAGCGTCATGGTGGCCAGCACGGTGCTGGTGGCGCCGCCCAGCATTTTCTCGCGGAAGCGGCTGTGGCCATAACAGCCCATGACCAGCAGGTCGGCGCCGATGGTCGCGGCCAGCGACAGGATACTGTTGCCGACGTCGATCGGCGTCGGGCTGCGCATGACTTCGACCTTCACCCCATGCCGCGCCAGGTATTGCGCGATATCGGCGCCCGGTTCCTCGCCGTGGGCATCGGGCCCCACCTCGGGATTGAACATGGCCACGGTCACGTTGCCGGCGCGGCGCAGCAGCGGAATCGCGGCCGTGACGGCGCGCACCGCTTCCACGCTGCCGTTCCAGGCGATCAGCGGCCGCTCTCCCAGCGTGGGGAATTGGCCGGCATAGGGCACCATCAGCACCGGCCTGCCCGAATTCAGGATCACGTGTTCCGGCAAGTCCAGTAACAGGCCTCCCTCGTCGCGGTCATCGGGGTTGGCCTGGCCGAGGACGAGCAGGTCGGCATAGCGCGCCTGCAGGCACAGTCCGCTGTATTCGTCGCCGTCGCCGCGGCGCTGTTCACGGGACGGCGCGCCGGCCGCGGCCGCCACTTCGTCAAACAGCGCCAGTGCCTGGTCCACGCGTTTGGATACGTGGCGCGCATAGTCGGCAATAAGTACGCCGCTTCCCTCGAACAGGTCGGTGGAAGAAATAAAGCTGGGGATGCCGCTCATCGCGGCGCCCACCAGATGGGCCTCTTCCCGGCTGGCCAATTCAGCGGCCAGCCGGAAGCGCGTGGCGGCATTGGAAGCGTTGTCCGCGTGGACCAGGATCGTACGGTATGCCATGGTGCCCTCCAGTGTGTGGTTGTCGCGATGCGGATGCGGTCCGGCTGGTCAGTGCTCGGCCTTGCTGGCGTTGAAGACCAGCACCGGTACGCTGCTCTCCAGCAGCACCTTGTGTGTCTGGCTGCCCAGTACCATTCCTTTCAAGCCTGTCAGGCCGTGCGTGGCCATGATGATCAGGTCGCAGTCGTGCGTCTGTGCGGTTTCCACGATCTTGCGGTGTGGTTGGTCTGAACGGTGCATCACCGTCTCGCAGCGCACCCCCATGGCCTGGGCTTTTCTGGCCAGCACATTCAACATGGCGGCGGCGTGGTCGGACGTCTCGCGCATATAGGATTCGTAGGTGTCTTCCAGCTGCGCGGCCTGCAGCGTGAAAGTGTGAAACTCGGGCAGCACGTGCAGTGCCGTGACGCGGGCGCCCGCTTCCCGTGCGAATTGCAGGGCGGACTGGATGGCGGCAGCCGATGCCGGCGAGCCATCGGTTGGCAGCAATATATGTTGGTACATATTGATCTCCGGATGGGTGGGAAATGAGCGGTGACGCTGGTACCTAGTGTGCGCAAGCGGCGCCATGACAGCTTTGATCAAGATCAAATTGGGGCAAATACCAGTGTTTGCGGGCTTGACTATCGAACGGACGCGAGGGCTGCGCGCACAGCGGCAGTGGGGCGAATGATGTCGATTTTGGTATCACTTGCGCCAGAACTGGAATTGCTCCATTAAGGCGTCCAACCTATACTGGCCCTGGCACCGGAGACAAGCAGGCGTGCCGCCCCCATTTTCCAGGAAAAACAATGAAAAAACACACCGCATTGCCGGTACTTGCGTTAATCGCGGCTGCAATTGGTTGCGCAACCACCAATGTTATGGCATCTCAATCCACCGGCCTCGACGCCAATGGCCACCTGGAACCGGCCGCTTCCGGCGCCGCTTCCGGCTTTGCCTTTACATTGGTCCAGGACGGGGTGCAGGTGCGTGTCGGCGGCGTTACCAAGAACATCCTGTTTTATGGCCCGAAGACAGTCCGGGTCAACACCACGCTGGGTGAAAACTTCTGGCGCCATCCCAGCATCGTCGTCACCGCCAAGCCGGTTGCCGTGCCGTTCAAAACCCGGGACGGGGCCGGTGCGCTGACGCTGGAAAGCAAAGCGCTGCAAGTGGTGATCGATAAGACGACAGGCGCGGTCACCTTCAAGGATGCCAGGGGCAAGGTCTATACGCAGGAAAAGCAGGGCGCGCCGCAGAGCCTGAAGAAGATCGAGGTGTCCGGCGCGCCGACCTATGAAGCGCAAAACACGTTGACGCTGAAACCGGACGAGGCGATTTACGGTTTCGGCTTCGTGGGGGAAGGTGAAGTCAACCGCCGTGACAAGGAACTGCTGCTGGTGCAGACCAATGTCGGCATCATCATTCCCGTCATGGTGTCGTCCGAGCGTTACGGCATCCTGTGGGACACGTATTCGAAGATGCGGTTCAAGGATAGCGCCGAAGGCGCGTCGTTGTGGGCGGAAAGCGCGCCCGGCGGCGTCGATTACTACTTCATGGCGGGCGACACCATCGATGACGTGGTGGCGGGATACCGTGGCCTGACGGGGCAGGCGCCCATGTATCCGAAGCAGGCCTTTGGCCTGTTCATGAGCAAGGAGCGCTATCAAACCCAGGCGCGGTTGCTGGAAGTGGCGCAAACCTTCCGCAAGGAACAGTTCCCGCTGGACTACATCGTGCAGGACTGGCAGTACTGGGGCAGCGACCAGGACGGTTCGTGGAGCGGCATGACGTGGAACCGCGAGCGCTTTCCCGATCCGAAGGGGCTGACCAAGTCGCTGCACGGCATGAACATGAAACTCATGGTGTCGATCTGGCCGTCGATCGGCAACGACACGGCGCTGGCGCACGAACTGGACCGGTCGAAGCTGCGCTTCGAGCCGCTGCACTGGATTTCCAGGAAAGCACGCATTTATGACGCCTTCAGCCCCGAAGGCCGCAAGATCTACTTCAAGCACGTCAAGCAAGGCTTGCTGGACGCGGGGGTGGACGCGCTGTGGATGGATGGCACCGAGGTGGAAGTGGGCACGGCGGCCCACCAGGCCGATGACAACGAGCGCGACATCAAGAGCCTGGGCGCCAATGCGCTGGGCGACTTCACCCGCTACCTGAACCCGTACTCGCTGATGACGACGCTGGGCACGTATGAGGGACAGCGCGCCACCAGCAACCAGCGGGTGTTTACATTGACGCGCTCGGCCTGGGCCGGCGCGCAGCGCACGGCGGCGGCTTCCTGGTCCGGCGACACGCGCGCCAGCTGGAAAACCCTGGGTGAACAAATCAACGGAGGCGTTAATGTCACCATCACGGGCAATCCGTACTGGACCCAGGATACGGCCGGTTTCTTTGTCCCGGGCGATTTCCCCGGCGCCGACAAGAATCCCGCCTACCGCGAACTGTATGCCCGCTGGCTGCAATACGCCGCCTTCAACCCCATCATGCGCATCCATGGCACCGATGCGGAGCGCGAACCGTACCTGTTCAAGCAATCGGACCCGCAGATGTACAAGTCGCTGCGCGATTCCGTCGACCTGCGCTACCGGCTGCTGCCTTACACGTACAGCCTGGGCTGGCGCGTTACCCATGACGGCTATACGCTGATGCGGGCGCTGACGATGGATTTTCCTGACGACCGCAAGGTCCACCATGTCAACGACGCCTTCCTGTTCGGGCCATCGTTCCTGGTGCACCCGGTCACGCGTCCGATGTACCGCTTCCAGCCGCCGCCCGCCGTCACCATACCGGCGACGGCGCTGCGTACGCCGGATGGCAAACCGGGCCTGGCCGGGCAGTACTTCGAAGGACGCAATTTCGAGACGCCGAAAGGCAAGACCATCGACACGGCGATTGATTTCCTGTGGCCGGCGCCACCGCTGGCGGATATTCCCGCAGGCCTGGGCAGCCTGGACAACTTCTCCGCGCGCTGGACCGGTTCCATCGTTGCGCCGGAAGACGGCGAATACGAACTGGGCGTGGAAGGCGACGATGGCTACCGCCTGTTCATCGATGGCAAGCCGGTGATCGAAGACTGGCGCAACGGCGGCAAGCGCTACCAGAGCACGAAAATCGCGCTGAAGCAGGGCCAGAGCCTGCCCGTGACCGTCGAGTATTACCAGGCCACTTCCGAGCGTTCGCTGCGGCTGGCGTGGCGTACGCCGTCGCAACTGGCTGCGCTGGCGGACAAGCCGGCCAAGGTGGACACGACCATGCAGACTTACCTCCCGGCTGGAACCGACTGGTATGACTTCTGGACGCATGAGCGCTTCCACGGCGGCGCCACCGTCAGCAAGGACGTGCCGCTCGACGTGTTCCCGCTGTACGTGCGCGCCGGCGCCATCGTGCCGATGGGACCCGTGGTGCAATACGCGACGGAACGCCCGGACGCGCCGTATGAAATCCGCGTCTACCCCGGCGCCGACGGCAAGTTCACGGTCTACGAAGACGACAACGAAACCTACAATTATGAAAAGGGGCAATACGCGACGTATGAGTTGCGCTGGAACGATGCCGCGAAAACCCTGTCGGTCGGCGCGCGCAAGGGCGGCTATCCCGGGCTGGTGAAGACCCGCAAGCTGAACGTGGTGCTGGTCGGCGCGGGCAACGCCAGCGCCATCGGCGCGGCGCCGGCGACCCGGTCGGTCGACTATGCGGGCAAGGCGGTCACGCTGAAGTTTTAATACATCCTGGCCGGAAGAACGTCGACGCACCTTCCGGCCATCCACCCTCAAGGATTCCGTCTTGTTCCCCACCAAGCCTAGTGCGGCGGCGCTGGTCGCTAATCCGATTACCCAGACCTGCTTTTCTGACGGAGGAAGATGTCGGACGCCGCAGACACCGAGGTATGACCAGGAACTGACTCCTGAGTTACGAATAGGCGAGCAGATCGCAGTCTGCTCTGGGCTTCGGTTTCTATTGCTTGATCCTACAATCGCCCGTTTTAGCTCAGGAGAAAGCATGAGAATGGATGAGGCGGTCGACCGGTTCCTGGCATTCTGTGGCGAGGAACGAAAGCTAAGTCCTGCAACCGTCCGCGCGTACGCGAACGATTTGTCAGGCATTCTGCAATTGCTGGGGCAGGCCTTCCCGGTTTGCACACTCAAAGGGGACGATGTTGATCATTTGATTCGTCAGTGGTCGTCAAATGCGGACTGGACGGCGAGAACGCTCAAAAGAAAGCTTGCTACGGCCAGGGTCTTTTTCAAATGGCTGGATCAACGTCGACTCATCACGGTCAGCCCTGGTGATATCAGGTGGCCAACAGTCAAAACTCCACAACGCCTGCCACGCAACCTTTCGACTTCTGAGGTTGCGCGGCTTGTCTTTAGCGCTAGGCCAACGGACGTGCGCGGCGGCGTTTCTCACGCGACGAGAGTCGCCAATGCCGATTGGGATAAACGCACGGCCCTCTTGGCAGTCGAAATCATGGCACTCACCGGGGTCAGGGTCGGCGAACTCATAGCGATCTCAACTGCCGATCTGATGCTTGAGCAGAGCCAGATCCGAATACGGGGAAAAGGCGACAAGGAGCGTTTTGTCATTGTTCCTGACGCCGAGACGTCGGAACGAATTCGAAGCTACCTTTCGCTCGTCTCCGAACGATTCAGCCATGTAGAGACACAGTCCCTTTTGCGGACCTCCCGGGGCGGGCCGGCGAGCGACCAGTATGTGCGCCGGGTTACCAGGCAGCTCGCCGAGGAGGCAGGCCTCACGCGAAGAATCACCCCGCACATGCTGCGGCACACGGCCGCGACCCAACTGCTTGAAGCCGGGCTTGATGTTCGTGTGCTCCAGAAACTGCTTGGCCACGCGAGCATTTCGACAACCGAGATATATACCCATGTCTCCGATAGTCTTCTTCGGTCCAAGATTGTGGGGGCGCAAGTTCGAAGGAGGCTTGAAGCATATCGATAACTGGTAATTATCAGGGCCAATGGCGCTGAGCTCAATTTCGAGGAGGATGGCTTGGGCGATTGGACTTTAGCGCTAGGAGGTTCTGATCACGATTTTTCTGCCGTTCTTTTGAATGGCACGGACATACGTGTCGGTATCGAGCAAGAACGAATTACGCGCCGCAAACATGGACTCACGTATTGGTATGAGGATCCTTACCAGTCCGCTATCGATTACTGTTTGAGATCGGAACAGATCTCGATTGATGCCATCAGTCGCGTCGTGGCAAGTGTAAGTGTTCCCGCTCGAGTGCTTGAGCGGTTTGCATCGCAGCTACCAATACAGACGTTTCCACACCATCTCTGTCACGCTGCATCAGCCTACTTGATTGCGCCTGTTGGCGCGCGCGCCGGAATCCTGGTTTACGATGGCTTTGGCTCGGAAGCTGTTGGTACGACTGAACGTGAAACTTTTTCCTTCTACACGTTTGATCCAACTGGGTTTCATCTTCGTGGCCAGACAAGCGGGAAGTGGACCCGTGAGCCGGACGAATTCCCGATTAGTGTCGATAATTCCATCGGCCTGCTGTATGAGCTGGTCACAGGAAACCTCGGATTCAAACCCGCAGAAAGTGGCAAGACGATGGGGCTGGCAGCCCATGGTGAACCACGTTATGTAGATTTCTTCGAGCGATTCATTCGGCTGAATAACTCGGAAAGCAATTGTTTTGAATGTGATTTTCAGCCGAGTGGACTGCATTCGGGCATCCAAAGCATTCTCGCGCAAGGCTCGAACCAATTCACCATTAAGGCCGATCTCGCAGCAAGCATTCAAGCGATCATGGAGCGAACACTGATCCATTGTGCTCGTCTATTCGCCGGTGAACCGATAGATCTGTTTTTGATCACTGGAGGCTGCGCGCTCAACACGGTCGCGAACGGAAAATTGGTCGAGTCAGGTGTGTTAGACGTTCCGGTCTTGATACCGCCGCACTGTGGTGATGCAGGCTTGGCCTTAGGGGCCGCGTGGCTCGCAGCATTCGAGACGGCGGGTAGCTCTCCAGTATTTACCCTCCGTGGCAAGCCGATTGATGGAAACATTGCCCGTCTGGGCCACCGCTATTCGGGGGAATCGATCAAGCGCGCGGTTCAACAGGCCTACCCATTCTTGGTGCCTGACCGTTCAATTCAAACGCCTGAAGCTCTTGCGCGCGAAATTGCGTCTGGCGCTATCGTAGCCACCTTCAACGGCTCTTGCGAGTTCGGACCGCGTGCTTTGGGAGGGCGTAGTTTACTGGCAGCTCCGGGTCGCGCCGATGTACGCGAGCGCATCAATCGCGAACTGAAGCGGCGCGAGCCATTTCGTCCGTTGGCACCGGTGTTGCTAGAAGAGAATTACCGAAGGTATTTCGAGGATTCGCGCCGTGCTGACGCATTCATGTTGAAGACTGCCATGGTTACGGACGAGTGCCAGAGCCTGGCGCCAGCTATTGTCCATGTGGACGGCAGTGCGCGCGTCCAAGTAAATCAAGCTGGAACGGACCCATTTATGACACGACTTTTGCAAGCCTTTGAGTCGCATACCGGGCTTGGAGTCCTGCTGAATACTTCGTTTAATCGGCGAGGCGAGCCCATGGTTGAATCTCCGGCCGATGCCATCGACAGCGCCCGCGGCTTAGGCGTCGACGGGATTTACATGGATGGCCACTTCTACCGATTTGCTGAAAGGCCGAATTGACTGACCAACCCTTCGATTGCCTTTCTCGCGTTCGCTGCTGTAAAAGCCGTCCTAAGGCCTTGAATCAATTGCTCACGCGCTCCGTCTTGTGACAGTAAAAAGCGGAGAATACGACACTGCCGAGTAGCCACTGAACAGTTGCATAATGCATTAGGGTAAGAGAATTGTATTTCTAGAAACCAATACTCATAGCGATTACTTAAACGTGAGGAACAGCATGAACAGTACATTAGAGAAGTTAAAAGAAGTTCTGCGCAAAGATAATACGGTCCTTTTTGTTGGCTCAGGAATTTCGACTTGGTCGAATCTCCCAACTTGGGAAGGAATGATGGACAGCCTCTCTCAAATCTGCAAGGGACGCGAGAAGATACCAGATCTTATTAATAATGAAACCAAGGCAGGCAATCTTCTCCAAGCGGCGAGTTACGGGTATGAAGAACTCACCAATGACGAAAAAGTGGGGTTCATGAGCAAAACATATATTGAAGGTTTTGAGCCTCACCCAATTCATAACGCGCTGGTCTCGCTGGGACCAACCTGCTTTATAACGACAAATTATGATCATTTAATAGAAGAGGCAGTCTATCGGAAAAGAGGAAAATCACCAACCATATGTCTAAACAACGACGTACCTGTAATGGGACGAATTATTCGAGCTGATTCAAGAAATTTTGTATTCAAACCCCATGGGGATGCGGGAAAAATCGATACTGTAGTGATGACTCGAAGCCACTATCGCGAATTGATGCCACATGGTGAGTTCCATGCAGCAGTGGAGACTCTTCGAATTTTACTTATGACGCGCCCTGTCGTATATATTGGCTTCGGCTTTCGAGATCCCGATTTTGCATATGTTAGGGACATATTAGGGAACCTATATCAGGGAGCAACATCAGCACACTATGCCATCATGGCGGATGTACCTCCTCATGTTGAAAAATTTTGGCGAAAGCATGACGGCATTCACATCATTTCGTATGAAACCACGCTAAATGCAATCGGCTCCGAACGGCATTCTTCTCTATTGCATTTACTCAAGGACCTCGGTGAATAATATTTCATTTGAACTAAAACAAAAATTATCCCGGCAACGTATCGCTTACCATGTATGAATAACATTCGAGTAGCCGCTCACTCTCCAATTCACCCAAGTTAAGGGATTGATGTGCATTTAAATGTTTTATTTCGCCGCCCGCCTATGCTCGACAGAATTTCTCCAAGAAGCCCGTCAAGCCGACCATGCGGCCGCGTTCTCGCGCAGTCGCAAGCTGGCTCGAGCCATTTCGTCTGTTGCACCGGTATTGCTAGAAGAGAATTACCGAAGGTATTTCGAGGATTCGCGCCGTGCTGACGCATTCATGTTGAAGACTGCCATGGTTACGGACGAGTGCCAGAGCCTGGCGCCAGCTATTGTCCATGTGGACGGCAGTGCGCGCGTCCAAGTAAATCAAGCTGGAACGGACCCATTTATGACACGACTTTTGCAAGCCTTTGAGTCGCATACCGGGCTTGGAGTTCTGCTGAATACTTCGTTTAATCGGCGAGGTGAGCCCATGGTTGAATCTCCGGCCGATGCCATCGACAGCGCCCGCGGCTTAGGCGTCGACGGGCTGTACATGGATGGTCACTATTACCGGTTGGCTGAAAGGCCGAATTGACTGACCAACCCTTCGATTGCCTTTCTCGCGTTCGATGCTGTAAAAACCGTCCTAAGGCCTTGAATCAATTGCTCACGCGCTCCGTCTTGTGACAATAAAAAGCGGAGAATACGACCGTGCTCAATTTCGCTCAGTTGTCGTCGGCCAATATTCGCCTCATGGCGACCACGGATATCCAACAGGTCGTCTTCGCTGAGAGCAACGCCGCTAGAAGTCAGAAAACGCATGGTTTTTGCAGGATGTCGGCCGTAGGCTTCCGCTAGCACGCGAAGGCTTGCGCGGCGGATCAAATCATGTGGATAACCGATTGCGGCCTGAATTGCTCTTAACCCCACATCCGGCCAGTGTACGATCACGCCGGACAGCGTCTGCAACAACTGGAGCGCCAAGTCGAATTCGCCACGCTGGAGGTATCTGTTCAAATAATCGGCATACAAGGGTAAGGCCGGAATATGCTCTTGAGCAACTTGCCACTCATATTCCGCAGCCAAGTGATCGCGCCTTAGAATGGAAGGTTCTTGCAAACCATACGGATAGACCACTCCAAATCCGTCTTCAAAAATCTGATCAAAGCTGTCGGCAAAACCACGCCGGGCGCCGCGCTCCAATCCAGGGCGATGCATCAAGATCGAAGGACAATGAGCTAAGAGCCTCTCTTGAATCGGCCAGTCCCGCACGCTGTCATAGCGCAAATCGTTCACCAACCGCACGTATACGAGTGCAGCCTGGAGAAAATCGACTTCGACAGGGTTATCGGTATCGTCAACCCTGCGCAGGCGTGTTTCGAGAAAGTCAATCGTCGCCGTCAAATCGTTCAAGCTAGATAAGACGATGAGCAAGTGGGCGCCATGATACTCGATATCAAAATCCAGTTTTCCGACATGGGCTTCCAAGGCCGCATAGTCAGTATCACCGAAGACCTGGCCGCTAGCCAATCGATCCAGAATCGCAACGAACGCTGTGCGGGGACGCGAGTAAAAAGCATCGATTCCGTCGATGGTCGCGTTGAACAGCAGGCGATCACAGCGACTAAACAAGGCGCTTGTGACTTCCTCCACGTCCGTTGCGCTGAAGGCAGTTCGGTCGACGAGTTGTCTCCATGCGGCGGTCAGCGCATGCTGGGCAACCTCGAATTCTCTGTCGTGCAGATTATCACGGCCCAATTCTGAAACCAGACCGAACAGTCTGCCAAGCGATTGCCATGCAGGTCCTTCCTGAGCCAGGAAGTTGCTAAAAGGCGCATCTTCAAGCAAGCATGGTTCTTTTTGAATTTCATTCAAAAAATGAGCCACCAGGCGATCAATTGCGAAGATACGCGCTTCATCGGCCGCCTGCGGTGACGCAATCTGTCCCAAGTTGATGAGCATTTCGATCGCCTGCGACGCGGGTAGCAAAGCGATGGCCTGGATGACTGTGCGCACATGTTGGGCACGCAAGGGTTCGAGACGAATAAAACTAACAGCATCTTTCAAATAGGCACATATCTCATTACCGCCCTGTTCGGCGAGATCGAAAATGACGTCGCGTGCAAAATTGAAAAGACGCTCGCATTCAGGCTGCGTATAGCCCGCTGGCCGCTCATCCACATAGCGCAGACAGGGCGCGACTAGACGGAAACAGAGTGTTGTATGCAATTGAAAATATAATCGTGCCGCCGCGAGCGCCTTCCCCTGCTCGGCGAAAGCTTTCAGATAGGCGAGCAGGGACGCAGTGCTATCCAGGCGTCGCGCACTGTCCGAGCCGAGGGCTAGCGCCAGGAAATACTCAAAGGTTCGATCGTGGCTGAACTCAAGAAACCTGTCACTCGACTCAATCAGGATATTGAGATCTTTCAATGCACGAACGATATCCTCGCGCGCGTAAGCAGGTTCAATATCGACTGCGCGACATACCCCATTTTCCAAGCACTTGACGGCGACACCGGCTAACACGTCGCGCAGGATCGAAGGGCTCAGGCCGATATCGGGTCTGCTGAGCTTGGCCTCAAACGTGCGTTGAAATAGCAAGGCACGCGGAATACCTATCCATTTTCCTTGGGCTGCTTCCGAAAGGACGCCAAATAAGTAGGGATCGCGTAACTGAAGCCAAAATTCCGGCGAAGCCCGGCTTAAATCTGGCAGTGCGAGTTCGGACTCTCCAAGCAATCCTAAGGCATCGGTGATTTCCTGATGCGTGAACGGCTCGCAACTGATTGTCTTGATTCCGTGTTCGCCGCTGTGCTGCTGCCATAGGTTCTGGCGGAGCAGCGTTTCATCAAGTCGGGGTAGCATTTGCGCCCACGTTTCTTGCCGGACAGTTACGATAAATCGTAAAGCGCTTGATGCCTCCGGCATGAAATTGCTCAGCCGCAGGACGCTACGCGTAAAGTGGACGCAGCTATCCAAATTCGTGCTGAATTCATTGATGGCATCAATGAACAGTAGCAGACGAGATCCCCGTTCTCGAAGCCAACGTTCAAGGTCATTCAAACGAAATTGTGTTCGCGACCCAAGCCCCCCCAACAGATCGCACACGTATTCTTCGAGATCGAGAATATCCGTAAGTTGTCGCGACGGAATCAAGAGTACTTTCGTATCCGGCGACTCACGATAAATTTCATTGAGGCGAATGCCGATGGTGGTTTTACCAAAACCGGAAGGGCCCGTCACAATGGCGAGTGGCTGTTGCGCGATGATAAAACGGCGCAGGCACTCTTCTACATGTGCGCGGCGGGTAAATGTTTTATGTATCGGCTTCCCATTACGTACCGCGTAGGTCGCGTAAAAATTCTTGTTGTTGTAGGCAATGCGCCAGTCATACAAGCAGGGAACAAAACTGGGACGACCAACAGACACCCGGGGCTTTTCGAGGACAGGGCGCGCGATACGTTCAATTAAGTTATCAAAGGTCAATTCAATGAACTTGACCTTGGCAGAAAGCTGTTTGAACAATTCGGACGTAGGAGGTGTCGGGGCACTCCAAAAAATATGATGTGGACCGTCTTTTAGTGCCGCAAGCATATGGTGTGCGAGAGATGTATCGAAGCCACCGTAGCCCGCGACCACCAAGTCATGCGTGCTGACTATGCTGGTTAATAATTCCAGCATGCTTTCGTCATAAGTCGCCGTATCGATTTCGGACTGAGTCACGATCGTAACAGTTGCCGAGCCCAAATCTCCATGAATTTTCAGATAAGGGATCTTCGGCAGATAAGTCTGTCCGCCATTGGGTTTGTAAGGGCGTGCATTTCCAGGCGCGTATACCTGAAAGATATCGCGTCCCAACTCCCGCTGAGCCACTTCAAGCATAACGTCGAAATTCGTGGTGATAACGGCGTCGACCGCGCCGGCCTCTGCGAGTAGCACCAACAAGCGATAGCTGTCCGAAGGCTGAAGTTTTTCCATTCGGTGAAACATCGCGTCGACGATGCTCGCCCTATCTGCTTGGGACAGCGTCGCCATAACTTGGTCAAATTCGACTTGAATTTGCTCGTTCGTCGTTACATCAAACAGCGGACGCCCGAGGTATTCCTCCAACGTTTGGCGCTTAAATTGCTGAAACGTCAGCCCCCCGGAGCTAATGTCGGCGCCTGCGCCCAGAAAGAGGCAGATTTTCCGCCGATTCCTGGGTGTTTGCGAAATCCTGTCTGAGAATATCCGCGCTAGCAACGCGACGTTTTGTTGGAAGCTCTGTGGTTGCATATGCGTTTCCGTAGCCGCGGCACTGTGATAATTACCAGTTATCGATACATTTTCGGTTTGTAATGAGCAGATTTTATCCGAGAAATAACAATGTTGGCAGGGAAACTGTCTCATAAGCCCTGTGGCATGGCTAAAAAGTGAGAGCGGTGCCACAGCGCGCCAGATTCGGTTTACCTGCCGGGATGAACGCGGCTGCAACTCAAGAAACTGTGGCTTGCCAGGAATTCCAGCGGTGCCGCCCCTTCTGCTTAGGATTGCTTGCGGCCGGATTCATCGCATTAATGCGCCGGCCTTCAATACATCGGCGCCGCAGGTTTTGACCTTAGAAGCAGTGCAAATACCGTTGAACTACGTGACCGGTGTGCTGGCCACGGTTAGCCTGCTTTACTGCTCAAGGTAACGCTGCGCATCCAGCGCCGCCATGCAGCCTGTCCCGGCGCTGGTGATGGCCTGGCGGTAGACCTGGTCCTGCACATCCCCGGCGGCAAAGACGCCGGGGATGGAGGTCGCCGTCGCCATGCCGTCGGCGCCGGTCCGGGTCGCAATATAGCCGTACCGCATGGCCAGTTGGCCCTCGAAAATCGCCGTATTCGGCTTGTGGCCGATGGCGATGAAGACGCCGTGCACGGCAACGTTTTCCAGCTCGCCGCCGTTATGCCGCAGGACCACGCCGGTTACGCCGGACTCCCCGCCGCGCACTTCGTCCAGGCTGGCATTCAGTTTCAGCACGATTTTTCCTTCGGCGACCCTGGCCATCAGGCGGTCGACCAATATCGGCTCGGCGCGGAATTTGTCGCGGCGGTGCACCAGGGTGACGCGCGACGCGATGTTGGCAAGATAAAGCGCTTCCTCGACCGCCGTATTGCCGCCGCCGATGACGGCAACGTCGCGGCCCCGGTAAAAGAAACCGTCGCAGGTGGCGCAGGCCGATACGCCGCGCCCCATGTAGGCTTGCTCGGAAGGCAGGCCAAGATACCGGGCGGACGCGCCGGTGGCGATGATCAATGCGTCGCAGGTGTAAGTGTCGTTATCGCCGATCAGGCGGATCGGCTTTTCCGTCAGGTCGGCTGTGTGGATATGGTCGTGGATGATGTCCGTGCCAAAGCGCTCCGCGTGCTGGCGGAAACGCGCCATCAGGTCGGGACCCAGGACACCGGCCGGATCGGCCGGCCAGTTTTCCACGTCGGTGGTGGTCATCAGTTGGCCGCCCTGGTCGAGCCCCGTCACCAGCAGGGGCTTGAGATTGGCGCGGGCCGCATACACGGCCGCCGAATAACCGGCCGGGCCGGAGCCAAGGATCAGGACGCGGGAATGAATGGTCATGGGAATTCCTTTCAGCTGGCGGCGCGCTGCAACTGGCGCATGAATGCATCGGCCGGCATGAAGCCGATGACGCGGGCTTGCGGCACTTCCTTGCCGCTGGCGTTGAACAGGATGATGCCGGGCGGGCCGAACAGCTGGAAGCGCTTCATCAGCGCACGGTCGTCGGCGCTGTTGGCGGTCACGTCGACCTGCACCAGCTGCATGTTCCGCATCGCGGCTTTGACGCCTGCCTCGGAAAAAGTCATGCGCTCCATTTCCTTGCACGCCACGCACCAGTCGGCGTAGAAGTCCAGCAGTACGGGCTTGTTCGCCGCGGCCAGCACCTGGTCCAGGTCCGCCACGGTACGGATGCGGGTGAAGCGGACGCCTTCATGCGCACCCGCCTGCCCGTCGGCGGCGGGTGCGGTGGCGGCGCCGCGCAGGTGCGCCAGCGGCTGCAGCACGTCCTTGCCGGAACTGGCGGCGCCCACCAGCTCGAATACGCCGGCCAGCAGCATGACCACGCCCAGCGCCTTGGCCGTATAGGCGCCGATGCCGGCGCCTGGCGGCAGCGCTTCGCCGGTGCGCAGGAAGGCGGCGCACAGGATGGCGAAGGCGCCCCACAGCGCCATGTTGGCGGCCGCCGGCAGCACGGGGCTGATCATCCAGATCGCAACGGCGATCAACAGCATGCCGAACACCTTTTTCACGCCATTCATCCAGGCGCCGGCGCGCGGCAGCAGGCTGCCCGCCGATAAACCTGTCAACAGCAGCGGCACGCTCATGCCCGCCGCCATCGAGAACAATGCCCAGCCGCCGGTCGCCGCGTTGCCGGTCTGGCTGATGTAGAGCAGGGCGCCCGCCAGCGGTCCGGCCACGCACGGCCCCACGATCAGCGCCGACAGGGCGCCCATCACGAACACGCCGGCGAATTTGCCGCCGCTCATGCGTCCGCTGGATTCGGTCAGGCGGCTTTGCAGGGCGCTGGGCAATTGCAACTGGTAGACGTCGAACATCGACAGCGCCAGCGCGAACAGCAGCGCGCCGAAGGTCAGCAGCACCCACGGCTTTTGCAGGGCGCCGGCCAGGCCTTCGCCCGCCAGTCCTGCCGCCACACCCAGCGCCGTGTACACCAGCGCCATGCCGAAGCTGTATGCGGCCGCCAGCAGCAGGCCGCGGCGGCGCGTCACCTGGCCTTCGCCGACGATGATCGACGACAGGATCGGCACCATCGGCAGCACGCAGGGCGTGAACGACAACAGCAGGCCGAACACGAGGAAGGCGATGCCGATGCGCCAGATGCTGCCGCTTTGCAGCGTGCGCTGGGCCAGCGACGTGTCGTCGTCGGCAGCGGTTGCGCCCGCCGTGGCCGGCGGCGCAACCGGTGGGGCCGTTGCCGAAGCGGCGTCGGCGCTGCCATCAGCGCCAATCTCGGTCAGCGTCCCTTTGGCGGGATCGACGCGGAAACTGCGTTCCATCGGCGGATAGCACAGCCCCGCGTCCGCGCAGCCCTGGTAGCCGACCACCAGCGTGGTGGCGGCGCCTGCGTTGAGCGGCAGGGCCAGGTCCAGCGACTGGTAATACGTCTCCATCTCCTTGCCGAAGTTTTCGTCGAACTTGCGCTTCCCGGGCGGCAATTGTGGCTGCTGCACGCCATCCCCCTTGAACGTCAGGCGCTCGCGGTAAAGGTGGTAGCCCTGCGGAATGGCCCAATGCAGCGACACGGTGTTGGCGTCGCTCAGCGCCGCCTGCAGGACAAAGGCTTGCTCGGGCGGCAGGAAGTCTTGCGCCATGGCCGGCGCGGTGCATAGTGCGAACCACAGCGCGCACAGCCAGTTGATGATTTTCATGTGGGTGATCTCCGGATTAGCGCAGGCGTGTCACGCCCGGTTGGCCCGTCTATACCCGGTGGGAGCAAAAGGGTTCAATGCCCATTAAAAAAGTACAAGTTATTTCTGGATAAGTACCTTCTATTGCCACGCCCGAACTGCCAGAATGGGGCGATAAACGGGCCGATGCCGACATCGGGCCAAGAAAAATGATTTTGGAGACAGTGATGCAAACCCAATCCCTTGATGTTCAGAATTTCATCAACCGTGAGCGCTTTTCGCGCTACCAGTGGCTGGTATTCGCCCTGTGCTTTTTTATTGTGCTGCTCGATGGCTTTGATACCGCGGCAATCGGTTACATTGCGCCATCGCTGATGAAGGAATGGGGCATCGCCAAGCCGGAATTGGCGTCCGTGCTCAGTGCTGCACTGTTCGGCCTGGCTGGCGGCGCGCTGATATCCGGCCCGCTGGCGGACCGTTACGGCCGCCGCGGGGTGCTGCTGGTTTCGGTATGCCTATTCGGCGGCGCCTGTGCCGCATCGGCCATGGCCGACAACCTTCAACAATTGACGGTATTGCGCTTCATAACCGGCCTGGGACTGGGCTCGGCCATGCCGAACGCGGTCACGCTGATCAGCGAATTCAGCCCCGATGGCCGGCGCGCCACGCTGACCAACGCCATGTTCTGCGGCTTCCCGCTGGGCGCGGCATTGGGTGGTTTCCTGGCGGCCTGGATGATCCCGCTGTGGGGCTGGCGCAGCGTGCTGGTTCTTGGTGGCACGGTGCCGTTGCTGTTGCTGGCGCTGATGTATGTCACGCTGCCCGAATCGGTGCGGCACATGGTGGCCAAGGGCTATGGCGTGGAGCGCATCCGCGCCGTGCTGGTCCGCATTTCAGCGTCCGCTGCCCATGCCGGCGCCTTCACCATGGGAGAAGCGGAGCGCCAGCATGGCGATGATGACGGCAGCCGCGGTATCGCCACGCTGTTCCAGCCCCGCTTCCTGGTCGGCACGTGCATGCTGTGGATGGCTTATTTCATGGGGCTGGTGATCTTCTACTCCCTGATCAACTGGATGCCGGTATTGTTCAAGGATGCGGGCCTGGCGCCCAAGACCGCCACGCTGATCGCCGCGCTGTTCCCGCTGGGCGGAGTCGGCGCCGTGCTGTCCGGCTGGCTGATGGACCGCTACGACGCCAACCGGGTGATCGCGATCGGCTTCGCGTTGACGGCGGTGGCCATCTATGCGGTCGGCCAGGCGGCCGGCGATGTCGGCTTGCTGACGGTGGTGGTGTTTGGCGCCGGCACGTTGATGAACACGGCACAATCGTCGCTGCCGGCGCTGGCCGCGGCCTACTATCCCACGCATTGCCGCGCCACTGGCGTGTCGTGGATGCTGGGCGTGGGCCGCTTTGGCGGTATCGCCGGCTCGTTCATGGTGGCGGAACTGGCGCGCCGGCAACTGGGTTTTTCCCAGGTATTCACGGTGATCGCCTTCGCCTCCGTTGCCGCGTCAGTGGCGCTGGTGATCAAGCAGATTGCCGACCGAAACAAGCCGCAGGGCGGCAAGCCGGTGCTCACCGCCGGCATCAATGCGCACTGAGTCCGGGACGCAGGGGTTTAATGCCTGTTGGAAATAAAGTGCACGGGATTACAATAGGCCGTGCCTGGTGGTGCGGACCCGGCTGCCACGGCACATTCCAATCCATGCGACAGGAGACCGCCATGAAACCATCCGCACTCAACCGTCTGGCCGCCGCGTACATGCTGGCTGCCATGTTGCCCGCCTATGCCCAGCACGCCAGCAAGGCTGACGCCGTCGCGCTGGCCGACAAGGCGGTGGCCAACATACAGAAAAAAGGTATCGATGAAGCCTGCAAGGACTTTGCTTCCACCACAGGCGGATTTATCCAGGGCGAACTGTATGTCGCCGTGCAGGACATCCAGTGCAAAATGGTTTGCCATCCCATCAGTCCGAAAATGAACGGCAAGGACATGCTCGAGCTGAAGGATGCCAATGGCAAGAAGTTCACGCAGGAAATGCGGGATGTCGCGCTGTCGGGCAAGCCCGGCTGGGTTGATTATGTCTGGCCCAATCCCGTGACCAAGGCGCTGGAACACAAGTCGGCGTATGTGCTCCGGGCAGGCGAAAAATATATGGTGAGCGTGGGCGTCTATTCGCAGAAATAAGGAACGCTGCTGGGGCGGCACGTTCCGTTTTTAGCATATCCACAACAATTTTAGATATCGATAACAAATTCCTGCGGTGTGGTCGAAATTGCATGTTATAGTTGTCCTTGATATCGATAACACAACCCTATGGGGGAGACATTGTGATCGATATGAATGACCTGATCCAAAAACGATAAGGACAACCTTCCATGCACATCCAATTCAATCCGCAGTACGGGCGGAGGGCGGGACTCGCCCGCATCATCGCCACGGCGTTATTAACCTTGTCGGGAATGCCGGCCCAGGCCGTCGATTTCGTCGCCACGCCCGCAGCGCAGGCGGCCGTCGGCGCAACGGGCCTGAAGCACCCGGCGCTGGGCTTTACGCTGGACCAGCTCAACTACGCGCGCCAGCAATTGCGCGCCGACGTGCAGCCCTACAAGAGTTACTACGACACGCTGAGCACGGTCTGCTGCAACTACGCCAACATCAACCTGCAGCCGACCAACCGCGACGCCACCAAGGTCGATACGCCGAATACGCCGAACTTCAACGGCAACACGGCGCAAACCCGCATCATCAACGATTCGCAGGGCGCGCTGACGCAAGCCATCCTGTATTACGTCACGGGGCGCAACGAATACCGCCGCAACGCCATGCGCATCCTGCGCACGTGGAGCAACATGAATCCCGCCGGCTACGCGTATTACCCCGACGCGCATATCCATACGGGCGTGCCGCTGTACCGCATGCTGATGGCCGCTGAAATCATGCGCTATACGCCGGGCGACCCGACGTATACCGCCTATCCGCTGGAATGGACCGCGACCGACACCCAGAAGCTGAAAGACAACCTGATCGACCCGATGGAGCGCACCTTCTTCGCCAGCAAGGAGCGCTTCATGAACCAGCACGTGTATTCGCTGGTAGGCCGCATGGCGGGGGCGATCTTCACCGACAACAAGGCGCGCTACGATGAAACCGTCGAATGGATGACCATCAACGCCAGCTCGGCGCGGCAAGACATCAATGGCGCCATCCTGCCACTGATCCCGCTGATCGAAACGGACAACCCGCTGAACAAGGTTGGCTACCCGTTCTACCAGATCCAGGAAATGGCGCGCGACCAGGCCCATGGCGGCGACAACGTCGATAACCTCACGGGCCTGCTGCGCATGGTGACGGCGCAGGGCACCAGGGTCGATCCCTACACGGGCGTCCCGTCGACTTCCGGCGACGCCGTGAGCGTGTACAAGTTCGGCGGCAACCGGGTGCTGATGGGCGCCAATGCCTACGCCCAGTTCATGCTGGGCTACAACGCGCCTTGGGCCGACACCACCGGCGGCACGTCCACCATGTCGCAAGCCTATCGCGGCCGCCTGTACGAAGTGGGCGGCATTCCCGAACTCTACAATGTTTACAAATACGAAGAGGGCGTCGACGTCGACACCGTGGCGCCTTACCTGGCGACCGCCTATGCGCATGCGAATGACTTCGTGACCCGGTGGGGCAATGCGACGCCGAACAACAAGGACATGGGGGCGGAAGCGTTTCTGACGTTGCCGCAGGCGCTGACCGGCGTGGCGCCGCCGGTGACCAGCACCGTGCTGGAAACCGAACGCAAGGCGATTTTCCTGAACGGAGACTGGAGCACCGAGACCGATGCGCAGCGCACGTATGGCCACGCCAGGATCACGCCGGCGGGCGCCACCGTGGTGTTCCACGACGTGGGCTATCCGGACCGCAGCAAGTTCGCCCCGATGGGCTTGATGGTGCGCACCAGCGGCGTGACCAAACTCGCCGCCAGCGCCACCGAGGACGCCAGTCCGTGGAGCGTGCTGACGGTGCCGGATACGGCCGGCCAGTGGCGCTACTTCGTTCCCGACACGGCCAGCGCCGCCGTCAACGGCCGGCCGCTGGGCGCGAATATCATTTATTTCAAATTCACCGGCCCGGAGGGGGCGACGGTGGACGTGGACTTCCTGAACCCGGCCGCGCAATCGCAGTTGACGCCGCCCAAATTTGCCATGCCGGTCTTCCCGGTGACGGAATTCATCGTGCAGGGCGTGCCTTACCAGGCGACCTATACCGCGACCGACGCGAATCCCGCCGACACCATCCTCTACCAGGCGATCCGCCTGCCGGAAGGCGCCACGCTGGATCCGTCCACCGGGGCCTTCAACTGGACGCCGACCGCCGCGCAGGGCGGGGAGCATGAAGTCGTCATCAGCGCCACCGACGGTGTCTCCGTCAACACCATGACGGCGAAGCTGAGCGTCCAGTCGTCGCGCCAGGCCGCGTTCGAAGCCGCCCAGGGCGGATATGACGTGTCCGCCATCTACACCACGCCGTCGCTGGCGGCGTTCAAGGCGCAACTGGCGCCGTTGCAACAAGCCGTGGCCACCGTCACGGATGCCGAGTTCCCGGCCCTGCTGAAGTCGGTGCAGGCGGTGGTGGCGAAGCTGGAACTGGTGAATCCACGGGTGGCGTCCGACGGCAGCCTGGATTGGAGCAAGAACATGGTGACGGCGGTGGGACTCGACGTCAACCGCGCGCCCATCCTGGTCGATGGCGACTACAACAGTTATTCGGGCGATTTGCGGGCGCCGGTCACGCTCGACTTCGGTGAAAACTACCGCGTGTCCGTGAACGCGTTCGGCATCCAGGCGCGCTTCATGTTCGCCAACCGTTCGCAGGGCATCAATGTCTATGGCTCCAATGACAACGCCAACTGGACGCTGCTGACCAGCCGGGAAACCACCGATACCAGCGTGCGCAACTTCGAGATGGAAGTGATTCCCGTGCTGCCGGGGCTGGAAAGCGAGCGTTTCCGCTACTTCCTGGTACGGGTCGACCATGCGGGACCGCCGACCGACCCGGCTTATCCCGGCATTTCGTCGTATGGCGAGTTCCGCTTCCATGGCACCCGCTATGACTTGCTGGCGCCGGCCGATGTCAGCGCCAGCGTGAAGATGCTGCAATCGGGCTTGACACTGAACCGCTTCACGCAAAAATACAGCGGCACGGTGACCATCACCAACGCCACGCAGAAGAAGATCGACGGCCCCCTGCATTTCCACCTGCAAGGGCTGCCTGCCGGCGTCACGCTGGACAATGCCAGCGGCGTGAAGGATGGCGTGCCCTATATCACGCTGCCGTCGGCCGACCTGGCGCCGGGACAGACGGTGACGTTGACCACCACCTTCAGCAATCCATCCAAATTACCGATCAGCTATATCCGCAAGCTGATCAGCGTTAAATATTAAGGAGACCACCATGCGTTACCTGCAATACCTGCTGGCCCGGACCATCCTGGCCGTCTGCCTGCTGTCCGGCGCGTCCCAGGCCTGGGCCGGCCCCCTGTACAGCGTCAGTATCGATACCGCCACCCTGGGCAGCGGCCCAGCTTACCTGGGCCTGTACTTCATGGGCCTGGCCGACGCGGCGCCGGCCACGGCGACGGTGGAGCACCTGACCGGCGCACTGACGGGCGTCGCCAGCGCGACCGGCGCCGTGACCGGGGCGGCGCCGGGCCCGCTGGTGTTTGGCAATGCCAACGGCGGCAGCGACTGGTTCCAGGCGGTCACGCTGGGCGGGGTGTTGTCGTTCGATGTCAGCTTCGCGCTGGAAGCGGGCGACGTCGGCACCACGTTTGGCTGGGCGCTGTTCGACGATACCGGCTATCTGGGGGGCGATGGCGACCTCGGCACGATATCGCTGCAACCGGGCGCCGGCCCGGGCGCCGTCTACCTGCTGGCCAACCAGAGTGCCCTCAGCCACGTGACGGTGGTGCCGGAGCCGTCGACGGTTGCGCTGATGCTGCTGGCCGGCCTGGGCATGGCATGGACTGCGCGCCGGCGCCGTAGCTGATTGGTCGCCTTTGCAGCGTCGGGCCAGGGTGGCGTTCACGGAGCGTAATACTGCTCCAGCATCCCGGCAAACTGCGTGGCAAAGCTGTGCACATCCCCCGGCCAGCGGGCGGAAAGATAATTTCTGTCCCGTACCACCCAGGCCGCGCGGTCGTCGCCGCGGCGGTCGCGCACCAGTCCGCTGGTCTTGCGGAAATGATGGGGCGCATCGCGCGGCACATCGATGAAGTCGGCTTCGCCGGCCAGCGCGCGCTTGATCTCCTGTTCCACGCTCCGGTAGCCGGCCGGCTCGCCTTTGGCTTCGCCATAGGTGCGGTAATAGCCCGGGTCCCAGAAGCGGGCGAAGAGCCGGGTCAAGTCCCAGGCGCTTTTTTCCAGCTTCCACGTCAGCGCCGTGGTCTTGCGCCCGTGCAGGACCGACTTCCCCGTTACTTTGGAAACCGACCGCGCGGCCAGCACAACGCCGTGGCAGACGGCGGCAACCGGTTTATGCCGTCCCTGCGCATCCTTGTGGTCGAAGTAATCGGCGACGAAAGCTTGCAGCACCGGGTTTTCCAGGTAAGCCTTCATTCCCGGCGCATGACCGCCGGGCAGCAGCAACCCGTCATAGTCGCCGACGCGTAATTCGTCATAGCGTTTGGGATGCCGGAAATGGACGTCATGTTCCATCGCGTGGTACGCCTGGCGGCCGAAGCGGTCGGCGCGCAGGAACAGGCCGATCAGGCGCAACTGGTTCAGCCCCGGTATCCAGCCCCACGGGTCGAGACCCCGGCCGCTGATCATCACCGGATCGGCATGGGCGCGCCGCCCGTCCGGCGTGGCGAAATGCACGGCGTGGCCGGCATCGCGCAGGATCTGCCACGACAGCGCGGCTTCGGTGGGATCGAAGTCGGTACTCGGCAGGGGGATCAGGATATTGAGGGTTCGCATGGCCGGCCAAGTCTAGTCGAATCGTCAAGACGAAAGTAGAGCGTTTCCTCAGGAATTCCGAAGTAATTCAAATCGCTTATAATTCGTACGTGATTTGCATAATAAAGGATGTTCCATGCAGCAATATGCCGTAGGTTTGATCGGTTATGGCCTCGGTGGCGCCATTTTCCACGCTCCCATGATCGCCGCCACGCCCGGCCTGCGACTGGCCCGCATCGCCAGCCGCAGCGCCAATCCGGATGAAGTCCGCCGTGCCTATCCCGGTGTTTCGCTGGACGAGTCCCCGCAAGCCATGCTGGACGATCCCGCCATTCAATTGGTCGTGGTGTGCACGCCGAATGCCAGCCATTACGCGCTGGCGAAGGCGGCGCTGCTGGCCGGCAAGCACGTGGTGGTGGACAAGCCGTTCGTGCTGTCGTCTGCCGAAGGCGACGAGCTGGTGGCGCTGGCGGCGGACAAGGGTGTGCTGCTCAGCGTTTACCAGAACCGCCGCTGGGATGGCGACTTCCTGACGTTGCGGCGTGCGGTGGAATCCGGCGAACTGGGCCCGGTCCACACGTATCGCGCGCATTTCGACCGCTATGCGCCGCAAGTGAAGGCGCGCTGGAAAGAGTCGGCGCAGCCGGGTTCCGGCGTGCTGTGGGACCTGGGTTCGCATTTGATCGACCAGGTGTTATGCCTGTTCGGCTTGCCGCAGGCGGTCACCACGCACCTGTCCATCCAGCGCGAAGGGGCGCAGGTGGAAGACGCCTTCGAGCTGGTGCTGGATTACGGCAAACGCAAGGCCGTGCTGCATGCCAGCGCGCTGGTGCGCGCGCCCGGTCCGCGCTATGAAGTCCATGGCGCGCAGGGCAGTTTTATCAAGTATGGCGTCGACACGCAGGAGGATGCGCTGAAGCAGGGCGCGCGTCCGGGTGACGCGGGCTGGGGCCATGACATCCCGGCCCACTACGCCACCATCACCGGCGCCGATGGCGCCAGCCGCACCGTGGAGACCATCCCCGGCGGCTACGAGGCGTATTACCGTGGCGTGCGCGCCGCCATCGCCGATGGCAAGCCGGCGCTGGCGCCCGTGGCGGCGCAGGACGCGGTGGCCGTGGTGCGCGTCATCGAATGCGCGTACCGCAGCCACCACGAGCGCCGCACCATCGATTTCGCTTGAGGAGGGCGCATGCAGGACGATTACCATGGCATGCTGGCCGCGCTGGCGCGCGAAGAGCAAGCGTTGCAGTTCGCCGCTTTTTCCAATGACGATGCGCTGGCGCTGGGCTTGAAACTGGTCGAGCGCGCGCGGGAAATGGGCAAGGCGGTCACGGTCGACATCACGCGCAACGGCCACCAGCTGTTCCACCATGCGATGGCGGGCACCACGCCCGACAATGCCAACTGGGTGCGCCGCAAGAACAACGTGGTGCAGCGCTATGGCCGCAGTTCCTGGCACGTCGGCACGCAATACCGCAGCAAGGGCAAGACCTTCGAGGCCGACAGCGGCGCCGATCCGGCCGATTTCGCCGCGCACGGCGGCGCCTTTCCGCTGTCCCTGCGCGGCACCGGCGTGATCGGCACCGTGACCGTGTCCGGCCTGCCGCAGCAGGAAGACCATGCGCTGGTGACGTCGGTGCTGCGCGATTACCTTGCGCAAGCGGAGGCGCGGCCGTGAGCGGCGACGGCACACTGTCGCAGTCCGCCCGGCTCGACGCCATCTGCGATTACCTGGGCCAGCACTACCGCATCGGCATCGAAGACATTTGCACGCTGTTCGGCGTGACCCGCGACACGGCACGCCGGGACGTGGTGCGGCTGGATACGGACGGACGCGTGCTGCGTGTGCGCGGCGGCGCCGTGCTGCCGCCGCAGGAGCGGCAGGTGGAGCAGTACGTCCAGCGGCTGGGCGCCTCCGCCGCCAAGCAGGCGATCGGCGCGGCGGCGGCCGCGCTGCTGCGCAACGGCGACCGCGTGCTGTTCGACACATCCAGTACGGTGCAGGAAGCGGCCCGCGCAGCCACGGCCAGACCGCTCAGCGTGGTGACCAATTCGATCGACGTGGCCGAGGCGTTCGGCCAGGCGGACGGTGTGGAATTGCACGTGCTGGGCGGCCGCTTCAATGCGTGGCAGCGCAGCCTGGAAGGCGCGCAAACCCGGCTGGCGCTGGCGCACTTCCAGTTCGACAAGCTGATCCTCGGCGCCTGCGCCATCGACCCGCTGGGCATGACGTGCCCGTCCGACGATGAGGCATCGCTCAAGCAGGCGATGATGCGCCAGGCCACCCAGGTGATCGTGGTGGCGGACGCTTCCAAGTTCAGCAAGGCTTTCATGCACCGCCTGTGCACGTTCGACGCCATCGACGTGCTGGTGACGGACCAGCCGCCGCCCTCCGCCGTCGGCGACGCGCTGGCCACGGCCGGCGTGCAGGTGATAGTGGCGGCGGTGTAGTGGGTCACTGGCGCCCGCGAATATGACAATACGTTGTTGCATGCGTGGGCTCCCTTGTTTTTCAGATCATCGCAATTTGACCTGGATCAATCAAATTAATTTTCATACTTGCTAAAGTGCATCCAATTGATGCTGCGCCACACCGCTTGGCCCAGGATGTGATGGTGGTTTGAAAAGGGGGCAGGCAATGATTTCATCAAATATTGGCAAGGCGGGGCCATGGCTGCAGCCGGTAGCGCTGTTGCTGACCATTCCCGGTTTTTACCTGATGCTGGATGCGCAGACGCCCGCGCAGCGGTGGGCCGGCCAGGCCCTGTACGGCATGGCCGCGCTGCTTCTGTCCCTGTATCTGTTCAAGGCCGCGCCGCGCAGGCATGTACGGCATGCCGTCCACTGGCGCCGGATCGATTTATTCCTGCTGGCCGGCATCGCCGGCAGCATATGGCCGTCGGCGCCGCCCTGGACGGATGCCGAATGGTTCCTGCGCCTGCTGGTGTGCGCGGCGATTTCCTTGCGCATGGTGTCCCTGGCCGTGGGACACGTGGGCGCCCGCTCGCTGGCGCCCACGTGCGGCGTGTCGCTGGCCATGCTGGTGATTGCGGGCGCGGGCTTTTACTGGCTGGAACCCCAGGTGCACAGCTTTGCCGATGGCGTGTGGCTGGCGTTTACCACCGGCGCCACCGTGGGGTACGGCGACATCGTGCCGTCCACGCCGGCGTCCAAGGTATTTGCCGTGTTTATCGTGCTGCTGGGCTACGCGTTGCTGTCGGTGGTCACGGCCAGCATTGCCGCGCTGCTGATCGGCGAAGATGAACGGCTGATCCGGCGCGAACTGCACACCGACATGCGCCTGTTGCAGCAGCAGATCGCGGAGTTGCGCAAGGAGATCGCGGCGCAGCGGGGCGCCGCCGCCGACATGCGCCGCGATTCCTGAGCCCACGGCGGCTGCCGCCGGTCAGTGAGACAACAGCACCGGCACCGTCATGGCGCCGAGCACCGTGCGGGTCGCGCCGCCCAGCAGCATTTCGCGGAAACGGGTATGGCCGAAGGCGCCCATGACCAGCAAGTCCGCGTGCCGCCGGTCCGCCATGGCCAGCAGCGCTTCTCCCACGTCGCCATCGGATGCTTCACGCACGACGTCGACCGCGACGCCGTGGCGGGCCAGGTACTGGGCCATGTCGGCGCCCGGCTCTTCGCCGTGCTCGTCGGCGCCGATGGCGGCGTCAATCACGGCAACGGTAACGCTGGACGCCTGCCGCAGCAGCGGCAGCGCATTGGTGATGGCGCGCGTGGCCGACTGGCTGCCGTCCCATGCTGCCAGGATGCGCCCGCCGATGGAGGTAAAGTGGCCGGCGCAAGGCACGGTCAGCACCGGACGGCAGCAGTTCAGGACCACGTGCTCCGGCAAGTCCTGCAACAGGGAACCGGTGGCCGGGTCGTCGCGGTCGGCCTGGCTGACCACGACCAGGTCGGCATAACGGGCCTGCAGCGTCAGGCCGCCGTAGGCATCGTCCTCGACCAGGCGTTGCTCGTGCGACGGCACGTCGAGCTTGCCAACCATGGCGGCGGCGTCGCACAGTGCTTCCCGGGCGCGCCGCGCGGCAATTTCCATCAGGTCGGCCGGGAATCCGGTATGGGGTGGCCGGCCCCCGGGCTTCTGGACATAACGCGATACGCCGGTCATCGCGGCGCAGACCAGGTGCGCCTGTTGATGGCGCGCCAGTGTGGCAGCCAGCTGCGTGCGTACTGGTGCGCTGCGCGCCATATCGGTGTGCAGCAAAATGGTTTTATAAGACATGTCGGACTCCGATCAACAGTGAATGCACCGGTTCGGCGGCATGGAGGGCCGATGCCTGCCGCGGGTTGCCGGTACAGTGTCGTCAGGCCCCGGGAATGACGCCATGATCCAGATCAAATCTGCGTCAGAAGCTGTGCCAACCGCTTGACTGTGCGCGCAAACACTGACACGGCGGGTCCTCCTGCTGTTTGTTACTGAAATTTGATCTTGGTCAAATGGGCTGCCTGACTTGGATGGCCCGCGACGGTATCGTGTGTGCTAGCGGGGCAGGCGGCCATTCCGGCCGGCCCTGGCATCCGCACAAGGGAGTTCCCATGAAACTGATCCGGACAGACATGCCGGCACGCCGGGCGACGGCGGCGAAATGGAGCTGCCATGAACGCGCCTGAGCCTGTCGTGAGTCCGGTCAGCCTGCGCTTGCGCCGGCTGGGCATCGATACGTACCAGCAGTACGTGGTGTACCTGCGGGCCGACGCACCGATCGTGCGGTCGGAAGGTTTCGAGGCGCAGTCGCGGCTGGAAATCCGCCGCCTGGACCAGCCTGGTCCGGGCCTCACGGCGATCCTCAACGTCGTGCATGAACCGTTGCTGGAGGAGGATGAAATCGGCGTGTCCGAAGCGGCCTGGCGTGCGCTGGGCGGCGCGGGTGGCGACGCGGTGGCGGCGGTGCATGCGCCGCCGCTGCAGTCGTTTGGCGCCATCCAGTCCAAGATCTTCGGCCGGCCGCTTAGCCGCGACGCCGCGGCCGCCATCGTGGCCGATGTCGCCGCGGGCCGCTACTCGGACATCGAATTGGCCGCCATGATCACCGCCTGTTCCGGCAACCGGCTGGACGTGGCGGAAACCCATGCGCTGACGGCCGCCATGATCGCCGCGGGACAGCGCCTGCGTTGGGATGCGCCGCTGGTGGCGGACAAGCATTGCGTCGGCGGCCTGCCGGGTAACCGCACCACCTTGTTGGTAGTGCCGATCGTGGCGGCCTGCGGCTTGCTGATCCCGAAAACCTCGTCGCGCGCCATCACGTCGCCGGCCGGCACCGCCGACGTGATGGAAACGCTGGCGCCGGTGGCGCTCGAGTTGTCCGCGATGCGGCGCGTGGTCGAACGCGAAGGTGGCTGCATCACGTGGGGCGGCGCGGTGCAACTGAGCCCGGTGGACGACTTGCTGATCCGGGTGGAACGCCCGCTGGGCCTCGACAGCGATGGCTTGCTGGTGGCGTCGATCCTGTCCAAGAAAGTCGCGGCGGGTTCCACCCACGTGCTGATCGATATCCCGGTGGGCCGCACGGCCAAGGTCCGCTCGCCGGAGGCGGCGGGGCGGCTGGGGCAGCGGCTGACCGATGTCGGCCGCCAGTTGGGCATTACCGTCAGCATCGAAATGACGTGCGGCGAGCAACCGGTCGGCCGCGGCATCGGACCGGCGCTGGAGGCATACGATGCGCTGGCCGTGCTGCAAAACCAGGCGGACGCGCCGGACGACTTGCGCAAGCGCGCGCTGATGCTGGCGGGCTACCTGCTGGAACTCGGCGGCAAGGTGCATCCGGGCGGCGGCCTAGCCATGGCGTCCGGCGCGCTGGCCAATGGCGCCGCATGGCGCAAGTTCCAGGGCATTTGCGACGCCCAGGGCGGACTGCGCACGCCGCCGCGCGCCCGTTACACGCGGACGCTGCATGCGGCGCACGCGGGCCTGGTCGCGGCGGTCGATAACCGCGCCCTGGCGCGCGCAGCCAAGCTGGCCGGGGCGCCGAAGGCGCCCGCCGCGGGACTGGTGTTCCACGCGCCGCTGGGCACGCAGGTCGACGTGGGACAACCGCTGCTGACGCTGCACGCGGAATCGCCCGGAGAACTGGCGTACGCCATGACGTACGCGCAGAGCCAGGATAATTTGTTCACCATCGTGGAGACGCCATGAAACCCCTGCTGTTCGCGCTGCCCGGCGCGCAGGACTGGATGGCCGGGCTGGCGGCGGCGTGGCCGTGCAATATCGGCAACCTGACGCTGCACCGCTTCCCCGATGGCGAATGCTGCCCGCGTTTCGACACCGACCTCAACGGGCGCAATGTGGTGCTGGTGGCGGCGCTGGCCGGCGCCAGTGGCGACTTGCCCGACAGCCGGCTGTTTGCGTTGTACCTGGCCGCCTGCGTGGCGCGGGAACTGGGCGCGGGCAATGTCGGCCTGGTGCTGCCTTACCTGCCATACATGCGCCAGGACGCCCGCTTTGCCGCCGGCGAGGGGATCACCGCGCGCCACGTCGGACGGCTGTTGTCCGGCTGCGCCGACTGGCTGGTGACCATCGACCCGCACCTGCACCGCTATACCAGCCTGTCGCAGCCCTATGGCATTCCGGCGTGGGCGGTGCAGTCGGCGCCGGCCATTGCGCAATGGGTGGCAGCCAACGTGGCGCGGCCCGTGCTGGTCGGTCCCGACCAGGAAAGCGCGCAATGGGTCGAACAGGTGGCGCGCCTTGCGCATTGCCCGTACATCGTGCTGCACAAGGAGCGCCGTGGCGACCGCGACGTGGCCGTGGCGGCCGACCAGCAGGGACTTGGCGCGGCGGCCGGTTGCACGCCGGTGCTGCTGGATGACATCGCTTCCAGCGGCCGCACGCTGGCGGCGGCTGTCTCGCTGCTGCGGGAGGCGGCGTTGCCGCCGCCCGTCTGCGTGGTGGTGCACGCGCTGTTTGGCGGCGATGCGCTGGACGTGCTGCGCGCCGCGGGCCCGGCCGGCATCGTCAGTTGCAACACCGTGCCACACGCCACCAACCGCATCGATGTCTTGCCGGCGCTGGCCGACGCGGCCCGCCAGCTGTACCCGGCTTTGCCTGACAACCCCGACAATCCCGGCATGAACCCGCCAGAGGAGCAGAAACCATGGAAAACAGACAACCAGCACCGGCCGACGTGCCGCTGATCGGCCTGCAGGCATTCGCACTGGATGCCGACTTCAGCGCGCAGGGCATCGCCCTGCACAATATCCTGCGGCAGCGCCACTCGCAGCGGCAAATTGCACCCGACCCGTTGCCGCAATACCGTTTATCGCGGCTGTTGTGGGCCGCATGCGGCTGCAACCGCGACGGCGCCCAGTTGCGCACCGCGTCCTCTATCTGTGGCGGTGTGGCGATCGACCTGTACGTCGCCATGGCCGGCGGCCTGTACCGCTTCGACGCCACCCGGATGGTGCTGGCCAGGTGCAGCGAGGAAGACTTGCGCAGCTGCGGCGGCGATGGCGCGCCGGTGGCGCCGCTGGAATTGATTTACGTGGCGGACCCGGCGCGCATGGCGGGCGTGCCGGCGCAGGACCGGCAGTGGCAGGCCGCGCTCGACGCCGGGTTCATGGCGCAAAACGTCAGCCTGTTCTGCACTGCCGAAGACCTGGCCACGTACATGCAGGTGCCACCGGACCGCGCCGCGCTGGCGAAGGCGATGAAACTGGGCGGAGGGGAATGCGTATTGCTGCTGCAGCCGGTCGGCATGCCGAGGGATGCGGCGCCACGCGATCCGTGGATGTGAGACTGCCGTACCCGGCCACGTGAAGTCGCCGTAGGGCGCCGACTTGTCTTTAATGCATTATAGTGGGCCACTTGTGACCCCCTATAATCCATTTCCGCAAAGACCATGCCGGCTGACCTGTCTTATTCCGAATTTGCCATTGTCTGGTGCGCGGTGGCAAGCGCTTACGTGATTTTCTCCATTGCCGGTTTCGGCACGGCGCTGGTGGCCAGTCCCATCCTGGCGCAATTCGTCCCGGTGGCGCACATCGTGCCGCTGCTGGCGCTGCTGGACTTTTTCGCGGCCGCCACCAACCTGGCGCGCGATGGCCGCCATGCGGAAGTGGCTGAACTGAAGCGGCTGGTGCCGCTGATGATGGCCGGCAGCGCGGTTGGCGCGGCGGTGCTGCTGTACACGCGGCCCGATATCCTGATGCTGATGCTGGGCATCTTCGTCATTGCCTATGCGCTGTATTCGCTCAGTGGCCTCAAGCCGGATACCCGCTTCAGCGCGGGCGCCGCGATACCATTCGGCCTGGTCGGCGGCATGTTCAGCGCCTTGTTCGGCAGCGGCGGTTTCTTGTATTCGATTTACCTGACCGGCCGCATCGATGATAAAAACCGCGTCCGCATCACGCAAAGCACGCTGATCGGGATGAGTACCTTGACCCGATTGGTGTTCTTTGTCGCGGCCGGCGTGTATGCCAATACCGGCTTGCTGTTGCTGGCCGCCATGCTGGCGACGGCCATGCTGTGCGGCGTCTTTGTCGGCCGGCGCATCACACTGAAGCTCACCCGCGAGCAATTCATCAGGGTGGTGAACGTGGTGGTGCTGGTGTCCGGTGTGTTCCTGCTGTTGCGCTATTTTTCGTGACGTGAACGGAATGCGACAGATAAGTTTCTTATCTTATGTCTTATAGAAGACTTGTTGATGTACAATACCGCGAAGAACAGTAGATAACAGATAGATCGGTTATTGGTTCAACAACTTTTTGACATTACAGAAAGAGCTTCCCATGTTAGCTGCCTACCGCACCCACGTCGCCGAACGCGCGTCCCTCGGCATTCCTGCGCTGCCGCTGTCCGCAGCCCAGACCACGGATCTGGTCGAATTGCTGAAAAATCCACCAGCCGGCGAAGAAGCCTTCCTGGTTGACCTGATCACCAACCGCGTTCCGGCCGGTGTCGATGACGCCGCCAAAGTCAAGAGCGCGTTCCTGACCGCCGTTGCCAACGGTACGGAAACGTCCCCGCTGGTATCGCGCGAACTGGCGACCCGCCTGCTGGGCACCATGCTGGGTGGCTTCAACATCAAGCCGATGATCGACTTGCTGGGTGATGACGTCGTGGGCGACGTGGCCGCAGAAGGCCTGAAAAAGACCCTGTTGATGTTCGATTACTTCCACGATGTGAAAGAACTGGCCGACAAGGGCAATGCACGCGCCAAGGCCGTGCTGCAATCGTGGGCCGACGCCGAGTGGTTCACGTCCCGTCCGGAAGTGCCGCAAAGCCTGACCCTGACCGTGTTCAAGGTCTCCGGCGAAACCAACACCGACGACCTGTCGCCGGCGCCTGACGCGACCACCCGTCCGGACATCCCGATGCACGCGCTGGCGATGCTGAAAAACGCCCGTCCAGGCATCAACCCTGACGAACCCGGCAAAATCGGCCCGATCAAGCAGATCGAAGCGCTGAAAGCCAAGGGCAACCTGGTGGCCTACGTCGGCGACGTGGTCGGCACCGGCTCTTCCCGTAAATCCGCCACCAACTCGGTGCTGTGGTTCACCGGCGAAGACATTCCATTCATTCCGAACAAGCGTTTCGGCGGCGTCTGCCTGGGCAACAAGATCGCTCCGATCTTCTACAACACGATGGAAGATGCCGGTGCACTGCCGATCGAGCTGGACGTGTCGCAAATGGACATGGGCGACGTGATCGAGCTGCGCCCGTTCGAAGGCAAAGCGCTGAAAAACGGCGTCGTGATCGCCGAGTTCAAAGTCAAATCCGACGTGCTGTTCGACGAAGTGCGCGCCGGCGGCCGTATTCCACTGATCATCGGCCGCGGCCTGACCGCCAAGGCGCGTGAATCGCTGGGCCTGGCCCCATCGACGCTGTTCCGCCTGCCGCAAAACCCGGCCGACACCGGCCGCGGCTTCTCGCTGGCGCAGAAAATGGTTGGCCGCGCCTGCGGCCTGCCGGAAGGCCAGGGCATCCGCCCAGGCACGTACTGCGAACCAAAGATGACCACCGTCGGTTCCCAGGACACCACCGGCCCGATGACCCGCGACGAGCTGAAAGACCTGGCTTGCCTGGGCTTCTCGGCCGACCTGGTGATGCAATCGTTCTGCCACACCGCCGCGTACCCGAAAATCGTGGACGTGAAAACCCACCGCGAACTGCCAGCCTTCATTGAAAACCGTGGCGGCGTGGCCCTGCGTCCGGGCGACGGCGTGATCCACTCGTGGCTGAACCGCCTGCTGATGCCGGACACCGTCGGCACCGGCGGCGACTCGCACACCCGCTTCCCGATCGGTATTTCGTTCCCGGCGGGTTCCGGCCTGGTGGCCTTCGCCGCCGCCACCGGCGTGATGCCGCTGGACATGCCTGAATCCGTGCTGGTGCGCTTCAAAGGCAAGATGCAGCCTGGCGTGACCCTGCGTGACCTGGTCAACGCGATTCCGCTGTACGCGATCCGCCAGGGCCTGCTGACCGTGGACAAGAAAGGCAAGAAGAACATCTTCTCCGGCCGCATCCTGGAAATCGAAGGCTTGCCGGACCTGAAAGTCGAGCAGGCATTCGAACTGTCCGACGCATCGGCCGAGCGCTCCGCCGCCGGTTGCACCGTGCACCTGGACAAGGCGCCGATCATCGAATACATGACGTCGAACATCACGCTGATGAAGTGGATGATCGCCAACCATTACCAGGACAAGCGCACGCTGGAACGCCGCATCAAGTCGATGGAAGCCTGGCTGGCCAACCCGCAACTGCTGGCGCCGGACGCCGATGCGGAATACGCTGCCGTGATCGAGATCGACCTGGCCGACATCCACGAGCCTATCGTGGCATGCCCGAACGACCCGGACGACGTGAAAACGCTGGCCGAAGTGGCTGGCGCCCAGATCGACGACGTGTTCGTCGGTTCCTGCATGACCAACATCGGCCACTTCCGTGCCGCCGCCAAGGTCCTGGAAGGCAAGTCCGACATTCCGGTCCGCCTGTGGGTTGCGCCGCCAACCAAGATGGACCAGCAAGTGCTGACGTCCGAAGGTCACTATGGCACCCTGGGCCGCACCGGCGCGCGCATGGAAATGCCGGGCTGCTCGCTGTGCATGGGTAACCAGGCGCAAATCCGCAAGGGCGCCACCGTGATGTCGACGTCGACCCGTAACTTCCCGAACCGCCTGGGCCTGGAAACCAACGTGTACCTGGGGTCGGCCGAACTGGCCGCCGTGTGCTCGGCGCTGGGCCGCATTCCGACCAAGGAAGAGTACATGTCGAACATCGGCGTGATCGACAAGAACGCCGCCGACATCTACCGCTACATGAACTTCGACCAGATCGAAGAATTCCGTAGCGTGGCGGACTCCGTGCAAGTCTGAGTTTTACCGTTGTAATGAAAAGGGCTTCCTCGTGAAGCCCTTTTTTTCGGCCTGTTCAAATGAGCGGGACCGACCGGGCCCGCCGCAAGGGCTTGCGCAGCGCCTGCATTTTCGCGTCCGCCACCGACGCCAGGTACCCCTGGGCAAACGCCGACTGCTGTTGCGGCGCCGCCGCATCGAGGTCCAGTTGCGCCAGCAATTCGCCGGCAATCGCCAGGTCGTTCAGGCTGCCCAGCACATCCTGCAGGGCGGTCAGCCGCCGCACCTGTTTTTTCACCCGTTTGGCGGGCAGCAGCGGCTGGAAGAATTCCATCGCATAGCGGGACTTCTTGGCGGCGATGCGGACCTGGTGCAAGCTTGCCGCATCCGTTTGATCGGCCTGGCGCAGCTTTTTATGCAAACGCCGTTGCGCCTTCTCCAGCAAGGGGCGCATGCCCTGGCGCACGTTGCGGTCGAGCTTGCCTGGCTGTACGCCGTCGTGCGGCTGGCGCCATTGCCGGTCAGCGATCCAGCGCGACAGGCTGGCCATCAGCCGCGCGTAGCGTTGCGCATGCAGCGCACGCTGCACCGCCTTGTGCGCGGCGGCGGCATGGGGACTGGCGCTATCGCGCAAGGCCGTCCTGCCTTCGTTCCAGCCGGCGCCGCCCACTCGTCCCAGCGTGGACCCGATGAACACATCCCAGTCCCGCGCCTTGCCCAGCAGGGCCGCCAGCCAGTCCAGGTCTTTCTGCACGCCGGCGGGAAGCTGCACCTGGTTCTTGAACAGGCCCAGTGCGGCGCGCAGCCGCCGCAGGCCCACCCGCATCTGGTGCAGGCATTCGGCATCCTGGGCGAAAACACCGGCAACGTTGGCTTCCATGTGGGCTTGGCAATTTTGCAGGATGCACTGGAAGGCGTCTTCCAGCGTGGCCCTGGCGTGCAGGGCAACAGGATGGGCTTTGACTGCTGTCGGCGCCGGGACGGGCAGTGTGCGTTCGGTTTCCATCGCTAGGAATCGGAACTGTAATTCCTGCACATGTTGATCAGCGGGGCCACGTCGGCCACATCCGGCCTTTGCTGCAGCACTTCGATGACCAGCTGGATTTGTCCCCGGCTGGGCACGATTTCAATCGGGCTGTGCTCCATCCAGCCGATCAGCAGCGGCGCGAGTTCATCGCGGGGAAGCTGGCGTACTTCTTTCCGTGTGGGTACGCGGAGGTTAATCGGTGTACGCTGGGGCTTGTAATCCGTGTTGCGGCGTTCGGCAGCTTGGATGTTTTCCGCCGGCACGCCAAACCGGTCTGCATCGCTGGCATGTTCTCGCATTACTTTTCTAAGATATAGCGCTAACAAAGATTGTCACTCTAGCATAATTATCGACAGGCCGATGCGCGCTTGCCCGGCATAGGGATGTCGTGAAATGACTACAGCTACCGAAGATCAGCTTGTGAGACTGGCTAGCTTTCCGATAGTGTTTCCATCGGAAATGGCCAGTGCGTTACTGGCCCCACCCACCAGACCTGGAGGCGTCGATGCATCGTTCGTTATCGCTGAAGCAAACCATATGCCTGTTTGTCGTGCTGGTGGCGGCGCTGGCCGGACTCACTTACTGGGGACTGTTGCAGATCACCAGCGCGCAATCGAAAGTCAGCGCGGCGCATGCATCGCGCTACCAGTCCTACCTGCTGGCCGATGAGTTGCGCCAAAGCTCGGACGACCTGACACGGCTGGCCCGCACTTTTGTCGTGACGGGCGATACCGCTTACGAACGCCAGTATTTCGACATCCTCGATATCCGCTCGGGCAAAAAGCCCCGGCCGCAAAACTATGAGCGGATTTACTGGGATTTCATTGCCGCCGGCGAGTCGGCGCCGCCAGGCTCCGGCAAGTCCGTGCCGCTGCTGGACTTGATGAAGGAAGCGGGCTTTACGCAGCAGGAACTGGCCAAGCTGCAGGAAGCGCAGGCGCAGTCCGACGGCCTGGTCAAGGCGGAAACCATCGCCATGAATGCCGTCAAGGGCTTGTACGAAGACGGACAGGGCGGCTACACGAAAAAAGGCGCGCCGGATGCGGACATGGCGCGCAAGCTGACGCACGACGCCACCTATCATCGCAACAAGGCCAAGATCATGAAGCCGGTGAACGAATTCCTGCAAATGCTGGATGAACGCACCGGCAAGGCCGTGCAGGAAGCGGAAGCGGCGGCCAGCGCCGCGTATCGCACGACCCTGGGATTGCTGGCGTTTTCCGTGGCGGCGTCGGCACTGGCGATGTATTGGCTGTACCGCAGCCTGATGCGCCAGCTGGGCGGCGAACCGGAATATGCGGCCGGCGTCGTGCGCGAGATCGCCGACGGCAACCTGGGCGTGGAACTGGCGCTGCGCCATGGCGACCAGGGCAGCCTGCTGCATGCGATGAAGCAGATGGCCGACAAGCTGGCGTCCGTGGTGCAGGAAGTCGCGTCCGGTGCACAGGCGCTGGCGCAGGCGTCGGAAGAAATCAATTCGACGTCTCAATCGCTGTCGCAGGCCACCAACCAGCAGGCCGCCAGCGTGGAAGAGACCAGCGCATCCGTCGAGGAAATGTCGGCATCCGTGTCGCAAAACACGGAAAACGCCAAGGTCACGGACGCCATTGCCTCGCGCGCCGCCAGCGAAGCGGGCGAGGGCGGCCAGGCCGTGCGCTCCACCACGGAAGCCATGCGGCAAATCGCCAAGAAAATCCTGATCATCGACGACATCGCCTATCAAACCAATTTGCTGGCGCTGAATGCCGCGATTGAAGCGGCGCGGGCCGGCGAGCATGGCAAAGGCTTTGCCGTGGTGGCGGCCGAAGTGCGCAAGCTGGCCGAGCGCAGCCAGGTGGCGGCGGCGGAAATCGGCGAAGTGGCGGGCAACAGCGTGGAACTGGCGGAGCGGGCCGGCAAGCTGCTCGATGAAATGGTGCCGAACATCAAGCGCACGTCGGAGCTGGTGCAGGAAATCACGGCGGCGTCGGAAGAGCAGAACATGGGCCTGGAGCAGATCAATGCCGCCATCGGCCAGTTGAGCCAGACCACGCAGCACAACGCGGCGGGCGCCGAACAATTGGCGGCCACCGCGGAGGAAATGAGTTCACGCGCCGAGGAATTGCAGGCGGCGATTGCATACTTCCATCTGGGAGGGAAGGGCAAGTAGCACCCCGGCCGCTGAAACAGGGCGCGCGCGGCATCATCGTCGCGCGGCCATGCAAACTGTGCCTCCCGCCGCCCCGCCCAACTGTGCCCGCCGCCCGCGCTGCCTGTCCGTACCATGCAGGTGTCAACACAGCGAGGTACGCCATGCACGCCGACCAATCTTTTCAGCACCCGGGCCACCGCCCCTGCGCCATCACCCGCCACCGCGGCGGCGAGACCCTCGGTGCGCTGGATAACGTCGCCGAGGAAGTCCCCGTGGCGCTGGTCTTCAACGGTATCTCGCACGCCGTCATGATGGCCACGCCGCGCGACCTGGAACCGCTGGCGGTGGGGTTCGCGCTGACGGAAGGCATCGTCGCCAGCGCTGCGGACATCTACGATATGGAAGTGCACATGCTGCCCGCCGCGGCGGAGGTACAGCTGACCATCTCCCGCCAGGCATTCATGCAACTGAAGGAACGCCGCCGCTCGCTGGCGGGACGCACGGGCTGCGGCGTGTGCGGCATCGAAAGCCTGGCATTGCTGGACCTCGATCCGGAACCCATGCCCGCGGCGCCGCTGCCGGAATCGCTGGCGCCCGCCATTGCGCGCGCCGCGCAGGAACTGCCCCGGCGCCAGGCGCTGATGCGCGCCACGGGCGGTGTGCATGCCGCCGCGTGGTGCGGGCTGGATGGCGCCGTGCACGCCGTGTTTGAAGACGTGGGCCGCCATAATGCGATGGACAAGCTGGTGGGCAGCCTGGCGCTGGATGGCGTGGACTTGCGCAACGGCTTTGTGTTCCTGTCGAGCCGCGCGAGTTATGAACTGGTGCGCAAGGCGGCCCGCGTCGGCATCCCCATGCTGGCGACGATATCCGCGCCGACGTCGCTGGCGATCGATATCGCCGGCAAGGCGGGCCTGACACTGGCCAGCTTTTGCCGCCAGGACGGGTTCACCGTCTATACGGACGTCAGGCCGGATCGCGCGCCACGGGCGCAACGCACGGCACCGAGATCGTAAAGCGGGCGCCTTCACCCGGCGTGCTGTCCACCTGGATTTGCCCGCCCAGCAAGCCTGTCACGATATTGTGCGTGATGTTCAGCCCCAGCCCGGTGCTGCCCGCACCCAGTTTGGTGGTAAAGAACGGGTCGTAAATGCGGTTCAGGATGTCCGGCGCAATGCCGGCGCCATCGTCGGTGACCACCATGTCGATCCAGCCTTCGCGGCTGCGGCGGCCCTCGATCGTGATCGTGCCGTGATCGCGGCGGTGGAAGCCGTGGATCACGGCATTGTTGATCAGGTTGATCAGCACCTGGCCCAGCGGGCCGGGATAACTGTCCATGGCCAGTCCCGCGTCCACTTGCTGCACCACGGTGTAGGGCGTCTTGCGCAGGGACGGCATCAGCGCATCGATATTTTCACGCACCACGGTGGCCACGTCGAACGCGCGGCGCTGGGAACTGGTCTGGTCGACGGCGATTTGCTTGAAGCTGGTCACCAGGTCGGCGGCGCGGATGATGTTGCGGGTCAGCAGTTCGCTGACAGTGGACGCTTCGTGGATAAAGCGGTCGACTTCCGAGCGTTTCAGGCCGGACGAAAAACTGGCGGCAAACCGGTGCACATTGTCGTTCAGCGTGGACGCCGCCATCAGGCTGTTGCCGATCGGCGTGTTCAGTTCATGCGCGACCCCGGCCACCATGGACCCCAGCGCCGTCAGCTTTTCATTGCGGGCCAGTTCTTCCTGCGCCCGTTGCACGGTGTCCAGCGCCTGCGCCAGCTGGGCGTTGGTGGTGGCCAGTTGCTGGCGGTCGTGTTCCAGTTCCATGGTGCGCTCGGCCACCCGCTGTTCCAGCGACTCGTTGAGCTGGCGGATCTTGGCCTGCTCATCCTGCAGCCGCGCCACCAAGTCCGCTTTTTCCGCGATGCCGGCGCGGATCTTGGCCGTCATTTCATTGAGCTTGGCGGCCAGCAGGTGCAATTCATTGCGGCCCTTGTCTTGCAGCACGATGGGATCACCCAGGTTGTCGACATTGATATGGCCGACGAAATCGGTCAACTGGCGCAGCGGCCGTCCCAGCCAGCGCCGCACCACCAGCAGGAAAATGAACCACAGCGCCAGTGTCTTGATGACGGAGTTCACCAAAATAAGCAGGAAGCCGTATTCCACCTGCCGCACGATGACGTGCTGGTCCGAATACACGGTCCACGTGCCGATGTTTTTCGATTCGCCCTTTTCATCGATGAACACCACGGGAAAATCGCGGCTGAACATTTCCTGGAAAAAGCCGTCGCCTTCCGTGACCGTGGCCAGCCGGCCTTGCGAATCCGCCCGCTTGCGGGTGCCGTCCGCATCGACGACGGTGCCAACGGCCCGCACCAGCGCGCCATGTTCATCGGCGATCTTCACCCCCACCACGGCCGGCATCTCCGACATGCCGGACAGGATGCCACGCAGGATATCGTCGTTATAGCGCCACATGGCGTCGGCAATGCCGGGCCCGAACGTCTGCTGCATGGCTTGCAGTTCCTTCTCGACGCGGTTGCGCGTGTGCGTGTATTCAGCGCCCAGTTGCAGCGCCGTCACCACCACGGTAACGACGAAATAGCAACTGAAGATGATGCGCAGCAGGCGGGCGGCGATCGATTCGGTCATTTAAAACCACTTCGCTTCGATCGCGCGGTAGCGGGGACTGTTGCGCAGCATGGCATAGCCTTCATTGAATTTCCTGAGCAGGCGGGCGCTGTCGGGCGCGCTTTTGCTGAAGGCGATATACAGGCCCGGCGTGGCCACGGTGCCCACCAGTTTGAACTTGCCGCCGAATTCGGTGGGATAGCGTGCGAACAGGGCGTTGGCGATGCGCTCTTCCGCCGCCATGAATTCGATGCGACGCGCCAGCAGCATTTTGAAGCCCTGGTCATTCTTGTCGACCACCTTGCGGATGATTTTTGTATTCAGGTCGAATTCATCGCCATATTCGTAACCCCGTTCCACGCCGACCGTACGGCCTTCCAGCTTGGCCGCGACCATGCCGCTGGCGCTGGAGTCGGCCAGCGCGTAGACATTCATATGGGTGGTAAATAAAGGATGTTCGGGCCACAGGTAATCTTTCGCGATCATCGCGTTGGGAACCGCATCGAAGCACGCCACCAGCGTACCCGCCTTGGTGGCGGCCATGCAGCGCGCATATGGCAGCACGTCGAATTTTGCGGTAATGCCCACCAGCGCATACGCTTCGCGCACCACGTCGACGGCAAATCCCCTGGCCTGGCGATCGACCACGGACGAATAGGGCGCCCAGTCGTCTTCCGCGCCCACGGTGACGACTTCGGCAGCCAGTGCGTGGCACAGGCTGAACAGGCACAACAAACTGCATAACAGGGGTTTCATGACGGGACTCGGTCGTCGGCGGACGTTGCCAGTATCCGTCAAGCGCTGTTGTCCGGCAATTTACAATCCATCCTGCCTGTCGTGGAATGGCTACAGTGGCAAGATATGCGTAAGGTTATTGTGCAATCGATAACTGCCGGGCGGCCTGCAACAGCACGGGAATCGACTTCGACGTCGGCGTACCCGCCCCATCGGCCACGCTGTCCAGCGGCACCAGCACATTGGTTTCGGGGTAGTATGCGCCCACGCAGCCACGGGGAATGTCATATTCCACCAGCAGGAAACCTGGCGCCACGCGCTGTACGCCGTCGTCCCATACGCTGACGACATCGACCATGCCACCCGCCGCCAGGCCCAGCATGGCCAGGTCATCCTTGTTGATGAAGACCACGCGGCGCAGCCCGAACACACCCCGGTAGCGGTCATCCAGTCCGTAAATCGTCGTGTTGTACTGGTCATGCGAACGGGTGGTCATCATCGTCAGCAACCGCTGGCCGTGCGCGGCGCGGGCGCGGTGGATCGGCGTGTCGCGGTCGATGGCGTTGACGATGAATTGCGCTTTGGCGGCCGGTGTGATCCACTGCCGTTCGCGCGACGCGACTTTCAGGTGGAATCCGCCCGGCTTGGCCACGCGGGCGTTGTAGTCGTAAAAATCGTCGAACACTTTTTCGATGTCGTCGCGGATCAACGCGTAATCGGCGGCCTTGCCCAGCCAGTCATAGCGATGGCTGCCCAGCGTTGCATGGGCCATGCGCGCCACGATGGCGATTTCCGACAGCAAATCGGGCGACGCGGGCGGGTTGATGCCATAGGAAATGTGCACCATGCTCATGGAGTCTTCCACCGTGACACCCTGTGCCACGCCATTCTGCATATCGATTTCCGTGCGCCCCAGCGTCGGCAGGATCAGCGCGGCGCGGCCGTGCACCAGGTGGCTGCGATTGAGCTTGGTGGTGACGTGCACCGTCAGCGCACACTGGCGCAAACCTTGCCACGTGAGGGGCGTGTCCGGCGTGGCGCTGGCGAAGTTGCCGCCCAGGCCGATGAAGACCTTGACGCGGCCGTCCAGCATGGCGCGGATGGTCGTCACCACGTCGTAGCCGTGGTGGCGGGGCGGCTCGAAGCCGAACACGTGCTTTAAACGGTCCAGGAAGGCGACAGTGGGGCGTTCTTCGATGCCGACAGTGCGGTCGCCCTGCACGTTGGAGTGACCCCGCACGGGGCACAGCCCGGCGCCGGGCTTGCCGATCTGGCCCCGCATCATCATCAGGTTCGACAGCATCTGGATCGTCGCGACCGAATGCTTGTGCTGCGTCAGCCCCATGCCCCAGCAGGCGATCACGCGCTCGCTGCCGGCGAACAGGCGCGCCAGCCGCTCGACCTCGTCGCGCGCCACGCCGGATTCCTCCAGCAGCAGTGGCCACGATTCGGCGCGCAAGTCGCGGGCAAAGGCAGGGAAGCCGGCCGTATGCTCCGCAATGAACGCCGCATCCAGCACGCGCGGACGGCCCAGTGCGCCGGCGTCGTCATCCATTTCCAGTACGCGCTTGGCGACGGCCTTGATCAGCGCAAAATCGCCGCCGATGCGGGGTTGGACAAACATGGAACTGATGCGGGTGCTGCCGTTGGTCAGCATTTCACCGGGGCTTTGCGGGTCCTGAAAGCGCTGCAAGCCCCGTTCCTTCAGCGGATTGATCGAAACAATGGCTGCGCCACGCCGCGCGCATTCGCGCAATTCGCCCATCATGCGGGGATGGTTGGTGGCTGGATTCTGGCCGAACACCAGGATCGTGTCGGCCAGTTCGAAGTCGTCCAGTGTGACGGTGCCCTTGCCGATACCCACCGTGTGCGGCAAGCCGCGGCTGGTGGCTTCGTGGCACATGTTGGAACAATCGGGGAAGTTGTTGGTGCCGAACATGCGGGCAAACAGCTGGTATAAAAACGCCGCTTCGTTGCTGGCGCGGCCCGACGTGTAAAACGCGGCCTGGTCCGGGTTGTCCAGCGCGTGCAATTCGCAGGCGATCAGGCTGAAGGCATCGTCCCAGGACACCGGCACATACTTGTCGCTGGCCGCGTGGTACGCCATGGGTTCGGTCAGTCGGCCGTGCTGTTCCAGCTCATAATCGGATTGCGCCATCAGTTCGGCTACCGTGTGGCGCGCAAAGAATTCCCGCGTGACGCGCTTGCTGGTGGCTTCCGCCGCCACAGCCTTGACGCCGTTTTCGCAGAATTCAAAGGTCGACGTATGCTTGCGGTCCGGCCACGCGCAGCCGGGGCAATCGAAACCGTCCGGCTGGTTTTGCGCCAGCAAGGTACCCAATTTTCCCGCGTTGACCCGTTCCCGCACCAGGTTCAGCGCAACGTATTTCAGCGCGCCCCAGCCGCCGGCCGGGTTGGAATAGGGGGCAATACGCCCGGGTCGGTTGCTCATGGCTGGCTCCTGGTCTGTGATGGCGCCCAGTGTCGCGCGTAAGGGATGGCGGCGGCGGGTACAGACAGGCCATCGCGGCAGGGGTACAGTCGGAAGGTACAGATGCGGGCGGCAAGGCTGGGCTATACTGGGCCGCATGAACCTGTACGAGTCATTGGCGGCGGATATCGAAGACCAGGTCGCGCGCGGCGTGCTGGTCGAAGGCGACAGGCTGCCGTCGATCCGGCAAGCCAGTGTGCACCGCGCGCTGGCCATCAGCACGGTGCTGCGCGCCTACTCGCTGCTGGAAAGCCGGGGTGTGATCGAAAGCCGGCCCCAGTCTGGATTTTTCGTGCGCCGCAAGGCCCGCGCCGCGCCCCGCAAGAAGGAAACCGCGCCGCTGGTGCTGTCGTCCGAGGTGGACGTCAGCCGCCTGGTGCTGTCGACCTTGCGCACCATCCGCACGCAAGGTGCGGCGCCACTGGGATCACCTTATCCAGATCCCGCGCCATTCCCGTGGCAGCGCATCAGCCAGTACGCCGGCGCCATCGCGCGCCGCCAGCACAACTGGAGCGTGATGGATGATTTACCGCCGGGGAACCCGGAACTGATCCGGCAAATCGCCCGCCGCCATATGGAAAACGGGCTGGCTGTCGATCCGGCGGAAATCGTCGTGACGGCGGGGGCGACGGAAGCCATCAACCTGTGCCTGCAAGCGGTGGCCAAGCCGGGCGACACCGTCGCCATCGAGTCGCCGACGTTCTATGCGATGCTGCACGCGATCGAGCGCATGGGCATGCGGGCGCTGGAAGTGCCGACCGATCCGAAAACCGGCATCCGCATCGATGCGTTGCGCACCCTGCTGGGACAGCACCGGATCGCCGCCTGCATGGTGATGCCGAATTTCCAGAATCCGCTGGGCTTCATGATGCCGGACGCGCACAAGCGGGAACTGGTGGAATTGCTGGCCCGGCAGGACATCCCAGTGATTGAAAACGCCGTCTACGACGAACTGTATTACGGCGACAGCCATCCCACGTCGCTGAAGAATTGGGACAGCAAAGGCCTGGTGCTGCATTGCTCGTCGTTTTCGAAGAGCCTGGCGCCCAGTTACCGCATCGGCTGGGCGCTGCCGGGGCGCTACGCGGCGCAGGTGGAAAAGCTCAAGTTCCTCAATACGCTGGCGACGCCGTCGCTGCCGCAACTGGCGATTGCCGAATACTTGCAGCACGCTGGGCATGACCGCCTGTTGCGGCAAGTGCGCAAGGGCTATGCGCAGCGCGCCCGCATGATGGCCGCTGCCGTATTGCGGTTCTTCCCGCCCGGCACGCGCGTGTCCGAACCGCAGGGCGGTTACGTGCTATGGGTGGAATTGCCGGACGGCGCCGATGCGATGGCGCTGTATGCAAAAGCGCTGGAGCGCAAGATCACCGTCGGCCCGGGCCACATGTTTTCCGCGCGGGGCGGCTACACGCACTGCATCCGGCTCAATTACAGTTATCCGTGGTCGGCCGGCACCGAGCAGGCATTGCGCATGCTGGGGCGGCTGGTGGGGGAAATGCTTACCCCAGCAGCCCGGTCAAAAACTCGATAAAGCGCTGCGTCTTGGCGGGCAGCAGGCGGGTTTCCGTCACGGCGTAGACCGGAACGTCCGGCCCGCGCCAGCCGGGCAGCACGCGCCGCAACGTGCCTGCCGCCACGTCGGCCGCGACGATTTCCGGCGAGACCAGCGCGATCCCCATGCCCTGCAAGGCCAGGTGCTGCATCATGCCGATGCTGTTGACATGGAAGCGCCCCTGGACCGCCACGTCCATGGCGTCGGCCTGGTTGTGCAGGTTCCACGTGGCCGGCTGGCGCAGCATCAGCAGGCATTCGTGGCGCGCCAGTTCGTGCGGGTGTTGCGGTTCGCCCGCCTGTTCCAGGTAGCCGGGCGACGCATATAAATAGCGCGGCAGGTCGGCCAGCTTGCGGGCGATCAGCGTGGAGTCGGGCAAATCGCCCATGCGGATGGCTAGGTCGAACGGTTCCGCCACCAGGTCGACTTTGCGGGGCGTTAAATCGAACTCGAAGCGGATGCCGGGATAGCGCTGCGCGAATTCGCCCAGGTGCGGCGCCAGGAAGATTGTCGCGAAGTCCACCGGCAGCGAGACGCGCAGCACGCCGCTGGGCTGTTCCAGCAACTCGCCCAGTTGCTGGTGCGCCAGCCGCGCTTCTTCGACGATGCGGCGGCACCGTTCGTAATACAGCAGTCCCGCTTCCGTCAGCTCGATGCGGCGCGTGGTCCGGTGCAGCAGGCGCAAGCCGATGGCTTTTTCCAGGCCACTGATACGGCGCGACACGGTGGCAATCGGCATGGCGATCGCTTCGCCCGCGCGCCGGAAGCTCTTGGCCTTGACCACTTCGACGAACAAGGCCATGTCGTTCAACAGTTCCATTGCATGGTTTTCATAAGTGATCCATTTTTGGATCAATGATCTCCAAAATACCATATTTATCTCATCTGGATAGTCGGCGATGATGGCGTCATGCATTCAACCCTACGAAGGAATACATGATGAGCAAGCTGTTCGACACCATCTCCGTTGGCCGTTATACCCTGCAAAACCGCCTGGCCATGGCGCCGATGACGCGTTCGCGCGCCCAACCGGACGGCACGCCGGGCGAACTGACGGCCGAGTATTACAGCCAGCGCGCCGGCGTGGGCCTGATCGTCACGGAAGGCACGCAACCGTCGGAAGACGGCCAGGGCTACCTGTTCACGCCGGGCATCCATACCGATGCGCACGTGGCGGGCTGGAAGAAAGTCACCGATGCCGTGCATGCCAAAGGCGCCCGTATCTTCTTCCAGCTGATGCACGCGGGCCGCATGTCGCACCCGGACAATACGCCGCACCACCGCCAGGGCGTCGCGCCATCGGCCATCGCGCCTGGCGCCGGCATGTTCACGATGACGGGCATGCAGGACATCCCGGTACCGCGCGCACTGTCGACCGATGAAGTGCGGCAGACGGTGGCCGACTTCCGCCTGGCCGCGCGGCGCGCAATCGACGCCGGAGCTGACGGCGTCGAACTGCATGGCGCCAACGCTTACCTGATCCAGCAATTCTTCGCGCCCAGCGCCAATACCCGCACCGATGCGTATGGCGGCTCGATAGCGAACCGGGCGCGCTTCGCAATTGAAGCAGTGCGCGCCGTGGCCGAAGAAATCGGCGCCGACCGCACGGCCATCCGCCTGTCGCCCGGCATCACGCTGTGGGGTATCGATGAAGGGACGGATGGCCCGGACCTGTACCGCTACCTGGTGGCGGAACTCGACAAGCTGGACCTGGCCTACCTGCACGTGATGCACCAGGGCGATGAAGCGCTGCTGGCGGACATCCGCAAACTGTGGCGCGGCACGCTGGTATTGAACCGCCCGGGCCGTTCCCGCGAACAGGTGGGCAGCGACGTGGCGTCCGGGCTGGCGGAAGTGGAATCGTATGGCCAGATGGCGCTGGCCAATCCGGATTTCGTTGAACGCCTGAAGGCCGGTGCGCCGATGAACGAGGCGGATCGCGCATCGTACTTTGGCGGCGGGGCGCAGGGTTATACGGACTATCCGGCGTTGGCGGCATCCGTGGTCCAGGCGGCATGAGGCGGATGGCACTGGCCCACTTTCATTAATAAAGGTACAATTGCCGCCTTAAAGTGCATGGTGCCCTCCCGCATGTCTGCTGGAGGGTGAAACGGGAAGCCGGTGACGTGTGGAGTTTTCATTCCACGCCAGTCCGGCGCAGCCCCCGCTGCTGTATGCCTGACGACCTTGATCGAACGCCACTGTGCATTGCACGGGAAGGCAGGATCGGGGAAGGATGACGGCGAGCCAGAAGACCGGCCATCACGATAGATTGTGCAAAACCCGGGGTGTGGTTTTGCCGGTGGGCGGCTCGTCTTTTTTCCTTTGCATATTCCGGCAAGAACACGGCTGCCCGTATCGTCATGCGTGCCTGGCACGCGGTAACTGGTACCGCCCGTGAATACAAAAACATTCGTCAGGATTTTCCTGGTGCTGCAGTGCGCGCTCGCTGTCACATTGCCGGCGCACGCCGCCACGCTGTTCGCCCTGGTGACGGAGCGCTCCGCACCGACCGCCGTCGAAGCGGCGCACCGCCATCTCGCCAGCCATCCTTCCGACCGCATCCTGCTGCGCACCCCCGCGCAATTCATGGCGGCCGATGAGCGGCAAGTGGCGCAGTGGCTGGGGCAGGCCGATACCGTGCTGGCCGTGGCGCTGTTCGGCGATCCCGCGCGCCGCCTCAAGGATGCGCTGCCGCGCTACGTGAAACCGAAGACCGCCGTGCTGGCCATGAATGGCGAAGGCACGCTGAGCCTGATGTCGCGCGACACGAATGGCAGCCTGAATGGCTTTTCGCCGGAAACCTTGCGCCAGCTGTCGGCGGAACAGCCACCCGAGGCCGCGCTGAAGGCGGCGCAGGCGCATCCCGCCGCGCGCCACTGGCTGGCCGCGCGCCAGCTGTGGCAAGCCGGCGGCGTCGCCAATACCGCTGCGCTGTTCGCCCACCTGGTCAATCCCGCCGTGGCGCTGCCCGGCCCGCAACCGGAGCCGATGCTGCGCGTGCGCGTGGGGACGAAAGAGCTGGCGGATACTGACGCGTGGGGCAGGGCGGCGCAGCTGGGATTGCAGGACCGGCCCACGGTGGTGGTGCTGGACTTGTCCAACATGGATGGCATGGTGCCCGCCGACATGTGCCGCCGCATCGAGCGGCAGGGCCGCCAGTGCGCGCAAGTGCTGCCGCGCTGGGGCGGCGCATCGCGCGAAGCGCTGGAACGCTTGCCGGAACTGATCGCCCCGGCGAAACCCGCTGCCGTGGTGGTGTTGCAGGACTTCGTCGTGGGCGCGGCGGAAGGGCGGGAAGCCGTGTCGGAAGCATTCAAGCGGCTGGACGTGCCACTGTTCAAGGCGATCCGCCTGTCCGACCGCACGGCGGCCCAGTGGCGGCTGTCGCCCGATGGTTTGCCGCCGGATTCCGTGCAATACCGGGTGGCGCTGCCGGAATTGCAGGGCATTGGCCAGCCGATCGTGGTGGCGGCGCTGGGGCAGGCGCGGCGCGATCCGCAAACCGGCATTGAAAACCGCCCGCCCGTGATGCTGGACGCGGAGGCGGACCGGCTGGCCGCGCGCGTGAACCGCTGGGTGGCGCTGCGCCACAAGGCCAACCGTGACAAGAAAATCGCGCTGATTTACTACAACCACCCGCCGGGCCGCCAGAACATCGGCGCCGACAACCTGAACGTGCCGGCATCGCTGTTCGACATGCTGCACGCACTGAAAAACGCGGGCTACACGGTGGGTGAGTTGCCCGCGTCGCCGGAAGCACTGCTGGACCGCATCATGGCGCACGGCGTGAACTTGCCGGAAGACCGGGCGGCATTGCGCGAACTGAGCACGTCCGTCAACAGCGTCAGCGCCGCCGACTATGCGCGCTGGTTCGGAGGATTGCCGCCCCGCGTGCAGGGCGAGATGACGCGCGGCTTGCTGGGCCGGTTGCATGCCGACGTGCTGGAGGCGGAAGCCGCCGGCGAGTGGCAACTGGGCCGCAAGCAGGTCGAAGTCGTCATCAAGGAATTGCAGCATCTGGTGGAAGGGGCGGACCATCCGCAACGCACCGCCGCCATCCGCGACCTGGCCGCGCTGGCCGATGGCTACCACCAGTGCCTCGACGCGAAGCCGGCACGGCGCTGCGCCGCGCTGGCGGCGTTGAACCGACGCGTGTCCGGCTATGGCATCGAAGGCTTGAAAGGCTGGGGCGCGGCGCCCGGCAAGATCATGGTCGACAGCGGCAAGCTGCTGGTGCCCGGTCTGGTGTTCGGCAATGTATTCATCGGCCCGCAGCCGCCCCGTGGCTGGGAAGTCGACGAGGAACTGTTGCACGCCAATACCAGCATCACGCCGCCGCACCAGTACCTGGCCTTCTATCACTGGCTGCGGGACCGCTTCAAGGCTGACGCGCTGGTGCACGTGGGCCGCCATTCCACTTATGAATTCCTGCCGGGGAAAGCCGTGGGCCTGGCGGCCGACGATTATCCCAGCCTGGTGGGCGCGGATTTGCCGGGCGTCTACCCGTACATCGTCGATGGCGTGGGCGAGGGCACGCAAGCCAAGCGGCGCGGGCTGGCCGTCATGGTCGACCATTTGACGCCGCCATTGGCCAGCACGCCGCTGTATGACGAATTGCTGGCGCTGCGCCAGGTGGTGGAGAGTTATGAGGCGGCCAGCTCGGAATCGCTGAAGGCGCAGGCGGCGCAGGGCATGCGCGAGCGTGTCGTGGCGCTGAACCTGAAGGCGGAATTGGAAGCATCGATGGCCGACGTGCTGGAAGTGCGCGGCATCGGTTTCGATGCGGCCGACGACGACTTGCTGGCGCACGAAGTGGGCCACTACCTGACCAAGCTGCAGGAAAAGTTCATGCCGTATGGTCTGCACATATTCGGCCGGCCGTGGGAACAGAAGTCGCTCGACCTGATGCTGGAGTCGATGAACAAGGGCGGTGTCGGCGGCGCCGACGTGGCGCAAAAGCTGGCGGACTCGCCGCGCCTGGAAATGCAAGCATTGCTGGCGGGCCTGGACGGCCGCTTTATCGAACCGGGCAAGGGCAACGATCCGCTGCGCTCGCCCGAAGCGCTGCCCACGGGGCGCAATTTCCACGCGGTCGATGGCGACATCCTGCCCACCAAGCTGGGATACCAGTTGGGCGCCAGCATGGCCGCCAAGGCCATGGCGCGCGACAAATCCCCGCAGGGCAGCGAAGGCATCCTGCTGTGGGCGTCCGACGCGGTGCGCGACGAAGGCGTGATGGTGGCGTTTACGCTGGCCATGATGGGCGCGGAACCCGTGTGGAACGCGCGCGGCATCGTCACCGACGTGCGCCTGATACCGGGCGCGCCGCGGCGCGATGCGCTGGTGACCACGTCGGGCCTGTTCCGCGATTTATATCCGAACCTGAACCGCCTGATCGACCGGGCAGGGCGGCTGGCGCTGGCCGCTTCCGCCGGCGCCATCGCGCAGCGTTCGCCGGAATTGAAGGACGCTTTGCAGGCGGCGCTGGCGCCGCTGGGCAATGTGACCTGGGGCAGCGAGCCGGATACCGGCAACCGCGTGGCGCACGAATGGCTGGTGCGGCAAGCCGCGCTGGCACGATCCGGCATGCCGCCGGTGGAGGCGGGCCGCGAGGCCGCGCTGCGCGTGTTTGGCGATGCGCCCGGCGCGTATGGCGCGGGCGTCAACCGGCTGACGGAGCGTTCCGGCGCGTGGCGCGAACGCGATGAAATCGGCCGCGCTTACCGCAACCGCATGGGCCACGCGTATGGCCTGGATAACGCCGGTGAAGCCAGCCATGGCGCGTTCGACGTGGCGCTGGACGGCATCACCCGCACCTACCATGGCCGCGCCAGCAACCTGTACGGGCTGCTGGACAACAACGATGCCTTCGACTACCTGGGCGGCCTGTCGCTGGCGGTGGAGGGGCGCACGGGGCGGGTGCCGGAAGCCATGATCCTGCAGCACGCGCAGCCCGGACAGGCCGACGTGGAACCACTGGCCTCGGCCTTGCTGGGCGAATTGCGCGGGCGGTTCCTGAATCCCGCGTGGCTGAAACCCCTGATGGAACACGGCTATTCCGGCGCGCGCACCATGGGACAGGAATTCCTGGAAAACCTGTGGGGCTGGCAAGTGACGCGTCCCGACCTGGTGAAGAACTGGGCGTGGGATGACGTGAAGTCCGTGTACTTCGACGATGCGCACAAGCTGGGATTGCCGCAATTCCTCGCGCAGGGCAACAACGCGCACGTGAAGGCGCACATGCTGGCGATCTTCATGGTGGCCGCCGAAAAGGGCTACTGGAAGACCGATGCCGCCACCATCCGCAAGATGGGCGGCGAACTGGCGCGCCTCGTGGCCGCCAACGGCTTGCCGGGCAGCGGCCACACGAAACCGGACCACCCGATGTGGCAATGGCTGGCGCCGCAACTGGGCGAAGCGGATGCGCAGGCGCTGGGCGTGGCGCTGGCCAAGGCGCGCGGGGAGGCATTGCCGGCGGTGGCCATACCTGCCGGTGCTGCCGCGCAAGTTGCGCAAGCCACCGAGGTCGCCGCGCAACCGGCAGCACCTGCTGAAACCGAAACCGTTGCCCCGCCGCGTGTCTTTGAATTGACCGAGCAACCGGCGCCACCCCAACCCGCTGCCATGCAGGTGATCGAACTGCTATGCGCGCTGGCCGCCGGGATTGCCCTGTTTGGTTTCGGCCTGTGGCGCGGCTCCGTAGGGCGGATTGGTTTCATCAAGCCGCCATGCGTGCAGACCAATATCGCCAGCGCTGGTGGCGACGCACGCATGGCGGCTCGTCAACGAACCGCCCTACGCACTCCCATTTCCGATGAAGAAAACTGCGTCTGACAGCCCACTATCCCCCTTACTTTTCTGGAGACCTAAATGACCGAAACCCTGTCCTTCGGCTGGCTGCACGACGGCGTCAGCCTGTTGCTCACCCCCGCACTGTTCGCGCTGCTGGCCGCCTGCGCCATCGCCATCGCGGAAGCGGGCATCGCCTGCGGCGAACGCTTTTACGGCTTGTCCAGGCTGGCCGCGAATCGCGATATCGGGCAAGTGCAAGCCATTGCGCGCCGCCGCCTGGAGCGGGCCGACCTGCTGTCGCGCATTCCGCCGATGCTGGGCCTGATGGCCACGATCATCCCGCTCGGACCTGGCCTGGCCGCGCTGGGGCAGGGCGATCCCGCCAAGCTGGCCAGCGCCGTCACGGTGGCGTTCGACGCCACGGTGCTGGGTCTGGTGGCCGGTATCGGCGGCCTGGTGATCGGCAAGCTGCGCCGCCGCTGGTATGAAGAATTGCTGGAATCGCTGGAAGCTGAGGAGTTGGCGGCATGAGCGCACCAGCATTGAAAACCAAAGAACGCCTGCGCCTGTATTCGCGCCTCGATGCGCGCTTCGACCAGAGCGACGAAGATCCGCGCGCCAGCCTGGTCAACCTGGTCGATGTGATGCTGGTGTTTGCCTGTGGCCTGATTGCCGCCATCGCCGGCGCCCATGGCGGCTTCAAGGCGCCGAAGCCGGTCGACAAGGGCCGCCAGATCGAGCGTCCCGCCACCGGCATCACGCAAAACGGCAGCGGCTATGACAGGGTCGGCGAAGTTTTCCGCGACCCGAAGACGGGCAAGCTGGTGTTGATCGAACCGGCGGAGAAGGGAAGCACCGCCAAGCAATGACGGGCGGCCGGCGAATTCATGTTGACACGAGGTTATTCCATGCTCCACACCAGGGCGACTGTTCTAGCAGGCTGTATTGCAGCCTTGTTTCCTTTGCACGCCGCCGCGGACGACGCCACGCCGCTGGCCGTGGTGCAAGTCACCGGCCATTACAACAATGCCGTCGGCACGTCCGATGCCGCCAGCCAGGGCAGCATCACGGCCGACCTGATTGCCGCGCGGCCCGCCATGCGCACGGCGGAATTGCTGGAATTCGTGCCCGGCATGATCGTCACGCAGCACAGCGGCGACGGCAAGGCCAGCCAGTATTTCCTGCGCGGCTTTAACCTGGACCACGGCACCGACTTTGCCACCTTTATCGATGGCATGCCCGTCAACATGCGCAGCCACGCGCACGGCCAGGGCTATACCGACCTGAATTTCCTGATCCCGGAACTGGTGCAGCGCATCGATTACAAAAAAGGGCCGTATTTCGCCGACGAAGGCGACTTCGCGTCGGCCGGCGCCGCGCATATCCGCCTGGCGGACCGCTTGCCGCAAGGACTGGCCAGCCTGGCGCTGGGCGAATCCGGTTACCGGCGCGGCTTGCTCGCCGACTCCGTCAAGGCCGGCGCGGGCAACTTGCTGTACGGCGCGGAAGTGCTGAACAATGACGGACCGTGGGACTTGCCGCAGCGCGTGCGCAAATATAACGGCATGCTGCGCTACAGCCAGGGCGCCTACAACGATGGTTTCAGTATCACGGCGATGGCCTTTACCAACCAGTGGCATTCCACCGACCAGATCCCGCTGCGCGCCGTGCAGTCGGGACTGATCGGCCGTTTCGGCAATATCGACCCCACCGATGGCGGTGAAGCCAGCCGTTACAGCCTGTCGTTTGCGCAGCGCATGCGCACGGAAAGCGGCTTGCTGGAGTTCGACGCCTACGCGCTGCATTCGCGCCTGGAACTGGTCAGCAACTTCACGTATTACCTCGACAATCCGGTGGATGGCGACCAGGGCAGCCAGCGGGAACGGCGCAACATGGCGGGCGCGAACCTCGCGCAATCGTGGCGCGCCGATATCGGCGGCCTGGAAATGCACAACAAGGCCGGTGTGCAGACCCGCTATGACCGCCTATCGCCCGTCGGCATTTACCAGACCGCGCGGCACGCCGTCACCGCCACCGTGCGCGAAGACCGCGTGCGTGAATCCAGCGTCGGCGTGTATGGGGAAAACACCACGCAGTGGCTGCCATGGCTGCGCAGCATGGCGGGTTTGCGCTATGACGCTTACCAGTTCAACGTCGCCAGCGAAGGTGGTAGCTACGGCGTAGCCAACACCGGCAAGGCCCGCGCCCACTTGGTGTCGCCCAAGCTGTCGCTGATGTTCGGTCCATGGCAGCGCACCGAATACTTCGTCAATTTCGGCAAGGGTTTCCACAGCAACGATGCGCGCGGCACGACGCAGACGCGCCTGCCCGACGGCACCGCCACCGACCCGGTGACGCCGCTGGTTGCCACGCGCGGCAGTGAAATCGGCCTGCGCTCGGAAATCGTGCCGGGCCTGCAAAGTTCGCTGGCGCTGTGGCGGCTGAATATCGATTCCGAATTGCTGTTCATCGGCGACGCCGGCGTGACGGAAGCCACGCGCCCCAGCCGCCGGCGCGGCATCGAGTGGAACAACCACTATGTGGCGTCATCGTGGCTGCTGTTCGACCTCGACGTGGCGGCGACCCGTACACGCTACGGCGATACCAGCCCGGATGGCGACCGCATTCCCGGCGCCTTGAACCGGGTGCTGTCATTCGGCGCCACGGTGCGCGACCTGGGGCCTTGGTCCGGCAGCTTCCAACTGCGCCATTTCGGTCCCCGTCCGCTGCTGGAAGATAACAGCATCAAGTCCGCGTCCACCACGCTGGCTTATGTGCGCGCCGGTTACCAGCTCGGCAAGCGCACCAACGTGGCGCTGGACATCTTCAACCTGTTCGACAAGAAGGCAAGCGACATCGATTATTACTACCGTTCCCGCTTGCCGGGCGAACCTGCCGATGGCGTGGATGACATCCACTTCCACCCGGTGGAACGCCGTGGCTTCAGGGTGACGCTGGCACACCATTTCTGACGTCGCGCGCATACGCGATAAACGCCTGCACGTAGTCGATGGCGCTGTCGGCTTCGCGTATGCCCAGGTGTATCTGCTTGTGGATGCCGCCGGGCCCCAAGCGCAGCGTGCGCAGTTGCAGGTGGGGCGCGTAATCGGTCACCAGCCATTTCGGCAGCGCCGTCACGCCCCGGCCGCCGGCCACCATTTGCAGCATGATGTCGGTGGTCTCGATGGTCTTGTGCTTCTTCGGCAGGCAGTTGGCCGGCAGCAGGAACAGGTTGTAGATGTCGAGCCGGTCGGCCGGCACGGGATAGGTGATCAGCGTTTCATCGGACAGCATGGCGGGCGTGGCTTCCTCCAATCCGGCCCAGCGGTGATCCTTGTGCACCACCAGCACCTGCTCGTAATCGAACACCGGTTCGAACTGCAAGCCCGGTTTGTTGACCGGGTCGGGCGTCACCAGCAAGTCGATTTCATAGCCGAACAGCGCGCCGATACCGCCGAACTGGAATTTCTGCTTGACGTCGACGTCCACCAGCGGCCACGCGGCCAGGTAGGGCGAGACGATTTTCAACAGCCACTGGTAGCACGGGTGGCATTCCATGCCGATCCGCAGCGAACCCCGTTCGCCCTGCGCGAACTGGCGCAGCCGTTCTTCCGCCAGGTTCAGTTGCGGCACGATGCGCTGGGCGACGGCCAGCAGGAACTGGCCGGCTTGCGTCAGGCGCAGGCTGCGGCCTTCGCGCAGCCAGATATCGGTCCCCAATTGCTGTTCCAGCTTTTTCATGCTGTGGCTGAGGGCCGATTGCGTTACGCACAGCACGTCGGCGGCCGCCGTCAGCGACCCCTGTTTTTCAACTTCCAGCACGATGGCCAGGTGGATGCGTTCAAGCATGGTGTAAATTCATGAGTAAAACTCATTGATGTGTGAGAAAAGACCATTTTACGTCATGGATTGCACTCTTTACCATGGCTGAACTGACCACATTTCACGGAGTATTCATGACCATCGTCCACAACCTCGGCTTTCCCCGCATCGGCGCCCAGCGCGAACTGAAATTCGCGCTGGAGTCTTACTGGAAGGGCGAATCCACGCGCGACGCGCTGCTGTCGGTGGGCGCCGAACTGCGCCAGCGCCACTGGCAACAGCAAGCGGGCCTCGACCTGGCGCCCGTGGGCGACTTTTCATTCTATGACCAGGTGCTGGACATGAGTTTCACGCTGGGGAACTTGCCGGAGCGCGTGCGCGGCTTCCACGGCGACGCGCTGGACAATTACTTCCGCGTGGCGCGCGGCCGTTCCGCGCAAACGGCCGACCATCACGCGTGCTGCGGCGGCGTGGCGGCAGGTGAAATGACCAAGTGGTTCGACACCAATTACCACTACATCGTGCCGGAATTCACCGCCGCCACCACGTTCCAGCTCGATGCGTCTCGCCTGCTGGAACAACTGGCGGAAGCGCAGGCGCAGGGCCTCAAGGCCAAGCCGGTCATCGTCGGTCCCGTCACGTACCTGGCGCTGGGCAAGGCCAAGGATGGTTCGAACAAGCTGGAACTGCTGGACAATCTGCTGGCCGCCTATACGCAATTGCTCGATGCGCTGGCCGCGCGCGGTGTCGAATGGGTGCAGGTTGACGAACCGATACTCGTGACCGAACTCGATGCGGACTGGCAGTATGCGTTCAACTACGCATACCACCAGTTGAAAGTCTGCCGCGTCAAGCTGCTGGTGGCGACGTACTTCGGCCAGTTGCAGGAAAACACGTACCTGGCGGCCAACCTGCCGGTGGCGGGCCTGCACGTGGACGCCGTCAATGGCCGCGACGATGTCCGTCCCTTGCTGAACCTGTTGCCGCCCCATAAAGTGCTGTCGCTGGGCGTGATCAATGGCCGCAATATCTGGAAGACGGATTTGACGGACGTGCTGGACTGGCTGGAACCGCTGGCGCGGCAACTGGGCGAGCGCTTGTGGATCGCGCCATCGTGCTCGCTGCTGCACGTGCCGGTGGATTTGAACAGTGAGCGCAAGCTCGACGCCGACATCCGGTCGTGGCTGGCCTATGCCGTGCAAAAGCTCGATGAATTGCAGGTGCTGGCGCAGGCCTTGCGTGGCGGCCGCGCATCCGTCAGCGACGCGCTGGCGGAGAACCAGACCGCGCTGGCGGCGCGCCGCGCCTCGCCCCGCGTGCATAACCCGGCCGTGCGGCAAGCGGTGGCGCAGGCCGATGCGGACCTGGGCCGGCGCGTCAGTCCGTACGCCGAGCGCGCCGCCCGGCAGGCGGCGCTGCTGCAATTGCCCGCGTATCCGACCACCACCATCGGTTCCTTCCCGCAAACCGCGGAAATCCGCCACGCCCGCAGCGCGTACAAGGCGGGGACACTGGACGCCGCCGCCTACAAGGGCGCGATGCAGGCGGAAATCGCCCGCAGCGTGCGCGAACAGGAAGCGCTGGGGCTGGACGTGCTGGTGCACGGCGAAGCGGAACGCAACGACATGGTGGAATACTTTGGCGAGCAACTGGATGGCTATGCATTCAGCCAGTTCGGCTGGGTGCAGTCGTACGGCTCCCGCTGCGTCAAGCCGCCGATCCTGTTTGGCGACATCAGCCGCCCACGCGCGATGACGGTGGAGTGGACCACGTACGCGCAGTCGCTGACGGGCAAACCCATGAAGGGCATGCTGACGGGGCCCGTGACGATCCTGAACTGGTCGTTCGTGCGTGACGACCAGCCGCGTTCCGAGTCGTGCAAGCAACTGGCGCTGGCCATCCGCCAGGAAGTGCTGGACCTGGAACAGGCGGGCGTGCGCGTGATCCAGATCGACGAGGCGGCGCTGCGCGAAGGTTTGCCGTTGCGCCGCGCGCAGTGGCAGGCTTACCTGGACTGGGCAGTCGAATCGTTCCGCATCGCGGCCAACGGTGTGCAGGATTGCACGCAAATCCACACGCACATGTGTTATTCGGAATTCAACGACATCATGGCGGCCATTGCCGCGATGGACGCGGACGTGATCACGATCGAGACGTCGCGTTCGGACATGGAGTTGCTCGACGCGTTCGACCACTTCAATTATCCGAACCAGATCGGTCCCGGCGTGTATGACATCCACTCGCCGAACATCCCGACCCGCGAGCATATCGTGCAATTGATGAAAAAGGCCGCCGAGCGCATTCCGGCCCAGCGCCTGTGGGTCAATCCGGATTGCGGCCTGAAGACCCGCCAGTGGGGAGAAGTGCTGCCGGCGCTGGCCAACATGGTGGCGGCGGCGCGGGAATTGCGGCAGGTTGCATAACTCTTACGCTTGTTTCAATGCAAACGGCCCTTGCGCCAGTTGCTCCTGCAGGAAGCGCACGCACACCCGCACCTTGGCTGACGCGGCCAGGCGCACGGTGCTGGCAGCCCAGATATCGGCGTTTTGCGAATAGGCGGGCAATACCGGCACCAGCCGGCCCGCCAGCGCTTCGTCATGCACGTCCCACGTGGCGGGCAGCAGGATGCCGTTGCCGTCGATGGCCCAGGCGCGCAGGATTTCCGAATGGTTCGATGACATGCGCGCCGTGACTTTGACCTTTTCCGCGCCGTGCGGGCCGTCCAGCTTCCATACGCCGAACGGCTGGCGGCGTTCGCGCAGCACCAGGCAATCGTGCCGGCACAATTCCGCCGGCGTGGCGGGCACGCCGCGCCGTTCGAGATAAGAGGGCGCCGCATACAGCAGGCGCCGGGTGGCGGCAATCCGGTGCGCCACCAGGTGCGGTTCCTGCACTTCGCCGATCTGGATGTCGAGGTCGACGTTTTCCGCCACCAGGTCAACCCGGCGGTCCACCACGTCCAGCGTGATGTCCAGTTCCGGATAGCGCTGCGCCAGCAGCGACAAGGCCGGGGCGATGTGCTTGCGGCCCAGCCGGAAGCTGGTGGTCACGCGCAGGGCGCCGCGCGGATCGAGCCGGTCTCCCGCCACCGCGTCGCCCATGCTTTCCACGCTGTCGAAGATCTGCTGCGCCGAGGCGTACACCCGTTCGCCATCGTCGGTGATGGTCACGCGCCGCGCGGAGCGGTGGAACAGGGTGACGCCCAGCGATTTTTCCAGGATGGCGATGCGTTTACTGATGAAGGCCGGCGAAGCGCCCAGTTCCAGCGCCGTGGCGGCGAAGCTGCCTTTGCGCGCGGCCAGGCAAAACACGCGCAAGTCGTCGAGTTGGAAATTGAGATTCATGATTCGTGAATCATAGCATCACATTTGAGGCGTTGATTCACGCTATGTGCGCGAATAACATCGTGGGAACCATCAAAGGCGCCCATGCTCGACATCCTTGCGATCACCACCCCGATCTACCTCGCCATCCTGGCCGGCTACCTTGCCATCCGCATGGGCATGTTCGAGAAATCCGACATGCGCCTGTTCGGCAAGTTCGTCCTGAATATCGCCTTGCCCGCGCTGCTGTTCAATGCGCTGGCGCAGCGTCCCATCGCCGACATCATCAATCCCGGCTACCTGCTGGCCTATCTGGCGGGCTCGCTGCTGGTGCTGGGCGCGGCCTATGGCGCGGGGCGCTACTGGATCAACGTGCCGCCCACGCGCAGCGCCGTGCTGGCGATGGGCATGGCGTGCTCGAACAGCGGCTATGTCGGGTTTCCCATCGTGGCGCTGGTGATGGCGCCGGTGGCGGGGCTGGCGCTGTCGCTGAACGTGATCGTGGAAAACGTCGTCATGGTGCCGATTGCGCTGGCGCTGGCGGAAAGCGGCAGGCATGCGTCGGGTGGCGCAGGTCGTTGGCAATCCGTGGCCGGCCAGGCGCTGCGCACGCTGGCGCGCAATCCGCTGGTGCTGTCGGTGGCGGCGGGCCTCGTGTTTTCGGTGCTGGGCTGGCATTTGCCGTCGCCGCTGGCGCGCACCGTGGATTTGTTCGGCAAGGCGTGTGCAGGGCTGTCGCTGTTCGTCATCGGCGGCACGCTGGTGGGCTTGCCGCTGGCGGGGCTCGGCGTGCAGGCGGCGCCCGTGGTGGCCGGCAAGTTGCTGGCGCATCCGCTGGCCGTGCTGCTGGCCGTGTCCGCGCTGCCGCTGGTGGGCATGGCGCCGCTCGATCCGCCGCTGCGGGCTGCCGCCATGCTGATGGCGGCCATGCCGATGATGGGCATCTATCCCATGCTGGCGCAGCAATACGGCGAAGCGGACCGCAGCGCGGCCGCGCTGCTGGTCTGCACCGTCGCATCGTTCTTCACGCTGAGCGCGTGGATCTGGCTGCTGCGGTAGGCGTTGCAAGCCTTACGGCATCTTCAGCGACCGTTTCAGCGCCGCGCCCATCGGGAACTTGAACGCGGGTGTCATGAACCATTTGGCATAGATCTTCGACAGCTCGCCCGATGCCGCAACCCTGGCGAGGGTGGCGTCGACCACCTGCTTCAGTTGCGGGTTATCCTTGCGGACCATGATGGCAATCGGATCGCTGGACAGCGACTCGTTCAACAGCATGAAGTCCTTCGCGCTGGTCGACGTAGCGGCCAGGCGCGCAAGCTGCACGTCGTCGTGCACGAACGCGTCGACCTTGTCCTGCTGTAGCGACTTGAACGATTCCCGCGTATCGAGCGATTTGACGAACTGGATGTGCAAGCCCTGGTCCAGGTCCGCTTTCGCCAGCAGCGGCGCGCCGGCCGCACCCTGGTTGACGATCACGCGCTTGCCTTTGAGGCCGGCGATGGACTGGATGCCGGAACCGGCTTTCACGAGGATTTTCGTGTCGGCATAAAAGATCGGCTGTGAAAACGCCACGTCGGCCGCGCGCTGCGCCGTTACCGTGGTGGCGCCGCACTCCAGGTCGACCGCGCCATGCTTGACCTTGTCCACGCGATCGCTGGACGTCAGCGGCACATAGGTTACCTTCAGCGCAGTTGGCGCCATGGTTTTCCTGATGGCGTCGACAATGTGCTCGCACAGGTCGATCGTATAGCCGGCGGGCCGCTGGCCTTCCGCGAAGGAAAACGGCGCCGCCGATTCCCGGTAACCGATCTTGATTTCGTTGCCCGCCAGCGGCGGGGTTTCTGCCGCGTGGCCGGCGCTTGCCAGCATGGCCGCCAACACTGTCATGTAGATGCGCATTGTCTGTCTCCTTGAAAATACAGGAATAACAGCAATCGCCATGCCAGCATCCTGTACACGGATAAGTGCCTGATCCACAAGGAAGTGCAGAGTGGCGCTGTCCGGAAAACGAGCCTGGGGCCGGCCGGCGCCGTCTGAAAAGTTGGACGCCAATCTATACACCATCTTTACACCCGGTTCGGTAACGTTGCGCCATCTCTTCACCGGATCAACACAGCAATGGACCACAGTAAAACCCGGCTTTCCGCCATCACCCTCGCAGCACTGGGCGTCGTCTATGGCGACATCGGCACCAGCCCGCTGTATACCATGAAGGAGGTATTCTCCGCCAAGCATGGCATCGCGCTCAATGAAGCCAATGTGCTGGGCGCCGTTTCATTGATCATCTGGAGCCTGGTCATTGTCGTGTCGCTGAAGTACGTGGCGCTGATCCTGCGCGCCGACAACCGGGGCGAGGGCGGTATCATGGCCTTGATGGCGCTGGCACTGGCTTCCGTGACGAAGCAGTCGCGCTGGTATGTCCCGCTGATGGTGGTGGGGCTGGCCGGCACGTCGCTGTTCTTTGGCGACGGCGTCATCACGCCCGCCATCACCATCCTGTCCGCCATCGAAGGGCTGGAAGTGGCGACGCCGGCGCTGGTGCCGTACGTGGTGCCGGCTGCCTGCGCCGTCGTCATCGCCCTGTACGTGGTGCAGCGGCGCGGCACGGCGGGCCTCGGGCGCTGGTTTGGCGTCTTCATGCTGGCGTGGTTCGGTACGCTGGCGGCCATGGGCGTGGTCAATATCGCGGAACACCCCGGCGTGCTGGCGGCGTTCGATCCCCGCCATGGCGTGGCCTTCTTCATCCATAACCAGTGGCTGGGTTTCGTGGCGCTGGGTGCGATTTTCCTCGCGCTGACGGGCGCCGAAGCGCTGTATGCGGACTTGGGCCACTTCGGCAAGCAGCCGGTGCGCCTCGCATGGTTCTGCGCCGTGTTCCCCGCGCTGGTGCTCAATTACCTGGGACAGGCGGCGGTCCTGCTGAATAACCCCGCCGCTGTGGGCAATCCGTTCTACTACCAGCTGGGCGAATGGAGCATCGTGCCGCTGGTGGCGCTGTCCACGATCGCCGCCGTGATTGCCGCGCAAGCGACGATTTCCGCCACCTTCTCCGTGGTGCAAAGCGCCATTTCGCTGGGCTTCCTGCCCCGCATGAAAGTGCTGTACACCAGCGAGCGGGAAATGGGGCAGGTGTATATCCCGCTGGCGAACTGGCTGCAGTTGATCATCGTGCTGCTGGCCGTGACGGGATTCGGTTCGTCCGACAACCTGGCCGCGGCCTACGGCATCGCCGTCACCATCACCATGCTGACCACGACGATATTGACGTTCTTCGTGATCCGCTACCAGTGGAAGTACAATTTGCTGCTGTGCTGGGCCGCGACGGGCTTTTTCCTCGTCATCGACATGGCGTTTTTCATTGCCAACAGCCTGAAAATCGCGCATGGCGGCTGGTTCCCGCTGGTCATGGGCGCGGTCATGATGACGGTGATGCTGGTGTGGCGCACGGGCCGCAAGGCCGTGTTCGACAACCTGCAGCAGCATGCGATTCCGCTGGGCGCGTTCCTGGAAAGCCTGTTCGTGTCGCCGCCGCTGCGCGTGCCCGGTACCGCCGTGTATTTCCGCGCCGAGGGCGACGGCGTGCCGCACGCACTGCTGCATAACCTGTTGCACAACAAGGTGCTGCACGAGCAAACCGTGTTCCTGACCGTGATGAACCGCGACATTCCATATGTGGCGCCGGAAGCGCGGATCGAACTGTCGGACCTGGGGCACCAGTGCTTTCAGCTCAATATCGGCTATGGTTTCAAGGACGAGCGCGATATCATCGGGGCGCTGGAGCTGGCGGGGAACAAGGGGCTGCACTGGGAATTGATGGAAACGTCGTTCTTCATCGCGCGCCAGACCGTGATTCCCGTCGCGCGGGGCAGGATGCCCGCCGTGGGCGACGTGCTGTTTGCCGCGCTGTCCCGGAATGCGCGCGATGCGGCAGAGTATTACAAGGTGCCGGCCAACCGGGTGATCGAACTGGGTACGCAAGTGGAGATTTGAGCAGGCTGTGAAGAAAGAACCGGTAGGACTGTTCAGAAGCGTATTGATCGCGCTGGTGGTGTGCAGCGTGGCGACACTGGTCGTCACGCCATTCCGTGGGGTGCTGCTGGACGCCAACCTGGCGTTGTATTACCTGCTGATCGTGGTTTGGCTGACCGTGAAGGTGGGCAGCCGCGCGGGTTTCGCCGGGTCCGTGCTGGCGGTGCTGTTCTTCGACGTGTTCCTGGTGCCGCCCTATGATTCGCTGACAGTGCACGACCCGCAGCACGTGCTGACCTTTGCCATGCTGCTGGCCGTGGCGCTGGTCACCAGCCGGCTGGTGGACAGCCTGCGGACGCAGACCACGCTGGCGGAAACGCGGGAACAGCTGTCGGAATCGCTGCGGGCCATGGGCGACGCCTTGCTGTCGGCGCAAAACGCGGACGACGTGCGCCGCATCGGCGAACAATTCGTCGGCGGCCTGTTCGACGCGAAGGCGTGGATACTGCCGCCGGGCTTTGCTTCCGCTGACGACGCGGACCCGCGTCTGACGGTCGGCATGCGGAAAATCGCCGGCGCCATGCTGCGCCAGCGTCCCGGCGGCGCCCAGGCGCCGGTGACGTCCGCCGGTGTCGTCTATTTCCCGTTGCAGGCCCGCGAGCGCGTGTCCGGCGTCATGCTGCTGGCGCTGTCGGGCAAGGTCGCGCGCCTGAGCGAAGCGCAGGAACGGTGGCTGCAAACCGCGTCGGTGCAACTGGCGCTGGCGCTGGACCGCGTGCACAATATCGATGTCGCGTCGAAAGCGCGGCTGGCGGAAAAGAATGAGCGCTTCCGCAATTCCATCCTCAGCAGTATTTCGCACGACATCCGCACGCCATTGACGACGGTGGTGGGGCTGGCGGAACAACTGGCCATGCAGGGAACTGGAGCCGACACGGCCACCCGCCTGCACCGGGCGGCGTTGCGGATGGATGCGACGGTCACGAATTTGCTGGATATTGCCCGTTTCAGCCAGCACGGCATCGTCCTCAACGCGGACTGGGCATCCATCGATGAACTCATCGGCAGTGCGATCCAGGGCCGGCGCGGCGAGGCATCCGGGCTGGTGGTGGATTCGGAAATCCAGGGAACGCTGGCGCTGGTGAAACTCGATGCACTGCTGATCGAGAAGGTGCTGGACAATTTGATCGGCAATGCGGTGCGGCATGCGCACGGCGCCACGCGCATCGCAGTACGGGCCCGTTTCCGCCAGCGCAGCCTGCAGTTATCGGTGATCGATAATGGCTGCGGCATCGCGCATCCGCTGGCCATCGCCAATGTACTGGCGCCGGACGGTGACAAGCCGCGCGACCATGGTGGCCTGGGACTGTCGATCTGCCAGGCGATTTGCGATGCACACGGCGGGCGCTTGCGTATCTTTGGACGCCCCGGCAAAGGCTGCTGTGCGATATTTGTTATTCCAATCACTGAATCCATGCCGCTCGATTATGCAGACTGATTTGTCCATTTTAGTCATCGAAGACGACGCGGAAATCCGCCGCATGCTGGTGTCCACCTTGGCCGCCCAGGGCTACCGCGTGGAGGAAGCCAGCCGTGGCCAAGAGGGGTTGCGGCTGTTGCCCGCGTGCGACCCGGTGTTGCTGCTGGTCGACCTGGGCTTGCCGGACATGGATGGCGGGGAACTGGTGCGCAAGTTGCGGGCGCAAACGGTGGCGCCCATCATTATCGTGTCGGCGCGCCAGATGGAAGCGGAAAAAGTCGCGGCGTTCGACGCGGGCGCGGACGATTTCGTCACCAAGCCGTTCGGCATGCCGGAATTGCTGGCGCGCGTGCGGGCGCACATGCGGCGGCGCGGCGGCGAGCAGGCCGAACCCGTCACGGTGGTGACGTTCGGCGACGTTATGCTGGATTTGCAGAAGCACACGGTGGACAAGGGCGGCGCGGCCGTGCACCTGACGCCGACGGAATTCAAGCTGCTGGAAACGCTGGCCACCAGCGAGGGCAAGGTGCTGACGCACCGCGAACTGCTGCGGCGCGTCTGGGGTGTGGGCTATCTGGAGCGCACGCATTACCTGCGCATCCACATGGCGCATTTGCGGGGCAAGCTGGAAGCCAATCCCACGCAGCCGAGACACTTCCTCACCGAGACGGGGATTGGCTACCGCTTCCAGAAATAACAACGAAAAGGATGGCTATGAATCGGATAATCGGATGGATGCTGGCGGCGCTGACCTTGGGGAACGCCCAGGCGCGGGTGATCGAAGACGCCACCATGGAGCGCCCGGAAGGCCAGCGGCATTACCTCGTGCAGCAGCCGGATTCCAGCAATGGCAGCAAGCGGCCACTGGTGATCCTGCTGCACGGACATGGCGCCAGTGCCGCGCAACTGATGGGGAAAACTGCCTTCGGCGGCTACCGTTCGGATGCCTGGCCGATGCTGGCTCAGCGCGAAGGCATTGTGCTGATGGCGCCGCAGGGATTGGTGGCCAGCGATGGCAAAGCCGCGTGGAACGATTGCAAGGCGGATTCCACCACCAATCCGGCCAGCGACGATACCGCATTCATTTCAGCCCTGATCGATACCGCCATCGCCAGGTACAACGCGGACCCGGGCCGGATTTACGTGTATGGCGGCTCCAACGGCGGCACCATGGCTTACCGCCTCGGCATCGAACTGGGCGCGCGCCTGGCGGCGATTGCCGCGCAAAGCGCGCTGATGCCCGCCAACAGCCTGTGCCCAGCGCCGCGCCATCCGCTGCCGGTCTGGATCAGCCATGGGACGGACGACAAGATCGCACCCTATGGCGGAGGCAAGCTGGGTAGCTGGATGCTGAAGGGCCGGGGCGCCGGGCTGGGCGCAGAGGAGTCGGTGGCGGTCTGGCGCAAGCTGGCGGGATTGCCGGACGCGGCGGACGTGTACCGTTTCCCGCACTTGCAACCTGGCGACGACACCGCAGCCACCCGTTATACGTGGGGACAGGACCCCGCCGGCTTGCAAGTGGTGTTCGTCAAAGTGGACGGCGGCGGCCATGTCCATGCGTCGAAAACCGAGTCCCTGCCATGGCTGCTGGGTAAACTGGTGGGCGACATGAACCACGATCTCGATACGGAACAGGAAGTGTGGGCGTTCTTCAAGGATAAACGCGCCGCCGCCCATCCATGATTCACTCCGCCTGCACCATGGCCGCGTAATCGCCGCGCTCTTGTAAACATTCCTGCGCCGCGCGGAACGCATCCATGGCCAGCGGGGCGCCGCAATAGACGCCCGCGTGCAGCAGCACTTCCTGCAATTCCGCGATGGTGGCGCCGTTGTTCAGCGCGCCGCGGATGTGGCCCTTGAGTTCCTGCGAACGGCCCATGGCGGTCAGCATGGCCAGGGTCAGGAAGCTGCGGGTTTTCAAATCGATGCCTTCGCGGCACCACACGGTGCCCCACGCGTTGCGCGTGATGAATTCCTGCAGCGGGCGGGTAAAGGCGTCGGCGCGGGCAAAGGCGCTTTCCACGTAGCCGTCGCCCATCACTTGTTTGCGGATTTGCAGGCCGTCACGGAATTGCTGGTCCATCGTATTCTCCTTATTTGTAAAAGCCGGCGGCAATCACAAGGTCGTCCGCCTTTTCCAGGTAGACGGATTTGTCGCGCAGCGCCTTGCTGGCGGGATCGACCCATTTGTAATCGACCCAGCCGCTGCCTGCCGAGCGGGCGGCGCCGAGGATGTCCTTGATGAAGTAGCGGTCGTTGGCGTCGCGCAGCTGGCTGACGTCGACGCCGATCAGTTTCGGGTTGGCGCCATGCGCCGCCACCTTGCCATCGAGCGTATAGATGCTCAGGTACAGGTCGTTGTCGACGAACGCGCCTTTCGGGTTGCTGGCTTCGGCCAGCAGTTTTTCCTTGCCATTCTTTTTCAGGTACACGACGGCTTTGCGCACCATGGCTGAAGCGTCGGCGGCCGTGTGCTGGGCCAGGGCGGTGCTGCTGATGGCCAGCAGGGAGATGGCGCACAGGGCGCGTTTAAAATTTGATTTCATGTCAAGCTCCTTGGGTGGATTGGAATACGTGGGGCGGTTCGGGGGGGCGGGCCGCCGCGCATGCGTTCCCGTGACGCATGCATGGCGGCTTCCGCCCCGGCGGAAACCGCCCTACGGGGTTACGTTTTTCATGTTCGCCATGCGCTTGTACATGGTGGCGCGCGACAGGCCCAGCAGCTTTGCTGCGGCGACCACGTTGCCGCCGGTCGCATCGAGCGCGTTTCTCGTGATGGTGTTGTCGAACTCCGCCAGCGCCGCCGCATAGTTGCGCACCGGCTGCGCGGCGCCGTGGCCATGGACGGTCAGTGGCAGCACGGCGTCGAATGCATCGGCGCTGAGGCGGCTGCTGTCGCTGAGGATGCAGGCCCGTTCCAGCACATTGCGCAATTCGCGCACGTTGCCGGGCCAGCGGTACGCGCCCAGCAGGGCCAGCGCGGGCGGCGTCATGCTGCGGCGGCGCGTGCCGTGCCGTTCATAAATCTGCTGCAGCAGCGCGTCGCACAGCACGTCCAGGTCTTCCAGCCGGTCGCGCAGCGGCGGCAGGTTGATTTGCAGGACGTTGAGACGGTAATACAAGTCCGAGCGGAAGCGGCCCTGCGCCACCAGGGCCGCCAGGTCGACGCTGGTGGCGGCGATCACACGCACGTCGACCTTGATGACCTTGCCGGAACCCAGCATTTCGAATTCCTGCTCCTGCAACACGCGCAACAATTTGCTTTGCATGGTCAGCGGCAAGTCGCCGATTTCATCGAGGAACAGCGTGCCGCCATCCGCCTGCTTGAATTTGCCGTCGCGGATGCGACGGTCCGCGCCGGTATAGGCGCCCGGCGCCACACCGAAGAATTCCGCTTCCAGCAGGGTTTCCGGGACGGCGGCCATGTTTACGCCGATGAACGGCGCGGCGGCGCGGTTCGACAGCGCATGGATGGCGTTGGCGAGGATTTCCTTGCCGGTGCCGGTTTCGCCCAGCAGCAACACGCCCACGTCCAGCTGGGCGGCGCGCGCTGCGTGGCGTTTGACTTCGAGGCAGGCCGCCGAGCGGCCCACGAAATCGTCCAGCGCATATTTCGCGCCGCGGCGTTCCGCCAGCCCGCGCCGGGCGGCGGCCAGTTCCTGCTGCAGCGCCGTGAATTTGGCCACCAGCGGCTTTAACTGGTGCAGCTGCTCGTACAGCACGAAGCCCACCGCGCCAATGACGTCGCCCTGGTCGCTCTCCAGCGGCAGGCGGGTGACGACAAAGGTTTGCTGGCCGAATTCCATGATGTCCAGCAGGATCGGTTCGCCCGTGCGCATCACGTCGCGCAGCAGGCTGTTGGGGATGACTTGCTCGATTTCCCTGCCCAGCGCCTGCTGCGCGTCGCGCAAGCCCAGCATGGCGCGGTATTTATCGTCGATCCACGCGATGCGGCCCTGGCGGTCCACCACGATGGCCCCTTCGTACAGGCTGTCGAGCTGGCGGAACAGCGTGCGCATCGCGTGCTTGTGGATCGCCGCGGCATTGGTCAGGAAGGCTTGTGTCGACTGGACAGGCATGGTCAATTCAGGCTGGCCAGTTTGTGCAGCAGTGCGCCCGACGTCGACACGCCGAATTTGCGCATCAGGTTTGCGCGGTGCATTTCCACCGTGCGGGGACTGAGATCGATGCGGCGCGCGATGCGCTTGCTGGTCTGGCCTTCCAGCAGCAGCGCCGCCACTTCGCGTTCGCGCGGCGTCATGCCGACGGCGACGGGGCGGCGGCCGCTCAAGTCTTCGAACGTCCACACGCCGACCGCGTGGGGATTGGAAGCCATCAGCGCGCGGCCCGCCACGCGGCACCAGAACAGTTCGCCGCTGGCGCGCCGCATGATGCGCTCGTCCGTGTAGGCTCCGCCGGACGCCAGCGCATCGGCAATGCGGCCGCCGATGCGCTCGAACTCGGCGAGGGTGGGGTACAGCATTTCCAGCGACTGTCCCGCCAGGTCGGCGCGGGAATAGCCGAAAATGCCGGCCAGTGCTTCGTTGGCGGAATACAGCGTGCGCTGGCGCGATACACACATACCGACCGTCGCCAGCTGGAAGATGTCTTCGTAATCGATGGGAGTGAAAGCGCTCATGGCATCGTCCTTATTGCGCGGTCCAGCCGCCGTCGATGGTCAGCGCCGCGCCGCGCATTTGCTGCGCGCCGTCCGAGCACAGGAACAGCACGGCGGCGGCGATCTGTTCCGGCGTGGCGAAGGCCTGCGACGGCTGCTTTTCACCCAGCAGGCGCGCCTGAGCAGCGTCGGCCGAGATGCCTTCGCGCGCGGCCAGATCGTCGATCTGCTTTTGCACCAGCGGCGTCAGGACCCAGCCGGGGCAAATCGCATTGCACGTGATATTGCTGCGGGCATTTTCCAGCGCCACGGTTTTCGTCAGGCCGATCACGCCATGCTTGGCCGCCACATAGGCGGCCTTGTTGCTCGACGCCACCTGGCCGTGTACGGACGCGATATTGACGATGCGGCCCCAGTCGCGCCGCTGCATGCCGGGCAGCGCGGCGCGGATCGTGTAGAAATTCGACGACAGGTTGATCGCCATGATCTGTTCCCACTTTTCCGGCGGGAAGTCTTCAACGCGCGCCGTGTGCTGGATGCCGGCGTTATTGACGAGGATGTCGACCGCGCCGAACGCCGCTTCGGCTTCGCGCACCATGGCTTCGATTTCGCCGGGACGGCTCATGTCGGCGTCGCTGTACAGGACTTTGACGCCGTGGGCGGCGGCCAGGGTGGCCGCCAGGTCGTCGATGGCGGCCCTGTCGCCAAAGCCGTTCAGCATGACATTGGCGCCTTGCTCAGCCAGCGCGCGGGCGATGCCCAGGCCGATGCCGCTGGTGGAGCCGGTGACGATGGCGGATTTGTTGTTCAGCATGCGAGTCTCCTGTTTTCCTGTCTTAGTGGGCAAACATGTAATACGTGCCGATCACGACGAACACCGACATGGTCTTGATGCACGTGACGGCAAAGATGTCGCCATACGACACGCGGTGCGTCAGGCCGCAGACGGCCAGCAGCGTGATGACGGCGCCGTTGTGCGGCAGCGTGTCCATGCCGCCGCTGGCCATCGAGGCCACGCGGTGCAGCACGTCGAGCGGGATGTTGGCGGCGTTGGCGGCCTGGATGAACGTTTCCGACATGGCGGCCAGCGCGATGCTCATGCCGCCCGAGGCGGAACCGGTGATGCCGGCCAGGGTGGTGACGGCAATCGCTTCGTTGACCAGCGGGTTCGGCACGGATTTCAGCGCGTCTGCCACGACCAGGAAGCCCGGCAAGCCGGCAATCACGGCGCCAAAGCCATATTCGGACGCGGTATTCATCGATGCCAGCAGCGAACCGGAGATCGCGGTCTTGGTGCCTTCCGAGAAGCGTGCGCGGATCGGTTTCCACGCCAGCGCCAGTACGCTGAGAATGCCCAGCAGCAGTGCGGCTTCCACGGCCCAGATGGCGGCGACTTTGGTCACTTCGGTGGCGACGGGCTTGGCCGCGCCGGCCAGCGTCATGCTGTGGGTCTTGCCGTAGTAGATCGGAATCAGCAGCGTGAAGACCTTGTTCAGCACGCCCACCAGCAGCAGCGGCAACAGCGCCAGCGCCGGATGCGGCAGCTTTTCATGCGTGAATTCTTCCGGTTCGTTGCTGTGGCCCGCGCCATAGCCTTCGCCGCGCACCAGCGCCTGGCGGCGGCGCCATTCCAGGTAAGCCAGGCCGCAGATCAGGATGAAGACGGAACCCGTCACACCCAGCCATGGCGCGGCCCAGGTATCGGTCTGGAAGAACGAGGTCGGGATGATGTTCTGGATTTGCGGGCTGCCGGGCAGGGCGTCCATCGTGAACGTGAAGGCGCCCAGTGCGATGGTGCCGGGGATCAGGCGTTTCGGGATATCGCCCTGGCGGAACATTTCAGCGGCAAACGGGTAGACGGCGAACACCACGACGAACAGCGACACGCCGCCATACGTCAGCACCGCGCACACCATGACGATCGCCAGCATGGCCCGTTCGCGGCCCACCAGGCGGATCACCAGCGCCACGATGGACTTCGAAAAGCCGGACAGCTCGATCACCTTGCCGAACACGGCGCCCAGCAGGAACACGGGGAAGTACAGTTTCACGAAGCCGACCATTTTGTCCATGAAGACGCTGGAAAACATCGGGGGTACCAGCGATGGATCGGTCAGCAACACCGCCAGCAGGGCGGCGACCGGCGCAAACAGGATGACGCTGAAGCCGCGGTAGGCTACGTACATCAGCAGTGCAAGAGATAGCAAAACAATAATCAGGCTCATGGTGCAGGGTCCCCTTATAAGAATGGAACCCAACTTATTGCACTAACCGTGCCAGATTACGTAAATCCTTATATATCAATGACTTAGTTATTTCAGATATTTACGGTAGAAATATCTGGATAGGAAAGTGTCCGGATTTCCGTACACATCTTTGATCTAAATCATGTAAGTATATGAAACTAATGAATTTTCAGAAGTCCAGAAATCTGGACAACGACTGAAAGACTGGACACTTCGGCCACAAACCAAAATGTTGTCCAATTACAAGGATACCCGTTCCATGAATCTGACCCAGCTGTTTACAGAGAATCCGGAAGGCCTGAAAAACCTGGCGACGCCCGCACTGCTGCAGCGGCTGGAAGACATTTGCGAGGGGACCATTGCCGTCGACGCCCAGGCGCGCATTGTCTGGATCAATGACCGCTACCTGCAAATCATGGGGTTGCCGCCCGACCCGCAAGCGCTGCTGGGCCGCGATATCGAGGAAATCATTCCCCACAGCCTGCTGCGCCAGGTCGTCACCACCGGCGAACCGATCTTGCTGGACTTGATGGCGTTCGGCAGCGAAACCTTTGTCGTCACGCGCCTGCCGCTGACGGACCGCCAGGGCAAGGTGGTGGGGGCCGTGGGTTTCTGCCTGTACGAGAAAATGCATCATTTGAAGCCGCTGCTGGACAAGTTTTCGCGCCTGCAGCAGGAACTGGCCGATACGCGCCGCCAACTGGCGGAAAACCGGCGGCCACGGTATACGATGGCCAGCTATGTGGGCAACAGCCCGGCCAGCATGGAAGTCAAGCGCCAGGCGCGCCGCGCGGCGGAACTCGACACCACCGTGCTGTTGCTGGGGGAAACGGGGACCGGCAAGGAATTGCTGGCGCAAGCGATCCACGCTCAATCGCCCCGTTCCAGCAAACCATTCATTGCCGTCAACGCGGCCGCCATCCCGGAAAGCTTGTTGGAAGCGGAATTCTTTGGCACCGCGCCGGGGGCCTATACGGGCGCCGACAAGAAGGGCCGCGACGGCAAATTCAAGCTGGCCCATGGCGGCACCCTGTTCCTCGACGAAGTGGGCGACATGCCGCTGCAAGTGCAGTCCAAGCTGCTGCGCGTGCTGCAGGAACAGGAAATCGAGCCGCTGGGCTCCAACAAGGTGGTGAAAGTCGATGTGCGCATCATTGCCGCCACCAGCGTGGCATTGCAACAGTCGGTGGCGCAGGGGCGTTTCCGCTCCGACCTGTATTACCGGCTCAATGTCCTGTCGATCACCTTGCCGCCGCTGCGTGAGCGCCTGGGCGACCTGGAAGCATTGTGCGAAAGCGGGCTGGAACAAATATACGAACGCACTGGCATGGCGCGGCGCGACATGACGCCGTCCGCGCTGGCGTATCTGTCCCGCTACGACTGGCCGGGCAATGTGCGCGAGTTGCGCAATGTGCTGGAAAAGGCGGTGCTGTACAGCGAATCGAAGCAACTCGACGCGGACGATTTCGCCCGCATTCTGCCGCAGGACACGATCGCCGTATCTTCGCGCCAGCAACCCGTCATGCCGCTGGCGCACGTGGTGGCCGATGCGGAGAGGCAGGCGATTCTCGGGGCGTTGCAGGCGGCGGGCGGGCGCAAGAGCGTGGCGGCGCAGATGCTGGGGATTTCACGGGCGACGTTGTATGAAAAGTTGTCGCAGTTGAAGCTGGCGGCTTGATGGAAGCCGCCAAGCCCGCGCAGAGATAACGTCAACCGCTGCGGTAATGCATCAAGGGCAATTCCCGATAATGTAATACCCCGCCGACGTCTGCGCCAAAGTCGTCGTATAGAACGTGTTGTTCAACCCCATGTTCTGGTTCGACCCCAACGCCAGCGCATAGCCGCCGCTGTTGACGGCGCGTCCCGCCTGCACGTGCGCATAGTTGCTGGAAGTCGTCGTGGTGCACACGAAGCCGGACGACGTGGTGGCCGACACCGGTGACGACAACGCGCTTTCCCGTCCCGCCGCGAACGACGTCACCGCATAGCTGTAGCTGGTCGACGCCGTCAGGCCGCTGTCCGTGAACGTGGTGCCGCCGGTTGGCGTGGCGTTGACTTTGACGCCGTTGCGGTACACGTGGTAACCGGTGGCGCCGCTGGCCGCGTTCCAGCTCAGCGAAACCGTGGTCGCGGTCTGGCCCGTCACCGCCAGCCCGGCAGGCACGGCCAGCGGCGGCGGGTTGCCGGTGGTGGTGGCGTTGACGGGGGCGGATTCGACGCCGGTGGCGCCCTGCGACGTCACGCCGCGGATCGTGTACGTATAGCTGCTGCCGGACGACAGGCCGGAATCCGTGTACGTGGTGCCGGTCACCGTGCTGCCATTGACTTTGGTTCCGCCACGGTAGACGTTGTAGCCGGCCGCGCCGGACACGCTGCTCCATTGCAGCGACACGGACGTATCGGTCACGCCGCTGACGGCCACGCCGGTCGGCGCTGGCAATGCGCTGTAGCCGGAAGCGACGCGGTCCACCATGGCCTTGATGGCGGCCATTTGCCGACCGCTTTTCTTGGCGTAGTTCGCATCGTCATAGCCCCACCAGTCCCAGCAGCCGTTCGGATTGCCCGTGCTGCTGGGCGCCGTCTGCGGATACAGCACGATGATGTTGTTGGTGTCGGCCCACTTGTTGTAGCCCGTGTTGCGGTAGTACTTATCCTGGATCTTGGTCGGATCCTGCTGGCAGCCGTGCACCACCACGTGCACCTTGCACTGGCCGTTGGCGGCGCAGCTTGCCGGCACATAGGCCCAGCCGGTGGCCGCCATGCCGTGGGTCGTGGGGCTGGCGATGAATTCGGTCTGGTTGTATTCGATGAAGGTGCCGCCCAGGGTACCCGTGTTCTTCGCGTTCAGCGGGCCGTAGATCCACTTGAGGATTTCACCGGCCAGGTCGAAGTTGCAATTGTTGATGTACGGGCTGCCTTTCACGCTGCAACTGCTGCCGAAGTAATCCGTCACCATCGCGTGTTCGGACGCCATGTCTTTCTTGTAGAAAACGTTGGCGCTGTTAACGTAATTCTTGTAGTACGTTTCCGCCTCGTTCATCACCAGTTGCTTGACGGTGCTGTCGATAGTGCCGGAATACAGGTAGACCTTGGAATTGGTGAGGTTGCTGGTGGGATCGATCAAACCTTGGCTGGCCCAGCTGTTGGTGGTGCTGATCAGTGACGACGTGGGCGGCTTGCTGGTGGCGGTGGCCGCCATGCAGGGGCCCGTGGCGTTGGTCACGGAACCTTGCGCGCAATAAAACGGGCCGCCCGCGACGATGCCGGCGCCCGCCTTGAACGTGGACGAAAACGCCACGTGCAATTGCACGGCCATGAAACCGCCGGACGACAGGCCGGAGACGGACGACTGGTTGATGTCGACGTTATATGCCGGCAAGGCGACCGGTGTTGCCTGCGCTTGCAGGGCGCAGGCGAGGGCGGCTGCCAGTACTGCGGGACGCAAGGTGGAAGATGCTGCTGAAGGTAAGGTATTTGCCATCGGTGTCTCCATTGTGGTGTGCGGATTTGAAATCCTGTTGACGATGCAAACTACGGGATCCGGCAAGGGCAGGTCCGTTGGGGGAGGCGGCCCTGCTCCTCACCGGGAACCGCCATGGTAGGACTAAAAAGTGCGCACAATTCAGACACCGTATTTTTACGGTGACGGGTACGGTCCGCGTACAATGCGGCATGCTCAAGTTCACCTTTCTCGGCACGTCGTCCGGCGTGCCCACCATCCGCCGCAACGTCACCGCGCTGGCCGTTCACGTCCCCAAGGGCCGTGACTGGTGGTTGGTCGATTGCGGCGAAGCCACGCAGCACCGCCTGCAGCGCACGCCGCTGTCCGTGCACGACATGGTGGGGATCTGTATTACCCACGTGCATGGCGATCATAGCTATGGTTTGCCGGGCTTGTTGGCCAGCGCCTCGATGACGGGACGCAAGCGGCCCCTGATCCTGATTGCGCCGCAAGCCGTCAAGGCCTGGCTGGATTCGACTTTGCTGCACACGGAATTGTTCCTGACTTTTCCATTGATCCATGTCGACGTGGCGCCCCACCAGCTGGTGCACCAGGAGCCGGGACTCATTATCGAGCGCCATCCGCTGTCGCACCGCTCGCCCAGCGTGGCATTCCGCTTCGACGTCAGCAAGACGCGCTGGCACCTCGATGGCGCCGCATTGAAGGCGCGCGGGCTGCCGCGCGGTCCGCTGTGGGGCCGGCTGCAGGCCGGCGAAGACGTCACGCTGGACGATGGCAGCGTATTGCGGGCGGATGAATTCCGCAGCGAGCACACGGAGCGCGCCGTCGCGGTCATTGGCGGCGACAACGATACGCCGTCGCTGTTGCACGATGCCTGCGCGGATGCGCAAGTGCTGGTGCATGAAGCGACCTACACGGAAGCCATGCTGCAAAAGGTGGGGCCGGGACCGACGCACAGTTCCGTGCAGCGGGTGGCCCAATTCGCCGCCGCGCGCGGCGTGCCGAATCTGGTCCTCACGCATTTCAGCGCCCGCTATGACAATCCGGAAGGGATGGCGGAACTGCAAGCGGAAGGGAGGCAGCATTACGGCGGCAACCTGTTCCTGGCCAGCGATTTCGACCAGTATGAACTGAGCACGGATGGTGTGCTCGGCAAGCTGGCCCCGCCGCCGAGGCAGCGGCCCGCGCCTCGCACTGAGCGGGGCGATGCGGTACAGTCCTGATATTCCGGCATGGCTTGCCACAGTCGTTTCGGCGCAACGAACGCTAATACGTATAAAAGCGTACTGTCATTTGGGGCGGTTAAGGCTACACTTGCTGCACAAGCATTTAACAAAGGAGATCGGGATATGAAACAATTCACCACCATGATTGCAGCCCTGGCCCTGATGGCGCCCCTTGCCCACGCCGCGGACGACACCGCCGTCGCCATCGCCATGGTCGACAAAGGCGTGGCCTTCCTGCAAAAGAATGGCAAAGAGGCATTGATCAAGGAAGTCAACGCGAAGAATCCTGAATTCGTGCGCCCCGATACGTACCTGACCGTGCGCGCGCTGGATGGCACCCAGCTGGCGCACCCCACCAACCCTAAACTGGTGGGCAAGAATGCCGTCGTGCTGCCCGATGCGGACGGTAAGCTGTTCCGCAAGGAGATCATCGACCGCGCCGCGAAGGAAGGCAAAGGCTGGGTCGATTACCGTTACAACAACCCGCAAACGGGTGTGATTGAAAAGAAAAGCACGTACTTCATGAAAAGCGGCGATGTGATCCTGGAGGCGGGGATTTACAAAGGCAAGTAAGGTTCAAAGTATGTCCGGTGTATGACAAAACGGCATAGTTCTGCCGGGAAATTGCATACATCGGTGATGGCGGACTTCGTTAGCATGGGAAGTGCGGCGTGTGATCGATAACAACACGCTGCGCAGTTCCATAACAACAGGAGATCCGCCGTGTTCACATTCCCCCGTTCCATCGCCGCTGCCGTGGTTGCCGCCTCACTGGCCTCACTGGCCGCGCAAGCCGGCGCCGCCGCGCCCTTGCCCCAACTGGTGCAGAAAGATGGCCGCCATGCGCTGATGGTCGATGGCGCGCCGTTCACGATACTGGGCGTACAGGCGCACAATTCCAGCAATTCCGTGGCCGCGCTCAAGCAAGTCTGGCCGGCCGTGATGGATGTCCACGCCAATACGCTGGAAATTCCCGTGGCGTGGGAACAGGTCGAGCCGGTGGAAGGCAAGTTCGATTTCAGCTATGTCGATGCGCTGGTGAAGCAGGCGCGCCAGCACAAGGTGCGCCTGGTGCTGCTGTGGTTCGGTGCGTGGAAAAACACCACGCCGCAATATATGCCGGGCTGGGCCAAGTTCGACAACCAGCGCTTCCCGCGCATGGTCGACAAGGCCGGTAAGCCGATTTACTGCATGTCGCCGTTTGGCGAAGAAACGCTGAAGGCGGACCGCAAGGCATTTGTCGCATTCATGACGCATTTGCGCAAGCTCGATGAGGATCACCGCACCGTCATCATGGTGCAGGTGGAAAACGAGATGGGCACGTACAGCCAGGCGCGCGATTATGGCGCGAAAGCCGAAGCCGCGTTCCGCCAGGCCGTGCCGCCGGCGGTGCTGGCGCGTAAAAAATCGCCGGTGCCGGGCGCCGCGTCGGGAACCTGGAGCGAAGTGTACGGCCCGTATGCCGATGAATACTTCCATGCGTGGTCGTTCGCCCGCTACGTCGAGGAACTGGCCAAGGCCGGCCGCGCCGTCTACAACTTGCCGATGTATGTCAATAACAACTTGCGCGATCCGCTGGCGCCCATCGTGCCGTGGAAAAACGAAAACTTCGTGCCCGGCGGCCCCACCTACGACGTGATCGATATCTACAAGGCCGCCGCGCCGCATATCGATATCGCGGCGCCCGACATTTACCAGCCGGAGTCCGCCAAGGTCGCGGCCGATCTGGATTTGTTCCAGCGTCCCGACAATGCGCTGATGGTGCCGGAAATGGGCAACTCGGCCAACTATGCGCGCTACCTGTACCAGATCCTCGGCCGCGGTTCGCTGGGCGTGGCGCCGTTCGGCATCGATTATTTTGACTACAGTAATTTCCCGCTGGGGGCGAAAGGCACGGACAAAGCCATGGCCGAGCCGTTTGGCAACATCATGGCCGTGTTCCGGCCGATGGAGCGCCTGTGGGCCAAGTGGGCGTTCGAAGGCCGCACCCATGGCGTGGCGGAGAGCGACGAGCGCACGCCGCAAACCATCGCGCTGAAAAACTGGAAAGCCACGGTGTCGTTCCGCGAATGGCAATTCGGTGAAAAAACCTGGTTCCCCGACCTCAAGGATACGCCGGCCGGCACGGAAACGCCGAATGGCGGCGTGGCCATCGCGCAAACGGGCGACAATACATTCATCATCGTTGGCCAGTATGCGCGCATCAAGCTCGATGGCGACGGCGTTAACGCGGGCAAGCCGTCGCTGTGGGACCGCGTTGAGGAAGGGCACTTCGATGGCGCCGGCAAGTGGGTCATGGAGCGCCTGTGGAATGGCGACCAGGTCGATTACGGCTTGAACTTCAAGGGTAAGCCGCTGGTGCTGAAGGTGACGATCGCGACGTATTAATCCAACCGGCTGCTTGCGACGGGCCTGAAGGCCGGGCTCCAATGCCTTGGTGACGGGCTTGGGCCACACATAGTCTACCCAGCCGGGCTTGCCCTGCTGGGCGACATCCCTGAATTTCCGCGTGAAGTACTTGCCATTGGCATCTTGCAGGTCAAGCATGCTCTTGCCGTTCATTTTCGGCCCGATGGGGTGGCAGACCATGTTGACCTGCATGTCCTGCACGGCGACATACAGTTCGCCCTGGATAAAACCGCCGCCCGGGGATGCGAAATCCTTGCATATCCGCCACGGCCTTTTCAGTCAGCGCGATGGCGTCGGCCCTGCTGGCGTGTTGTGGCGGGCGTGCAAAAAAAATCATCCCGGGGTGGGCTTTCGTTGGATAATGTTATCGATACCAATACAATAAGGAGAGATTATGTTTTACAAGAAGTTCATCGCGGCGGCACTGGCGCTGGCCGCCGCGTCGGCATCTTGTGCTGCGCAGCTGGACGCCACCTTCGACGTCCGTGCCGACCAGCCCGCCGCGCAAATCAGCCGCAACCTGTATGGCCATTTCGTCGAACACCTGGGCCGCGGCGTCTATGAAGGCATCTGGGTCGGTGAACGGTCCGCCATCCCCAACACGCGCGGCATTCGCAACGACGTGGTGGCGGCGCTGCGCAAGCTGAACGTGCCGGTGGTGCGCTGGCCGGGCGGCTGCTTTGCCGACGTCTATCACTGGCAGGACGGCATCGGGCCGCGCGACAAGCGCCCCCTGGGCACCAATACCAGCTGGGGCAATATCCAGGAAACCAATGCGTTCGGCACCCATGAATTCATGGATTTCGTCAGCCAGGTCGGCGCCCGACCCTATGTCGGTGTCAATATGGGTACTGGCACCACGGCGGAAGGGAAGGCGTGGATGGAATACATGACGGCGCCGCCCGGCACGCCGGCCGCCAAAGCAAGGCAACAAAATGGCCAGGAGGCGGCGTGGGACGTACCCTTTGTCGGCGTCGGCAATGAAAGCTGGGGCTGCGGCGGCCAAATGCGGGCGGAGTTTTACGCGGACCAGTACCGGCTGTATCAGGGCTTCCTGCATGGCTACTCGAAAAACAAGCCGTTCTTCGTTGCTGCGGGACCGGATTCCGATGATTACCACTGGACGGAAACCGTGATGGAGCGCGCCATGGACTGGCGTGAAAGGCCCGTGGCGCCGCTGCTGTACAACGTCGACAAGCCGCTGTTCAACGGCCTGGCGCTGCACTTTTATACGCTGGCGAGCAATGACTGGTTCAAGATGGGTGATTCGGCGGGCTTCCCTGAAAAGGAATGGATCTCGACCCTGAAACGCGCGCTGACGATGGATGAATTGATTCGCAAACACAGCGCCATCATGGACCGCCACGATCCCGGGAAAAAGGTCGCGCTGGTCGTGGACGAGTGGGGCACGTGGTACAAGGCGGCCAACAACCAGCCCTCGTCGCTGTACCAGCAAAACACGCTGCGCGATGCGCTGGTGGCGGCTGTGACCCTGAACATTTTCCACCACCATTCGGACCGCGTGCGCATGGCCAATATCGCGCAAATGGTCAACGTGCTGCAATCGGTGATCTTGACGGACAAGGAAAAAATGCTGCTGACGCCGACCTATCACGTGTTCGACATGTACCAGGTGCATCAGGATGCCACGCATATTCCTGTTGAACTGCAATCGCCGCAATACAGACACGGCGAAGTCTCCATCCCCGCGCTCAGCGTCTCGGCATCGCGCGGCGCGGATGGCAAGATCCACATTTCCGTCGCCAACCTGGATCCGCACCACAGCATCAAAGTGTCCGCCAGGCTGAAGGGCTTTACCGCGCGCAGTGTGACGGGGCAGGTGCTGACGGCGGGGGCCATGGATGCGCACAACGATTTCGATGCGGCGGACCGCTTCGTTCCCGTTGCCCTGAAAGGCGTGGCGATCGTGGATGGGCAATTGCGCGCCGAGTTCCCCGCCAAATCCGTAACGGTACTGGAACTCCAGCCAAGCGGTACTGGGGCGCGGTAAGGATTTCCTGATGGCGGTATCGGGATTCGCTGATTATGCATCGATGCGGTTTTCGTTAAGGTTGTTCTACACAAAGATGATGGCGAGTGGCTGTACTTTGTGGATAGAGGAGAACAACAATGAAAAACCTGAAAATAGGTGTACGCCTGGGGATGGGGTTTGGTGTCGTATTGCTGTTACTGGCGATCGTGGCGGGCGTCGGGATCAATGGGATGAGCAGCACCAACCTGCAGCTGCACCATATCGTCGACGTTAACGCCCGTAAGATCAGCTTGCTGGAAGACTTGTCGAAGTCGACCCATATCGAGGCGCGTGTGATCCGCAGCATTGCGCTGCTGTCGGACGACAGCGCCGCGCAAACCGAGCGCAAGAAAATTGATGTTGCTCGTGAGCAATATAACGCGGCATTGCGCGCGCTGGAACAGATGCCACTGGATGAAGCGGGCCGGGCATTCATTGCCAAGATCAAGCGCAGCCAGGCCGAGGCGCTGGCGATGAACGATAAATTCAGCGACATGGCCAAGACCAGCAAAGATGAGGCGGTGGTATTCCTGCTGAAACAGGCCGGGCCGGTGAACAGCCAATGGCAGAAGGACATCGAGGAATTCGCCGACCTGCAAGAAGTTAAAAGCGGCAAGGACCAGGAGGCAGCCGAACACAGTTACCTGCGCGCCCGCAACGCCATGCTGGCTATCAGCGCTGTGGCAATCCTGTTGGGTGCGTTTGTTGCCTGGTACATGACGGTGTCGATCATCCGCCCGATCGGCGCGGCGGTCACCATTGCGCAAACCGTCGCCGGCGGCGACTTGTCGAGCCGGATCACGGTCGATTCCCGCGATGAAGCCGGCCAGTTGCTGGCGGCGTTGAAGGAAATGAATGATAACCTGATCCGCATTGTCGGCGACGTGCGCCGCGGCTCCGATACGATCGCCACCGCATCGAGCCAGATCGCCAGCGGCAACCTTGACCTGTCAACGCGCACGGAACAGCAGGCTGGTTCGCTGGAAGAAACCGCCTCGTCGATGGAGGAATTGACGGCCACCGTGAAGCAAAATGCGGACAATGCCCGCCAGGCCAATCAACTGGCGATTTCAGCCACCGAGGTGGCGATCCAGGGTGGGACGGTGGTGGCGCAAGTGGTCGATACGATGGCGGCAATCAATGCCTCGTCCAGCAAGATCGTCGACATCATCGGCGTCATCGACGGCATCGCGTTCCAGACCAATATCCTGGCGCTCAACGCGGCTGTCGAAGCCGCCCGCGCCGGCGAGCAGGGCCGCGGCTTTGCCGTCGTCGCCAGCGAGGTGCGCAGTCTGGCGCAACGTTCGGCCTCGGCGGCCAAGGAAATCAAGGTGCTGATCGGCGATTCGGTGGCCAAGGTCGGCGCCGGCGCCAAACTGGTGGATCAGGCTGGCTCGACCATGCAAGCCGTGGTGGCCAGTATCCAGAGTGTGACCGACATCATGGCTGAAATCACGGCCGCAAGCCAGGAGCAGACCGCCGGCATCGAGCAAATCAATCAGGCGGTGGCGCAAATGGATGAAGTGACTCAGCAAAACGCCGCGCTGGTCGAGGAAGCGGCGGCGGCGGCCGGGGCATTGCTAGAGCAGGCCGATACGCTGGCGCACGTGGTCAGCGTATTCAAGTTCAAGGGCGCGGGCGCTGTCGCGCCAGTACGCGCCGAGGTGGCGGCGCTTGCCCTTCCTGCACCCGTGGCGGCGTTGCCGCACGGTGGATATTGACGAAATCATGCAATACAACCTTTTTCAAATGAGGAAACAATGAAGAAAACAATTAAGTCGACTATCGGCGCCATGCTGGTAATTGCCGCCAGCGCGGCCGGCGCTGCGGATCATGCCGCGGCGGCGCACTGGAGTTATGAAGGCAAGACCGATCCGGCGCACTGGGCCGAACTGGACCAGGCGAATGCCGCCTGCAAACTGAGCAAGGAACAGTCGCCGATCAACATTGTGGAAAGCCAGGCAAAAAAAGCGCCGCTGGCTGCGCTGGACCTCAATTACGTGGCCGGGAGTGCTGAAGTCATCAATAATGGCCACACGGTGCAAGTGAATCTGCCTGCCGGTAGTGTCATGAAGGTGGGCGACCAGACCACGAATTTATTGCAATTCCACTTCCACACGCCGAGCGAGGAAAAGATCAATGGCGTGCATTACCCGATGGTGGCGCACTTCGTGCACAAGAATGCCGAGGGCAAGCTGTCGGTGGTTGCGGTGCTGTTCAAGCAAGGGCGCGAGAACAAGACGCTGGCGCCGGTGTTCAATGCCTTGCCGGCCGAGGGCAAGCCGTTGCAGCTGGCCAGTTTCAGCCCGGCCGACGTGTTGCCGGCCAAGCGCGCGTATTACAAATTCATGGGGTCGCTGACTACGCCGCCCTGCAGCGACGGCGTGCAGTGGCAAGTGTTGAAACATCCAGCTGAATTGTCGAAAAAACAGCTTGCTGCTTTCCGCAAACTCTACAAGATGAATGCGCGTCCCGAGCAACCGCTGAATGAGCGGGTGGTCGAAGTCAGCGAATAACGGCTGGCCGGCGGCAGGCGCCGGCCTATATCAATAATGCATAACATTGAGCAAAATGGCATAGCTGTGCCGCTGCCCAATTCGATATGATGACACCCTTCATGATGTACTAAAACATTACTTGGCCAGGTAAAAGGGTGGGAAAAATAATGACTGGAGTAGCCAACACGGGGACGCCCACCGTTGTCGCGATGCGTGTGATTCCGGTGGCGGGATGCGATAGCATGCTGCTGAACCTGTGCGGCGCGCACGCGCCGTATTTCACGCGCACGCTGGTGCTGCTGGAAGACAATGCGGGTCATATCGGGATGGGAGAAGTTCCTGGTGGCGCCGGCATATTCAGCGTGCTGGAACAATCGATTCCGCTGGTGGTGGGGAGCGAGATTGGCCGCTACAACGGCACGCTCAACACCGTGCGGCATGCCGTTGCGCCTGGCGGCGGCGCGCAGCGGCACCAGGTGACGTCCGCCGCCGAGGCCGAGGTGCTGAAGCAGCCGCATGAAATCAACCTGCGCCTGGAGAACGTGGTCACCGCTGTCGAGGCGGCCCTGCTGGATTTGCTGGGGCAGCACCTGGGCGTACCGGTATGCGAACTGCTCGGCAACGGCCGGCAGCGCGACAGCGTGCCGATGCTGGCCTATCTGTTTTATATCGGCGACCGCCGGCGGACCGACTTGCCGTACCTGGCGTCGACCGGAGACGGCTGGTACCAGCGCCGTCACCAGGAAGCGCTGACGCCGGACGCCATCGCTGACCTGGCTGCCGCGACCGTTGACCAATACGGTTTCCGCGATTTCAAACTGAAGGGCGGCGTGATGCGCGGCGCCGAGGAAATGGCGGCGGTGGCGGCCATCAAGGCCCGCTTCCCGGAAGCGCGCGTGACCCTGGACCCGAACGGGGCGTGGCCGCTGGCCGAAGCGATTGCCGTCTGCAAGGGCAACGCCCACTTGCTGGCCTACGCGGAAGACCCGTGCGGCCCGGAGCACGGCTACTCCGGCCGCGAAACCATGGCGGAGTTCAAGCGGGCCACCGGGATACGCACGGCCACCAACATGGTCGCCACCGACTGGCGCCAAATGGCGCACTCCCACCTGCTGGGGGCGGTCGATATTCCGTTGGCGGACCCGCACTTCTGGACCATGCAGGGCTCCGTGCGCCTGGCGCAGCTGTGCGCCGACTGGGGCATGACGTGGGGCTCGCATTCGAATAACCATTTCGACGTGTCGCTGGCGATGTTTACCCATGCGGCGGCGGCTGCACCGGGTGAGATTACCGCCATCGATACCCACTGGATCTGGCAGGAAGGGCGGGAACGCCTGACCCGGGAACCGTTGAGAATCACCGGTGGCGAAGTGGCGGTGCCGCGGGCGCCGGGCCTGGGGGTGACGCCGGACTTTGACCGCATTGGCGCGGCGCACGCGCTGTATAAGAAAGTCGCCGGCACCGCCCGCGATGACGCGGTCGCCATGCGTTACCTGGCGCCTGGGTGGACCTACCACCCCAAGCGGCCCAGCCTGGCGGGCCGGCCATGATCAGCCGCACATTACGCCGCGCCACCCTGCTGTTGGGGTGGTTAGCCTGCGTGCCGGCCTGCCATGCCGGTTTCGAACTGGCCGGCCCGGCGGGAAGCGCGACGATTGTTTATGAAGACGACGCCACCATGCGGTTGGCCGCGGATTTGTTGCGGCGCGATGTCGGCGCGGTCAGCGGCGTCGATCCGGCCACCAGCAGCCGCATCGACGCATGCGGGCGGCGCTGTGTTGTCATCGGCCGCCATGACAGCGCGCTGGTCCGGGGTATCGCGCAGGACGAGGGCATCGACCTCGCCACGCTGAAGGGGAAGTGGGAGCGATATCAGCGGGTGGTGTTTCAATCACGCCGTGATGCGGGCCGCCAGATCATGCTGATTGCCGGCGCCGATACGCGCGGCGCGGTGTATGGCGTCATCGACCTGACGCGTGAAATCGGTGTCTCCGCCTGGGAGTGGTGGGCCGATGTGCATCCGGTGCGGCGCCAGCGCATCGAGGCGGCGGACGAACCGCTAGCCTCCCGCAGTCCCTCGGTTCAATATCGCGGCGTGTTCTTGAATGACGAAGACTGGGGCCTGCAACCCTGGGCCGCGCGGCGCGACCCGGCGAACGATATCGGACCGGCGACCTATGGGCGGATCTTCGAATTGCTGTGGCGCCTGAAAGCCAACGTCATCTGGCCCGCGATGCATGAATCCACCAAGCCGTTCTATCAAATCCCGGGCAACGCGCAGATGGCGCGCGACTACGCCATTGTGGTAGGCACGTCGCATGCGGAGCCCATGATGCGCAACAATGTGCGCGAGTGGGACAAGCAGCAGGGCGACTTCAATTTCTTCACCAACCGCGATGCGCTGGTGCGCTATTGGGCCCAGCGGGTCAACCAGGTCAAAGGATTTGACAACATGTATTCGGTCGGCATCCGTGGCGTGCATGACAGCGCCATGGAAGGCGCGGACACGGTGGCCAGGCAGGTCACAGGCACGGCGGCCGTGATCGATCTCCAGCGCGGGTTGCTGAGCGCGGCGCAAGGCAAGCCCGCCTCGCGCATCCCGCAGGCGCTGACCTTATACAAGGAAGTGCTCGACATATACAAGGCCGGCCTGCAAGTCCCGGACGACATCACCCTGGTCTGGCCGGATGATAACTATGGCTATATGCACCAGTTGAGCACCCCGCAGGAGGCCGGGCGCGCCGGCGGAACCGGACTGTATTACCACTTGTCGTACTGGGGCCGCCCGCACGACTACCTATGGCTGGGCACCACCCATCCCGCGTTGATCCGCGACCAGCTGGAACGGGCCGTGGCGACAGGGACCAACAAACTGTGGATCGCCAATGTCGGCGATATCAAGCCGCTTGAGTACCTGACGCAGTATTTTCTCGACATCGCGTTCGACCAGGAACAATTGACCCTGTCCCCACGGCAGCACCTGGTGCGATGGCTGTCGCGGCAATTCGAAGCGGGGCACGCGGAAGAGATCGCGGCCATCATGCTGGGCTATTACCAGCTGGCGTGGGAGCGGCGGCCCGAATTCATGGGCTTCAGCCAGGTGGAACCGGTCACCGTGACCCGCCAGACGGATTACCTGCGTTCCGGCGGCGAAGAGGCCGAGCAGCGGCTGGCGCGTTATGCCGCGCTGGTACGGCGCGCGGAGGCCGTCCACAGGGTATTGCCCGCGACGCAGCGCGACGCTTATTTCCAGCTGGTGCTGTACCCGGTGCGCGCCAGCGCCAATTTGAATTCCCGCATCCTGAAGCAAGAGCTGGCGGCCCAACTGGCGCGCGAAGGCCGGCCGGCGGCGGAGCACTATGCCCGCCAGGCCGAGCGCGCCCAGCGCGCCATCGATGACGATACCCGGACCTATAACCAGGGCAAATGGCAGGGCATGATGGATGCCGCGCCACGCCGCCTGCCCGTGTTCGCTCCTCCCGTCTTCGCCAGCTATGGCAAACCGGCCCGCCAGGATTGCGCGGTGGCGTACCCCGCAGCGTTGCCGGGCGGGGCCGACCGCCTGGTGTTTACTGCCGGCAGGGCCGAGACCAGGACGCTGACACTGGTCAACTATGGGGCGGGCACGCTGCGCTGGCGCGCCATGGCAATGCCGGCTGGCTATGCCTTGACGCCGGCCGACGGCGAGCTCGATGCCGATAACGGATACGAGCAGCGCATCCAGGTGCGCTACGATGGCAAGGGCCAGCGCGGGCGGCTGGAATTGGCGTGCGGCGAGGCGCGGGTAGCGGCTAATCTCGTGCTGGCCCCGGGCGCCGGCGAACCGCTGCCGACCGAACATGACCGTATCATCGCGCTGCCATCGGCTGGCGCGAAGGCGGCGGCGGGGTGGACCATGTTGCCTGGTCTGGGCAGTTACGGCGCCAGCATGCGCTCGGACTTCGCGCAAGCATCGGTGGCGCTGGACGCCGCCGGCGCCCGCCCGCCGCTCGAATACGATTTCGTCAGTCATACGGCAAGCGCGGCGCGGCTCAAGTTCGTGACGGTGCCGGCCCACGCGCTGACGTCGGCCAATGGCGTGCGCCTGGCCTACAGCCTCGATGGCGGTCCCTGGCAATTGCTGGATTTTGAAACGTTTGGCCGCAGCGACGAGTGGAAGCAAAACACCTTGTCCAATAGCGCCGTGCGGGTGCATGAATTGCGCGCGCTGGCGCCTGGCCGTCATCGCCTGACAGTGGTGGCGCTCGATCCTGGCGTCATCCTGGACCGCATCGAGGTCGCCTTTGACGGCGCGCCGCAATACTATGGCAAGCCCTTGTCGCCGGCGGCGGGAGAGGAAGCATTATGGCAGTGAAACCATTTACGCTGGCGCTTGCGCTGCTCGGCCTCGTTGCATGGCCCGCCCGGGCGGCCGCGCCGCCCACGGTGTTCCACTTCACCCCTTCCGCGGCGGCGGGCGGCGTCGCCGTGGAGGCGGGCACGGCGTACCAGCCGGCGCGCGGATATGGCTTCGACAACGGCACGTCGCCGTGGAGCGGCAAGCCATGGCAGTTTTCCGCCGCGCTGACGGAAGGCAATTACGATGTCGTGATCACCTTCCAAAACGCGAAAGTTGCCGCCCGCGCCACCGTCAAGGCTGAATTGCGGCGCCTGATGGTGGAGCAGGGCGACACGGGGCATCACACGCCGGCCAATGCCGCCGCGCGCCGCTTCACGGTCAATCTGCGCAACCCCGCCATCGCCGCGAAGAACGGCATGGCCGAAGGCAAGGTCGACTTGCTTCCCCGTGAAACCCAGGGCGAGGCGGCGGCCTGGGATAACCGGCTGACATTGGAAATCCATGCGGAAAGCGGCGGCGTGCGCACCATCGAGGTGGTGCCGGTCGCAGTGCCCACCGTGTTCTTGCTGGGCGATTCCACCGTGGCGGACCAGGCCGACGAACCGTACGCCAGTTGGGGACAAATGTTGCCGCGCTTTTTCAGGCAGGGCATCGCCGTGGCCAACCATGCGGAATCGGGAGAGAGTTTGCGCGCATCGCTGTCGCGGCGACGCATCGACAAGGTGGTTTCCCTGCTCAATCCGGGCGATCTGGTATTGATCCAGTTTGGCCACAATGATCAGAAGCAGTTGTTCGACGGCGTCAGCGCGCCCTTCACGACATATAAACATGAATTGAAAACCCATGTGGACATGGTGCGCGCGGCCGGTGGCGTGCCGGTTCTCGTGACGTCGGTGGAGCGCCGCCGCTTTGATGCGCAAGGCAACATGAGCACCACGCTCAACGATTACGCGGATGCCGTGCGGCAGACCGCACAGGAAATGCATGTCCCGTTGATTGATTTGCACGCGATGAGCCGGCAGTTGTACAAGGCAATGGGGGCCCGGGCGTCCGAAGCGCTGTTCGCGGCGCCGCCCGGCAAGCAGATCGACAATACCCACCATAATGCGTACGGGGCCTATATATTGGCCCGCCTGGTGGCGCAGGGCTTGCGCGAAACCGGCTTGCCGGCCGCACAGTACCTGAGCGCCGACCTGGGCGCGGTCGACCCGGCCCGTCCGATGGCGCTGGAGCAGTTTGCGGTCCCCGCCAGTCCCGCCAGGAGCGCCGAGCGGCCGCGGGGCGATTAATCGACCGGGCCCGCAGTGTGCCGGACGGTCATGGCGCGCATCATTTTGCTGCAAAGAAGTAGCCGGGATAGCGCGCCTTCAGCGTTTCCAATTGCGCCAGGGTACCGGACAAATGTTCCCTGACGCTGGCTTGCGCCATTGCTTCGTCACCGCTGGCGATGGCGCCGACGATGGCGGCGTGGTCGGCCAGCACCAGCTTGCCCTTGTCGGCCAGCGGCACGTGTAATCGCTTCAGGCGGTCGAGGTTGCCGCTCATGCCGCGCACGAAGTGCCACAACGCTTCGACCTGGGCCGCGCTGAACATGTGCCGATGGAACGCCATGTCCAGGCGCACGAAGCCGTCGTAATCCTGGCGTGACAGCGCAAACGCCTGCTGGGACACCAGGCCTTCCAGTGTATGGACCAGCGCCGCGTCGCGCTGCCGCGCCAGCGTGGCGGCCACTTCCAGTTCGAGCGACAGGCGCAGCAAGTGCGCGTCGTTGAGCGACGTGATATCGATGGCGCGCACGATGGTCGCGTGCTGGGGGTAAATGTCCACCAGGTTTTCGTCGCGCAGGCGGGTCAGGGCGTCGCGTACCGGCGTGGAAGACAGTTTGAAATATTCCTCCAGCGCGCCCCGGTCCAGGGGCGCGCCGGGGGCCAGCATCATGGTCGTGATCAGTTCCCTCAGGTGGTCGTATGCCTGGGCGGACGCGGTCCGTGTGCGGTCGAGCTTGAATGGAACGGGGAAGGGGCCGAAAGCCACGGGTTATTCCTTCAGATACTGCGGATAAGTGTTCCGCAAGTCGTTGAGTTGCGACAGCGTCCCGCCCAGATGGCGGCGGACACGGTCTTCCGCCAGGGCGGGATCGCGCTGCTCGATGGCGTCCACCAGCTCGGCGTGCTGCCGCAGCACCGACTCGGCTTTGTTGTTGAGCGGCAGGTGCAAGCGGCGTAAGCGGTCCATGTTGCCGCTGCGGGCACGCAACGTATGCCACAGCCGCTCCGCGTTGGCCGCGGTGAACAGGTGCCGGTGGAATTCCTGGTCGGCAGCGATAAACCCCTCGACGTCTTTCCGCGCCCAGCAACTTCTTTGCGTCTCCACCAGTTGCCGCAGGCGTGCCGGCACGCTGCTGTCCTCTTGGCTGGCCAGCGTCCTGGCCACCTCGAGTTCCAGTGCCAGGCGCAGGAACTGCGCGTGGCGGGCGGAATCAAGGTCGACTTCGCGTACCCGGGTGGCATGTTGCGGAAAAATGTCGACCAGGCCTTCCTCTTCCAGGCGCAATAGCGCATCGCGCACCGGTGTTACGGAAACGTTGAAAAAGCGCGCCAGTTCGGGCCGGGGCAATACCGTGCCCGGCGTGAATTCCAGCGACACGATTTTTGCTCGCAGGTAGTCATAGATCTGCGTCGACGCGGAAGGTCCTTTCGCAAGATCAAACGTTCCTTCAAGAAGTGACAAATCCATGGTGCTCATTGGTGGTATCGAGGTGATATTTTAGCGCGTTGGGCCGGGACAGGCATTCCCTTATATCGAAGTTGCACTAAAACATTAGTTATCGATATCAGATATCGATAACTAATGTTTTAGTGCATATGCTAGCATGGCTTCGCTGATGCAAATTTCACGTTGGAATCATCGCCCACACAATGGAGACCACAAATGAATAAAAATCAAACCAAACGGCTGGCGGCGAGCGTCGCCGCGGCGCTAGCCGCATGGGGCTTGGCCACCGCGCTGATACCGTTGCCGGCGCAGGCCGCCGACTCCATCGTGACCCTGGCGACCGCCTATCAGCCAGCCATCCATGAAACCATTGACGCGAACGGCTTTACGCACCCGGGCGTTGGCTTGACCAGGGAAATGCTGGAGAACGTGCGCACCCAGGTGCTGGCGCAAAAAGAACCGTGGAATACGCATTTCAATGCCATGCTGCTGTCGGCCAACGCGGCGCGCAATGTTGGTTCCAGCAACGCAGGTTCGGACCCGACCAGGCCGGGCAGCCTGGCGTTCAGTAGCCAGAGCTTCAATTCGAAATTCATCGCGGACGGCCTGAAGGCCTATACCCAGGCGCTGCTGTATTACATCACTGGCGATGAAGTCTATCGCGCCAACGCGATGGGCATTATCCGCATCTGGGGGCAAATGGATCCTTCGAAATACGCGTATTTCAACGATGCGCACATCCACACCGGCATTCCCTTGTCGCGCATGGTGGCGGCTGCGGAGATCCTGCGCTACACCAGTTGCCAGACCCCCGCGCTGGAGTGGTCGGCGCAGGATACGGCGAATTTCAGCAACAACCTGATTACACCGGTCATTGAAACCTTCCAGCACACCAATTGGCGCTTCATGAATCAGCACCTGTATCCGCTGCTGGGCGCCATGTCCGGGTATATTTTCACGGGCAACCGGGCCCGCTATAACGAAGGGGTGGAATGGTTCACGGTCAACCGGACCGCTGAGGACCAGGGCCAGAATGGCGCCATCAAGCCATTGTTCCGCCTGGTCGATAAGAACGATTTGACCGGCGCAGCCGTGACACCGATGGTGCAGCACGTGGAAATGGGGCGCGACCAGGCGCACGGTGGCGGCGACATCACCAATGCCGGCATCCTGGCCCGTCTGCTCAACGCACAGGGCACCAAGGTCGATCCGGTGGACGGCACGGCATCCAGCGCACCCGACGCGGTGGGGCCGTATGAATTCCTCAACGACCGCATCCTCGACGCGGCCGATTACTTCGCGCGCTACATGCTGGGCAACGAGACGCCGTGGACGCCGACCGCTTCGCATACCGATGCCAATGGCACGCCCACTATCGTGTACCGGGAAATCGCGCCCGCCTACCGGGGACGCCTGAGTTCCGGCACATGGGAACCTTACTATTACTACAAGTACGTCAAGGGCGTCGATATCGAGCAACGCGCCCCGTATTTCAGCCGCATGTTCGCGGCGCGCACCAGCTACAACTGGGATGGCGTCGATGGCGGCGGGGATTACTGGCTATTCATTCCCGCCGCGGCGGAAAGCGAAGGCGGGCAACTGTTGAAGAAACCCATCGTTGAACCTTACCGCGAAGTAGAGGACCGTTACACGGTGCTGGAAGGCGAGGCGGGCACGATGCAGGATGACACCGCGTCGTTCATCCGTATCCCGACCACCTCGGCCGGCACCCGGCTGGCCGTGGCCGGCTATGGCAACGGCTCGAAAAACATCGCGTTCCGCATCCGCACCAATGGCGTGGCGACGCTGGAAGCGTTCGACGACAGCATCGCGCTGCCCGATACCCAGGGCCTGTGGCGCTATGTCAGCGTGGCGCTGGATGCATTCCACAGCCTGGGCGACATGCTGTTCCTGACGGTGCGCGGCGCCGGAGCGCAAGTCGACATCGACCATATCAACGTACAGGGCGCCAACCTGACCGCGCCGGTGTTTACGGACGGCGCAATGGACGTGAGCCTGGTCACCTATGCCGGCTCCGGTGCGGCGGTCACCCGCAGTTTTGCCGCCGCCGACGCCGGCGCCGGAGACACCCTCACTTACCAGGCCGACAACTTACCGGCCGGCGCCAGCTTCGATACCGTTACCGGCGCGTTTTCGTGGACACCCACGCAGGCCGGGGTGTATTCCTTTGTCGTCACCACGTCGGACGGCGCCACGGTGACCAGCAAAGTCGTGAAAATCACCGTGGCCGGCGACCGGCAAGGCGCGATCGGCGCCGTCATCGCCACCTATCGACCCAATACGCTGTACGTGACGTCGACCCAGAATGCATATAACGCCGTGTATGCCGATACCACCAGTGCGGCCGGCAGCGCCAGCGACACGGTGTTCCTGCAAAAACTGGCCACGCTGGACGCGGCCGTCAAGGGCTTGCAGGAATTAACGCCATTGCTGGCTGACGGCAGCGTGAATTACGTAAACATGTTCGTGTCGTCCACCTTCGGCACGGCCGTGCCCAGGCTGCTCGACAACACGGCAACCACGTGGTCGACCGCCCCCGGCACCTATGCCCCCAACCTGGCGCATATCATGGACTTCGGCCCGGACTTCAAGGCTCAAGCGTCACAGTTCCAGATGCAGGTACGCGCCAGTTTCCCGGAACGGATCGGCGGCGTGGCGATGTTCGGTTCCAATGACAGTGAAAACTGGACCCAGCTGACGACCGGCCTGACCGTCGTCTCGGACGACATGCAAACCTTGCAGGTGATGGACGCATTGAAGAACCAGCGCTTCCGCTTCTTCAAACTGCAAATGGTGCGCCCGACCTACTCCATCCTTGAAGTGGGCGAATTCCGTATCTTCGGTACCCGCTATGAAACCGTCAACCAGATCGCGGCGGTGTCGATGAGCTCAGAACAAAGCATCAAGAAGCGTATCGTTCCGGGCAATACGGTCAAGCTGGCATTCCAGACCAGGGAAGCCGTCAACAACGTCAATGTGACGGTGCAAGGCCAGCCAGCCACGGTCACCACCACCGATAACCTGAATTGGACGGCCACCTGGGTCGCGAATGCCGGCGCGCCGGCCGGCAACGTCAAATTCGTCATCAACTACAAGACGCAGGCAGGGGTTGATGCCGAACCGACCCTGTTCACCACCGACGGTTCGTCGCTGTTCATTTCCGACCAGGCCGGCCTGATCAACCCGATCGGCCTGACGGCGCTGAGCGATTCCAGCGGCAGGAACCAGACCGACGTGCTGGCGCAGGCCAACGCGCTGCTCGACAGTAACCTGGCGACCTACACGGATTTCCGCGTCAATGGTTCGGGCAATGGCGGCTGGATCAAGTTCGACTTTAAAGGTGGCGGGTTGGCGACGCTGTCCCGGGTGGAAATGATCGGGCGGCAAGACCAGTATGCGTCGCGCATCGGCGGCACCGTGGTGCAGGGCTCGAACGACAATGTGACGTGGACGTCGATTTCTCCGGGCGCAGCGGGCTCGTCGGACTGGCAGACGCTGAAGATCAGCAGCACCACGCCATACCGCTATATCCGTGTGACCAACGGCAATGCTTGGTACGGCAATATGGCCGAGCTGCGCATGTATGGCGCGGTGGAGTCGGTGAACATGATCGCAACGGCGTCGCTCAGCTCCGCCCAGGCGCTGCGCACCCGCATCGTGCCGGGCAACGCGGTCAAGGTGGCGTTCACGGCCAAGGAAGCCATCAACAATGTCAGCGCCACGATCCAGGGCGTGCCGGCCACGGTGGCAACCACCGACAACGTCAACTTCACGGCCACGGCCATCCTGCCGCAAGGTACGGCAGCTGGCGCGGTGACGTTCGCCATCAACTATAAGACGCAGAGCGGCAAGGACGGCTACCCGGGCACCGCGACCACCGATGGCACCGGCCTGACCCTGGTGGACGAGGCGGACGTGATCAAGAACGTGACCAGTATCGCCACCCTGATCGATTCCACCGTCAACCGGACGGCGGCGTCCACGCTGTCGATAACGAATGCGCTGTTTGACGGCAACCTGGGATCGAGCACGGACTACCGCACCGGCGCCAATAATTCCGGCACCGCCGCCTATATTACATTCGACTTCAAGGCGGGCAACCAGGCCACGCTGACCAAAGTGGAGCTGACGGCGCGGCAAGACCAGACCGCCAGGGCCAAAGGCACGGTGGTGCAGGGATCGAATGACAATGTTACTTGGACCAGCCTGACGCCGGGAGCGGCCGCGACGGCGGAGTGGCAAACCCTGCCGGCTTCCAGCGGCGTGCCTTACCGCTATCTCCGCGTATATAACGGCAACACCTGGTACGGCAACCTGTCCGAACTGCGCTTGCACGGGACCGTGCAGGCCGCGGATGCAACGCCGCCGGTTACCACCAGTAACACGCCGGCCACGCCGGTGAGCCAGGACACCACCGTGACCTTCAGTGCCACCGACAACAGTTCCGGCGTGGCGGCGACTTACTTCAAGGTCAACGGCGGCGCCCAGCAAACCGGCAATGCCGCGCTGTTCACGGCGGATGGCACGTATGCGCTGCAGTTCTGGAGCGTGGACAAGGCGGGCAATGTCGAGGCGGCGAAAAACGCCACGCTCACGATCGATCGCAGCGCGCCGCTCACCAGTGTAACCGTCAACCCGGCCGCACCGGTGAATGGCTGGTATACGGGCGATGTCTCGCTGGGACTGGCCGTCGCGGCCGATGCCGGTTCGCCCGCTGTCGCCACCTATTACACGGTGGACGGCGGCGCGCGGCAGACTGGCAACACGGTCGCGTTGAGCACCAGGGGCGTCCACAGTGTGTCCTACTGGAGCGTGGACCAGGCCGGCAACGTGGAACCGGCCCGCTCGCTGGCCGTGAATATCGGCCCGCTGGACCTGGGCGCGGGCGTGAAGCTGACGCAGCAAGGCGCCACCCTGAACCGCGCCACCGGCAAATATGCCGGCAGCGTCACGGTGACCAATCTCACCGGCGCCGCGCTGGCTGGTCCGCTGCGGCTCAAGCTGAACGGCTTGTCCGCAGGCCTCACGCTGGACAACGCCAGCGGCGTCGACGGCGGCGCGCCATATGTCACGCTGTCCGGCGCATTGGGCGCCGGCGCCACCATCAGTGTACCGCTGACCTTCAGCAATCCGGGGCGTTCCGTGGTCGGCTATATACCCGCGCTTTACCAAGGTAACTTCCAGGGATGGGAATGAAGATCGCCAGCATACCCCATTTACTTTTTTAAGAATCACTGAATATGAAACGAACGAATATCGCCGCACTATGGATCGCGACCCTGGCCAGTGGCGCCGCGCACGCCTTGCAAAGCCCCAATAAAGAGCTCGATGTCACATTGGCGGTCGGGCCGGACCACATGCTGACCTATGCCGTCACGCGCAACGGCCAGCCGGTGCTGCGGCCGTCGCCGCTTGGCCTGCAACTGGCCGGCGCCGATTTCTCGCGCGAGCTGACATTGGTGAAGACCACGCCGGTAAAAGCACTTTCCGAGGATTACCGCATGGCGGTCGGGAAGCGCCGCCAGATCCACTACCGTGCCAACGAGCAAGTCTACTCGGTGAGCAACGCCGCCGGGCAGCGGATGGACGTGGCATTCCGCGTGTCGGACGACGGCCTGGCGTTCCGCTACGTGGTGGCCGATCCGTCGATCGCCACCAAGACGTTCGTCAACGAGACCACCGGTTTCGCTTTCTTGCCGCAAGCACGCGCTTTCCTGCAGCCGATGTCGGTCGCGAAGACCGGCTGGAAGGGGACCAACCCCTCCTACGAGGAGCATTACACGCACGATATCCCGGTCGGCATGCCGGCGCCGCTCAACGCCGGGTGGGTATTTCCGGCGCTGTTCAAGAGCGGCGATACCTGGGTGGCGCTGACCGAAGCGGGCATGGATGGCAGTTTCCATGCATCGCGGCTCGATACCCTGTCGCCGAACGGCGTCTACCGTATCGGGTTGCCGGACCCGCGTGAAGTGTTCAGCAACGGCAAGCTGCTGGCCGAGACCACCGGCGCCATGGTCACGCCCTGGCGCGTACTGGCCGTGGGCAGCCTGCGGACCGTGATGGATTCGACCCTGGGCAGCGACCTCGCCGCGCCGGCCATCCGGTTTGACCGGAAGCTGGTGCGGCCGGGCCGTGCGTCGTGGAGTTGGGCGATTCTGAAGGACGACTACACCGTGTTTGACGTGCAAAAGAAGTTCATCGACTATGCGGCCGACATGCGGTGGGATTACACCCTGATCGACGCCGGCTGGGACGAGAAAATAGGCGACGACAAGATCAGGGAACTGGCGCGCTATGGGGCCGGCAAGGGAATCGGCCTGATCCTCTGGTACAACTCGGCGGGCGCCTGGAACGACACGCCCATGACCCCGCGCGACGCCCTGCTGACGCGTGAAAAGCGCGTGAGGGAATTCGCGCGCCTGAGCGGGATGGGGGTGAAAGGCGTCAAGATCGATTTCTTTGGCGGCGATGGCCAGTCGATGATCCAGTATTACGTCGACATCCTGAAAGATGCCGCCGACGCGGGCATACTGGTCAACTTCCACGGCGCGACCTTGCCGCGCGGCTGGCAGCGCACTTACCCGAACCTGATGACGGCGGAGGCCATCCGCGGCTTCGAGTTCGTCATCTTCGAGCCAGACCAGGACAAGGTGGCGCGCCATGCCGCCACCGTGCCGTTCACCCGCAACTTGTTCGACCCGATGGATTTCACGCCGATGGTGTTCGCGGACAGGCCGAACAGCAAGCGCGGCACCCGCAACGGCTTCGAGCTGGCCGAGTCGGTGCTGTTCCTGTCCGGGATACAGCACTATGCGGAAATCCCGGAGGGCATGGCGACGGTCCCCGCCTATGTGAAAACGTTCCTGCGCGACTTGCCGGCGAGCTGGGATGACAGCCGCTTCCTGGCGGGCTATCCGGGCAGCCATGTCGCCATCGCGCGCAAGGCGGGCCGGCGCTGGTACGTCGCCGGCCTGAATGCCGACCCGGCCGAGCGCACGGTGACGTTGGATCTGTCCTTTATGGGCAAGCGCAAAGGCGTGCTGATCACCGATGGCGCCGGCGAACGGGAATTTTCACAGGCGGAATTATTGGCGGGCAAAGCCGCCATCACCTTGAAGCCGCACGGCGGCTTCGTTGCCGTGTTTAACTAAGCCTGACCAGGCGGCGGCCGGTGCGTTGCCGGCCGCCGCGCGCAGCGCCGCTCAGCTTTGCGGCACCCGGTACCTGAAACCGCGGATGTGTGCTTCGCCTTTGCCCGCGACGAAGATGCCGGGCCTCAGCGCGAGGAATCCACCGCGCACGTTATGGTGATAGCCGGAGACCTCGAACGTCCGTTCGAAGCGCTTCCAATCCTTGCCATCGGCCGACAGATGGACCCGCACGATGTGACGCATGTTGCGCATGCGGATGAACAGGCGCCGTCCGAGCGGATTGCGGTACCGGCTGTGCTCGATCCCGTACTTGTGGGTGACGATGGTTTCCGCATCGAAGCTCACGCCACAATACAGGGAACTGTCATAGAACAGCACCAGGCCGGCGCGCGCGCCCGGTTCCACGTCGATTTCGCATTCGAATTCGTAATCCTGGTCGCCCGCCATCAACAGCAGCGGTGACGAAGTTGAGGGCGCCGCGCCGCGCGCCGCCAGATGCAATGTCCCGTCGGCGCGCCGCAGCCGCAATGCTTCATCGGGCGCCGGATTAAAGAAACTCCATTGAATGCCGTGCTTGTCCGTGCTGAAGTCATCCGACAGCGCCAGGCCGTGGGGACCGGCTTGTCCGCCCCTCGGTTTCGGCAGGGGGCGCGACAAGTCGCCGCCGCCGAATTCGAGCCAGTGATCGCCGGTCCAGGACACGGGCGCCAGCAGGGTTTGGCGTCCGAGGGTCCAGAAACCGTTTTCGTAGCCGTGGTACACCGACCACCAGTCCCCGCCCGGACCTTCGACCAGGGTGGCGTGGCCCCTGGACCACCAGCGTTCCTGCGCGGAACCGGTGCGCACCAGCGGATTGCGCGGGTGGTGTTGCCATGGACCGTGAATGGAACGCGAGCGGGCCGCGATCACCATGTGTCCTGTGGGCGGGCCGGCGGTGCCGCCGATCGCGAGGATCATGTAGAAATAGCCGCCATGGCGAGTGATCTTCGGACCCTCCGGGGAAAACGCTTCGCAGTCCCAGTCGTCCGGGTAGCGCCACGGATCATAAATGTGTTCCGGCTTGCCGACAGTGCTCAGGCCGTCGTCGGACAGCCTGACGCGATCGCCGTCGGACAGGAACAGCCAGCGCGAGCCGTCTTCGCCGACGGCATGTCCGGGATCGATATGGTTGGGCAGGTCCAGGTCCACCGGGGCCGACCACGGACCCTCGATCCGGTCCGCCCAGATCACCCATGACGTGTTGCGGGAGCCGGCCGCGGCGGACTTGCGGGTGGGGATGTAAATATAGTAGCGGCCCTGATGCTTGCACAGTTCCGGCGCCCACACCGATCCGATATTTTTCACCAGCGCCGGGCCGACAGGCTTCCAGTTGACCAGGTCGCGGCTATGCCAGATCAGCAACCCCGGATAGGCGTCGAATGTCGAATAGGTCAGATAATAATCCGCTCCGTCCTTCAGGATCGACGGGTCGGGATGGTCGCCGGCCAGGATGGGGTTGAGGAAGGTCCCGTTGCCCAGGTCGGCTTTGCGCTGGCCTTCCAGCCCCGCGCGCCAAGTCGCGCCCGGCGTCGGATGGGCAGGCGTACCGGCGTGCGCCGCGGCCGGTGCGCCCAGCGCCAGGGGGGCAATTCCCAGCGATTTCAATGCGTCTCTTCGGTTTGCCAAGATGTGATCTCCAGTCAGTAATGTGCTGCACTAATATTTTACCCAGACATCGAGGTGGCATCGCTGTTTTGATGCACTAAAACATTAGTTATAGGAAAACAGCATAAGCCCGCCATGAAATTGCATAGATGGGCGCTGGCGGGTTTGGTTAGCATGCAGGCGTGGCGAGGTATCGACAACGCCGTACGCATCCCATTAATAGCAGGAGACCCGCTTTGTTCACATTGCCCCGCTCATTCAGCGCCACGGTATTGGCGGCCGCGCTGTCCGCTGTGTTTTCCATCCCGCCATCATTTGCCCAGGGCGCCGATGTGCAGCGGGTGGTCCTCAACGGCAACGCCGGCGGCAAGCGGTTCGACGGCATCGGCGTGGTCGATGGCGGTGGCGGCACGTCCGTGTTGCTGAAGGATTATCCGCAAGCGCAGCGCCGCCAGATCCTCGATTTGCTATACAAGCCGAAATTCGGCGCGTCGGTCAGCGCGCTGTACGTGGAAGTGCCCGGCGACGGCAATGCCACACAGGGCTCCATGCCCAGTCATGCCCATGCGCGCGGCGACTTGAATTATTCGCGCGGCTACACGTGGTGGCTGATGCGGGAAGCGCGCCAGCGCAACCCGGCGCTGACGCTGGATGGCGCGGCCTGGAGCGCTCCGGGCTGGCTGGGCGACAAGGGCGGATTGTTTGCCGGCACCGAGTATTCCGACAACCCGCATTTCTTTTCCCAGGACACCGTCGACTACTATGTGAGCTGGCTGCAAGGCTTGCGTGACGTGCATGGCTTGCGCATGGAGGCGCTGGGCATGCGTAATGAAAAAGGCGTGAACTACGCCTTCGCCAAAGCGCTGCGCGGCGCGCTCGATAGCAACGGTTTTCAAGACGTCAAGTTGCACGGGTTCGACAACTGGCCCAATGACTGGAAGCTTCGTTTCGTGGACGACATGATGACCGACCCGGCATTGCGCGATGCGCTCGGCGTCATCGGCGCCCACATCAACGCGCCGGAATACGCGGTGCCTGCCGCGATCCGGGAAAAGGCGGCAAAGATGGGCAAGCCGCTGTGGAATACCGAAGGCCATGTGTATAAAGCCGGCTACGATGGCTTGATCAGCATTGTGCAGGCGTTCAATGAAAATTACATCCGCAGCGGTGTGACCAAGGTGGTCAACTGGTATGGCATTGCGGGCCTGTACACCATGGAAAGCTATTCCGGCGAAAAAGAAGCCGCCGTGCGCGCCAACTGGCCCTGGAGCGGGCATTACGTCATCAATCCTTCGCTGTGGGGGTATGCGCATTATGGCCAGTTCACGGAAGCCGGCTGGACGTACATCAGCGGCGGCAGCGGCGACCTGGCGGGCGGCGGCACCTATGTGACCTTGAAGTCGCCGCGCAGCGATTACAGCATCATTATTGAAACCAAGGGTGCGAAAGCGCCACAGCGCGTGCGCTTTGAAAACGCGGGCGGCCTGTCCGGCAAAAAATTGGCGGTGTGGCGCAGCACGGCACAGCAACAGTTCATGCGCCAGGCGGACCTGGCGCCGGATGGCGGCGCGGTCATGCTGACGCTGGAGCCGGACGCCGTGTATTCGCTGACCACCACGGAAGGGCAGCGCAAGGGATCGTTCGACGCCGTGCCGGCATTGAGCGCCTTTCCCTTCCCGTATTACGAAACCTTCGAACAGTACCAGCAGCCGAAACAGTGGGGTTACCTGCCGCATTATTTCGCCGACATTGCCGGCGCTTTCGAGCTGGCGGACTGCCCCGGCGTGAGCAGCCGTTGCCTGCATCAGAGCGCGCCAGTCCCCACGATTTCATGGGCGCCGGACTGGCACCAGTACACCATCATTGGCGATGATCAGTGGCAGGATTACGAAATCAGCGCCGACGTGTACCTGAATCCGGGCGATATGGCCGGCGTGATGGGCAGGATCAACCACGTGGGTACCGGCTACGGCATTATCCCCAAGGGTTATTTCCTGCAAATCGACGACAGCGGCCAGGCGCGCCTGGTGGTGGTGCGCGGCAAGGCGGACAAGAAGGCGCTGGTTGGCGACGCCGAGCAGCAGGCGCTGATCCGGCAGCAAAACGATGCTGGCGAAGGGGGCGAAAAAGTCCTCGCCAGCGCCCGTCTGCCGGGCATCTCAGCGGGCCAGTGGCTCAAGCTGAAGCTGCGCTTCAACGGTTCGGCCATCACTGCTTACGTCAACGGCAAACCGGTGTTCGAAGCGGCGGATGCGCTATATGCGCGGGGCATGGCCGGCTTGTTGGCCGGCGCATTGACTGATACCGTGCCGAAAAAACTCAGCATGCCATATTTTGACAATGTGCTGGTCAATCGCCCCGGTGGCGCGTTACCGGCGCCGGCGGAACGCGGGCCTGCGCCGTTGTATTGAATAACTGCCGCCATGAGTGTGTTGCAATTAAAATATTGGTATCGATAACGTTATCGAACAGCCTGGAGCCTGGCGCGGCCAACTTGACGTCAGGATTTCCTGATTTTGATCCGGGCCGCGCAAATCGCCCTGGCTACTTGCTAAAGTGAAGTCGGTAATGCAGGGCCTATTCGCGAAAGTATGCCAATTTAACGGCCGACCCGCTAAATATTTCATACATGCAAGCGACAACGCCTCGTTACAATCTCACCGCGGCATGCATTTTTTTAAGGCAAGAGTTGTTATCGATAACAAGTTGGTGTAACAATCACACCGGCAAGGAGACCACCATGTCCACGCAACTGCACTGCAACACTTTCCACGCTCCACCCGGCAGACGGTTGAACGGCTGATCCCGGTCCAGCCACAGCTTCGCATTACCTGACTCAAAAAAAAGGATGGCGCCGCGCGCCAGGGTAGCGCTCGTCCGTGCGCACCCATAACAAAGGGGAACAACCTATGACAAATATTCAAACCAAGAAGTTGGCGGCAACCATTGCTTCGGCACTGGCCGTGTGGGGCATGGCCACCACCTTGCTGGCCATGCCGGGGACGGCGCAAGCTGCCGATACCATCGTGACGTTGGCCACGGCATACCAGCCCACCATTTATGAAACCATCGATGCGAGCGGCTTCAAGCACCCGGGCGTTGGCTTGACCAAAGAGATGCTGGAAAACGTGCGCACCCAGGTGCTGGCGCAAAAGGAACCGTGGAATACGCACTTCAACGCCATGCTGTTGTCGGGTAACGCGTCGAAAACCGTCACTTCCAGCAACGCGTCCGGCAGCGACCCGACCAAGCCGGGCAGCCTGGCGTTCAGCAGCCAGGGCTTCAATTCCAAGTTCATCGCGGACGGCCAGAAAGCTTATACGCAGGCGCTGCTGTACTACATCACCGGCGACGAAACCTACCGCGCCAACGCCATGCGCATCATCCGCATCTGGGCGCAAATGGATCCGGCCCAGTATGTGTACTTCGTCGACTCGCACATCCACACCGGCATCCCGCTGTCGCGCATGGTGGCGGCGGCGGAAATCCTGCGCTATACCAGTTGCCAGACGGCCGCGCTGGAATGGACCGACCAGGACACGGCGATGTTCACCACGAACCTGATCACGCCGGTCATCGAAACCTTCCAGCACACCAATTACCGCTTCATGAACCAGCACCTGTATCCGCTGCTGGGCGCGATGTCGGGCTATATCTTCACGGGCAACCGGGCGCGCTATAACGAAGGCGTGGAATGGTTCACTGTGAACAAGACGGCCGAAGACCAGGGCCAGAACGGCGCCATCAAGGCCTTGTTCCGCCTGGTCGTGAAAAATGACGTGACCGGCGAAGCCGTGACGCCGGTGGTGCAGCACGTGGAAATGGGCCGTGACCAGGCGCACGGCGGCGGCGACATCACTAACGCCGGCATCCTGGCGCGCCTGCTGAACGGGCAGGGCACCAAGGTCGACCCGGTCGACGGCACCGCGTCCACCGCCGCCAACGCGGTGGGACCGTATGAATTCCTGAACGACCGCATTCTTGACGCGGCCGAATTCTTTGGACGCTTCATGACGGGCGACCAGCCGCCATGGGTTCCCACCGCCTCGCATACCGATGCGAACGGCGTGCCGACCGTGGTGTACCGCGAGATCGCGCCCGCCTACCGGGGCCGCCTGTTCTCCAGCACCTGGGAACCCTACTATTACTACAAGTACGTCAAAGGCATCGACATCGAGCAACGCGCGCCTTACTTCAGCCACATGTTCGCGATGCGTAACAGCTACAACTGGGACGGCGTGGACGGCGGCGGCGACTATTGGCTGTTCATCCCGGCCGCCGCGGCCGAGGCCGAAGGCGGCCAGTTGCTGATGAAGCCGATCACGGACCCGCTGCGCGAAGTGGAAGACCGCTTCACCGTATTGGACGGCGACGTCACCGTGCAGCAGGACGAGACCGCGCGTTACCTGCAGGTGAACACCACGTCGGCGGGCGCCAAGCTGGCCGTGGTGGGCTACGGCACCGGCAACAAGAGCATCGCCATCAAGGTCCGCACCAATGGCGTCGCATCGCTGGAAGCATTTGACGAAACCGTCGCGCTGCCGGACACCAAGGGCCAGTGGCGCTATATCAATTACACGTTCGACGCCTTCCATGGCCTGAGCGACATGCTGTTCATGACCATCAAGGGCGGCGGCACCCGGGTCGACATCGATCACATCAACGTGTCGGGCAGTACCTTCACGGCGCCGCTGTTCACCGAAGGCGACGCGGACCTGACGGTGGTCACCTATGCCACTTCCACCGCCGCCATCAACCACAGTTTCGCCGCCACCGATGCCGGCGCCGACACGCTGACTTACCAGGCCGACGGCTTGCCGGCCGGCGCCACCTTCGACACCGCCACCGGCACGTTCTCGTGGCTGCCGACGCAGGCCGGCACGTATTCGTTCGTGGTCACCACGACCGATGGCACCACCGTCACCAGCAAGGTCGTCAAGATCGTCGTGACCGGCGACCGCCAGTCCGCCATCAACACCGTCATTGCCGCCTACAAGCCGAATTCGCTGTACGTGGCGGCGACCCTCGACACCTACAACGCGGCGTACGCGGACATGCTGGCCGTGGCCGGCAGCGCCACCGATGCGGTATTCCAGCAAAAGCTGGCGGTGCTGGACACCGCCGTCAAGGGCTTGCAGGAACTGACGCCGTTGCTGGCCGACGGCAGCATGAATTACGTGAACATGTTCACTTCGTCCACTTTCGGCACCGTGGTGCCACTGTTACTGGATAACACGCCAACCACCTGGTCGACCGCGCCGGGCACGTATGCGCCCAACCTCGCGCATATCATGGACTTCGGCCCGAACTTCAAGGCCTCGGCATCGCAGTTCCAGATGCAGGTGCGCGCCAGCTTCCCTGAGCGGATCGGCGGCGTGGCCATGTTCGGTTCCGACGACAGCGAAAACTGGACCCGCTTGACGCCCGGCTTGACGGTCATTTCCGATGACATGCAGACCTTGCCGGTGCAGGACGACTTGAAGAACCAGCGCTTCCGCTTCTTCAAATTGCAGATGGTGAAGCCGACCTACGCGATCCTCGAAGTGGGCGAATTCCGCATCTTTGGCCAGCGCTACGAGACGGTCAACAAGATCTCGTCGGTGTCCATCAGCTCCGACCAGAGCCTGAAGAACCGCATCGTTCCGGGTAACACCGTCAAGGTCACGTTCACGACGAAGGAAGCCATCAACAACGTCAACGTACTGGTGCAGGGCCAGCCCGCGACGGTGACCACCACCGACAACATCAACTGGACCGCCAGCTGGGTCGCCAACGCCAGCGCGGCGTCCGGCGCCGTCAAGTTCGTGATCAATTACAAGACCGCGGCCGGCGTGGATGCGGAACCGACCATCTTCACCACGGATAGCACATCGCTGACGCTGTCCGACCAGACCGGTCTGCTGAACCTGGCCAGCCTGGCGGCGCTCAGCGATTCGTCCGGCCGCAACGCGACCGACATGGCGGCGGAACTCGTTACGCTGACCGACAGCAATCTCGGCACGGTGACCGACATGCGCGTCAACGGTTCGGGTTACGGCGGCTGGATCGAGTTCGACTTCAAGGGCGGCGGCACGGCGACCCTGAACCGCGTGGAAGTGATCGGACGCCAGGACCAGTACGCGTCGCGCATCAACGGCACCGTGGTGCAGGGCTCCAACGACAACAGCACGTGGGACACGATTTCCCCGGCGGCCGGCAACACGGCGGACTGGCAAACGCTGAAGATCAACAGCACCCAGCCATACCGCTATATCCGCGTCGTCAACGGCAACCAGTGGTACGGCAACATGGCCGAACTGCGCATGTACGGCGCCGTGGAATCGGTCAACATGATCGCCACCGCCTCGATGTCGTCGACGCAGGCGCTGCGCACCCGCATCGTGCCGGGCAACACGGTCAAGGTGGCGTTCACGGCCAAGGAAGCGATTAACACCGTGACGGCGACGATCTCCGGCGTACCCGCCACGGTGGCGACCACGGACAATGTCAACTTCACGGCCACCGCCACGCTGCCGCAAGGCACGGCGGCAGGCGCGGTGACGTTCGCCATCAATTACAAGACGGCGGCCGGCAAGACGGGCTACCCGAATTCCGCCACCACGGACGGCACCGGGCTGACGCTGGTGGATGAAGCGGACACCATCAAGAACGTGACCAGCATCGCCACGTTGATCGATTCGACCGTGAACCGCACCGCGGCCGTCACGCTGTCCAACACCAATGCGCTGTTCGACGGCAACCTGGGCTCGTTCTCGGATTACCGTATCGGCAGCAATAATTCGGGCACCGGCAGCTACATCACGTTCGACTTCAAGGCCGGCAACCAGGCTACCTTGACCAGCGTGGAACTGGCGGCGCGGCAAGACCAGATCGCACGGGCCAAGGGTACGGTCATCCAGGGGTCGAACGACAACACCAACTGGACCAACCTGACGGCGGGCGCCGCGTCGACGGCGGATTGGCAGACGTTGCCGGTCACCGGCGGCGTACCGTACCGCTATATCCGTGTCTTGAACGGCAATGCATGGTTCGGCAACCTGTCGGAACTGCGCTTCCACGGCACGGTGCAGGGCGCGGACACCACGCCTCCGGTCACCACCAGCAACGCACCGACGGCGCCGATGAACCACGACACCACCGTCACCTTCAGCGCCACGGACAACAGTTCCGGCGTGGCCGCCACCTACTACAAGGTGAACGGCGGCGCGCAGCAGACCGGCAACGCGGCGGTATTCAGCACCGATGGCACCTACGCGCTGCAGTTCTGGAGCGTGGACAAGGCCGGCAACACCGAGCAGCCGAAAAGCGCGACCGTCACCATCGACAAGAGCGCACCGGTCACCACGGTGAGCAGCACGCCGGCGGCGCCTGCCAGCGGCTGGTACACGTCGGACGTGACCTTGAACTTCGCGCCAGGGGAAACCGGCGCCACCACCTACTTCAAGGTGGACGGCGGCGCGCAGCAATCCGGCAGCGCGGTGCTGTTGAGCGCCAAGGGGACGCACGCGGTGTCGTACTGGAGCGTGGACCAGGCCGGCAACACCGAGCAGGCGCGCAGCGTCAGCCTCAACATTGGCCCGCTCGACGTCAGCGCCAGCGTGAAGTTCACGCAATACGGGGCAACGTTGAACCGCGCCACCGGCAAATACGTGGGCAGCATGACGGTGACCAACACCACCGGCTCGACGATCACCACGCCGTTGCAGGTGCTGCTGGGCGGCCTGACGTCCGGCGTCACGCTGGATAACGCCAGTGGCGTCAATGGCAGCGGTGCACCGTACGTGACCCTGGGCGCATCGCTGGCCCCGGGCGCTTCCGTCAGCGTGCCGCTGACTTTCACCAATCCGAACCGCGCCGTCATCGGCTATACCCCTGCGCTCTACAAAGGCAACTTCTAAAGGAGACTTACCATGCGTTTCAATCACCGTTTCAACTTCGGCGCGCTGCTGCGCTATGCCGCCACGGCACTGATGCTGACTGCCGCGCAGGCTGCGCTGTTCAATTCGGCGTCCGCGACCGTCATCCATGTGTCGCTGGACACGTCCACCTTCGGCGTGAACAGCGGCTACCTGGACATGAACCTGAGCGCCTCGTCCAACGTGCCGCTGGCCACCGCCACCGTCACCAACCTGGCGGGCTTCGACAGCAACCCCTACACGGAATCGTGGGGTGTGACGACGGTGCCCGGCGGCTACAAGTTCCGCAACGATACGGCCAACGACTTGTTCCAGTCCGTGCATTTCGGCAGCACGCTGTCGTTCGACCTGACCTTCGACGGCGCCTATGACGCGGCCACCAGCTACATCTCCGCGTTCACCGTGTCCGCCTTCAGCGACGACTTTTCCGTGCTGGGTGCGACCGATCCGCTGACCGGCGCGCTGGCCACGTTCCTGTGGACCCCGTCGGTGACGGACGGTGGCAATGGCAGCCTGGCGGCGCTGACGTCGGATGGCGGCGTGGGCGTGGTGCCGGAACCTGCGCCGTTGATGCTGCTGGCGATTGGCCTGCTGATGCTGACGGTGCAGCGCCGCAAGGCAGATCGGGGCTGAGCGATAATACGGGCCGCACGATACCGGAACTCGTTTGCAGTATTCCGTAGGGAGGTTTTCGCGCAGCGAAAGCCGCCATGCATGCCGTACCGAGACGCATGCATGGCGGCTTTGCTGCGCAAATCCGCCCTACAGGTTCAGCCGCCCGATTGACCTTCCACAGAAAGCCTATGAACTTGACTATTCCGCGGTCCGCCGCAATTGCCACGCTTGCGCTGGCCTCAGCCATCCCGGCCTTTGCACAAGCTCCACAGCCGATTTCCACCCGCTTCAACGCGGACCCGTCGCCGCACTATTTCCAGGGCGGCTTTTACGTTTACGCCACCGACGACGCATCGAATTCCGGCAAATACTGGGATTCCACCACCTGGCGGCTATACACGTCGCCCGACCTGAAAGCGTGGACCGACGCCGGTGTGCCGCTGTCGGTTTCCGTGTTCAAGTGGGCCCGTCCCGATGCGAAAGCGTGGGCGCCGGAAGCGGCTTACCGCAACGGCAAATATTACTTCTATGCGCCGGTGGGCGGCGACAAGATCGGCGTGGCGGTATCAAGCCGGCCCGATGGCGGCTTCGCCGATGCCCGCGCCGATGCGCTGGTCGACAAGGCGCGCGACGCCAATGCCGGCGACGAGCCGATCGACCCGGCCGTGTTTGTCGACAAGGATGGCCAGGCCTATATGTACTTTGGCACCCGCGTGCCGAAAGTCGTCAAGCTGGCCGCCGACATGACGCACCTGGCCGGTCCGATCCTGAACGTGGACGTCACGGGCTGGCCCGCGTCCGACCCGAAGAAAAAATATGGCGAAGCGCCATTCCTGCATGAACACGATGGCGTGTATTACTTCACGTTCTCGACCGGCTGGCCGGGGCAGATCGTGTACGCCACCGGTGCTTCGCCACTCGGGCCGTTCACTTACCGTGGCGTGGTGATCGATTACCTGAACATCTCGACCAACCACCAGGCCATCATCGAACATGGGGGCAAGAGCTTCGTGTTTTACCACGACAAGCTGTTGCCGGGCGGGGACAGCATGCGCCGCTCGATCACCTATGCGCCGCTCGAATACGGGGCCGACGGCGCCATCGTGCCGGTGCGGCTGGAACCGGCGCAGGTCGGGAAGCCGGGGAAATAACCGGGGGAGGGGATATGCCGTAATTGCATAATGTTTTGGCAAAAAAACATAGCTCCTCCGAAAATCACTTGCCTAGAATTCAAGCATCGATGAAAACGTGTGTGGAAAGTAGCCGTTTTTTTTGTGCACGATTGTTATCGATAACATTATGACGAAAAAAACAGGAGACTAGATGAAGCACACCACATTAAGGCAGGGACGTAAAAGCGGACGTAGCAGCATACTGGGCATGCTGGTCAGTGCGGCCATACTGGCTGGCACGGTCGCGGCGCCGCAGTACGTGTTCGCGGCGGACACGATCCAGACGCTGGCCACCAGCTATCAGCCGGTGCTGAGCGAGCGGGTCGATGCCAGCGGTTTCAAGCATCCCGGCATTGGATTCACCAGGGACCAGCTGGAAAACATGCGGACCCAGGTTCGGGCGCAAAAAGAACCGTGGACCACGTATTTCAACAACATGCTGTTGTCCGGCGCCGCGTCGAAGACGCCGTCGATCAAGAACATCAACGGTTCCGACGCCACGCAGCCGCGCTATTACGGCCTGGCTTCACAGGGGATGAATTCGGCGTTCATTGCCGATGCCAGCACGGTGTATACGCAAGCCATCCTGTTTTACGTGACCGGCGACGAAACCTATCGCGCCAACGCCATGCAAATCATCCGGCTGTACGAGAAGATGGACCCGGCCCAATACGCGTATTTCACGGATTCCCACATCCATACCGGCATTCCGCTGAGCCGCATGGTGAGCGGGGCGGAAATCCTGCGTTATACCAGCACACAGACGCCCGCGCTGGCCTGGACCGACGACGACACCGCCAAATTCACCAGCAACCTGGTGGTGCCGGTGGTCCAGACCTTCAACAGCTGCAATTGCCGCTTCATGAACCAGCACCTGTACACGACCATCGCCGCGATGACCGGTTCGGTCTTTGCCGAAGACCGCGCCACCTATGACAAAGCGGTCGAATGGTTCACCGTCAACAAGGACGCGGTGGACCAGGGCCAGAACGGCGCCATCAAGCGCCTGTTCCGGCTGGTGACGAAAAACGACCTGACCGGCGAAGACGTGCCGCCCCAGGTCCAGCACGTGGAAATGGGCCGCGACCAGGCCCACGGCGGCGGCGACCTCACCAATGCGGAAATCCTGTCGCGCGTGATGATGGCGCAGGACACCAGGGTCGATCCGGTGGAGGGCACCGTGTCCACCGCAGCGAATGCGGTCGGTCCGTACGAATTCCTCAATGACCGCATCCTCGACGCGGCCGAGCAGTTTGGCTCGTTCATGACGGGGTACGAGATTCCCTGGGTCCCGGTCGCCTCGCATACCGACGAACTGGGCAACCCGACCATTGTCTATAAAACCGTGTCGTGGTCCTATCGTGGCAGGTCGGGATTGAATTACTGGGAACTGTTCTACTACTACAAGTATGGCCGTGGCGTCGACCTGGCGCAACGGGCGCCCAACTTCACCAAATACTTCGCCAACCGGATCGGCTACAGCTGGGACGGCGCGGATGGCGGCGGCGATTTCTGGATCGCGATTCCCAAGGCGGCCGAAACCGAAGGGGCGCAATACCTGGTCAAGCCGGTCACCGATCCTTACCGCGAAGTGGAAGACCGCTACACGGCGCTGGACAACCGCTCCGTGACCGTGCAGGACGGCGCGACGTCCTATATCCGTGTCACCGCCGATCCGGCAGGCAGCAAGATTGCCGTCTACGGGTATGGCTATGGCGCGACGAATTACGGCATCCGTATCCGCACCAACGGCATGGCATCCATGGACCTCTACGGCACCAGCTATCCGTTGCCCGATACGCACGGCCAGTGGCGCTATCTGGTCTTGCCGGGCGGTGTCAATGATTTCCTGCCACTGACGTTTACCGGCAACGGCACGACAGTCGATGTCGATCATGTCAACGTCAAGTCCAGCACCCTGCTGACGCCGCCCGCGTTCACGATGGGTACGGCGGACCTGACGCTGTACAGCTATGCCGGCACCACGCTGGCGACCACGCTGGATTTCTCGGCAACCGATGCGGGCGCCGGCGAAACCGTCACCTACCAGGCCGACAACCTGCCCGCCGGCGCGTCCTTCAACCCCGCCACCGGCGCATTTACGTGGAATCCCACCCAGGCCGGCACGTACACCTTCTATGTCGGCGCCTCGGACGGCACCACGGTGACGATGAAAACCATCACCATCATTGTCGACGCGAGCCGGCAGGGGGCGGTGGACCGGGCCGCCGCGCCCTACAAGGCGGGCACGCCGTATGTGGAGTCGACACTGCCGGCCTATAACGCCGCCTACGCCGACATGATGAGCGTGATTGGCAGCGCGACCGACGACGTGTTCTACCAGAAGCTGGCGGCCCTGCGGACCGCGGCCGCCGGGCTGCAGGAAGTCAATCCCTTGCTCAGTGATGGCAGCCTGGACTTCCGCAACATGTTCTTCGCGTCGGACCTCGGCACGTCGCCCGGCTACCTGGTGGACGGCAGCCAGGATAGCGCCAGCGGCTTTGGTCCGAACCTGACCTTTAACATCGACTTCGGCCCCGGCTTCAAGGTGGCGGCCAATAACTTCCGGATGCGCACCGTGTCGGGCTTCCCCGAACGGGTCGGCGGCGTCGCCATCTACGGCTCCAACGACAAGGAAAACTGGACCCGCCTGAATCCGGCCCTGACCACCAGGCTGGACCCGATGCAGGATGTCCCGGTCCAGGAAGATTTGAAGAATACCAAGTTCCGCTTCCTGAAGATGCAAATGATCGAGCCGTTTGTCCCGGTCTACCAGCCATTTGCCATTTACCAGCTGTCGGAATTGCGGATTTTCGGCACGCGCTATCCGACCGTCAACAAGCTGACCGCCGTATCGCTCAGCTCCGACCAGGCGCTGAAGAAACGGGTGGTGGCCGGCAATACCGTCAAGGTGAACTTCACGTCGAGCGAGGCGATCAACAATGTGGTGGCGACAGTGCAGGGCCAGCCCGCCACCGTGACCACGACCGATAACCTGAACTGGACCGCTTCCTGGGTGGTGAATGGCAGCGCGCCGGCCGGCGATGTGAAATTCGTCATCAACTACAAGACGGCCGACGGCGCCGATGGCGAGCCAACCTTGTTCACTACGGACGCCACGTCGCTGTTCGTCTCCGACCAGACCGGCCTGCTCAACGCGGCCAGCCTGGCCAGCCTGGCGACGCTCAGCGATTCGTCCGGCCGCAACGCAACCGACATGGCGGCCGAGCTCACTACGCTGAACGACAGCAACCTTGGCTCGGTGACCGACATGCGCGTCAACGGTTCCGGTTATGGCGGCTGGATCAAGTTCGATTTCAAGGGCGGCGGCCAGGCCACGTTGAACCGGATTGAAGTGATTGGCCGTCAGGACCAGTACGCGTCGCGCATCAATGGCACGGTGGTGCAGGGCTCCAACGACAACAGCACGTGGGACACGATTTCGCCGGCCGCCAATGGCTCGGCGGACTGGCAAACGCTGGCGATCAACAGCACGCAACCGTACCGCTATATCCGCGTCACCAACGGCAACCAGTGGTACGGCAACATGTCCGAGCTGCGCCTGTATGGCGCGGTGGAATCGGTCAACATGATCGCCACCGCCTCGATGTCGTCGACGCAGGCATTGCGCACCCGCATTGTCCCGGGCAACACGGTCAAGGTGGCGTTCACGGCCAAGGAAGCGATTAATACCGTGACGGCGACCATCCAGGGCGTGCCGGCCACGGTGGCGACCACGGACAATGTCAATTTCACGGCCACCGCCACCCTGCCGCAAGGCACGGCGGCGGGTGCGGTGACGTTCGCCATCAATTACAAGACGGCGGCCGGCAAGACGGGTTATCCGAATTCCGCCACCACGGACGGCACCGGGCTGACCCTGGTGGATGAAGCGGACACCATCAAGAACGTGACCAGCATCGCGACCTTGATCGATTCGACCGTGAACCGTTCGGCGGCGACCACGCTGGGGAACACCAATGCGCTGTTTGACGGCAACCTGGGCTCGTTCTCGGATTACCGCATCGGCAGCAATAATGCCGGCAACGGCAGCTACATCACATTCGACTTCAAGGCCGGCAACCAGGCCACCTTGACCGGCGTGGAACTGGCGGCAAGGCAAGACCAGATCGGCCGCGCCAAGGGTGTCGTCATCCAGGGCTCGAACGACAACAGCAACTGGACCAACCTGACGGCGGCTGCGGGGTCGACGGCGGATTGGCAGACCCTGCCGGTCACCGGCGGCGTACCGTACCGCTATATCCGTGTTATTAACGGCAATGCCTGGTTCGGCAACCTGTCGGAACTGCGCTTCCACGGCACGGTGCAGGGTGCGGACACCACGCCGCCGGTCACCACCAGCAACGCGCCGACGGCGCCGGCGAACCACGACACCACCGTTACCTTCAGCGCCACGGACAACAGTTCCGGCGTGGCCGCCACCTACTACAAGGTGAACGGCGGCGCGCAGCAGACCGGCAACGCGGCGGTATTCAGCACCGATGGCACCTACGCGCTGCAGTTCTGGAGCGTGGACAAGGCCGGCAACACCGAGCAGCCGAAAAGCGCGACCGTCACCATCGACAAGAGCGCACCGGTCACCACGGTGAGCAGCACGCCGGCGGCGCCTGCCAGCGGCTGGTACACGTCGGACGTGACCTTGAACTTCGCGCCAGGGGAAAGCGGCGCCACCACCTACTTCAAGGTGGACGGCGGCGCGCAGCAATCCGGCAGCGCGGTGCTGTTGAGCGCCAAGGGGACGCACGCGGTGTCGTACTGGAGCGTGGACCAGGCCGGCAACACCGAGCAGGCGCGCAGCGTCAGCCTGAACATCGGCCCGCTCGACGTCAGCGCCAGCGTGAAGTTCACGCAATACGGGGCGACATTGAACCGCGCCACCGGCAAATACGTGGGCAGCATGACGGTGACCAACACCACCGGCTCGACGATCACCACGCCGTTGCAGGTGCTGCTGGGCGGCCTGACGTCCGGCGTCACGCTGGATAACGCCAGCGGTGTCAATGCCGGCGGTGCGCCGTACGTCACCCTGGGCGGCTCGCTGGCCCCGGGTGCGTCCGTCAGCGTGCCGCTGACCTTTACCAACCCGAACCGCGCCGTGATCGGCTATAGCCCTGCGTTGTACAAGGGCGGTTTCTAAAAGAGAGGCGTTGTGAACCGGCCCGCGTCCGTTGGCGCGGGCCGGCGGCGGCTGGGTACGCACGGCCGCCATCTGGCTTATTCCAGTCCGACCACCACGACGGACTTGGCCGGTAAATCCAGCGTCAAGGCGCCGTTGGCCAGGGTGGCGCCCCGATACGGCTGGGCGGCCACGGCGGGCGACTTGCCGAATTCGTTGAACTGGTCCATCTGCTGCGCGGTCAGGACCTGGCCGCTGACCTTCGTTGCCGCGAGCGTGCCGAGGTTGACGGAGAATTGCACGTTATCGTCCGGGTTCATGTTGGCGATGCCGATATAGATCTTGCCATCCTTGCCTTTCGCCGCCGACGCGTTAATCGACGGAATCGCCGTGGCGCCGAGACGGTACGAGGGTGACGACACGTCCAGCGGCAGGGCGGTGGCGTCCTGGAATGGCACGTACATCTTGAACGCATAATACGTCGGCGTCAGCACCATCTTCGGCCCGTCGGTCAGGATCATCGCTTGCAGCACGTTCATGGTTTGCGCGATGGACGTCTGTTTCACGCGGTCGGTGTGGCGGTGGAAGATGTTGAAGTGGGCCGCCGCCACCACGCCGTCGCGCAGCGTGTTTTGCTGGCGCAAGTCCCAGTCGAACTTGCCGCTATCGCTCCGGTACCAGGTGCCCCATTCATCGACATACAGGCCGACCCGCTTTTTCGGATCGTACTTGTCCATGATGGCCGCGTGCCGGCGGATGATGTCGTCGATGCGCAGCGCGCCGGCCAGGATGGCGACCCATTCCTCCTTGCTGAAACGGGTGGCCTTGCCCCCTTCCTTCCAGTCCGCGGGCGGCAGCGTGTAGTAGTGCAGCGACAGCGCGTCCAACTTGGCGCCGGCCTGCTTCATGACGACGTCGGTCCAGTTGTAGTCTTCCCGGTCGGCGCCGGACGCCACGCGGATGGCGGCCGGCGCGGCCTGGCCATTGTTGTGGAAAAAGGTCTGGAAGCGGCGGTACTCGTCGGCATAGTATTCCGGGCGCATATTGCCGCCGCAGCCCCAGCTTTCATTGCCGATGCCGACCACCGGCACCTTGAACGGCTGGTCGCGGCCATTCCGGCGGCGTTCGTTGGCCAGCGCGTTGTCGCCGTCGGACGTCATGTACTCCATCCAGTCGCGCATGTCGCGCGGCGGGGCCGAGCCGAGGTTGACGCCGATATAGGCATCGGCGCCCACCTGTTCGGCGAAGTCCATGAATTCGTGCGTGCCGAACTGGTTGCTTTCGTGCTTGCCGGTCCACCAGTTGTTCTTGCGCCCGGGGCGCTTGTCGCGCGGGCCGATGCCGTCGCGCCAGTTGTAGTCGTCGGCGAAACAGCCGCCGGGCCAGCGGATCAGCGGGACCTTCAATTCGCGCAGCGCCCGCACCACGTCGCTGCGGATACCGCGCACGTTCGGGATGGAAGATTTCTCGCCGACCCAGATGCCATCGTAAATGCCGCTGCCCAGGTGTTCGGAAAATTGGCCGTAGATGTAGCGCGGGATGGTCGGGCCGGGCTGGTCGGCGTGCAATTGCGCCGTCGCGGCCTGGGTCGCCGCCAGCGCATGACTGGCGGCACACAGCGCGGACATGGCCAGCAGTCTCCCTATCATTGTTTTCATGTCGAATGAATTCCTTGCGATGTTGTCGCGGTAGCTGAGTTATCGATAACAAAGCCGGATAATAGGGATTTCGGCGGCGGGCCGCATCGTCCGTTCAGACTAGATCATGCGAAAAGTTTTCCATGGCGGCGAACCGGAATTTGGCTTACGATAAGTGGGTTATCGATAACAATTTCCTCATAGTAAAACGCCAAGAGATTGATGAAAACACTTCTATCCATACTGGTGGTTGCCCTGCCAATCGCTTTTTCCGGCGGGGCTTATGCCGCCGCCGTTGCGCCCAAACCGCTGTACCGGGACCCGGTATACGATGGCGCCGCCGACGTTTCGATCATCTATGACCGCACGGCGAAGCTTTGGAAAATGTTTTACACCAACCGCCGGGCCACGATGAAGTTGCCCGATCCGGATGACGTGGCATGGGTACACGGCACCGCCATCGGCGTCGCCACGTCCAGCGATGGCTTGCAATGGCGGTACCAGGGGACGGTGGATTTTCCCAAGGAGTGCACCGATGTCACGCAATGGGCGCCCGAACTGTACTATGAGAACGGGGTCTACCACATGTGGCTGACCGTCGTGCCGGGGATATTCCACCGTTGGGGCGCAGCCGGGGCCGATGTGCGCATCGAGCACCTCACCAGCACCGACCTGGCCAAATGGGACTGCGAAAGCACGCTGAAGCTGCCGAACTCGGGCCGCCTGATTGACGCGAGCGTCATGAAGGTGGGGCAGGGCTATCGCATGTGGTACAAGGACGATCGCGCCGGCAGCCGGATTCTGGCGGCAGACAGCAAGGATTTGCGCACATGGACGAAGATCAGCGAGCAGCCGGTCAATCCAACCAGGGGCGAGGGGCCGAAGGCATTCCGGTTCAACGGATATTACTGGCTGATTGCCGATGTGTGGAAAGGCTTGATGGTGTTACGCTCCGACGATGCACTGAACTGGACCGAGCAGCCTGGCTACCTCCTGGCCGAGCCGGGCCGCAAGGCGACCGACCGGGCCGCGGGACAGCACGCGGATGTGGTGGTCGATGGCGAACGCGCATTCATCTACTATTTCGTCCACCAAAAGAATGAGGCGGAAGCCGCCAATGATTCCCGCTGGCACCAGCGCACCGTCATCCAGGTGGCGGAGCTGGTCTACAAGGACGGCAAGCTGGAGGTCAACCGCGACGCGGATGTCGCTATCCCGCTCCGCGCCCCGTCGCCATAACCACCGAGGCGCCCCGTCCCGCGCCACGGCGTTGTCCGGCTAAGGCGCGCGCCCCGGCCGGCGGCTGCCGACCGTGATCGTGTCATCGGTCTCGCGCACGTCGAGGCCGAAACCGCGCTGCAGCAGGCTGGCAAAGCCCTTGACATTGCCGGCATCGAAACGCCCGCCGATCTTCATCCTGGCCGCGTCCGCATCGGCCAGCACCAGCCTTTTCTTGTTGTAGCGGTTGAATTCGCTGGCAGCGTAGTCCAGCGTGACCTGGTCAAAAACCAGCTTGCCTTCGCGCCAGCTCAGCATTTGTTCGATCCTGGCATCGCTTTCGTCGGACTTGACCATGGCGGCCGGGGTTGCCACGACCTTTTGGTGTTTCACCAGGAGCACCGGCGGCTGGCCGGAACCCTGCGCATTTTCAACCTGGACACGGCCGTCGACCACCACCACACTGGTTCCGCCGGCGTCACGCCGCACGGTAAATTTGGTGCCCAGCACCGTGATCCTGTTGGCGCCGGCATTCACCACGAACGGGTGGGCGGTGTCGTGCGCGATGTCGAAATACGCTTCCCCCTGATCGAGCCAGACCGTGCGCTCGCTCCCGCTGACCCGCGCGCGCAGCAGCGTGGCGGTGTTCAATGTGAGCTGGCTGCCATCCTTCAGCGCGTGCGTCTGGTGGGCGCCGAGCCGGGTTTCATAGCGGACTTCAGATACGTCGTCCCGCGTGGCCAGCAGGCCCGCGGCAGCGCCCACCGTCACCAGCATGGCTGCGGCGATGCGCCACTGCGAAAAGCGGGGCAGGGGCCTGCGTTGCACTTCCGGCGTGGCTTGATCGGCAGGAGCCGGCGGTGCGGCCCGCGCCGCCGCGCCAGGCGCCAGAAAGTCCGCCTTGGCCCAGCCGGCGGCCAGTCGCAAGTAAGCGACCCGGTGGGCCGTATCCAATGCGAGCCACTGGTCGAGTTGCGCCTGTTCCTCGGCGGACCATCGGTCGCCATCTTTCCTTGCCAGCCACGCCGCCGCTTGCTGCTCAATTTTTAAATGCTTGCTCATGCAACCTCGGATTCGCTGATGGTCTTCACTTTGCCGCGATGTGCGCCAAGTGCGGCCGTGAGAAACCGTATGCCTTTCGCAATCTGTTTTTCGACGGTGCCCTCGGTGACGCCCAGGCGGGCCGCCACGTCGCGCTGCGACATGCCTGCAATCTTGCGCAACTCGACGACTTCGCGGCATTTCGGGGGCAGGTCGGAAAAAGCTTGTTCAAGGCACGCAACATCTTGCCGGCCGATGGCATGGCGCTCGGGGCACAATTCATCGACATGGTCCGGCAGGTCATCGGACGGCGCCAGCGTAACGATGGCGGCGACTTGCTTGTGCCTGGCCCGGTCAATCAGTAAATTTCTGGCAACAGCGAAGACGAACGCTTTGGGATGATCCGGCAAGCCCGTTTCAGTTGCCTCATACACGCGGACATACACGTCCTGGCGCAGGTCCACGATGTCATCGGTTTCGTGGCAATGACGCCGGAGAAAGCCGGTCAGCATGGGTTCAAGGGGCAGCACTTCTTGAACAAACCACGTGTCCAGCGCTTCATGTAAATCGGGAGACATGTAAATAGCATGCCACACTTTTTTTGCGAATTGTTGAAAATAAGTGGGGCGACGGATGGGGGATTTCTCGGCGTATTCCGTCATAGGTTAAAAGGACTGCCTTTATAACGAGAATACATGAGACAACTTTCCAATGTTGCCAGGGTGGCCATCACGTTCCTGCTTGCAGTGAGCCACGATGCCATGGCGCTGTCGCCGGCACGGGAATTCAATATTGCCGCCGGCGACATGAAAATGGCGCTCGACCGGTATGCGGCGCAGTCCGGCGTGCAGCTGCTGTACAGCGTGGCCGAAGTCGATGGCCTGGTGGGCAAGGCGGTCAAAGGGAAGATGGCGCCGGAGGCTGCCTTGTCCTTGCTGCTCCAGGGGACGCCTTTGCAGATCATGCGTGGCGGCGACAATGCGCTGCTGATCTATCGTCCGGCCACGCCGGCGCCGGCGCGCACCGTACCCAAGGTGTCGCTGGAACCGCCAAACGATCCGGCCACCGTGATCGTCAGCGGTCTGCGCACCGGCCCGGAAAGCGCGCGTGACAGGAAGCGCGACAGCGACGCGATCGTCGATGCGATCGTCGCCGACGACATCGGCAGGCTGCCGGACCAGAATGCGGGGCAGGCGGCCCAGCGTATTCCCGGCGTCCAGGTAGTGCGCTACCTGGAGGAGGGCGGCGCTTTCACGATTCGCGGCCTGCGGCAATCCAAAGTCTTGCTGAACGGGCTGGAAGTGTATGGCGCCAAGGCGCAGTCCGGCGAATACAATGGCCGCAACCTCGACCTCGAAGACGTGTCGGCCGAAGTACTGGCCGGTGTCGACGTCAGCAAGAGCTCTTCCGCCAGCGATATCGAAGGCGGCCTGGGCGGCACGTTGAATATCCGTACCCGCCAGCCATTTGATGCCAAGGGTTCCATGGCCAGCGTGGCCGTGAAAGCCACGAACTACCAGATGGCGCCGGGTTTTGCCAGCAAGACCCTGGCGCAGGCGTCCGGGCTGGTCAGCCAGCGCTGGCAGACGGACGCCGGTGAAATGGGCGTGCTGGTCAACGTTGCGCATGCCGGCAGCGTGTTCGGCCTGACCGAGGATGAACTGGAGCGGCCCCAATTGGTCGCCAATTATGCGGGTTCGGGCAGGGCGGTCACGCTGCCGATCGGCATGTTCACCGGTAATGGCCACAACGGCGAGCGTGCGCGCGACACGTATGTTGCCGCCTTCCAGTGGCGCCCCGCCGCCAACGTGAGCCTGTATGCCAACCATGTCGGCGTCAATTATCTGCTGGACCAGCGCTTCCAGACGGCGCGCTTTTATGTTGGCGCCCCGACCACCAGTTACACGTTGTGGGGCGACCGTAACAGCGACGGCAGCGACAACTTGCGCAGCGGGACGTTTACCGGCAACACAATGTCGAACGCGTCCGTCGTCGGCAATGAAGGCAGGAATGTGCGGCTGTATGACATTGGCGGGAAGTGGGATAACGGCAATGGCGATAGTGGCGATGGCGTGCAGGCCATCAGCGTGCGCCTCAGCCACACTGACACGGCGGTGCGCAATACCCTGCTCGAATGGGGGATGAACGCCAGTGTTCCTTTGATGCGCCTGGAGGTCAACGAAGGCTCGCCGTCGCACCTGTCGGTATCCGGCATCGACCTCGCCGATCCCGCCAGCTACCGTCCCGCGTACCTGCTCTCCATTGCCGCCAACGGGACGCAGGAAAATACCGCCGCCGTGGTTGACGCGAACTACCGCTTTGGCCACCCCGTGATCCAATCGGCCGACTTCGGATTGCGCGTCAATGACTATACGCGCCGGACCGCCGGTTTCGTCCACCTGTATTGCATCGATGGCTGCCACGGCGACGCCACGCTGGCGGCGGCCGACCCGGCGCTGCTGCATCAGGTACCGGCTGCCCAGTCGCGCGAGGTGGGGCCCTACCCAACGTTTTCATCCGACGCGGTGCGCCGGCAGGTGGCCCTGCGCGCCTTGTACGGCTTGCCGGCGGTGGACGCGAACATGCCGGAATATGACCAGCTCAATCATGAAAAGACCACGGCGGCCTACGTGAAGTTCAATTACACCACGGACGTCGGCGGCAAGCCGGTCAGCGGCAATGTGGGCCTGCGTTATGTCGGCACCGCGCTGCATGGCGCATCGTATGGTGCGAATGCGGCCGGCGCGCTGGTGTTGCTGGCCAGCGATTCGACGCGCCATGACGTGCTGCCATCGTTCAATGCCACTATCCGCTTGCGGGACGACTTGTTGTTCAGGCTGGGGGCCTCGAAAACCATGGGCCAGGTCAATTTTGCCCACCTGAGCGCGGCCGTGAGGATATCCAACCCGGTCCAGCATGACGCCCAGGCAGGCAACCCGGACTTGATGCCCTATACGTCGAGGAATGCCGACTGGTCGCTGGAACACTATTTCGGCGTCAAAGGGATGGCGGCGGTCGGCATGTTCTACAAACTGGTCAGCGGCTTGATCCAGACTGCGGCCGAAACGCGCATGATCAATGGTGAAGAGTATCACGTCGCGACCTTCAGGCAGGCGGGCCTCGCCAGGATCAAGGGCATTGAATTCGCTTACCAGCAATTCTTCGACAGGTTGCCGGCGCCATTCAATGGCCTCGGCCTGCAGGCGAATTGTCTCTTTGTGAATACGCAGGCGCCGTCCTCCGTTGCCGGCCGGAGCGTACCGCTGCTGGGCTTGTCGAAAAACAGCTGCAACCTGGCCGGTATCTACGAACGGGGCAAATTCAAGGCGCGCCTCGCCTACAACCACCGCGGCAGCCTGGTGGCGACCACCAGTTCGTCGGGCGCGCAGGGCGTGCCGGTTTTCGCCCGGCCATTCGGCACGCTGGACTTCTCGATCGCCTATGACATCAGCAAGCATCTTTCGCTGGTGCTGGACGGCGCCAATATTACCGGCGCCCGCATCGAGCAGCACTACGGCTCCACCCACAATCAAATGAATTATGTACCGCTGAACAAGCGATACGGCGCACAAATGCGCTATGTGTTTTGACGGTCATCCGACGCCATGGCTTTCGCACCTTCATTCTCATCTCCGGCTGACGAGCGCATGTTCAACCTGACGATCCATGCGATTTACCAATCGGTCCAGGAAACGGACCCGTGGCGCCGCTGTCTTACGCTGATGGTGAAGTATTTTCACGTCGCGGACGCGGCGATCGTGGTGCGGCCGTGCACCGGGAGCGATCCCGGCTACCACGTGTGCGTGCCGGCCGGCGGCCAGTGGCGCCAGTTCGATCCCTTGATGGACGTGCCGCCGGAACGCGTAATGCTGGCGTCGGACCTCATGACGGATACGCAGTGGCAGGGCAGTGAATTGCTCCGTGATGAATCCACGCATGGCTTGCCGGCGGACGCCGGACATGTCATGGGGGTCAATATCGCGACCCCGGCGGGAACCCTGGCGCGCTTGCGTCTTCAGCGGCGCCAGCCCATGCCGCCGTTCCGCAGCGAAGACAAGCAGCGGCTTGCCGTGTTTGTGCCGCACATCAAGCAGGCGCTGATGCTGTCGTCACATGTGAACGGCAATGCGCTGCAACTGAAAATCTATGAGGAGGGACTGGAACGGCTCAATATTGGCGTCATTGTGCTCGACGACGCGGCCCGGTTGCTGCGCTCCAATCCCACCGCCAGCCAGATGCTCGATAGCGCCGACGGCCTGCGGCTGGTCGACCAGCGCCTGGCGGCCGGCACAGTGGCCGAGACACGCGAATTGCAACGCTTGCTGGCCAATGCGCGCGAGCGCCCGAAGCAGGTCGCGGCCATGTGCCTGAGCCGGCCTTCGGGGCGGCGCAAGCTGGCGGCGGTGGTGCGCGGCTTCCCGCCGGCGGTGGCGCCGGATGGACGGTCGCAGCCGGCGGTGGCGCTGTTCCTGCGCGACCCCGATACGCTGGCCGAGCCGGCACACGATATCGCGCGCCAGCTGTTCGACTTCACGCCCGCCGAGGCCCACCTGGCCATCGAATTGCTCAATGGCCTGAGCCTGGACGAAGCGGTCGGCAAGCTGGGCATCCTGCGCAATACAGGGCGCGCGCATTTGCGGGCGATCTTTTCGAAGACCGGCGTCAGCAGGCAGAGCGAACTGGTGCGGGTCTTGCTCAACGGCGTGCTGGCCTAGCCCGAGCGGACGATAAAAAAAGCAAGCTGAAGCATAAAAAAATGTTATCGATAACCAATTTCAGCGATCCAACTGATCGTAACGGAGAACAGATTGAGCGCAGCAACCATATATGACGTCGCGCGCAAGGCCCGCGTCTCGGCGATGACCGTCTCGCGCGTGATCAATGGCGGTGTCAATGTCGATGAGCTGACACGCGAGCGTGTCAGCGCCGCCATCGCCGCGTTGCAATATCAGGTCAACCAGGCGGCGCGCTCGGCGCGCAAGGGAACCATGCGTGTCGGCATGTTATGCGGCAGTCCCGGTGCGGCCTATCTCAGCGATTTCCTGCTGGGCGCGACGGACCAGTGCAGCCAGCAGGGGGCCCAGCTCATCGTGGAGAAATGTGGCGACCTCGACAGCCAGCGCGCAGCGGCCGCCAGGCTGATCGAGAACGGCGCGGCCTGCCTTCTGGTACCGCCTCCGCTGTGCGACCAGGAGGCGTCGATCCAGCAGCTGGACGACCTTGGCGTACCGATCGTGGCGGTTGCCAGCGCCCGGCCTGCAGCCCATATTCATGCGGTGCGCATCGATGACTACCAGGCGGCGAAAGCCATGATGCATCACCTGTTTGCGGCCGGCCATAGCGATATCGCATTCATCCTGGGCGATCCGGGCCATGCGCCGGCCCAGTTGCGCCTGCAGGCATACCTTGATGCCATGAGCGTGGCGGGCATGAGCACGCGTGCCGGACGCTTGGCACAAGGCGGGGGAAACTATCGTTCCGGATTGACGGCGGCGCGCGAGTTGCTGGACCATCCGGAGCGGCCATCGGCCATCTTTGCCTGCAATGACGACATGGCCGCGGCCGTAGTTTCAGTGGCGCAGGGCATGGGCTTGCGCGTGCCGCAAGACCTGGCGGTGTGCGGTTTCGACGACATGCCGATCGCGGCGTCGGTCTGGCCCGGGTTGACCACGATACATCAGCCTGTCGATGAGATGGCGCGCGCGGCGGTGCAACTGGCCATCGATGCGATCAGGGATGCAGGGCGCCCGCGCCACCGCGTGCTGCCTTACACGCTGGTCCAGCGCGAATCGACGACAGCAGGTGCCGCGCACTAAATTCCTGTTTCCATAGTCCGAACGGACGATGCGGCCATCAGCATGCAAGCAATATATTGGGTGAATGTTATCGATAACTAGCGTGGCGGAATGGCGCCACTGGTTTTTACGGCAGTTCAATAAAAATGGAGGGGAATAATGAGAAGATTTGAAACGTCGGTCCTGCGCCTTACCCGGATCGCCCTTGCGGCAAGCATCGTCGCGACAATCCTGCCACTGCAGGTCGGGACCGCCTACGCCGCGGACACAATCCAGACGCTGGCCACCAGTTATCAGCCAACGCTCAGCGAGCGGGTCGACTCCAGCGGTTTCCGGCATCCCGGCATCGGCTTCACGAAAGAGCAGCTGGAAAACATGCGGGCCCAGGTGCGCTCGCAAAAAGAACCCTGGAATACCTATTTCAACAACATGCTGCTGTCCTCCGCGGCCTCGAAGACGCCGGCGATCAAGAACATCGGCACTGATCCCACGCAGCCGCGCTACTACGGCCTCGCTTCGCAGGGAATGAATTCGGCGTTCATCGCCGATGGCAACACGGTGTATACACAGGCCGTGCTGTACTTCGTGACCGGCGACGAAACCTATCGCGCCAACGCCATGCAGATCATCCGTTTGTACGAGAAGATGGATCCGGCCCAGTACGCGTATTTCGTCGATTCCCATATCCACACCGGCATTCCCTTGCAAAAGATGTTGAGCGGGGCGGAAATCCTGCGCTATACCAGCACGCAGACGCCGGCGCTGGCATGGACCGATGACGATACCACCAAGTTCACCACCAACCTGGTGCTGCCGGTAGTCCAAACCTTCAATAGCTGCAATTGCCGGTTCATGAACCAGCACTTGTACACGACGATCGGCGCGATGACCGGCGCGATCTTTGCCGAAGACCGGGACACGTACAGCAAGGCGGTCGAATGGTTCACCGTCAACAAGGACGCGGTGGACCAGGGGCAGACCGGCTCCATCAAGCAAATGTTCCGCCTGGTGACCAGGAACGACCTGACCGGCGAGGCGGTGACGCCCGTGGTGCAGCACGTCGAGATGGGACGCGACCAGGCCCACGGGGGCGGCGACATCACCAATGCCGGCATCCTGGCGCGTTTGATGATGGCGCAGGGCACCAAGGTCGATCCGGTGGCGGGCACAGTGTCCACTGCGGAAAATGCGGTCGGTCCCTACGAATTCCTGAATGACCGCATCCTCGACGCCACCGAACAGTTTGGCGGCTACATGACTGGTGTCGATATCCCCTGGGTCCCGACCGCCTCGCATACTGACGAAGCTGGCAACCCGACCATTGTTTATAAGAACGTCTCGTGGGCATATCGCGGCAGGTCTGGAACAAACCAAGCGGAACCGTACTATTACTACAAGTACACGCGAGGCGTCGACCTCGCGCAACGCGCACCCTACTTCAACAAGTTCTTCCTGGACCGGAACGGGTACGGCTGGGACAGCAAGGATGGCGGCGGCGATTTCTGGATAGGCATTCCCAAGGCGGCCGAAGCCGAAGGGGGGCAGTATCTGGCGAAGCCCACTACCGATCCGTACCGCGAAGTGGAGGACCGCTTCAGGGCGCTGGATAACCGCTCGGCCGTCATGAACGACGGCTCCGCGACCTTTATCCGGGCCACCGCGGCGCCGGAAGGTACGAAGTTTTCAGTCTATAGCTATGGCTATGGCGCGACCTACTACGGCATCCGTATCCGCACCAATGGCATGGCGTTGATGGACAATTACGGAAAAACCATTCCCTTGCCCGACACGCATGGCCAGTGGCGCTACGTGATCTTCACGGGCAATGTGGATGATTTCATACCGCTCACGTTTACCGGCAACGGCACCACGGTCGACGTCGATCATGTCAACGTCATGGCCAGCACCTTGCTGACGCCGCCGGTGTTCACCATCGGCACGGCTGACCAGACGCTCTACAGCTATGCGGGAACGACGCAGCCAGTCGCCCTGGATCTGTCTGCAACCGACCCCGGCGCCGGCGAAACCGTCACCTACCAGGCCGACAACCTGCCCGCGGGCGCGTCCTTCAACACGGCCACCGGCGCATTCTCGTGGAATCCGACCCAGGCCGGCACCTACACCTTCTATGTCAGCGCGTCGGACGGCACCACGGTGACAATGAAAACCGTCACGGTGATCGTCGATGCGAGCCGGCAGGGTGCGGTCGATCGGGCCAATGCTCCATACAAGTCGGGCACGCCCTATGTCGAATCGACGCTGCCGGCCTACAACGCCGCATACGCCGACATGATGAGCGTGATCGGCTCCGCAACCGACGATGTGTTCTACCAGAAGCTGGCGGCATTGCGGACCGCGGCCGCGGGGCTGATTGAAATCAACCCGCTGCTGAGCGATGGCAGCCTGGACTTCCGCAAGATGTTTGTCAGTTCGGACTTCACCAGCCTCGACAACCTGGTGGACAACAACCAGGACACCGCGGGCGGATGGGGGCCGAACCTGGCCTTTAACATCGACCTCGGACCAAGTTTCAAGGTTGCCGTCAATGATTTCAAGCTGCGCACGGTCGGGCCCTTCCCGGAACGTGCCGGTGGTGTTGCCATCTTCGGCTCCAACGACAAGGAAAACTGGACCCGTCTGACCCCAGGCCTGTCCACCAGGGAAGACAACATGCAGGATTTGCCGGTCTCTGAAGAAGTCAAGAGTACCAAGTTCCGGTTCCTGAAGTTGCAAATGCTTGAGCCGTTCGTCCCCGTGTATCAGCCGTACGCCATCTTTGAGATGACCGAGTTCCGGATTTTCGGCACACGCTCGCCGACCATCAACAAGCTCACGTCCGTGACGATCAGCTCGGACCAGGCGATGCGGAAACGGGTGGTCGCCGGTAATACCGTCAAGGTGACCTTCAAGTCGAGCGAGGCGATCAACAATGTGGTGGCGACGGTGCAGGGCCAGCCCGCCACGGTGACCACCACCGATAACCTGACCTGGACCGCCTCCTGGGTAGCCAATAACAGCGTGGCGGAAGGCGAAGTGAAGTTCCTGATCAACTACAAGACCGCCGACGGCGTGGATGCCGAGCCGACCTTGTTCACCACCGACGCCACGTCGCTGGTCTTCGTCAATGAAACTGGCATGATCGCCAATCCGGTTGCCATCACCACGGTGACCGACTCGAACGGCAGGACGGGGACCGACCTGTTGACCGTGGCCGGCTACCTGTTCGATAACAACATCACCACCGGCACGGATTACCGCATCAGCGGCAGCGGCTATGGCGGCTGGGTCAAGTTCGATTTCAAGGGCGGCGGCACGGTGCAACTGGCCCGGGCGGAAATCCTTGCCCGCCAGGACACATTCTACGGCCGTATCAATGGCACCGTGCTCCAGGGATCGAATGACAATACGACCTGGGAAACGATTTCCAGCCCGGCGACGGGGACGCTGGAGTGGCAGACCCTGTCCATCACCAACAACACGCCTTACCGCTACATCCGGGCCTACAATGGCGGCAACTGGTATGGCAACATGAACGAGCTGAAGCTGTACGGCGTGGTCGAGTCGACCGCGCTGATATCAACCGCCTCGATCAGTTCCCCCCAGGCGCTGCGCAACCGCATTGTGCCCGGCAACACCGTGAAACTGGCCTTCTCGGCCAAGGAAGCGGTCAACAACGTCACCGCCACCATCCAGGGCGTGCCGGCCACCGTCACCACCACGGACAACATCAACTTCATCGCCACCGCCACGCTGCCGCAAGGCACCGCGCCGGGCCTGGTGAAATTCGAGGTCCAGTACAAGACGGCCACGGGCAAGACCGGCTACCCGCTCAGCGCGGTGAGCGACGCCAGCGCGCTGTACCTGGTCGACGAGTCGGACGTGATCAAGAACGTGACCAGCATCGCCACGCTGATCGACACCACGTCGGGCCGGACCGCCGCGAGCACCTTGTCGATCACGAACTACCTGTTCGACGGCATCGCCAGCACGGGCTCCGATTATCGCCTGGGCACCAGCGGCACCAGCGGCTCCATCACGTTCGACTTCAAGGCGGGCAACCAGGCCACGCTGACCGGGGTTGAACTGCTGGCGCGGCAGGATTCGCTCTACACCCGCGCCCGGTACACGGTGGTGCAGGGGTCGAATGACAACGTCAACTGGACCACGCTGACGTCGGCGGCCGCCTCCACACTGGAATGGCAGACCTTCCCGGTCACCGGCGGCGTGCCATACCGTTACATCAAGATCTGGAACGGCTCCAACTGGTATGGAAACCTCAACGAGGTACGCTTCCACGGCACCGTGCAGGGCGCCGACACCGCGGCGCCGGTCACCACCGACAACGCGCCGAAAGTGCCGGTGAACACCGATACCACGGTAACGTTCGCCGTGACCGACAACAGCTCCGGCACCGCTGCGACGTACTTCAAGGTCAACGGCGGCGCGCAGCAAACCGGCAACGCGGCGGTCTTCAGCGCCGAGGGCACGTACGCGCTGTCGTACTGGAGCGTGGACAAGGCGGGCAACGTCGAGCAAGCCAGGAGCGCCAGCGTCATCATCGACAAGAGCGCGCCGGTCACCACGGTGACCAGCAACCCGGCCATGCCGGCCAATGGCTGGTACAGCTCCGACGTGTCGCTGGGCTTCACCGCCGCCGACACCAACGCCGGCGCCAGCACCTGGTTCAAGGTCGATGGCGGCGCGCAGCAAAGCGGCAACGCGGTGGTGCTGAGCGACAAGGGTACGCACACGGTGCAATTCGGTAGCGTGGACAAGGCGGGCAATGCGGAAGCGGCGCAATCGCTGGCCATTAATATCGGCCCGATCGATTTGACTGGCAGCGTGAAGTTCACGCAGTACGGCGCCACGCTGAACCGCGCCACCGGCAAGTACGTGGGCAGCGTGACGGTGACCAACAACACCGCGTCGACCTTGACCGGCCCGTTGCAGGTCGCGCTGGGTAGCCTGACCAGCGGCGTCACGCTGGACAACGCCACCGGCGTCAGCAGCGGCGGCGTGCCTTACGTGACGTTGCCGGCTTCGCTCAGCCCGGGCGCCAGCACCAGTGTGTCGCTGACCTTCAGCAATCCGAACCGTGCCGTCATCGGCTATACGCCATCCCTGTTCAAGGGCAACCTCTAAGGACGACTTACCATGTATTTCAATCTTCAAAACCAGGCAGTCAATCTGCTGAAACGCATCACGCTGGCCTTAACCCTGGCGGCCACCTGTGGCATGGCTTCGGCCACCGTCATCCATGTCTCGCTGGACACGTCCGCCTTCGGCGTGACCAGCGGCTACCTGGACATGAACCTGAGCGCCTCGTCCAACGTGCCGCTGGCCACCGCCACCGTCACCAACCTGACGGGCTTCGACAGCAATCCCTACATGGAATCGTGGGGCGTGACGACGGTGCCGGGCGGTTACAAGTTCCGCAACGATACGGCGAACGATTTGTTCCAGTCCGTGCACTTCGGCAGCACGTTGTCGTTCGACCTGACCTTTGACGGCGCCTATGACGCGGCCACCAGCTACATCTCCGCGTTCACCGTGTCCGCCTTTGGCGACGATTTTTCCGTGCTGGGCGCGACCGACCCGCTGACCGGTGCGCTGGCCACGTTCCTGTGGACCCCGTCGCTGACGGATGGTGGCAATGGCAGCCTGGCGGCCCTGACGTCGGATGGCGGCGTGGGCGTGGTGCCCGAACCGGCAGGTCTGGCGCTGATGGGCCTGGGCCTGGGGGCGCTGGTGCTGGTGTTGCGCCGGCGCGGCCGCGCCACGGCCACCGGCGGTAGCGGGCGCAGCGAACTTGCCGCGCTGGCCGGCTGATCGTCACTCACGGCTGTCAAGGGCGCGTCGCGTGCGGTACGCGCCCTGTTTTAACCCTTGCTGTCTAATGTTGTCCCATTTTTTGGAGCACACGAATGATGAAGCAGAACCATCCTACCGATACCGTTGCCGTCCCTTCCGATCCAGACACCATGCTGCTGCAACACGTGTCGCGCCGCAGTTTTCTGTATAGCCTGGGCGCGCTGGCGCTGGCCGGTTGCGGCGGCGCCGGTGAACAGCTGGCGGCGTTGGCGTCCACCCCGGCGCCGCGCGCCGCTGGCGCCCCCACACCCTTTGTCCACCCGGGCTTGCTGCACACGGACGCCGATTTTGCGCGCATGGCTGCCAAGTACACCACCAGCCCATGGTCCGGCAGCTGGAACTTGTTGATCACCAATTGGCACGCGCAGTCGACCTATGTGGCTTCGCCGCAGGATTGGGTGTACCGCGGGAACGATGGCGTGCACGGGGAAAATTACACAAGGCTGATGCATGACGTGTGCGCCGCTTACCAGTGTGCGCTGCGTTGGAAAATCTCGGGCGACACCGCCTATGCCGATACCGCCGTGGCGATCCTGAACGCCTGGATACCACTGCAGGGCATAGGAGGCGACACCAATGCGCTGCTGGCGGCCGGTATTTATGGCTATGAGTTCGCCAACGCCGCGGAAATCATGCGCAGCTACAGCGGCTGGGCGGCCACCGACCAGGCCAACTTCAAGACCATGATGTCGACCAAGTTCTACCAGATCTGCCACGACTTCCTGGTCGGCCACAACGGCACCGAGTGGACCCATTACTGGGCCAACTGGGATTTGTGCGCGATTGCCAGCATCATGGCCATCGGCGTGCTGTGTGACGACGGCGCCAAGTTCGATGAAGCCGTCAATTACTTCAAGAGCGGCGGCGGCAATGGCCGCATTTTCAAGGCCGTGTATTACCTGCATCCGGGCTATCTCGGCCAGTGGCAAGAGGCGGGCCGCGACCAGGGCCACGCCACGCTCGGCATCGTGCTGGGCGGCGCCATCTGCGAAATGGCGTGGAACCAGGGCGTCGACTTGTACGGCTACGACAACAACCGCTTCCTGGCCGGCGCGGAATATGTCGCCAAGTCGAATTTGATCCAGTCCGGCACCACGTATTACACCGTGCCCTACGTGACCTACAACAACGTTGACAACGTCAACCAGACCGTCTTTGCCACCGGATCGCAAGGCATCGGACGGGCTTGCTGGGCGCTGGTGTACAACCACTATGTCAACCGCATGGGGCTGGCGGCGCCATATTCCAAGCAGTTCGCGCTGGTGGTGCAGCCGGAAGGCGGCGGCCTGGGTTCGACCAGCGGCGGCTACGATCAGCTGGGGCTGGGCACACTGACCTGCGGACGCGACCCGATCGCCACCGGCGCCTTGCCGAGCGGCCTGACCGGTTACGTGAATGCCGGCGCGCCGGTGCTGTCGTGGTGGGGTAGCGCCTATGCGACCAGCTACAACGTCAAGCGCGCCACGGTATCGGGCGGCCCGTACACGACGATCCAGACCGGCATCACGGACTTGCTGACCTATACCGACACCAGCGCGCCAACCGGCACCAATTATTACGTGGTGACAGCGATGATCTCTGGCGTCGAGTCTGCGGTATCGAACCAGGCCACCGTGATCACCGGCAAACCGCTGCATACGTACCTCACGTTTGACGCCAGCAGCGGCACCACCGCCGCCGATGCGACAGGACTGGGCCATACCGGCACCCTGATCGGCGGCGCCAGCTGGGTCGCCGGCAAGAAAAACAATGCTGTTTCGCTGAACGGCAGCACCGGTTACGTCAGCCTGCCGGCCAACCTCATGACCGACGTCGGCGACTTCACCATCGCGACCTGGGTCTACTGGAACACGTCGAGCAACTGGCAGCGCATCTTCGACTTCGGTGACGGCACTGGCCAGTACATGTTCCTGACGCCGCGCAACGGTGGCGGCGTGGCGCGCTTCGCCATCACCATCAACGGTGGGAAGGGGGAGCTGGGTATCAACCACACGGCGGCGCTGCCGACCGGGCAGTGGGTGCACGTGGCGGTCACGCTGTCCGGCAACACCGGCACCATGTACATCAACGGCGCAAGCGTGGCCAGCAACACCAATATGTTCCACGCGCCTTTCCGCATGGGCAGCACCAGCCAGAACTGGATCGGCCGTTCGCAATATTCCGACCCTTACTTCAACGGCAAGATCGACGATTTCCGCATTTACCGGGGTGCGCTGAGCGCTGCGGACGTGCTGGCGCTCTACAACAGTTGATGGGCGGTTGAGCCGGTTGTCAGGGGGCGCCGGCTGCAATGGCGCCTCCGTATTTTTTTTCAGTATAAGGAAGTTAACTTGAACTCGAAGGCATTACTCTTCAGCCTACTTTTGACGCTTGCGGGGACAGGTCTGGCCCATGCGCAAAGCGCTGAAGGGCACAAGGACTGGCCCGGTCAGGGGCAACTGTTTATCGGCACATGCTATCAGCCGGTGGACCGCTCGCCGGAACAAATCCGCAAGGACATCGCCCTGATGAAGGCCACCGGCTTGTCGGTGGTGCGGATGGGGGATCTGTCGTGGGATTATTTCGAACCGGCCGACGGTGTCTTCACGTTCAAGGAATTCGACTCGGTGATGGACCAGATGCATGCCGCCGGAATCAAGGTGGTGCTGGACATCGCCGGTTTGCCGGCGCCCCTGTGGCTGCACCAGAAATATCCCGGCGCCAATATCGTGGCGCAGAACGGGACCACGCTGTATCCCGCCACGCGCTACATGGTGGACATCAGCGATCCGGATTACCAGCGCCTGGCGAGGCGTTTCGGCGATGCGCTGACGAAGCACTATGCCAGCCATCCGGCGGTGCTGGCCATCGGCTACGACAACGAGATCGGCGCGGGCTTCATGTCGTATTCCGAGCCGACCCGCCAGCGCTTCATCGGCTGGCTGAAGCAGCGCTATGGCGGCCTGGCTGCCCTGAACAAGGCATGGGCGACACAGCGCTGGTCGCGCCGCATCAGCGACTGGGACCAGGTGCGCCTTCCCAATTTTGACGGGCCGGGGCCGAACGAGCGTAATCTCGATCTGCGCCGTTTCTGGTCGGACGTGACGATCGGCGTGCTCAAAGACCTGGAAGCGATCCGCCAGAAAAACGTGCCCGACAAGCCCGCCATCTCGAACCTGTACGACGTGCATGAGGGCAGGGGATTCGATTACCTGGCGACCCACCGCCAGTATGTCAGCTATGGCGCCTTCGGCTTCTATCACACCGAAGCGATTCCCGGCGCCTTTGAAACGTTGCTGATGAAGGGCGCGTTGTCGACCCCGGTCTGGTTCAACGAATTCCAGGCCGGCGGTTTTGCCTCGCATGGTGTCAAAGGCAAGTCGCGCATGTGGGCGTATTTCGGCCTGATCAACGGCGGCCAGGCGGCGCTGGCGTGGACCTTCAACAGCCACCTGGGCGGCGAGGAGCAGGCGTTCTGGGGCCTGCTTGATCACGACGACACGCCGTCATGGCGGCTGGCCGAATGGGGGACCATGGCCGCCGAATTCAAAAAGATCCAGGGCCTGGGCTTTCCGCGCCAGATGAAGCCTGAAGTCGCGATGTCGTATTCGTTTGAATCGAGGGTGGCATCGGCGCCGAAAATTGCCGGCAACGCCGTGAAGAAGTACTACTCGACGCCCTACATCGAGCAGAAGCACAATGCGTTCGGTCCCCTGTACCAGGACAATATCGACGTCGCCGTCATCAATATCGGGCATGAAGACTTGAGCCGCTACAAGCTGGTGGTCATCGCGGGCGAGTACTTGATGGACCAGGCGGCGACCGACGCCGTGCGGCGATATGTCGCCAACGGCGGCACGGTCGTCATGACGGCGTTTTCGGACAAGGTCGACGAAACCGCCCAGTGGTACGGCACGCCATTGCCGGGACGCCTGGCGGATGTCTTCGGCGTGAAAACCAGGGAATTCTACCGGGTGAACGAACCGCTCACCGGCGCCATCAACGGCGCTCCGTTCAAGACATCGATTCACTTTTACGAAGTGCTGGAACCGTCCACCGCCACGGTGGCGGCGCGGTTTTCCAATGTCGACGGCACGCCGCCGGTTGTCACCATCAACAGCTTCGGCAAGGGCAAGGCGATTTACGTGGCGACGCCCGCGCAACCTGCCATCATGCGGCCACTTTACCGGGCGCTGTATGCGGAGCTGGGTATAACTCGCGGACCTGAGACGCCGGAGGGCGTGTTCGCGCGTGCCGTCGATGGGTGGGTGCTGTACGTCAACACCACTGACACGGCAAAGGACATACCGATCGAGGGACAAAGGACCGGCGTTCTTTCGGGGCAGAACTGGCAGGGCAGTCTGCACCTTGCCCCGTATGGGGTCGATCTGGTGCGGTAGATCCAGGCGCGGAATTGCAGTTAATGAATGGTCAATCCAGGCTGGCGCCGGCTGGCGCCCGCCACCCAATACAAGCAAGGATCCATATGTTGTTAAACAAGCTGTCCGTGGCAATCGCCATGGCAATGGCGGGCGCAATGCCTGCGCTGCCGGCGATGGCAGCCAATCCGGTGCGCGCCGAATGGGAGCAACCCGAAGTGGTTGCGCAAGGCCGCGAGCCGATGAAGGCCACGTTCTTCAATTTCGAATCGCGCGACAAGGCGCTGGCCGGCGACAAGACCGCGTCACGCTTTTACCTGCCGCTGGACGGCACATGGGCATTCAAGTATTCGCCGACGCCCGAGACGCGGCCGAAAGACTTTTTCCGCCCGTCGTTCGATGTCAGCAAGTGGGGCAGCATCCAGGTTCCGGGCATGATGCAGACGCAGGGTTACGGGAAGCCGATTTTCACCAATATCCAGTATCCATTCCCTGCCAACGAGCCGTTCATCGCGCATGAGCTCAACGAAGTCGGCTCCTACCGCCGCGACTTCGACCTGCCGTCCGGCTGGAACGGCCGCGACGTGTTCCTGCAGATCGGCGCGGCGGGCGCCGCTTATTACGTGTGGGTCAACGGCCAGCGGGTCGGCTATTCGGAAGACTCCAAGCTGCCGTCGGAATTCGACCTGACCCGCTATGTGCACGCGGGGCGCAATACCATCGCGATTGAACTGTACCGCTGGGCCGACGGTTCCTACCTGGAAGACCAGGATTTCTGGCGCGTGTCCGGCATCGAGCGCAGCGTCTACCTGTATGCGGAACCGAAAACGCGGTTGCGCGACTACAAGGTGACGGCATCGCTGGATAAACAGGCTTACCGCGACGGTAACTTTGAACTGGTGGCGGAAATCGCCGGCGCCTCTGCGAATGTCGAAGTGCGGGCCAGCGTGCGCGACGGCGAGCGCACGGTGCTGCAGGCGTCGGCGGCGCCCGGCGCCGACCGCAAGGCCGTGCTGCGCGGCGCTATTCCCGGCGTCAAACCCTGGTCGGCTGAAACGCCGAACCTCTACACGCTGCTGGTCGAAGTGGTCGACGCGAGCGGCAAGCTGGTGTCGGCCACGTCGCGCCGCATCGGCTTCCGCACGGTGGAAGTGGCCGGCGGCGAGGTGCGCGTCAATGGCAAGCGCGTGATGATCAAGGGCGTCAACCGGCACGAACACGATCCGCAGACGTACCGCGTGCTGTCGATGGAGACCATGCGTAAGGACATTGAATTGATGAAGCGCGCCAACATCAATGCGGTGCGCACCTCCCACTATCCCAACGATCCGCGCTGGTATGACCTGGCCGACGAGTATGGCTTGTACGTGATGGACGAGGCCAACATCGAATCGCACGGCTACATGGAAAAGGGCTGGAAGGCGCGTGATGTAAAGCAGCGCGCTGAAATCATGCTGGGCTACAAGCCGGAATGGCGCAATGCGCACCTGGACCGTATTACCCGGATGGTGGAGCGCGACAAGAATTCGCCGTCTGTCATCTTCTGGTCGCTGGGCAACGAATCGGGCACCGGCACGCATTTCGAGGAAGGCGCGGCCTGGATCCGCAAGGCCGATCCGGGCCGGCTGGTCAGCTATCTCGGCGTCGCTGAAAATGGACCGCAGCATCAGCCGTCGGCCTATGCCGACATTTATGCGCCGATGTATGACTTCATGGAAAAAATGGCCGACTATGCGGCCGATCCGGCGTACACCCAGCCAATGATCCAGTGCGAATATGCGCACGCGATGGGCAATTCGCTGGGTAACCTGGAAGATTACTGGCGCCTGATCCGGTCGCACCGCAAGCTGCAGGGCGGCTTTGTATGGGACTGGGTCGACCAGAGCGTATATGCGCGCGACGCGAAAGGGCGCACGTACTGGGCGCAGGGCTTTGATGTCAATCCGGAACGCGGCGACAACGCGCCGGTCGGTGACGGCGTGGTGCGCTCGGACCGCACGCCCGATCCCGAATACTACGAATTGCAAAAGGTCTATTCGCCGGTGGTGTTCGAGGGCGATCCGTTGTCCGGCGCCATCGACGTGGTGAACCGCTACGATTTCCGCGACCTGTCGCATTTGTCGCTGGAGTGGGAATTGCTGCGGGACGGCATGCCGGTGGCGCGCGGCGCGTTGGCCGATGCCAGTGCCCCGGCCGGCCAGCGCCAACAGCTGGCGCTGCGCCTGCCCGGCTTGCCCGCGGACGGTGAACGCGTCCTGACGGTGCGGGCGCGCAGCAAGGAGGCGCAGCCGGGCGTGGAACAGGGGAGCGTGGTGGGCTGGTCGCAATTCGTGCTGCCTGCGCCGGCGCTGGCCGCCGGCGCCGCGAACCCCGCGCCCGCGGACACGGTGGCGCCGGTCGAGGACGGCAATGCCTATGAGCTGCGCACCGGCAATACCGTGCTGCGGCTGGCCCGCGATACCGGTCTGGTGACGTACACGGTGGGCGGCCAGGTGATGCTGCAAGGCGGCGCGCCGAACTTCTGGCGCGGCCTGACCGAAAACGATGAGGGGGCGAAGGTCGACAAGACCCACGGCGTCTGGCGCCCTTACACGGAACGGCGCCAGGTGCGTTCGGTGACGGCGGATGGCGGCGGCGTCAAGGTGCGGTTCAACTACTGGGGCGATGCGTACTGGGAAAACACGTACCGCATGCGGCCCGACGGCAGCCTGGACGTCCAGGCGAGCTTCACGCCGCTGCGCGGCAACTTGCCGGATCCGCTGCGCCTGGGGTTGCGCTTCGACAGCCCGGCCGCCATGGACAGCGTGCGCTGGTATGGACGCGGCCCCCATGAATCGTATGTCGACCGCAAGACTGGCGCCGCGCTGGGCCTGTTCGAAGGCAAGTTGGCGGACCAGTACCACGGCTATATCCGTCCGCAGGAAAGCGGCAACAAGACCGACGTGCGCTGGTTCCAGCTGGCGCGTGGCGACGGCGCGGGCGTGAAAATCAGTTCCGGCACGCCGTTCTCGTTCAATGCGCTGGCCTTCCCCTATGAAGACTTGTACCAGCGTCCGCGCGGCACGTGGAAGAGTTCCGATATCGCGCCCCACGGCGACGCCAGCGTACTGGTCGACATGGCGCAAATCGGCGTGGGCGGCGACGAGGGATGGAGCCTGGCGGGGCGGTCGCACGTGGAATACCGCATCCCGCTGGCGCCGGCCAGCTACAGTTTCACGATTTCCCCGGCGAAGCTGGTACAGTCGATTTCCCGGCGTTTCAGCGCCGATCCGTCGCCGCATTACTTCGGCACGGGCACGCAGGGCGGGTTTTATGTCTATGCCACCGACGACGCGTCCAATTCCGGCAAATACTGGGATTCGACCACCTGGCGGCTGTACACGTCGCCGGACATGAAGGCGTGGACCGACGCCGGGGTGCCGCTATCGGTTTCGGTGTTCAAGTGGGCTCGCCCCGACGCCAAGGCGTGGGCGCCGGAAGCGGCCTACCGCAATGGCAAGTATTACTTCTATGCGCCGGTCGGCGGCGACAAGATCGGCGTGGCGGTGTCGAACCGTCCCGATGGCGGCTTCGCCGATGCCCGCAGCGATGCGCTGGTCGACAAGGCGCGCGACGCCAATGCCGGCGACGAGCCGATCGATCCGGCCGTGTTTGTCGACAAGGATGGCCAGGCATACATGTACTTCGGCACCCGCGTGCCGAAAGTCGTCAAGCTCGCCGCCGACATGACGCACCTGGCCGGGCCGATCCTGAACGTGGACGTCACGGGCTGGCCCGCGTCGGACCCGAAGAAAAAGTATGGCGAAGCGCCTTTCCTGCATGAGCACAATGGCGTGTATTACTTCACGTTCTCGACCGGCTGGCCGGGGCAAATCGTGTACGCCACCGGCGCTTCGCCGCTCGGGCCGTTCACTTACCGTGGCGTGATGATCGATTACCTGAACATCTCGACCAACCACCAGGCCATCATCGAACATGGGGGCAAGAGCTTTGTGTTTTACCACGACAAGCTGTTGCCGGGCGGGGACAGCATGCGCCGTTCGATCACCTACGCGCCGCTTGAATATGGCGCCGATGGCGCCATCATGCCGGTGCGGCTGGAGCCTGGACAGATCGGGAAGCCAAGGCAATAGAAATAAAACAGGCCACCCTCGGGTGGCCTGTTTCGTTGCGGCGTGCTGTTTGCTTATGCGCCTTTGTTAGCGAAATAAGCCTGCAACCGCTTTAGTTCCTCCGCCGTCACGTGCATGACCGCGCCATGTTTCGGTCCGGAGAAATTGGTGGCTTTCATGGGCGAGCCGGCGTCGTTGAAGCGGCCCAGGTTCTTGTAATGCACGAAGTCCGTGGTTTCCGAGAAGCCCATGTTGTTCGGCTTGGCGCCAAACACGTCATACATCAGCACATAGGATTGCGTGCCGATGCGACGCCACATGGTCGGGGCTTCGCACGACACGGTCTCGGGATCGACCTTGGCCGGATCGAACTTGTATCCCGCATTGATCTTGTCGGATACCGCATGGCGCAAGCCGCCAGGATTGTCGTGCGCCACGTAGTACAGGTGGTATTTGTCGCCGACCTTGGTGATGTCGCCATCGATGGTGCTTTTGTCGGCCACGGGATACGTGAACAGGCGCTTCGGTGCGCCTTCCAGCGACGTATAGGCGTCGTTGGCATACGAATACACCATGTAATTGTGGCCGCCGCTGACGCGCGTGGTGAAGTACACCATCAGCTTCTTTTTGGCTTCGTCGTAGATGGTTTCGGGCGCCCAGGCCGCGCCCAGGTCCTTGAATTCGGGGAACAATTCGCCCACATGCACCAGCGCGTGCGTCCAGTGGATCAGGTCATACGACTTCATCAGGATCAGCGCGCGGTTATTGCCCCAACCGTATTGGGCGTGCGGGCGCTCCCATTCCGTGCTGCGCAAGCCTTCCTTTTGCGCATAGATGTGCAAGTCCGTCATCGACAGGTAGAACGCATTGTCCGGTCCGCGCATGATGTGGGGATCGCGTATGCCTTTCTGTTCGGAGATATCCTTGCCCGGCAAGACCGGCTGGCCATTGTTGATGTCAGTGAATGCATAGCCATCGGTGGACGTGGCGAAGTGCAGCGAATGGTCTTCGTCCTTGAAGTAGGTGAACAGGTAGCCTTTCATGTCCTTTTCCGCCGGGGCGGCGGTGGCGCCCTGCGGCGTCACTTTGGGAACGATTTGCAGCTGGCGCGGCGCGTCGGCTGCCGCCGCGTTGCCGATGGCCGCGAAGGCCAGTGCGAGTGCGGTGATGAGTGTGCGGGTTTTCATGTTGTCTCCGGGATTGGTTTGTGTGACTTGATAACGATAACGCCGAACCCGGAGTTGACAGAAGTGCCGGCATCCCGCCGTAAAATTATTTCATCGCAGACGATGATTTGGTTATCGCAGGCGGGATGCCGGGATGGCTACTTGCCTTGCTCGTTATACAGGCCGATCACGGTACCGACAAAGCCGCCCGCCTGTTTGGTGCTGAGGAAGGTCGCATCGACCTTGCCGGCCAACGGCTGCCACGCATTGGCGCGCAGCGCATAGGACGCGCTCAATACACCGCCGTCCACCGACAGCTTCAGGTACACGGGCTTGCCGGCCGCGGCGGGCGGCAGCGGCGCGCTGGCCACGCGGCGGCCTTGCTGCGGGTCGTCGCCGTTCTTGCGCACCGATAGCGCCACCACGGGCTTTCCATCCTGCTGCTGCACGCCAAGGAACAGGTAAGCATCGTCGTTTTGCATGGCGACCAGGCCCGCGCGGTCGCCCACACGTTCGGGCGTATAGCGCATCGCCGTGCTGACGGTGGCGATCGCGTGCGCCTGCTTGCGGCCGACGAACGACGGCACATTGCGGATATCGCCGATGGCTTCCGTGCTGGCGTGCAGCGCCAGGCCGCCGGGTTGCAGCGCATAGCGCGGCTGTTGCGGAATGCGCACACTCATCCAGCCCAGCCCCAGCTTGCCGTCCTTGAAGAGGTCCTTGTACGCATAGTCGCCGTTCAGCGGTTGCGCCGGGCGGGGCGACGGCGGCAGGTTGGGGCGCTGCAGCACGAAGGGCACGGTTTTACCCTGTTCCAGGATCACCGGCCAGCCATCTTTCCACGTCACGGGCAGCAGATAGGTTTCGCGGCCGATGTTGAACAAGTCCGGGCCGTAATTGCGCGTGGCCAGGAATACCGACCACCACTGGCCATCCGGCGTCTGCACGAAGTCCGCGTGGCCGGCCGTGCCGATGGCGTTGGGCCGGCTGTCGGGCAAGTCGCGCTGGGTCAGGATGGGATTGCCGGCAAAGTTCTCGTAAGGGCCGGTGATGGCGCGGCTGCGGAACACCACTTCCGAGTGCTGGTCGCCGGTGCCGCCCTGGGCCGCGATCAAATAGTAATAGCCATCCTCCTTGTACAGGTGTGGCGCCTCGGTCCAGAACGGCTTTGTCGCCAGGTCCGCGCCGCCATTGATGATTTCCGTGCGCGGCCCGGTCATGGCCTTGGCGTTCGCATCGAATTCCTGTACCCAGATCGAACGGTGGCCGGGATACAACGCTTTCTGGCTTGGGGCGCCGTTGTTGACGATATACGCCTTGCCATCGTCGTCCCAGAACAACGATGGGTCGATGCCGTCGAACTCGAAGTTGACGGGATCGGACCACGGGCCGGCGGGATTGGTGGCGGTAATGACAAAGTTCTTGCGGTTGGTGCAGACGATGTAATACACGCCGTCGTGGTAAGCGATGGCGGGCGCCATCAGGCCGGCCGATACTTTCATGCCGCTGAAATCCACCTGGCCGGGGCGGTCGATGGCATTGCCGATCTGGCGCCACGTGACCAGGTCTTTCGAGTGGTATACGGGCAGGCCGGGGAAGTGCACGAAGCTGGACGTCACCATGTAGTAGTCGTCGCCGACGCGCTCGATGCTGGGGTCGGGGGCGTAGCCGGAAATCACAGGATTGATGAATTGCGCGCGGGTGGGGTGCAGCTGGGCGCTTTCCTGACTCTTGCCGTCGTAGGCGTAATACGCGAAGTGCGCGTCGGCAGCGGGCGCGGCGGATGGGAACAGCATCGCGGCGGCCGCAGCGATGGTATATAAGGGCTTGGTATTCATGTCTCAGTATTGATTGAGTTGTTCTCATTGTTATCGATAACCTGTTCAGCATAGCACAATCATCTTTGGCATACGAATTTGCAAATCTGGAATACTTCTTTTGTTTGAGGTATGCAAAAAGGCATGCTACTATGAACTTGTTATCGATAACTTCATCGGTTCATACTTGCCAGTAACGGTCCGGTGAGGGTGCTGCGATAGCTCTTAGTCGGTGGGCACTTCATCAGTGCCCGTCTCCCTTGCGCCGGCGGCGTCACTGCCGCCGGTTTTTTTTTAGGGAATACGTGGAATCCCGCGTAGGAAAAAAGCTACAGGCAGCAAAAAAATGACTGTCGATGATGCAAGTTAGTCGTAGAATGTGTGATAGCTTGTTATCGATAACTGATGTGATTAACCAACGCGGTAACCAATGCGCTTCAGAGGGGGCGCATCCGGCGGCAGGGAGCCGTCACCGATTCCATAAATATAACGGAGATTAGCAGCATGAACTCGAAAGCAAAAACGTCCGCGCAAGTAGCCGCGCTGGCGCTGGTGGTCGGACAGAGCCTGTTTGTGGCGCCATGTGCGCTGGCACAGGAAAACACCGTGGTAGTGACCGGTATCCGCGCCAGTGCCCGTTCGTCGGTAGCCATCAAACGCGACACGCTGGAAGTGGTCGATTCTATCACTGCCGAAGACATCGGCAAGCTGCCTGATCCAAACGTGGCTGAAACCTTGACTCGTATTCCGGGTGTGCAGGGCTACCGCTACGGTGGCGAAGGCGCATCGCCGGTGGGGCAGGGTTCCGGCCTGACCATTCGTGGCCTGTCCGGCCAGACGGCATCACAAATCAATGGCCGCGCATTCAATACCGCCGGTGGCCGCGAATTCAATATTGAAAGTGCGATTCCCGGCATGATCGCCGGCGTCGACGTGTACAAAAACCCGTCCGCGGAACACATCGAAGGCGGCATCGGCGGCCTGGTGAATGTGCGTACCCGTAATCCAAGCGATTTCAAGGGCCCGACGTTTGCCGCGTCGATCAACTTCCGCAACAACGACCTGGCCAAGAAAACCGACCCTGAACTGTTCGCGCTGGGCGCCAACCGTATCGACCTGGGCGGCGGTTCGCGCATCGGTGTGATGGCCGCGGCCACGTACCAGAAATCGACCGGCCGTTCCGACAACAACCCGGCCAATGGCGGCGCCAGCCTGAGGCGCGCCATCCGCGCCGACAGCGCCGAATACGCGACGCTGGCGGCGGCCAACAAATCGAACAGCCCGTTCCAGCCACTGGCTGCCTTTGTGGGCCGCAGCGATGTCAACTTCCTGAGCGGTGTGCCGACCCTGGCCGGTCCGGCGAATACGCCGAACCTGGCCGGCCTGAGCGCCGACCAGGTCAGCAACGTGATGGTGGCGCCTGGCGTGACCAGCAACGTGTTCCAGGAAACCATCATGCGCGAGCGTAAGGGCCTGAACCTGGCGGCCGATTACCGCGCCAGCAACACGCTGCGTGTCTACGCCGAAGCCAACTACATTTATTACCTGTACCACCAGAACTATCGCGGCCTGAATTCGGTCGACGGCGCGAACGTGCAGAACCTGCAGACCACGCCGTTCAGCTTCACCGAAGGCCTGGCCAACCGCAACCTGAACGGCGGCAGCGACGATGTGCTGGTCAACAAGCGCCTGCTGGGCGGCAGCTACCTCAATTCCACCGTCAACACGGTGGGCGGCGACGAGCATACGCCATACTCCACGTGGGTGGCGGCCACCGGTATTGAATGGAGCCCGACCGCGGAACTGTCGCTGAAGGCCGACTTCTCGTACGTCAAATCCAACAAAACGCAGGACAACCGTTCCGTCAACATGGATTCGGCGCCGGGCCTGACCTGGACCACCAACCGCCTGGCCGATGGCGCCCCGCACCAGTTGACCTTCACGGGTCCTGACCTGAGCAATCCATCGAGCTTTGTGCTGCGCGACTATAACAACGGCACCAACCAGAGCTGGCATGACAGTGGCAACGCCACGGCGCTGAGCGGCGCCTGGAGCACGGAGCTGGGCCCGATCAACAAGCTGCGCTTCGGCACCCGCTATGCGCACATGGAAAGCCTGTACCGCACCTATAGCTTCTTCGGTAAATTGCTGACCACCGATGGCAAGGCGCGTGCGGCGGACTATTCGAACGCCATCAACGTGTCGACCGTTCCTGCCCTGGTGCAGAATGCGCCGACCAACTTCATGCGCGGCGACGCCGGCTATGCCGGCGGCTATGTAACGTACGCGCCGGATGCGTTGCTGGGCAACCAGGTCATGACCGCGTTCCCGAAAGCGGGCATCCAGGACCAGAACGCGCTGAATGAAAACACCATCGGCCGCCGCCGTATCGAGGAAAACACCCTGGCCGGCTACCTGGTGGGCGACTTCTCCGCGATGGATGACCGCCTGAAGGGCAATATCGGTGTGCGCGTGGTGCGTACCACCGGCACCGCTGTGGCGCGCGCCGTGGACGTCCGCACCGGCACGCCGGTCGAAGTGGATGTGACCCGCAAGACGTCGTACACCAACGCGCTGCCATCGTTCAACGCCGCCTATGACGTCACCCCGGACACGATCGCCCGCTTTGCCTATGGCCGTGGCCTGACCCGCGCCGCCCTGGACTCGCTGAATCCAAGCATTTCGGTGAACCCGTCCAACGGCACCGGCAACGTCGGCAACCCGGACCTGCGTCCGCTGCTGGCCAACAGCATCGACCTGTCGCTGGAACATTACTTCAGCAAGACCAACTATGTGTCGGCCGCGTTGTTCAACAAGGACATCAAGGGCTTCTTCAACGCCATCAACCAGTGCCAGACGGTGGCAACCGCGCCGGCATATACGGGGCCTGACAATGGTTGCACGGGCGGCCAGTACATGGTCGGCAAGACCGTCAACGCGGAGAAAGGTTACGCACGCGGCCTGGAAGTGGCTGGCCAGTACTTCTTCGACAACAGCGTCGACTGGCTGAAGAACTTCGGCGTGTCGGGTTCCTACACCTACGTGAAGACGTCCGTCCCGCTGAACTTCGGCACCAATGCCGCGCCGCGCATCGTCTCGACGCCGCAGCCGTTCCAGTCGAAGGACAGCTTCAGCCTGGCCGGCATGTATGAAGACCAGAAACTGTCGGCCCGCCTGGTGTACACGTGGCGTTCGCCGTCGATCCTGTTCGGCGCGTCGGCCAACCCGATCGATGCCCGCTACATTGGTTCGTATGGCATCCTCGATGGCGCGATCAACTATGAGCTGGTCAAGAACCTGACCCTGTCGTTCAATGCGTCGAACATCACCGACAAGGCGCTGAACCGCTTCGTCGGCGAGCCCGGCAGCTACGAGACGGGCCTGGAACGCCAGCACTATGCCAATGGCCGCACCTTCAGCCTGGGCTTGCGTTATAAGTTCGGCAATTAATTACCCGGCTTGAATGGGCAGGGGCTTGCCCCAGGACGAATCCGGCGCCGCTTTGCGTGCGCCGGATTCGCTATTTTCAGCCGGATTGTTATCGTTATACATGCGTCTTGAAATGGGCGACTATAATACTGGTTTTACAACATCTTTAACGGCCAATCAGGGACCCCGGCAACCGTGATGACTACAGCAACCAAAAAAACTGAACGCAGCCAGAGCAGCGCAACCATTTATGACGTGGCCCGGGTGGCCGGCGTGTCCGCCATGACGGTATCGCGCGTCATGAACGGCAATGCCCACGTGTCCGACATCACGCGCGGCAAGGTCATGGCTGCCATTGAATCCCTGAATTACCAGGTCAACACGGCGGCCCGCGCGGCGCGCGTGGGTACCCTGGGCATCGGCCTGCTGTACAGCAATCCCAGCTCGGCGTACCTGAACACCTTCCTGGTCGGGGCCATGGATCGCTGCAGCCAGACGGGCGGGCAACTGATCCTCGAGCGTTGCGATGATTTGCGCAGCCAGCGCGCCGCCATCGCGAAACTGATTGCCAACGGCGCGGACGGCATCCTGGTGCCGCCACCGCTGTGCGACTCGAAGTCCGCGCTGAAGCAGCTGGACCAGATCGGCATCCCGTCCGTCGCGATTGCGACAGGCCGGCCTGTTCCGACCATGTCCGCCGTGCGCATCGACGACTATGCCGGGGCGCGCGACATGATGCGCTACCTGATATCGCTGGGCCACAAGGATATCGCCTTCATCCAGGGCGACCCGAAGCACACGCCGGCGCAGATCCGCTACAAGGCGTACATGGATGCGATGGAAGAAGCGGGCCTGCCGGTGAAGCCGGAGCGCGTGGCGCCCGGCCTGTTCACCTACCGTTCCGGCCTGGACGCGGCGCGCCAGTTGCTGGCCAAGAAGTCCAAACCCACGGCGATCTTTGCCGCCAATGACGATATGGCGGCAGGCGCCGTGGCGGTGGCGCATGGCTTGCACCTGGATGTGCCGAAAGACATTACCATTTGCGGCTTCGACGATACGCCGGTGGCGACCACGGTGTGGCCGGAACTGACGACGATTCACCAGCCGATCGAAGACATGGCGCGGGCCGCGGTGGATTTGATCGTTGAGCTGATCCGCAACCGGCGCACGGGAGAGGTGGGGGGCGTGCAGCACAAGCTGCTGCCTTACACGCTGGTGACGCGGGAGTCGTCCGGCGCGATCGCGTCTTAAGTCAACGCGGCCTTCACCCGCGGCAGGTGCGCGGGGAAGGTGATGGCCTTGTGCGGTGTTGCGGGCGCCGGCCCTTGTCCATGGGCGGCCAGCTTGAACACGCTGACGGCCTGCACCATGCGGCCGGCCTGCTCCTCCAGCGCTTGCGCGGCGCTGGCTGCTTCTTCGACCAGTGCGGCGTTTTGCTGGGTGACCTGATCCATTTGGGAAATCGCCCGGTTGACTTGTTCGATCCCGGTGGCCTGTTCGCGGCTGGCCTGGCTGATCTCGGACATGATGCTGTTGACCCGTTCGACGCTGGCGACGACGTCGCGCATGGTCTCCCCGGCCTGGTCCACCAGCTTGCTGCCGCTTTCGACTTGTCCCACCGACTCGTCGATCAATGCCTTGATCTCCTTCGCGGCGGCGGCGCTGCGCTGCGCCAACGCACGGACCTCCGAGGCGACGACGGCAAAGCCAAGTCCTTGCTGGCCCGCGCGGGCCGCTTCCACCGCCGCGTTCAGGGCCAGGATGTTGGTCTGGAATGCGATGCCGTCGATCACCGCGATGATATCGGCGATCTTGTTCGCCGAGGTAGTGATGGCGTTCATTTTATCGACCACCTGCGCCACCACGGCGCCGCCCCTGGTGGCCACTTCCGCTGCCGCCATCGCCAGTGCGTTGCCTTGCTGCGCATTGCCGGCGTTGTGCTGCACTGTCGATGTGAACTCTTCCATCGACGAAGCGGTTTCTTCGAGCGAGCCGGCCTGCTGTTCGGTGCGTGCCGATAAATCCTGGTTGCCTGCGGCGATCTGTCCCGACGCGGTGGCAATGGCGTCGGCTCCGGTGCGCACGTCCGCCACGATCTTCACCAGGCTGGTGTTCATGTCCTTCAATGCCTGCAGCAACTGCCCCGTTTCATCCTTGCTGCCGACCTGGATGTTTCCGCTTAAATCGCCGGACGCCACGGTTTGCGCGATGTGCAGGGCTTGCCGGATCGGGCGCACGATTCCGCGCGTGATATACCAGGCGGCGCAGCAGCCCAATACCAGCGCCAGCGCGCCCAGTGCGTAGGTCTCCGAACGGGCCTTTGCGTACGATGCCCGCGCATCCAACGCCGCCTCGTCATTCAACTTGTTTTCCAGCGTGGCCAGTTCCTTGAGCGCCGAGCGCCATTGGAACTGGATCGGGCGAAAATCCACCATGAGCAGTTTGGTTGCTTCCTCTTTTCTGTTGGCCAATCCCGCTTCGATGGCGCGGCTGATAAAGGGCGCCGACTGCGATTTCAGCGCCTTTATTTTTTCAAACAGGGCAACTTGTTCCGGCGCGGCGGCGCTGCCGGCGAACATGGCGCCCAGTTTGGACTCCGCCTCCGCATATGACTTCTGGTCGCGATCAAGTCGGGCAACTTCCGGTGTCATGTCCGCCGTCTCGGTGAGCAGGGCCAGGTTGCGCAAGGCGATAGTCTCGTCGTCGAGTGCGCCGTACATATCGCCGGCGAGTTTGACTGCCGCGTTGTTGGCGAAGGCGATCTCCTCCAGTTTGGCCTGGATGCCGGCCATGCCACGCGCGCCCAGCAGCGCAATCAACAGCAGCAAGGCCAGCAGCAGGCCGAAACCTGACGCCATCCGTGTCCCTATTTTCAAGTTTGCAATAGACATGTTGATTCGCTTCCCGGTTTGATCCAGCCGCAGCGCCGGCTACTTGATTTTCTTATGGTAAGCGACACCGCGCGGGCGATCAGTCAGGTTTCCCTGAACTTTTGTAGGGAAATCCTGACGAGGGGGCAGCCGTGACAGCTCACACCGGCAAAATCCCCTGCAGCGACGAGATCTTTTCCGCATCCGACCAGCTGCCCAGCAAGCCGCCGTCGGCGGAAAACTCCAGCAATTGACGGCCCTTGTGGCCATTGTCTTCGCCATGGCCCTGCCAGTTCGCGACCAGGATATGCCCGTTCTCCAGCACCACGAACGACGCGTAGAAGAACGGCGCCACGTCGTCCGGCACCTGGCCTTTGCCGCCGAACGTGCCGGCCAGTTGGCCGTCCGCATCGAAGCGCGCCATGAAGCCGCCGTAGCCGGCCGATACCAGCGTGCTGCCGTCCGCATAGCGGTGGGCTTTCCACGCGTGTTCAAAACCCGGCGCCGCAAGTTTGCGCACCGGCTGCAGTGCGAAGTCGGTCTCCAGGATATGGTCGTTGGTGCACAGCAGGTACCCGCTGTCGGTGCGCGTCATGCCGCGCACGTAGTCGCCTTCGCGGCGTACCCCTGCCATCAGGTACAGGTCGCGGTCCAGCTTCAGCAGGTTGATGCCATTGTTTCCGCCATCGAGGTCCATGCCGGCAACCAAGGTGCAGCCGTCGTCGAGGCGCTGCACCGCCGTCACGCCGGTCCAGCGCTCGCACACGTGCAGCACGTCGCCGGTTTCAATGTCCAGTTCCACGAAGCCCCGGTCGAAGCCGACCAGCACGCGCTGCGGGCTGATGCGCTGCAGCGCGCGCGGCAGCGGGAAGTCCGCCATGTCGCGGCTCCAGCCGGCTTCCGGGTTTTGCGTATCGATCAAATGCAGGCGCTGGCGGCCTTCGTCGATTGCCAGCAATTGTTGCGTCATTACCATCTAAAGAACCTTCCTCACCAATATGGCTGCCAGTTGCGCGTCATGCGCACCAGCGCTTCGAAATAGAAATAGTCGCCCCAGATCGTGCATTCATCGATGCCGATCTTGTTGGGCTTGTGGTACACCGCGTGTTTCAGCAAGCCACTGCCCGGCGCGCCATCGGTGATCAGGTAGCGTTCCGACAGCACGTGCACCATGCCGGCGGCGGCCTGTTCATAGGCGGCCCGCAGCGGGTCGTCCTGCGCCAGGTTGCGCGCCAGTTCCAGCAAGCCGCAGGCGGCGATCGCGGCGGCCGAGCTGTCGCGTTCTTCCGGGCCGGACGTGAAAATCAAATCCCAGTAACTGACGCCGTCTTCCGGCAAGCGGTTCAGGTAATAGTTCGCCACGACTTTCGCCACGTCCAGCAGGCGCGCATCGCCGTTGTGGCGGTACACCAGCGGGAAGCCGGAAATGCCCCAGGCCTGGCCGCGCGCCCAGCACGAATCGTCGGAATAGCCCTGGTGCGTCTTGCCGTGGCGCGGCGCGCCGGTGGCGGTGTCGAAGAAGAACGTGTGGAAGGTCGAACCGTCCGGACGCACGATGTGGCGCGCGGCCGCCGCGATATGGCTGTCGGCGGCGGCCTTGAACGACGGATCGCCGCTCTGTTCTCCGGCCCAGTACAGCAGCGGCAAGTTCAGGTTGCAGTCGATGATCATGCGGCCGCTTTGTTCCGGGTCGTTCAGGTCGCCCCAGGCCTGGATGATGCCGGCGCGGGCCTGGTAGCGTTCCATCAGCAGGCGTGCGGCGCCCATGGCCGCCTCTTGGGCGATTTCGCTGCCGGTCAGCTTGTGGGCGGCAATGCACGACAGGCTGTATAAAAAGCCCAGGTCATGGTGGTTGGTGTTGTGGCGTTCCTGCTGGCGCGCATGGAAGCTGCGCACGTGGCCTTCGGCCGCTTCGCGGTAGCGCGCCGCGCCGGTGACTTCATAGGCCAGCCACAGCATGCCGGTCCAGAAACCGTTGGTCCATTCGATGTTGCCGATCGCGGGGTACACGGATTGCGTGCTGGACGGGGCGGGGAAGTCCGCGCCGAAGTGCCGCAGGTTGCGGTCGATCGACGCCAGCGTGCGCCCGATGGCGAGGTCCAGTTCAGCATTGCCTGGGGCAGCGGGCCACGCTCGCGCGGCCAGCGGCTCGGTGGCGGCCGTGGTCAGGGGTACAGACATGTCAAGCTCCTTCAAAGTTCGTCTCAGTGCGCGGACGATGAGCGCGCGGCGGGTTCGGTAACGGGCGGCGTGTCGCCATTGCGGGGGATTTCCGCGGGCGTTGTTTCCAGCGCCCATGCCGACAGCATCAGGAACACCAGGCCCAGGGCTGCCAGCGCCAGGTAAGTGGCGGGGAAACCGATCACGTCATAACTGAAGCCGGCAATGCCCGACAGGATTGACAGGCCCAGCGAATGACCGAAGCTCACGCCCACCATGTAGATCGTCGAGGTCAGGCGGTTATCGAAGTGGAACGCGATGTAGCGGAAGATCGACACGGCCAGGATCGGCAGTTCCACCGAGTGCAGCAGCTTCAGGGCGGAAATCGACAGCGGGCCCGCGGCAAGGCCGGAACCGGCAATCCGTACCAGCATGATGGACCCGGCCAGCATCAGGCCGTTTTTGGCGCCGATACGTTTCACCAGCAGCGGCGCCAGGAACAGGCCGCCCGCTTCGATAAAGATCTGCGTGGAATTGAGGTAGGTGAACATGTTCGTGCCCTGCTTGGGGTCCGGGAACAGCGACACGAAATACGCCTGGAATTGCTGGTCGAACACCAGGTAGATATTGGTCACGCCCAGGATGAACACCATGAAGCGCCAGAACTTTGCATTGCGCAGCAAGGCCATGGCGTCGGCCAGGTTGAGGGCGCGGGATTCGGCGTTGCTGTTGACGATGCCGCCCACTTCGGGATGAACGCGCCACGACAGCAGCAACACCACCATGACCAGCCCGGCGCCCGATGCCAGGAAAAAGTTGATGGACGGGTCGATATTGAACAGGCGGCCGGAAAACGCGGCGGCGCTGGCAAAGCCCAGCGAACCCCACATACGCACGCGGCTGTATTCAAAACCATGACGGCGGCCGACGCGGTCGACATAGGTTTCCAGCGCATAGCTGCCCGCGTAGAACGTCACGCCCAGGTAAGCGCCGCCGACGGCCGCGCCCAGCCAGATATTGGTCTTCAGCAGCGGGCCGTAGACGTACAGAAAGAACAGCCCGCACAATGCCACCAGCGCGCTGACGGTCCACAGGATGTGCTTGCGGAAGCCGATCTTGTCGGACACGAAGCCGTAGACCGGCTGCGAGCACATGGCCGCGACAAAGTTCGCGCCCAGCACGATGCCGGTTTCCGCGCCGTTCAATTTCAGCGAATTGCGCAGCCACAAGGTCAGCAGTGAAATGCTCATCGCCTGTGAAAAGAAATACACGAAAATCAGCGTGCTGAGGAAACGGTAATTCGATTGCCTGCTATTCATGTGTATTCCTTACTTGGCCGGCGTGAGCCAGATCGCCTGGCCACCCGATGGCAGCAGGTTGGCGTTGATGACGGAATGGCTGTCCACCGACAACGTGCGGATGCCGACCTTGGTGGCGGTCGGCGCGGCGCCATCGTCTTCATAGACGGTGGCGGTATAGCGCTTGTCCTTGTCGAGGAAGTCCAGCTTGACGCCCACCTTGCGGGCATCATTGTTGGTGATGGTGCCGACGAACCAGTCGCCTCCCTTGCGGCGCGCCGTGGTCACGAACTGGCCCGGATAACCCTGTACCAGCTTGCTGTCGTCCCAGCTGGTGGGGATGCGGTCCCAGAACGCCAGTTCCGGTTCATGCGCCGACATGTCCGGCGTGTCATACCAGTACAGCGTTTGCAGCGGGCTGTAATAAATCGCCGCCAGCGCCAGCTGGTGTGCGTGGGTGGTCTTGATGCGCGGGCTGTAATAACAGATCGTGTAGTCGGCGGCGCCGGCCAGGAAGCGGGTGAATGGCAGCACCGTGTTGTGGGTGGCGTCCGGCATTTCCTCGTTGCCCCGGATGCCTTCGGCCGTCATCAGGTTGGGCCACGTGCGCTGTTCGCCGGTGGGGCGCCAGTCGTCGTGGATGTTGACCATCAGGCCCGCATCGGCGGCCTGGCGGATTGCCTGTTCGATCCAGGTGGTCCAGCGGTGCGAACCCACCTGCACGAAGCCGAATTTCACGCCTTTCACGCCCCATTGCTTGTACGTCTTGAACAGCGTATCGCCCTGGGCCAGCAAGGCCTGCTGGTTCACGTACAGCCACACGCCCACGCCCTTGCCGGCTGCATACTGGATGATGCCGGGCAGGTCGAAGTCGGGGATGGCGACCTTGGTGGCGTCCGACGAGAAGGAAAACGCCGGGCCGTACCACTTCCAGTCGAACAGGATGTATTGCAGGTTGTGGCGCGCGGCAAAGTCGATATTGGCTTTCGCGCTGGCGGTGGTCTGCACCATCACGCGCATGATCTTGCCCGGCTTGATGAACGACGTGTCGGCAATGGCCGATGGCGGGTTCAGGTTCAGGATGAAATCATTGTTGTCGGCCAGCGCGCCGGCCGATTCCGCGATCATGATGCCGCGCCATGGTGTTGCGAATGGTGAAATCAGGTCGGCCGGGTCGTGCATCGACGTGACCAGCGTGTGCGGCTTGTCCTTGTGCAGCTTGAATTTCGTGCGCGAATAATCGGTCATGCCGCCTTCCAGCAGCGCCACATGGATGCGGCCCAGCACTTCCAGTGTCAGCGGGCGTTCCGATTCGTCGGGCCAGTTGAACAGCGGCAGTTGCTGGTAAGGCGCCTGGCCCCAGGCGTGGAACCATGCCTTGGTCTCCACCGGGAAAGCGAATTCCGTGTTTTCCGCCGTGATGCGGTAATACGTGCCTTTTTCATTTTCCGGGAACGCATAGCGGAACGCCACGCCCTGGTTGTAGGCCCGCACTTCGAGCGCCAGCGGATAGATCGGGTTGTCTTCCTTGACCATGTTGACGGTCATCTGGTTGTAATGGTCGCGCACCGACGCGCGTTCGCCAACCACCGGCCGCCACGTGCTGTCGTGGCTCGATTGCGTGATCGCGCCGATTTTCAGGTTGTCGAACCATTTTTCCTGGCGGTCGACTTTCAACGCCATGGCGTTTTCGGACAGGTGGTTATCCAGCCGTAAATCCAGCAGTGAGTCCAGGATCACCGCCTTGTGTTTATACGTGACGCGGTAATACAGTTCGCGTTTGCCGGCCGCATTGGCTTTTTGGTAAAACACGAAGCGGACATTGTTGTCGGGCGACGCCACGCTGGCCAGGCCAGGCTGCTCGTTCACTTGCGCCAGTGCGCAAGTGTGGAGCAGCCATCCCGCGACCAGTATCAGCAGGGATTTCATTCCGATGTGTCTCCAGATTGTTCGTATAAAGCCTGTACCTGCGCCAGCGCGGGCGGCGACGCGCCCGGCGCCAGGCAGGCCGCCGCACCGGATGCCACGGCAAAGCGCAAGTGCTGCTGCGGCGAGGCGTCCGGCCGGCGCATCAGGCTGTAGAGCAGGCCGCCGATGCTGGCGTCGCCCGCGCCCACGGTGTCGGCCACGGCGATGTGCGGCGCGGCCTGGCGCCACACGCCGTCCGGCCGGTGCAGGCTGGCGCCGTCGGCGCCCCGAGTGTACAGGAACGTGGCGCCGGGATTGAGTGCGCGCAGCGTATTGAAGGCCGGTTCCGGGTCATTGCAGCGGTACAGGCCGCACAAATCCTCGTCCGAGACCTTGATGACGTCGGCCAGCGCGGCCATGCGGCGCAGCACCGGGTCGTAGCGTTCATCCATCAGTGCGCGGAAATTCGGGTCGTACGAAATCGCCACGCCGCGGGCTTTCAACACTTGCGCGAGATCCACCAGCTTGTCCGACAAGGGCTGCCGCGCCAGGCTGATGCCGCCGAAATGCACCCAGCGGGCTTGCGCCTGCCAGCCGTCCGGCAGCAGCGCCGCATCGAAGTGCAAATCCGCGCTGTCGTCGCCGACGAAGAAATACTGCGGCGGCGACAATTCGTGCACGATCGCCAGCAGCGGCGACTTGTCCAGCTGTTGCAGGAAACGCATGTCGAGGCCCGCCACCTGGCTGGCCGCGGCCAGCGCGTTGCCGAACACGTCGCCGCTGACGGCGCCCGCGAAGGCGCTGCCGACGCCGAGGCGGGCCATCACGCGCGCCACGTTCCAGGTCGAGCCGCCCACCAGGCTGCGCCAGCCGTCCGGCCCGGTGCGTATCATGTCGGTCAGTGCTTCACCGGCGGCGATAAATTCAGGCAATGCGGTCATTCCGCCTCCACGACGTTGAGCACTTCATAACAGGCGCCCATCGTATGGTAGTCAACCTTGCCGGCCGGGCTTTTCTCGGCGGTCAGCTTGCGGTTGTCGGGCGCCAGGATACGGTACCATGCGCCATGCTCATGGTCGACCATGTGTTGCCAGCTGTAGGCCCAGATCTTGTCATACCAGTCCCAATAGCATGCCTGGCCCGTGCGCGCGCCCAGCACGGCGGCCGTGGCCAGGCTTTCGGCCTGCACCCAGAAATACTTGTCGCCGTCGCAGATTTCATCTTCCGGACCAAAGCCGTAATAAATGCCGCCATGCTGGTGGTCCCAGGCCTTGTCCAGCGCCATGTCGAACAGTTCGATGGCGCGCGGCGCCAGCCAGTCCGACGGTCCGGACAGGTGCGCGGCGTGCCGTTCCATGATCAGCAGCAGCTTGGCCCATTCCGTGAAGTGCCCGGGCTGGTAGCCCCACGGACGGAAGATATTGGTCTTGTCATCCTTGTTATAGTCCCAGTCCACCGACCAGTCGGGGTGGTAGTGTTCCCAGACCTTGCCGCCGGCCAGCGCCGCCTGGCGCACGGTGATATGGCGCGCCAGCAGTTCGGCGCGGTGCAGGTAGCGCTGTTCGCCCGACGCCTCAAACGCCGCCAGCAGCGCTTCGCACGCGTGCATGTTGGCGTTCTGGCCACGGTAGGGATCGAGCACCGACCAATCAAAGCTGGCCTGGTCCGCATACAGGCCGTATGCCGGCTGCCAGAAGCGGCGCTCCATCAGCGTAAAGGTTTCGTCCAGCCAGCCGCGCGCCTCGTCGATGCCGGCCGCCAGCGCATGGGCATAGGCCAGCATCACGAAGGCCAGGCCATAGCAATGGTTGTCGCCGTCCAGCACCTGCTTATCGCCGTTTTCCCAGCGCAGCTGCCACGCATAGCCGCCGGTGGCCGGATTGCGGTGCGCATTACGCAGGAAGAGGACGCCATGGCGCAGGGCGTCGAGGTATTCCGGCTTGCCGAACTGGCGGTACGCCATGGCGAAGTTGAAGACGAAGCGGGTGCTGCTGACCAGGTGGCGCGTGGTGTGGTCGTAAATGCCGCCATCGTCCATATAGAAATGGTAGAAGCCGCCGCTGGGATCGATGCAGCGCGGATGGTAAAACCGCATCGTGTGGTCGATATGCGACAGCAGCATGCCGCGGGAGCGGAAATCAGGCATGGGGAGTTTATTCATGGTTGGTCAGGCGGCTTCGTTCCAGGCCGCGATTCGGTAACGGGTTTGCCAGGGCTGGCCTGGTGTCAGCGGCACGCCGAGGCGGTCCGCCAGTGGATGGCCCTGCGGCGCCTGCGCCACGCGGCCGAGGTCGAACAGGCTGTTGACGGGTTCCGCGCCGATCGCCAGGTGGCGGCTCATCCACGGGAAATTGATGCGGCCGCCGTTGCTGATCCACAGCATCAGGTCGGGCAGGTGGGCGGTGTCCCACCACAGGCCCACGCAGGCGCCGTAATCCAGGTAATGCAGTGCGAACGGCGGGGTGTCGCCGCCGCCTTGTGGCGCGCGCACCTGCAGCAATTCCTCGCACGGCCCGGCCAGCGGCAGTCGGCTCAAGTCGAGCGCGCCGTCGATGCCGGCCATCGTGTCCAGGCCAGGCGAACGGGTATCCGGCAACAGCCGCGAAATGCCGCCCGGCGCGGTGGCGGGATAGCTGTGGACGCCTTCGTTGTGGCCCAGGCGGACTTGCACGCGGCCCGGCATCGGCGGCAGGCGGAACGTCGGGTGCAGGCCGATGGGTACGTGGGCGGCGCGGCGCGCGTGCACGGTCAGCGCGATGTCCAGCGCCGGCGCGTACGGATCGGCGGCAATGATCCGCTCCACGCGCGCGATGGCCGACGTGGCAGGGTAATCGATCGCCAGGTGGACTTTGGTGGCGGTGGCTGCCACGCACGTCCAGTGGTGGTTCGATGCATAGCCGTGGCCCCATTCGTCGTCGGCGGCCCGGGTTTGCCAGCCGGGTGGCAAGTCGTGCGGCCGGTCCGTGCGGCCGAACGGCACGCACGGCCATTCGCCCCGCAGGCGGCGCAGGATGCCGGGCAGGTTGTCGGCCGCCGTCATGCCGTGCCACGGCGCCACGTGCATGACATCGAGTTCGCGGCCATGGTCCAGGTGCAGGCTGACGGGCCCCAACATGCCGCCCAGCGACTGCACTTCGGCGCTGCCGTACGCCCATTGCAGGCGCCATGGACGCGGGGTAGCGGTATCAGCGGCGCACATCGAATGCTCCCTGGCGCGCGGCCTGCACCTGTTCGGCGCTGGCCAGGTTGAAGTCGCCCGCGATGCTGTGTTTCAGCGCGGCGGCGGCCAGGCCGAATTCCAGGATGTCGTTGTATGCCCAGCCTTGCAGCATGCCGTGCAGGACGCCGGCCGCGTACGCGTCGCCGGTGCCGATACGGTCGACGATGCCATCGACCGCGACGGGGCTGGCGGAATATTCCGCGCCGCGCGTATGCAAGGTGGCGGCCAGGTGGTGATGGCCGATGCTGTGCTGTACGCGCACGGTAGCGGTCAACGCACCCAGGCGGGGGAAGGTGGCAAAGGCCGCGGCAGCCGCGTCGGCGCGGCGTTCGGGCGCGGCCAGCTCCGGGCGCTGCAATACCAGCGCGATATCGCGCTGGTCGGCAAAGGCGATATCCGCGTAGCCAATCAGTTCATGCAGGATGGCGGCGCCATCATAGCCCTGTTCGGCCCACATCGATGCGCGGTAATTGCCGTCGAACGATACGCGGATGCCCGCATCCTTGGCGTGGCGCGCGGCGGCCAGCACGGCTTGCGCTGCTTGCGGTCCCACGGCGGGTGTCACGCCGGAAATGTGCAGCCAGCCGGCGCCATCGAGCAGCGCGGGCCAGTCATAGTCTTGCGGGCCGCTGTTGGCAAACACGGAGCCGGCGCGGTCGTAAATGATTTCCGATGGCCGCGTCACGGCGCCCGGTGTCAGGAAATACAGGCCCATGCGCCCCGGGCGGAAGGCGATGCCGCGCGTATCGACGCCCAGTCCCCGCAAGCGGTCGTGCGCGGCCCTGCCCAGCGCATTGGCGGGCAGGGCGCTGGCCACGGTGGCGTCATGGCCGAACCGGGCCAGCGACACGGCGACATTGGCTTCCGCGCCGCCGATGCAGACGTCCAGGCGGGGCGATTGCAGCAGCATTTCGCCATTCGGCGCCGACAGTCGGGCCAGCACTTCGCCAAAACAGACAATACGGGTGGTGTTCATCGCGCCAGCCACCCCCCGTCGACCGGCAGCACGATGCCGTGCACGTAATCGCTGGCGCGGCTGGCCAGGAATACCGCGGCGCCGGCCAGGTCCGCAGGGCTACCCCAGCGGCCGGCGGGAATCCGCGCCAGGATTGCTTCCGAGCGCTGCGCATCGTCGCGCAGCGCCTGCGTGTTATTGGTCTCGAAATAGCCCGGCGCGATGGCATTGACGTTGATGCCTTTTGCCGCCCACTCGTTGGCCAATGCGTGCGTCAGGCCCGCCACCGCGCTCTTGCTGGCCGCATAAGCCGGCACGCGGATGCCGCCCTGGAACGACAGCAGCGATGCGATATTGATGATCTTGCCCGCGCCTTGCCGCGCCATGTGTCCGGCGGCGGCCTGGCTGAGGAAAAACAGCGTCTTCAAGTTGGTATCGAGCACGGCATCCCAGTCTTCTTCCGTCACGTCCAGCGCATCGGCGCGGCGGATAATGCCGGCATTGTTGACGAGGATATCGAGACGGCCCTGGAAGTTCAGCGCCGCGTCGATCACGTGCTGCACCGGGGCGGTGGACGACAGGTCCGCTTCCACGAACAGGAAGCGGCGGCCCGCGCTTTCCACCAGCGCGCGGGTGTCATCGGCGGCGCTGCGGCCGGCCGCCACGATGTCGGCGCCCGCTTGCGCCAGCGCCACGGCAATCGCCTGGCCCAGGCCCGTGTTGGCCCCGGTGACGACGGCGGTCTGGCCGTCCAGCTTGAACATGTTGGACATGTCTGACTCCTATTTCAGCTGGCAGATGTCGAGCACATTCATGTCGGTGTAGTCGAGGTTTTCCCCGCCCATGGCCCAGATGAACGCATAGTTGGACGTGCCGGAACCCATGTGGATCGACCATGGCGGCGATACCACGGCTTCCTGGTCGGCCACGATGATGTGGCGGGCGGAATCCGGTTCCCCCATGAAGTGGAAGACACGTTGGTCTTTTTCCAGGCCAAAATAGAAATACACTTCGGAGCGGCGCTCGTGCAGGTGCGGCGGCATGGTGTTCCACACGCTGCCCGTTTTCAGGATGGTCAGCCCCAGCAGCAATTGCGCGGACTGGCATACGCCCGGCACCACATACTGGTAAATCGTGCGCGCATTGGACGTTTCCAGGCTGCCCCGTTCGAGTGGCACGGCGTCCGCGTGGCAGATCTTGCGGGTTTCGTAGCGGATGTGGGCCGGCGTGGACGCCAGGTAAAAGCGGGCGGGGTTGGCCGCGTCCAGCGATTCGAACGTGACGTCCTTCGTCCCCATCGGGATATACAGGCCGTCGCGGGGCGCCAGTTCGTAGACCGCGCCATCGACCGTGACTTTACCCGCGCCATTGGCGATATTGATCACGCCCAGTTCGCGCCGCACCAGGTAAGGCTGGCCGGCGGCCGATGCCGGCTCCGTGTGCACGGGCAGGCTGACGGGGTGCTGGACCGGGCAGGCGCCGCCGATCACGAAGCGTTCATGGTGGCAGTAATTGAGTTTGACGGTGTCCGGCACGAACAGGCCGCCAATCAGGTAACGATCACGAAGTTGATCGTTTGTTGCTTGCTCCATCATTTCGGGATGGGTAGCGTGGTAAGTCTTTTCATACATCTGCGGTTTCTCCGGACGGTTTTTTCTCTGGTGCGGCGGGTAAGTTTCAGCGACTTTTTCCGCTTGCGACCTGTTATCGATAACAACTATAATACCCATATCGGTTGCGAATGCCAAGTAAATCTGAACGGAGAAGGTATGAATGCACGGGGTAAAAAGCGGGGTGGGCGGCTGGCCGTGGCGGGGGTCATCCTGGCGGCGCTGGCCGGTCATGGCTCGGGCGCGGCTGAGACGCCGCCCTGGTCGGCGGACCTGGGCAACGGCCAGTACCGCAACCCCGTCCTGCACGCCGACTATTCCGACCCGGACGTGATCCGCGTGGGCGGCATGTTTTACATGACGTCGTCCAGCTTCAGCAACGCACCGGGATTGCCATTATTGCAATCATCTGACATGGTGAACTGGGAGCTGGTGGGCCACGCGCTGCCGGTGCTGCCGCCGCAACAGTTTTTTGCCAAGCCGCAGCCCGGCAAGGGCGTGTGGGCGCCGACTTTGCGCCACCATGACGGCAAGTTCTGGATTTTCTGGCCGGACCCGGACGTTGGCATCTATGTGATGACGGCGGAACGGTTCGCGGGGCCGTGGAGCGCGCCGCGCCTGCTGCTGGCGGGGAAGGGCATCATCGACCCGGCGCCGCTGTGGGATGACGACGGCAGGGCGTGGCTGGTGCACGCCTGGGCCAGGAGCCGGTCCGGCATCAACAATATCGTGACCCTGCGCAGCATGGCGCCGGATGCCAGCCGCCTGCTGGATGACAAAGGACGTGACATTATCCATGGCGACCGCTTGCCCGGCTATTTCACCGTCGAAGGTCCGAAGCTGTACAAGAAGGATGGCTATTACTACGTGTTTGCGCCGGCCGGCGGCGTGGAAATGGGGTGGCAGGCGGTGTTCCGCTCGCGCAACATCGAGGGACCTTATGAAGACCGCATCGTCATGGCGCAGGGCATGACGGCGATTAACGGCCCGCACCAGGGCGCCTGGGTCGATGGGGTCGACGGGCGTGACTGGTTTTATCACTTCCAGGACAAGGCCGCCTATGGCCGCGTGGTCCACTTGCAGCCCATGGCATGGAAGGATGGCTGGCCCGTGATTGGGGCGGACCCGGATGGCGATGGCGTGGGCGAGCCCGTGCTGCGCCATGCGAAACCGGCCGGCACGGACCGGGGCATCATCAATCCCGCCACCACCGATGAATTCAACGGCAAGGTATTGGGTTGGCAGTGGCAATGGAACGCCAACTTCAGCAACGACTGGTATTCGCTGGCGGCCCGTCCCGGTCAATTGCGCCTGTTCGCCCAGCCAGCGGCGGATGGCGGCAGCCTGCGCGAGATTCCCTCCGTGCTGACGCAGAAATTCCCCGCCCCGTCTTTTGCCGCCGACACCGTGGTGTCGCTGAGCGGCGCGGAGGAGCAGCGCGCGGGGCTGGTGGTGCTGGGCATCCGCTATGCATGGCTGGGATTGCGGCGCCAGGGCGGCGCCACCCAACTGGTCTACGCCACCTGTGAAAAACCGGCCGATAAATGCGTGGAACAGGCGGAAACCGTGGCCACCGTGGGCGCGCAGCCCGTGTATTTGCGGGTGCGCGTGGGGGAGGGCGCGATGGCGCAATTCTCGTACAGTACGGATAACGTGCGCTTTATACCTGCCGGGCAGCCGTTCCGTGCCGGCGTGGGGCGCTGGGTGGGGGCGCAGGTGGGGCTGTTCAGCACCACACCGTCCGCCTCCGGCCGCAAGGCCTATGCGGATGTCGACTATTTCCGCGTCACAGAATAAGCAATCAATTCAGCATAACAACGAAGGAGATACCCCATGATGAAACGCTGGTGGGCCCTGGCGGGCCTGTTGCTGTGCGCCGCGCTGCCGGCCGCGCATGCAGCGACGAACGCCCTGCAAGTCTTCCCATTCCCGGAAGCGATGCGCTACACGCACCACAATGACGATTACACGGTCAAGGTGCGCACGCCGGGCGGCGTGTGGCAGGATTTATATGAATACAACGTCAAGGTCGACCTGGACAAGCCCGTCAAGGATGCGTCCATGGTGTACTTTAACTTTGACGGCGCCGTGGAAGTGTCGGTGCATAAAAATAACGGCACCTTCTCGAAAGTCGCGATCCGTCCCGATGCGCGTGGCATCAAATACACGGTGAAGGGCAATACCGTGTTGTTTACGCTGCAGCGCCCGGACAACCTCAGCGTGGAATTCGACGGCGACCGCCATCACAACCTGCACCTGTTCACACACGCGATCCGCAAGGACATGCCGCGTTCGGCCGAGCCGGTGACGGGCATGTCGACGGGTAAGGGCGTGACGCCGGACTTCACGCAGCCGGTCGTGTATTTCGGCCCGGGCCTGTATGACGGCGAATTCCGCGTGCGGTCCAATACCCGCGTGTACATCGACGGCGCCGCCGTGCTGAGAAGCCCGCTGATCTTTGACGGCGTGGAAAATGTGCAGGTGGTCAGTGATGGTTTATTCATGGGCGTCTCGCAAATGCAGATCCGCCGTTCGCGCCACGTCACCATCGATGGCCCGATCTTCGTCAACCAGCCGGAAGGTACGATGCGCTGCATTAATTCGCAGGATCTCGAAGAGCGCAGCATCCGCACCATCGGCGCCGGCCAGTGGTCCGATGGCCTGGGTCACTTTGCCTGCGAACGCGTGACGATTGCCGACAGCTTTATCCGCACGTCCGACGATTGCGTCACCCTGTACAACCACCGCTGGGATATCTGGGGCAATACGCGCGACATCACGGTGCGTGACTCAACGTTGTGGGCCGACGTGGCGCACCCGGTGATGATCGGCATCCACGGCAATACGCCGACCAAAGACCATCCGGAACCGGAAGTGCTGGAACGCATCCGTTTCTCGAACATCGACGTGCTCGAACATGACGAGGACGACCCGGAATACGAAGGGGTATTCGGCATCATGGCCGGCGACGACAACCTGGTGCGCGATGTGGTGTTCGAGGATATCCGTGTCGAGCGCATCGAGGAGGGCATGCTGTTCAACCTGCACATCGCCTATACGCCGAAGTACAACACCAGCCCGGGACGCGGCATCGAAAACATCACGTTCCGCAACGTCAGCTTCACGGGCGAAGGATCGCCGGGCGCTTCCGTCATGTATGGCTACGATGCATCGCGCAAGGTGCGCAATGTCGTGCTGGATAACGTGACGGTGGCGGGCAAGAAAATCACGGGACCGGCGCCGAATATCCTGAATCTGGGGCCGTTCGTGGAGAATGTGACGTACAAATAAGCCCACTGCTTGCCTGATGCGCATGATTGTCATAATGCGCACATCCCGCTTGTCACCTGTTGTTGCCATCGGACACTTTTTGTGTCCGATGGCGCATTTCACCGTCATTACCAATAATCCCGTCGGGAAAAATATAGACTGTTCCTGAGCCCCGTACTAAGGTAGCGCGGTTCACAGTCCGGGCGGCGCCATGCCGCCGTCATTCACGATTTGATAATGACTTCAGTTGCCCGACAGTTCTTGAAATTGCTGGCGCTGCCGGCCCTTTGCGCGGCAGCCCATGTGCATGCGCAGACCGATGACAAATCAGCAAGCTGGTCGTTCCAGGGCTTCGGCAGCGCTGGCGCCGTGCACTCGACGGAAAAGCAGGCGGATTACGCGGCCAATGTGCTGTACCCCGGCAAGGCCGGCTACAGCAGCAACTGGAGCCCGGAAGTCGACAGCCGGCTCGGTGCGCAGCTCAGCGTCGATATCGACAAGCGCTGGTCCGCCGTGTTGCAGGTGGTGTCCGAACGTAACCTGCAAAATTCGTGGAAGCCCGTGGTGGAATGGGCCAACGTCAAATACCAGGTTACGCCGGAACTGAGTTTGCGGCTGGGCCGGATAGCGCTGCCCATGTTCCTGGCGGGCGATTACCGCAAGGCCAGCTATGCGTTGCCGTGGGTGCGCCCGCCAGTGGAACTGTATGGCGCGCTGCCGATTTCCAGCAGCGACGGCTTCGATGCGAGTTACCGCTGGAACAGCGCCGGCCTGAAACACACCACGCAAGCATTTTACGGTTCGACCAACCGCGAACTGGGGCCGGGCTACCGCGCCCATGGCCACGGCATCACCGGCATCACCCATACCGTCACCTCGGGCGCGCTGATGTTGCGCGGCGGCGTCACCACCAGTTCGCTGACGGTGGACGTGGGCCAGGAATTGTTTGCCGGGCTGCGCCAGTTCGGCGCCGCCGGCCAGGCATTGGCGGAACGCTATGAAATCCGCGACAAGCGCGTGCTGGTGGTTAACGCCGGCGCCAGCTATGACCCGGGCGACTGGTTCGTGATGGCGGAAGCGGGCCGCTTCAACTACAAGTCGGCCCTCGGCGATTTCTACGGCCTGTATGCCAGCGCGGGCGTGCGGCTGGGGGCGTGGACCCCGTATGTGCAGGCGGGGCGGTCGCATGCGTTGATGGCGACCAGCATTGCCGGCGTCCCGCTGGCCGGCCTGCCGCCCGCAGTTGCCGCCACCGCGTCGTACCTGAATGGGTACCTGAACAGTTACCTGAGCGCCATCCCGCAGCAGGACAGCGTGGCGCTGGGGCTGCGCTGGGATGTCTGCCCGGGCATGGCGCTGAAACTGCAGTATGATCGGCTGCATACGCGCAACGGTTCGTCCGGCACGTTCATCAATGTGCAGCCGGGCTTCCGTTCCGGGGGGCACGCGGGCGTGACCAGCGTGCTGCTGGACTTCGTGTTTTGACGGGGCGGCACATGCGACTGTCTACACTGGCTGGATTACTGCTGGCGGCGGCGCTGGGCCTGCCGGGTGCGCATGCCCGCGCCGGCGAGCTGGTGGTCATCGTGTCGGCCCACAATCCCGTGACGGCGCTGCGCGCCGACCAGGTGGCCGACATCTTCCTGGGCGAAGCCATGCGTTTTCCCGATGGCGCGGAAGTGCAGGCGCTGGACCAGGCGCTCAATACGCCGCAGCGCAACGAGTTTTACCAGAAGGTGGCGTCGCGCACGCCGGCGCTGATGAAAGCTTACTGGACCAAGCGCATTTTCACGGGCCGGGGCCAGCCGCCGCGCGAGCTGTCCAGTTCCATCGCGGTGCGCAAGGCGGTGGCGGATAATCCGGGCGCGATCGGCTATGTCGAACGGGCGGCCGTGGACGCCAGCGTGCGCGTGGTGATGGTGGTGAACTGATGGAAGCGCACGGCGGACACGACGACTTTGGCGGCTCGGCGCGCTGGCGCCGCATGGCGCTGGAAACCTATGTGACCTTGCCGCTGTTTACGCTGGTGCTGCTGGGCGCTATCTGGACCGCGACCCTGCACTTCATCGACGCCGAACTGGACGCCGCGCACAACGTGGCGGGGGACTCGCTGGTGGAATTGTCCGACACCTATGAAGCGCAGGTGGTGCGCAACCTGCAGGGCATCGACCAGACGCTGAAAGTGCTGAAGTACGCGGTGGAAAAGAAGGGAGCGGCCGGCGCGCTGCCGGAATTGCAGCAAAACGACTTACTGCCGCCGGGCCTGGTGTTCATCGTCAGCATCGCCGACGCATCCGGCCGCATCGTTGCCAGCAATCCCGCCACGGAATCCATTTCCGTGGCCAACGAAGAGTATTTTCTCTATCACCAGCAGCGCCGCACCAGTTCCACCTATATCGCGCAGGCGATGCGCGACCAGGCCAACAAGGACTGGCACCTGCATTTCACGCGCCGCGTGAATACGCCGGAAGGGGAATTTGCCGGCGTGGTCGTGGTGGAAGTGGATCCCGGCTATTTCACCAGCGGCTATGAGCGGGCGCGCCTGGGTGAAAAGGGCGTACTGGGGCTGGTGGGCAGCGATGGCGTGGCCCGCGTGCTGCGCGTCGGTGAGCTGGTCAGCTGGGGCCAGAAGATTGCCGCCATGCCGGACAAAGGGACGACTGTTCCGCAGGCGCTGCCCGGTTCCTGGGATGGCGTGCGGCGCTATACGGCGCTGCGTCCATTGCCGCGGTACCAGTTGTCCGTGCTGGTGGGCTTGTCCGAAGACGAGCAAATGGCGCCGGCGTTCGGCAAGCGGCGCGAGCGGCTGCTGGAGGCGGGGGCCGCCAGCGTGGCGGTATTGCTGGTGGCGGCGCTGGCATGGTTCTGGACATGGCAAGGCGCGCGGGCGCGGCGCCACATCCGGCGCGCGCAGGAAACCTATGCGGCCGCGTCGGAAGCGAACATGGATGCGTTCTTCGTGTTGCGCGCCATACGCGGCGCGGATGGCGCCATCACGGATTTCAAGATCGCCACCGCCAACAGCCGCGCGGAACAAATGAGTGGCCACAGCAAACAGGCGCTCCAGGGACAGAGCTTGTGCAACTGGCTGCCGCAGGTCCGCCATAACGGCATCTTCAAGCGTCTGGTGCGGATCGCCACCGAAGGGGGCGTGCACCAGGAAGAGTGGGAAAACACCATGCCGCAGCTGAACGCGGGCTGGATCCATGCGCAGGTCGTCGGCGTCGAAGGGGGGGCCGTGATGATCGTGCGCGACATCACGGAGCGCAAGGCGGCGGAGCACCGCATCTTCCACATGGCGCTGCATGATGCGCTGACCGGCCTGCCGAACCGCAGCCTGATCGGCGACCGCCTGCAGCAGGCCATTGCGGAAGCGCAGCGCGACCATAACGCGGTACACGTGGCGTTCATCGACCTCGACGGGTTCAAGCTGGTCAACGATGGCCTGGGCCATACGGCGGGCGATTTGCTGCTGAAGGAAGTGGCGGGGCGCATGGCGGCCTGCCTGCGCCGGCACGATACGGTTGGACGGTTCGGCGGCGATGAATTCGTGCTGGTGCTGCCGCAGCAAAAGAACGACATGGCGCCCACCGCATCGCTGCTGGAGCGGGTGCGTGAAGCCGTGATCGGGCCGGTGGTGCTGGACGAACAGGAAGTGCGCGTCAGTTGCAGTATCGGCGTCGCCATGTACCCGCGCGATGGCGAAGACCCGGATACCTTGCTGATGAACGCGGATGCGGCCATGTACCGCGCCAAGGAAACCGGCAAGAACAATGTGCAGTTCTATACGCAGGAAATGAACAGCAGCCTGGAAGAAAAGCTGGCGCTGCTGGACGGCTTGCGCAAGGCGCTTGACGACAACCAGCTGTACGTCGAATACCAGCCCAAGGCGGATCTCTCCAGCGGCCTGCTGTTCGGCGTGGAAGCACTGGTGCGCTGGCGCCATCCGGAGCGGGGCATGATCCGGCCCGATATTTTCATTCCGTTGGCCGAGGAGTGCGGCATGATCGGCGCCATCGGCGACTGGGTGCTGCAACAGGCTTGCCACCAGGCGCGCGCTTGGCAGGCGGCGGGGCTGCCGCCGATTACCGTGTCGGTCAACGTGTCGCCCCGCCAGTTCGACGATTTGCGGCTGGTGGCGCGCGTGGTCGAAGCGCTGAACGCCAGCGGGCTGGCGGCCGGCTTGCTTGAGCTGGAAGTGACGGAAAGCCTGATCATGCGCGACGTGGGGCAGGCCGTGGCCAAGATGCGGGAACTGGAAGCGAAGGGTGTGGCGCTGTCGATCGACGACTTCGGCACCGGTTATTCCAGCCTGTCGTCGCTGAAGCGCTTCCCCATCAGCCGCCTGAAGATCGACAAGTCGTTCGTGCGCGACCTGGACACCAGCGCGGACGACCGCGCCATTGCCCGCGCCATCATTTCACTGGCGCACGAACTCGATGTGCGCGTCATCGCGGAAGGCGTGGAAACCGTGCAGCAGCGCGACTTCCTGCAAGCGAACGGCTGCGATGAAATGCAGGGCTATTTGCTGAGCCGTCCGGTGGCGCCGCAGGAAATAGCCGTGCTGCTGGCGCGGCAAAGGGAGGCGGCCGAACGGGGCCAGTTGCTAACTGCTGATACGCAGGCGCCAATTGCGTAGGGCGGTTTCCGCAGGAAGCCGCCATGCCAGCATGGCGATATCACGTACGCGTTCCCTTGATCTATTGTTCCCGGCACGGACCATGCAGGAAACGACCCAGCAAGCAGGCCGCCAGTCCAAGTCCCAGTAGCGCCAGGCTGCCCGGTTCCGGCACGGTTACCGGAACCTCCACCCGCGCAATGCTGAACGCGCGCAGCGGCGAACCGTTCAACCGGTCTTCCGTGAAATAACTGAAGTCGTGCGACCAGTCATATAAACCGTTATCGGCCTGCACGTCGAGCGACAGGTTGCCGCCCTGGTCCACCACGTTCAAGTAAAAGCCCGCGTCGTACTGGTCCGGCTCGCCGACGCTGGCGTTGGTGAAGAAGGCCCAGGCGCTGGGATCCGGGTTCAGCGTATTCCACACGGTGCGGATGGCCGTGGTTTGCGCGCTGTCGGTCAGCATGCCGTTGATCCCGGTGACGTGGAACGGCGACGCGCTGTCATAGTAAAACTGCCCGGTAAAGCTGCCGTCGCGCCACGTGGCGGACAGGTTGTACCAGCCGACCGGCGCAGCGGTGGCGCTTTGCAGCAGCAGGGCGGACAGCGCCGCCAGCATAATCAGACACTTTTTCATAAGGGTTACCGTGGTTCAGGGAATGGTGATGTCATCGATATTGCCCAGGCTCTGGCCCGTCGATTCGAAGCGCAGCGTGTTGGCGCCGCCGGGCGCCAGGTTGACGTTGGCCGTCAGCGTGGTCCAGTTGGCCCAGCCGCCCGTGATCTTGAACGTGACGGGCTGCGCCACGCCGTTCACGTTAAGGACGCCGCTGCGCGGTGTCGGATTGCCGTTGGCATAGCGGACCGTGACGGCTTTGACGCCGCCGGCGCCGCCGTCGATGCCGTCGAATTGCGCGCTGCCGCCGCTGGCGGGGAAGGTCACGAAGCCCGTGCCCTGGAAGCCGGCCTTGTCGTTCTTGACCAGCGCGCCGCCACCCAGTGTGGCGCTTTCCGCCTGGACGTTGCCGGTGATGCCGGGCTGCGCAGGCGGCGGTTCGCTCGCCGCCGGCGCATCGTTGCGGTAGGTGACGACCAGGGCCGGACGCATGGCGGGATTCGTGTGGTCTTTCGAACCGTAATCCACCGAACCTGCGCTGCCATAGTTGGCTGCCGCTTCGACCGCCAGCGACAGCACCTTGGCGCCGGCCATCGCGGCTTGCGCCTGGGATGTCACGTCGGCCTGCACCGCCGCATTGACGGCCGGCACTTGCCAGCTCGTCACCAGTGCCCCGTCGGCGGGTGCGTTGTTCCAGGTCACCGTGTTTTCATTCCAGCCCGAGCCGGCGGTCAGGTACAGCTTGTGCGTCATCGGCGTGCTTTGGCCGACCGACGTGGCGACCAGTTTCAAGGTGGCGCTGGTGATCGTGCCTTCCACGCTGGACAGATCGAACTTCAGCAAGCTTTTGCGGTTATAGCTGGCGGCATCCCCTTTCACGGTCAGGTACGTGGTCTTGCCGAAGTTGCTCGTGCCGTAGGTGCCGTCGCGCAGGAAGGCATCGTCGGACGGCGCCAGGCTGGCCGTGCCGTTCAGCGTGAAGCGCGCCGCATACGACTTGCCGCCGGATGCCGCCACGTTGACGGCCAGCTTGATGGTCGGCGTCGTCTGCACCACCGTGATGGCGGGATCCTTGCTGATCACGGTGACCGCGCTGCGATTGAGTTCGATATTCAGGTTGCCCTGGTAAGCCTGGGTTGGATCGGCGATGGCAATGGCCAGGTCGGAACCGGTCTGCCGGACCACGACGACCGCCTTGCGGTCGCTGGTCACGAACGGCTGGCCGCCAGCGTTGACGGTCTTGCTGCCATCGTTCCAGAACACCAGCCCCGTCACGCCCAGTGGTCCATCCTTGACGGCCGTGGCGGCGGTGGAACGCTCCAGCACCGTGAATGGCGGATTGGCGGAAAACGCCGCCACGTCGGACGCGCTCTTGTTCGGCAGCACCGCATAGGTGTACGCCGCAGAGGACGGATTGACGCCGTGGTCCAGCGCCAGGCTGAGGTAATTGGCGGTCTTGCTGTCGGTACTGCCCAGGGTGTAGACATCGCGCCAGGCGCCGGTACGGGCCTGGCGCAAGCCGTTGACGGCCGGCTGGTCCGGGAACACGTAGCCGATATCGGCGCCCGGCACGGAACCGGCCAGGTGTGCCCAGCGCGTGGCCGGCAGCGACTGGCTCCAGCCCAGGGTGGCGGGAACCGCGTTGCCGTTGACGGTCAGCGCATTGTCGCCGGCGCCGGACAGCTTGCGGTTTTCCACGATGGTTTCCACGGACTCGCCATTGGTCGCGGTAATGCCGCTGCCGGCCGCCACGATATAGTCGCCGAACAGGAACCACGCCTTCTTGCCGCTCAGTGTACTGGCCGTCACGTTGGTGGTGGCGAAATCCATGCCGGCCGCCGCATACAAGCCTTCCAGGTCCGCGCCGCCGACGCCGGCCCGGGTATTGCCATAATGCTTCCAGGCCACCGGCGTGCCGCTGCCGGTGTGGTCCGTCGTGATGCCGGGCAGCCGCCACATGTCGACGGTGGCCCAGTAATCGCCGCCATACTGGTTCTGGTCCGCGTTATACAGCCACGTGGTGCCGATGCCGGTCCACCAGCCGCGCAGGTTTTCGCCATTGCCGGATTCGAAGGCCGACATGCGCTTGGAAAACATGGAAATGCCGAATGCATGGCCGGGGCGGCGCTGCAGCACGCGGTCGCCCGCCGCGAACACGTGGGTTTCCACGGCTTCCGGCATGGCGGCAATGGTGGAATCGTTCAGCAGCGCCTTGATTTGCGTGATGTCGGTGGCCGACATGCTGCCCACCAGCCCGGGCAGGGCGGAGACGTATGACGGGCCAAACGTGGTGTCGCGCTGGATCCAGCCCTTGACCATGGATTTGACGTCGCGCGCCTGGCCGTCCGGCAGTGACTGGGCCAGGTTCAGCATGGTGCTGACGATGCCCCGGCCCACGATATGGTCGGTGCTGGCCTGGCGCGTGAGGCCGCGGCCGCGCTGCATGTCCATCATGGCGCCGTCATACATGAAGGGGCGAAACGCTTTCATGGCCCAGTCGTACGGCAAGCCCTTGTTGGGATCGTTGAATTCCCAGCTGGTGCCGTCCAATAGCGCATACAGCCGGGCGATATCGGTCAGCAGCACGCCGCCATAGCCGCCCACGTAGGGCTCGTGCACGTGCTGGATAAACGTGCCATCGGTATAAAAGCCGTCGCCCGTGGTGACGTAGGGCAGGGCGGGTGCAATGGCGTCGCGGCCCTGCGCCAGCTTGGACGATTCTTTCGCCAGCATGCCGCGCAGGGCGGCGACGAATGCCTTGTCGAGCAGGTTGGCGCCGGTTTCCACGGTGGCGGACAGGGTGCCGTCGAAATTGGTGCGCAAGGTCGGATCGGGCATAAACCAGTCGATGGCGGCAAAGCAGGCGGCTTTCTGCTGCGCGCTCAGCCACGGGTACAAGGTCACCAGCACGTTGTTCAGCGCTTGCGGCGCGCCGATTTGCCAGTCCCACCAGTTGTCGTAGCCGCGCTGGCCGGCGGCATAATGATTGGACACGAGCCAGTCCAGTGCGGACAGCACATCGGCCAGCAGGGCGGCGTTGCCGCGCATGGCGTCGCTGCCCTTGACATAGGCGTTGGCCAGCGTGCCCAGGCGCGAAAAATTGTTGGTGACGGTGGCCGACGCGTTCCAGTTGGCATAGTCGGCCCACAGCGCCGTGCGCCCCGGCTGCTTTTGCATGGCGTCCCATTGCGTCTGCGCGGCGGCATTGGCGGCGGCGATCTGCGCCTGCACGTCCGGATCGCTGGTATCGACCGCGCCGCCGCGCGCCTGCCACTTGGCGCGCATGATGTCGTATTCATCCATCTGCGATTGCGCGACGGCGATGCCGCCTTGCGCCAGCATCGCCAGCAGCACGCCGCCGGCCCATCCCTTCATCCGCTTCATGTTTTCTCCTTGTGTGATAACGTTATCACTTTATTGTAAAGAAAATGGCCGGTATCGACAGGCCAGCAGTTCCCGATGCAGCACGGTTAACGTTATCAGAGGTGGTTTCCGGTTGCAAGCGAATGTGACGAAAGGTGCATGGCATGACGGCCGGCTTGGTGATCCTTACAACAAGGCAAAGAGCGGCGCGATGGATAGTGTGTTTCTGCTATCATCGGCGCCTTTCCAGAACACCATCGAGACCATGTCCCATTCCGCCACCCGCCGCACCGTGCTGGCTGCGCTTGCCGCCGCTCCCGTCATGCATATCGCCCGTGCCGCCGAAACGCCGCAAGATCAGCTGGCCGCGCTGGAACGATCCGCCGGCGGCCGCCTCGGCGTGGCGGTGCTCGATACAGGCAGCGGCAAACAGGTACTGCACCGCGCCGGTGAGCGCTTTGCTTTTTGCAGCACGTTTAAAACCATGGTGGCCGCCGCCATCCTGGCCCGCGGCACCAAAGAACCGGACTTGCTGGCGCGCCGCATCCACTACACGAAGGCCGACCTGGTGACGTATTCGCCAGCGACCGAACAGCACGTGGCGGACGGCATGACGGTGGCGGCGCTGTGCGAAGCGGCGATCCAGTTGTCCGACAACAGCGCGGCCAACCTGTTGATGAAGATACTGGGCGGCCCGCAAGCCGTCACAGCCTATGCGCGCGCCATCGGCGACCAGGAATTCCGGCTGGACCGGTGGGAAACCGAATTGAATACAGCGATTCCCGGCGATGCGCGCGACACCACGACGCCTGCCGCCATGATGCAATCGGTCAATCGCCTGCTGCTGGGCGATGCACTGGGCGCGCCGCAGCGCAAGCAACTGGTGGACTGGATGGTGGGGACGGTCACCGGCAATGAGCGTATCCGCGCCGGCAGCCCGGCCGGCGCGACGGTGGCCGACAAGACGGGCACCGGCTCGTATGGCGTCACCAACGATATCGGCGTGGTATGGCCGAAGGGCAAGGCGCCTGTCGTGGTGGTCGTGTATTACACGGGAACGGACAAGGACAGTAAGGCGCGCAGCGATGTGATTGCCTCCGCCACCCGGATCGCACTGGGCGCATTGAGCGTATCCGCATGATGCGCCTTGCTGTTGCCGTAACCCCGTGCACGTCGCGGGCCCAGCCGCCGTTATAGCGCGTGTGACGGCAAGGCCACCGTCACCGTGGTGGCCTGGTCCGCATCGCTGGTTTGCATGGCGATGGCGCCGCCCTGGGCTTCGGCCAGCAGCCGCGCCGAATAGGTGCCCAGTCCCGTGCCGCCCGGTTTGCCGGACGTGACGAATTTTTCAAAGAAGCGTTCGCGGATGGCGGGCGGCACCACGCCCTGGTTGGCGATCGCGACAGCAATACGTTCGCCGCCGGCGACGGTCACTGTCACGGCAGTGCCGGGCGGCGCCGCTTCGCAGGCATTCTTGATCAGGTTCTGGAACAGCGAATAGCACAGCATCGGGTCGCCCACGGCCGTCAATGCGGCGGGTGGAACGCCGGCCGGTACCGTCACATGGACCGCCACGTTATTTGCCCGGTACGTGGTGCCCGCCAAGGTGGCCAGCCTGCCGAGAATTTGTGCGACGGGCACCGGCTGCGGCCGCAACGTAAAGCTGCCCGTTTCAATCTTGTAGATTTCCGCCGACAGGTTGACCATGTCGAGCGCCTGCAATGCCGCCTGTTCAGCCAGCAGCAATTGTTCCAGCTGGCCGGGCGGGAGTTGCGCGCCGTCGGCCAGTCCCTGCACCAGGCCGATGACGGCGGCCAGCGCGCCCTTCATGTCGTGCCGGGTGATGTGTTCGACTTCTTCCTTCAGGCGCGCGGTTTCCAGCATGGTGTCGTAGTTCGCCTGCAGTTCGCGGTGCAAGCCCACGTAGCGCATGAAGTTGCGCACCCGCAGCCGCAGCGCGTCCGGGTCGATCGGCTTGGTGACGAAATCCACGGCGCCCAGTTCCATGCCCCGCAGGCGGCTGGCGTCGTCGGTCAGCGCGGTGACGAAAATGATGGGAATGTGTTCGGACGACGGGTGGCTGCGCAATTGCGCGGCCACTTCAAAGCCGTCGATGCCCGGCATCATGACATCCAGTAACACCAGGTCGGGCGGCGTGTCCGTGTGGCAGATGGCCAGCGCTTTCTCGCCATTGTGGGCGATTTTCACGCGGTATTCATCCTTGAACATGCGCGACAGCAGATGCAGGTTGTCCGGCGTATCGTCGACCACGAGGATGGTGGGGCGCGCGGGTTCGGTGGCGGCGACGGGGACAGGAACGGCTGCGGCTGGCGCTGCGGTTGGCGCGGCAGTAGCGGTCCGCGCGGCGGCAGGGCGGGGCGGCCTGCGCGTAAATGCCCGCTCCAGCCGTTCGGAAAACAGCGCCGCCGAATACGGCTTGACCAGCAGTTCGTTGACCCCCGCGTCGATCGCCAGTTGCACCCGGTCCCGTTCCGCATCGGCCGTGATCATGATGAACGGCAGCCGTGCAGTTTTTGGATCGCCACGCACCGCCAGCAACAGTTCCAGCCCCGTCATGACTGGCATGTTCCAGTCGGAGATCACCACGTCGATGTGCTCCGCGCGCAGGATACGCAGCGCGTCGGCGCCGTTGGGCGCTTCGAACACGCGCTTGGCGCCCAGGGTGCGCAACTGGTTGATGGTGATGCGGCGCATGGAGTCGAAATCGTCGACGACCAGGAACGCGGCCTGCTCCAGCTGGCGCATGTACGCCATGGCGCCATCGGACGACAGCCAGGCGACGGGCGAACTCACTGCGCACCTCCGGTCATGCGTTCGACCTGTTCTTTTTTCTCGGCCATGGTGGCGTCGCTGTCGTGGAAGCGCGCCGCAATGGCACGGAATTCATCCTGCAGTTCGATGAAGGCGTCCAGGATATCCGGGTCGAAGTGGGAACCCCGTCCGTCGATCAGGATCTGCACGGCTTTTTCATGGGGCATGCCATCCTTGTAGACGCGCCGGCTGATCAGCGCGTCATAGACGTCGGCCACCGCCATCAGCCGCGCGGACACGGGAATGGCTTCGCCCGATACGCCCTGCGGGTAGCCGGAACCATCCCATTTTTCCTGGTGGCCGTACGCGATTTCCTTGGCCAGCGACAGGAAGGGCATGGTCATGCCCAGCTGCTTTTCCGCATGGGCGATGGCGTCGCGGCCCAGCGTGGTGTGGGTCTTCATGATTTCAAATTCATGGGGCTCGAACTTGCCCGGCTTCAGCAGGATGCGGTCGGGAATGCCGACCTTGCCGATATCGTGCAGCGGCGCCGACTTGAACAGCAGGTTGATATAGGTGTCGCTCAGGGTGGCGGCAAAGCGGGGATGGGTTTTCAGCTTTTCCGCCAGCGCTTTCACATAATATTGCGTGCGGCGGATATGGTTGCCGGTTTCCGAGTCGCGCGTTTCCGCCATCGACGCCATGGCCAGGATCGTCACGTCCTGGATCGCCATGACTTCCTGCGTGCGGGAAAACACTTCGTTTTCCAGGAATTCATTTTTATCGCGCAGGAAGTCCGCGCTGTCCTTCAGCAGCAAGTGGTTGCGCACGCGCGCCAGGCAGACGGCGGGGCTGATGGGTTTTGTGATGTAATCGACGGCGCCCAGCAGCAAGCCCATTTCCTCGGCTTCCGCGTCGGCCTTCGCGGTCAGGAATATCACGGGGATGTGGCGCGTGGCGGCATCGGCCTTCAGGCGGCGGCACACTTCATAGCCATCCATTTCCGGCATCATGATGTCGAGCAGGATCAGGTCCGGCGCGCTGGACTGGGCAATCCGCAGCGCCTTTTCGCCATGGTTGGCGATCTTGATCTTGTACTGGTCTTTCAGCAAATCGTTCATCAGCACCAGGTTGTCGGGCGCGTCATCGACCAGCAGGATGGTTTTCCTTGCGATCAACTCTTCAGTCATGCTGTGGCTCCCTCATTCAATGCTTCATCGAGCGCGGCCAGCGCCGCGTCCAGGTCCAGGTCGGACAATCCCGTTTCGATTCGCTTCCAGTGGCGCGGCCAGGCCGCCTTGAACAGGTCGCCGTGCGATTCCCACAGGTCGGCCGCCTCCGAATCGCTGTCCGCCAGCAGCGCTTTCAGGCGCTGTGCATGGTCGAGCAATGCGGACTGGTCCACCTGCGCCGGTGGCGTGGGAGCAGCCGGCACGGCAGGCACAACGGCGCCCTGTGCTGCCAGCCCGTGCAGGCCCGCGATCACGGGCGCCAGTTCCAGTTCCACCGCGTCCAGCAGCGGCATCAGTTGCTCCGCCGGCGCGCCATTGGCGCAGGCGGTTTCCAATAGTTGTGCCGCCGCGTGCACGCCCATGGCGCCAATATTGCCCGCCATGCCTTTCAGGGTATGGGCGGCGCGCGTGGGTGCGGCCGGATCGGCATCCGACAGCGACGCCCGGAATGCGGCGGAAAACGCCGCCTGGCTGTCATTGAATTTCACCAGCAGGCGGCGGTACAGCGCTTCGTTGCCCATGGCCGTGGCCAGTCCCGCCTGGAGGCGGATGCCCGGCAGCGGCGGCAGCGGCGCCGCGCCGTCCGGCATCGTGACAGGGGATGCGCAAGCATCGCCCGTACCATGCGCCGGCGTGATCCAGCGCGCCATCGTGGCAAACATGTCTGCCACGTTGATCGGCTTGGCGATATGGTCTTGCATGCCCGCTGCCAGCACTTTTTCACGGTCGCCCGCCATGGCGTTCGCTGTCATGGCGATGATCGGCAACTTGTCGAACGCCGGCATGGCCCGTATCGCCCGCGACGCCGCATAGCCGTCGAGCACCGGCATCTGGCAATCCATCAGCACGCCGTCGAATCGTGTGTCGTCGGCGAGGATATCGAGCGCTTCCTGGCCATGGTTGGCCAGCACCACGTCGATACCGGCTTTCGCCAGCAAGTCCATGGCCAGTTCCTGGTTCATGTCGTTGTCTTCCACCAGCAGCACCCGCGCGCCATGCAGCCGGGCCATGGTTTCGCTGTTTTGCTGGCTCTTGCCGCTGGCCCGGGTTTCCACGATGACGCCTTTGCCCAGCGCCTGTCCCACGGCTTCCAGCAGGGTCGATGGCGTCACCGGCTTGGTCAGCACGGAATGCAGTTCCACGCCCCGGCCGGCGGCCGACGACAGCGCTTCTTCACGGCCGTAAGCCGTGACCATGATGACGGCGGGCAGGTGGACCAATCCTGTTTCCTGCATGCGCTGCACGGTTTCGATGCCATCCATGCCGGGCATTTTCCAGTCCATCAGGATGACGTCATAGGGCAGCGCCTGTTTTTCGGATTTGGCCACCATTTCGATGGCTTGCTGGCCATGCCACGCCATGTCCACTTCCAGGCCGAAATTGCGCGCCATGGTGGACAGGATTTCGCGCGCCGACGCGTTGTCGTCCACCACCAGCACGCGGATGCCGGCCAGTTCCTCGGCGCGGAACATGCGGCGGGGGCGGGGATGGGCTTGCAGCCCGAACCGTGCGTGACAGTGGAAAGTGGAACCCTGGCCCGGCGTGCTGGTGATCCAGATCTTCCCGTCCATCATGTTCAACAGGTTCTTGCATATCACGAGGCCCAGGCCGGTGCCGCCGAACTTGCGCGTGGTCGACGCGTCGGCCTGGCTGAAGGACTGGAACAATTTGGCTGCCTGTTCTTCCGTCATGCCGATGCCCGTATCGCTGACCCAGAAATGCAATTCCACCGACGTGTCGTCGGCCGCAACGGTTTCCACGCCGATGATGATGTCGCCTTTTTCCGTGAATTTCACGGCATTGTTGGCCAGGTTGATCAACACCTGGCCCAGCCGCAGCGGGTCGCCCACCAATGACACGGGGACGTCGGCGCCCAGCTGGAACAACAGTTCGAGACCCTTGTCTTCGGCCTTGAACGCAATCATGCTGGCCAGGTTGTCCATCACGTCGTTGAGGTCGAAATCCGTGTGTTCGATGGTCATCTTGCCGGCTTCGATCTTGGAAAAGTCGAGGATGTCGTTGATGATGCCCAGCAGGTTTTCGCCCGCGCGGTGGACTTTTTCCACGTAATTGCGCTGGCGCTTGTCGAGGTTGGTTTGCAGCGCCAGGTGGCTCATGCCGATGATGGCGTTCATCGGCGTGCGGATTTCGTGGCTCATGTTGGCCAGGAAATCGCTCTTGGCGCGGGTCGCGGCCTGCGCCAGTTCTTTCGCTACGCGCAATTCGTCTTCGGCGGCGCGCTGCGCCGTGATGTCCTGGTAAGCGCCGTACATGTAGCGCACGGCGCCAGTCTGTTCGTCGCGCACGACCTTGCCGAACGCGTGCAGCCAGATCACGCGGCCGTCTTCGGGGCGCAGGTAGGCGTAGACCGCGTCGTACATCGGGTATTTGCCATCAAGCGTGCCCTGGTAGCGCTCCACCGTGGTGGCGGCGGCCTCGGGATCGGCCGCCAGCAGGCGGTCGAACCATTCCGCCTGCAAGTGGTAGCGGCCATTGGGTTTGACGGGTTCGCCCAGCAGGCGCGCCGAGCGTTCCGACTGGAAGTAATGGTCGGGATCGCTGTAATCGACCACCCAGTAGCCGCTGTTGGTCAGTTCCAGCGCGATATCGGTGAGGAAGTTGGTGCGGCGGTTTTCTTCCAGCAGCACGTGCATGCGCAGGTTGCGCTCGATGATTTCCAGGTTCATGGCAATGATCACCAGCGCGCCATCGAGCAGCGCCTGCGCCTTGTCGTCATACGGTTCCAGGGTTGCCAGTTCCATCACGGCCAGCAGGCGCTCGTTGCGCTGCACGGGCAGGATGGCGATGCTGGCCGGCGCCATGTCGCCCAGCGCGGAACCGACGCGGATATAGTCGGCCGGCGGCTGGCGGAAGATGACAGGCTGGCGGTCGCGCGCGCACTGTCCGACCAGTCCTTCGCCTGAGGCGATGGTGCGCTGCCCGTCTCCCTGCCCGCGGAATGCATAACCTCCCACGAAATTCAATTGCGCGGCGGCGTCGTCATGCAAATAGAACGCCGCATGGCCGATATTGAGCAGCGGGGCCAGGCTGGCCAGCGTCTTGGCGGCCAGCGCCTCGACACTGTCGGCCGTCTGCAATTCATTCGACAGCGCGGCCAGGTTGGCCTTGATCCAGCGCTGGGTTTCCACTTTCAGCGCTTCCGATTGCAGCACTTCGATCGAGCGCGCCAGTTGGCCTATTTCGTTGGGATAGTCCGTCAGCGGCACTGCGTGCGCCAGGTCGCCGTGCGCCAGCGCTTCCACCGCCGCGCGCAGGCGGGACGCCGGCATCCGCACCGAACGGCCCAGCAGCAGCGCAAACACGACGCCCACGCCCAGGCTCAGCACCAGCGCCGCATAGGTCAGCAGCGCTTCGTCGCCGGCCAGCGCCTGCATTTCCTCGACCTGGCGGCGCGCATTTTCCTCCTTGTCTTCCGTGATGCGGTTCAGCGCATCGTTGGCCTTCAAGCCGTAATTCTGGAAGTCGGGATCCGACACGATGGCGCGCGCTTTTTCCACGTCGCCATCCTTGAGGAAAGCGATGGCCGCTTCCACGCGCTGGCGGTAGCTGCCGTACGCGTCTTCGAACGCAGCCAGATGCTTGCGGTTTTCTTCCCTGACGATACGGGGCCGCAATTCTTCCAGCGCCTGGTTCAACCGGTTTTGCGCATCGGCCACCAGCACCAGCGCCTGTTCGCGGCCGGCCTTGTCCGGCGCCAGGATGGCCTGGCGCAGCCCGCGCCCGCGCTGGGAAAAGTGGATCAGCGTATCCTTGGCGGCGGAAATACCCAGCAAATCGTTGCGGTAAAGATTGAGCATCTCGTTGGTCAGGCGCGCGTGGGTATTAATGTAGTGCAGGCCGAATACCAGCGTGATCAACAGGCTGCCGCCAAAGCCCAGCGCCAGCTTGATGCCCAGGTTGAGCTTTTCCAGGTTGTTCAGGAATCGGGACACGGGTTCTCCTTATTGCGGCACGGCGTCTGCCGTGCGCGCCGTCCTGCGTGCAAATTGCAGGTGTACCGCCAGCAAGTCCGCCACGGCCGCAAATTGCTTCAGCGCCGCAGCGCCGGGCGGGGCGGGCAGCGCCAGTTCCACCACGCCCAGCAGGCGCGCCTGCAGCAGCACGGGCGCCAGCAGCACGGCGGCCGGTTCCGTATCGCCCAGGCCGGAACGGATGCGCCACGGGCTGCCGCCCTGCGTCGCCATGTCAATGACGCGGGGCTGGCGGTCGCGCGCGCACTGGCCCAGCAAGCCTTCGCCAATGGCGACGGATGCCGGCGCCGCGCCGGCCGCGTAGCTGCCCAGCAGCCGCAGGCGGTCGTCTTCGGCGCCATAGACGGCGCCCTGCAAGGCGCCGAACATGCGGTGGCATTCGGCCAGGAATACCGTGATGCCTTCTTCCCGGCTTTCCGCCTGTTGCAGGCGCAGCGCCACGTGCGCCTGTTCCATCTTGCGTTCGGCGCGCGCCGCCTGCTCGTGCGCCAACTGCTCCAACTGCGCGGACGACAGACGCAGCGCGGCGCGGCTGCGCAGCATGCGCAACACCATCAGCGCCAGCAGCAGGGCGCCGGCGCCCGCCGCCAGCGCGTCGCGCACGATCGGGCCCGGCGCGATGGTGCGGGACAGATCCTCCAGCAATACCAGTTGCCAGCCGCCCGCCGGGTCGTTCCAGTTGACGGGCGCGGACGCCACGATGTGGCGCCTGCCATCCACCGTGGCCACGTGGGCATGAACGTCGAATGGCAGGCTGACCGGCTGGCGTTCTTCGAACAATTTGCCGAACTGGCGCAGGGCGCGGATGTCATCGGTGCGCTGCGGCGTGACGGGACCGGCCAGCCGCCCCTGCCATTCCTTGCGGTTACTGCCGAACACCACCCCTTGCGGCGACAGCAGCAGCGCGGTCTTGCCGGTGGACGCCAGCAGGCGGTTCAACTGGTCCATGCCGGTGCGCGCCACCACGGCGCCGACCGGATTTCCGCCGCGTAGCATGTCGGGGTAAATGGGCGCCGCGAAATACAGCGCATGTTCGTCGCGCGACAGGCTGATGGCGGCGTAGACGTTTTCCCGGCCCAGCATGGCGGCCTGGAAGTAGGGACGGAATTTCACTTGCAGGCCGGTCGATGGCTTGCCGGAATCGTCCCACGACGATTTCACGATGCCATCGATGCCCACCACGAACAGCCCCTGCGCCTGATAGGCATGGGCCACGCTGCCAAGCAATGCCTGTACTTCCGGGGAATTGGGCGGGATGTCGGCCGTGCTTTCCCGCTTGATCGCGGGTTGCACCAGGCCCAGCACGGCAATGGCGCCCATCAGGTTGCCGTCCAGGGTCAGCGACATGGCTTCGATCGCGTGGCGCTGCAACGCGGTTTGCAACTGCGACTGGCGTTCCCTTTCCCGCGCGGCGTGGCTGCCCAGCGCGGCCGCCACGGCAACGGCCAGCGCGATCGCCAGCGCGGCGGCCCATCCCTGCCTTGGCCGGGTGGCAAATGATTCCAGTGCACGTATCACCACACAACTCCCCTGGCTGTCGCCGGACTGCGGGTTGGCATTTGATATTTGTCAACCTTAACGATAGCGTGCTTGTGACTTCCTGGCAATAAATTGATGCGGGACGGTAACGCTGTCAGGCCGATTTGCGGTTCGCCGCCACACCGGATGGCTGCCGCCGGCCTTCAAAGTAGCGGCCGATTTCCTCCAGCGTCTTGCCACGGGTTTCCGGTAGCAGGAAAGCTGCCGCGAGGAAATACACCACGGTGCACGCGGCCCAGCCGAAGAACATGGGCGCGTAGCCATGCTGGCCGACCGTCGGCAGGAATACGGCCGCGATCACGGTCGACACGAACTGGTTCAGCAACAGCGCGATGCTCATGCCATTGGAACGGATGCGGGTCGGCATCAGTTCGGACAGCGCCAGCCATACGCAGACGCCGGGACCGATGGCGAAGCTGGCGACAAAGGCCACCAGGCAAGCCAGCACCATCCAGCCCGTGCCCCGGCCCGGCGGCTGGCCCAGCAACGCGCGTTCGATGCGCAGCGGCGCGGCCAGCGCCTGCCGCATGTCGGGGAAGGGATTCACATGCAAGCGGCGGAACATTGCGCCGATCACGCTGTCGCCGTCGATCTGTTGCGGCGGTGCGATATCGAGGCTGTCGCCGGCCCGCACCGTGCGCACCTGCGTCAGCGGGCCGTAGCTGTAGGCGATTTCCAGCTGGTACGTACCGCCGGCCGCCAGTTGCCGCAGCGCGGCGGCATCCACGCGCAGCGCATTGGCTTGCACGTGCGGCGCCAGCAACGGGCGTACGTCGCTTTTGCCCGCATCGAGCGACAGGAACAGCAGCGCGGCCGCGCACAGCGAGACCACAATGCCGCCGGTGCCGAGCATCAGCAGGAAGCGCCGGCCCTTGCGGTCGACCAGCACGACGGCGGCAATGGTCACCAGCGCATTGACCAGTTTCAGCGCGAAATCGCCCCAGTTGGCCAGCGATCCGGACAGGCCGCCCTGGCCCAGGATGGTGACGGCGTAGGCCAGCACGGAATTCATGCCGGTCGCCTGGTTGCACGCGAGGATCAGGCACGCCAGCAGGAAGGGCAGCACGTAGCGGCGCTGCAACAGGCTGCCCTGTTCCGCGGCGGCACCCGAAGCGGAGGCGGGGGCGGCCGATTCCGATTCGATCAGCGCCAGTTCGCGCGCGGCGTCGTCCGCCCGGCGCGTGCGCGACAGCGCGGCCAGGGCGGGTTCACGCCTGCCCCGCGCCAGCAGCCAGCGGGGCGATTCCGACAAGGCCAGCACGCCCGCGCAAAACAGCAGGCCCGGCGTCAGACTGAGCCAGAAGATGCGGCGCCACGCGGCATCTTGCACGGCGGGCAGGTTTGCGGGACTGGTTTGCGCCACGGCCTCGACTTGCTGCGCCACCACCAGGCCGATCACGGCCGCCGCTACCAGGCCCACGGTCAGCAACAGCTGGAACAGTGCCGTGCCGCGCCCTCGCACGGATGCGGGCAGCGATTCGGCCAGGTACAGCGGCACGATGACGCCAATCAGGCCGCCGCTGACGCCTTGCAGCAGACGGCCCAGCAGCAGCGGTACGTAGCCGTCGGCCAGCGCGATCAGCGGAATGCTGGCGGAAAACAACAGGCCGGCCACCAGCATGGCGGGTTTGCGGCCGATGGCTTCGGCCAGTGCGCCGGCCGCCAGCGACGACAGCACTGAGCCCAGCAGCACGGCCGCCACCACGTAGCCCAACTGTTGCGACGACAGTTTCCACAGCTGGGCGGCGGAGGCTTCCAGGTAGGGCAGGGCGCCGGCAATGATGCCGACGTCGATGCCGTACAGCAGGCCGCCCAGGCCGGCGACGGCCAGCAGGTAGCGGGTTTGGTTTTCAGGCGACGACAGCATGGTGTTCTCCTTGGGCAGCGTGTAGGAAGCGCCCGGCCAGCAGCACCGAGCGCACTTGCAAATCAGTGTCGAGTACGACGACGTCGGCCCGCTTGCCGGGCACAATGGCGCCACGGTCGTGCAAGCCCAGGTATTCGGCGGGGAAGCGCGATACGCGGTCGGACGCATCGGCCAGCGACAGGCCGACGTGCGCCAGGTTGCGCAGCGCCTGGTCCATGGTCAGCGCGCTGCCGGCCAGCGAATCGCCGTGCACCAGCCGCACGCAGCCGCCGCATTTCGCCACGCGCTGGCTGCCCAGCATGTACTGGCCGTCCGGCATGCCGGTGGCGGAGGTGGCGTCCGTCACCGCGTACAGGCGCGGGATAGCGCGCAGCGCGGCGCGGATCGCACCCGGCGCCACGTGCTGCAAATCGGGGATGATTTCCGCATAGGCGCCGTGGGCCAGCGCGGCGCCCGCCATGCCGGGCTGGTAGTGATTGAAGCCGGACATACCGTTAAATAAGTGCGTAAAGCCGGCCAGGCCCGCATCGAGCGCGGCGACGCCGTCTTCGTACGAACCGGCGCTGTGGCCGGCCTGCACGCGGATGCCCAAGGCGCACAGTTGCGGTATCAATTCCAGGTGGCCGGGGATTTCCGGCGCCAAAGTCAGCACGCGGATCGGCGCGATGGCATGCCAGCGTCGTACCTGTTCGATGGTGCCGCCCGCGACCAGTGGCGGTTGCGCACCGAGACGCCGGACGTTGAGGAACGGCCCCTCCAGGTGCACGCCGGCGATTTGCGCGCCTTGCGCATCGCCGGCCGCCATTGCGCTGCGCACGCCGTGCAGCGCCCGTTCGATTTCATCCGGCGGCGCCGTCATCGTGGTGCCCAGCAGGGAGGTGGTCCCGTGGCGTGCATGGAACCGGGCGACCGTCAGCGCCGCGTCGCCGCCTTGCATGATGTCCACGCCGTCCGCGCCGTGCACGTGCAAGTCGATAAAGCCCGGCAGGATCAGGCGGTCGCCGCGCACCGTGGCGTCGGCTTCGATGGTGTCGATGGTGGCGCCGGCGCGCAGCCGGCCATGGACCCAGCCGGCCGGCGTGAGGATGCGGCCTTCCAGCACGGCGGGGGAAGTGGTATCAGTGGGCATGGCCGGTGTCTCCTGCGACGATCAGTTCGATGCCGCGCGCGCGGATCGCGTCGCGCATCGCGGACGACATGCTGGCGTCCGTGACGATGGTGTGGATGTGCTCCAGCGCGCCGATGCGGTGGAGGCAGATGCGGCCGAATTTCGAACTGTCGGCCAGCACAATGACGCGCCGCGCGCCCGCGATCATGCGGGCGTTCAGGCTGGCGTCCAGCGCATCGTGGGTGGACAGGCCGAACGCCATGTCGATGCCGTCCGCGCCCAGGAACAGCTTGTCGAACACATAGCCATCCAGGCTGGCTTCGGCCTGGCGTCCCTGCAGCGATTGCGACGCATGGCGCAGGACGCCGCCGGCCACGATCAGTTCGATGGCGGGCGATTGCGCCAGTTCGGCGGCAATCGGCAAGCTGTTGGTAAATACCGTCAGCGTGCCGGCCGCGTGCAGCTGTTGCGCCAGTATCAGCGTGCTGCTGCCCGCGTCCAGGATGATCTTGTCCTGCGCCGCCACCAGCGCCGCCGCGCTGGCGGCAATGCGCAGCTTGCGTTCGCGGTGCAGCGTGCGCTTTTCCGCCAGGTTCGCTTCCGGCGGCGGCATGTGCGGCAGGCGCGCGCAGCCATGCTGGCGCAGCAGCAGGCCGGCGTCGGCCAGCGCACGCAAGTCCGTGCGGATGGTGACGGGCGTGACGCCGAAGCGTTGCGCCAGCCTTGACACGCGCAAGCTGCCCTGCTGCCGCAGTACATCGAGGATCTGGCCCCGCCGTTGTTCGTCGTTCAGCATGGCAGGCTGTTGGCGTGGCACGCACGTGCATAGCGGGCCAGCACCAATTCCACTTTATGGCGCGCCAGGTCCGCCGCGCGCGGCGCCAGCCGTCCCGCGTTGACCCGCTCCGCCTGTTCGGGCAGGTATTGGCTCAGCAGCGGCAACGGCAGCGTCAATTCGTCGAGGTTGCCCTGAAGGCGCGCCAGCGCTTGTTGCACGGGCGCTTCGCCCCAGTAATAGCGGCTGCGGTCCGACAGCGCGTAGCGGCGCAATACGGCCTGTTCCTCCGGCTTGCCCGCGTAATGCTTGTGCCAGTGGCGCGGCTGTTCCAGCATCGTGCGTTCCAGCACGGCTTTCAGGTGCGAGCGCTGCTCCACCGGCACCAGTTCATCTTCGATGGCCGCCAGCGCAAACCACGCTTCGCGCAGCGCGTGGGTGGCGGCCGGCCCCACCTTGAGGATGGCAAAGTGGCCGCGCACCAGCGCATGCAATGCTTCCTCGGTCTGGTAATCGGTGGAGTGGGCTTCATAGACCAGGCCCCGGTGTTCCAGCACGAAGGCCGACAGGGCCGCCGCCTCGTGCGGCGCATAGTGGCGCACGGTGCTGTGGTCGAAATCGACGCCTGGCTGCACCACCAGGGCAATGACCCGCTCCCACGCCGCATCGAGGCCACGTTCGGCAAACGCGGCGCGGTGCGCCGCCAGGGTCGCTGCCGCCGCGTCGGGTCGCGTGACCTGGATGCCGCCTGCCAGCGATGCTTCGCCGCCCGGCACCGGGACTTCCGTGCCGATCACGTAAACGGGGCAGGGCAGGCCGGCTTGCCCTGCCGCCTGTTCCGCCACGGCGGCCAGGTCCGCCGAGCGGGCCGCCACGACGGCGTCGGGCAACGGGAACGGATCGCCCGCGCACGCCATGCTGCAATCGAGGTGGATTTTGCCGAAGCCCGCCGCCACGTAGGCGGCAATCAGGCCGCGCGCGTGGGCCATGGCTTCGTTCGGCGGCAAGTGTTGCCACGTGTTCGGTCCCAGGTGGTCGCCGCCGAGGATCAGGCGCCCGGCGGGAAAACCCGCGTTGTCCGCCAATTGATGGACATAGGCGACGAAGTCGGCCGGCCGCATGCCGGTATAGCCGCCGAACTGGTCGACCTGGTTCGACGTGGCTTCCACCAGCAGCGGACTGCCATATTGCAGCGCCACCGCCATGGCCGCTTGCAGCACGTGTGCATTGGTGCAGCACACGCTGGTGATGCCGGCAGCGTGACCGGCGTGGTGTGCGTGGATCAGGGATTGAAGGTAAGACATGGTGGCTCCGGGTTGGTCAGCGTTGCCTGGCGCGCCAGCAGGGCCGCGCCACGGGCGCCGCCCGCATCGCCAAACGCGGGCGGCAGGATGGGAGGGACGGGCAGGCCGGGCAGCAGGTGCGCGGCGACCGCCGCGGGCAATGCCGCATACAGGTGCGGCATGCACGACAAGCCGCCACCCAGCACGATCGCGTGCGGGTCGTACGCGAGGACGATGCGCGCCAGCGCGGCGCCCAGCAAGTCCGCGTGCAGCGCCAGCACGCGCAGCGCCACGGCGTCGCCGCTGTCGCGGCGCAGCGCCAGCTGTTCGGCGCTGGCGCCGGTAGCGCCGGTGGCGTGGCTGTGCAGGCGGCGCAGGCCGGTGCCGGACACATAGCATTCCAGGCATGCCCTGGCGCCGCATGCGCACGGCCACGCGGGCAGGCTGTAACGTTGCAGCAAGTCGGGCGCCATCGGCCAGTGCCCCCATTCGCCCGCCACGCCGTTGCGGCCACGCACCAGCCGGCCGTCGACGACGTAACCGGCGCCGGCACCCGTGCCGATGATGAGCCCCAGCATGCTATCCATGCCATCGGCGGCGCCGCCATGGGCTTCCGACAGCGCAAAGCACTGGCAATCGTTCCCCAAGGTGACGGGGCGTTCGAGGCGGCGCCGCAACACCGGCAACAGTTGGCGCCCCGTGAGGCACGGCACGTTGGCCGACAAGTGCGTGCCGCTGGCCGCATCGACGATGCCGGGCACGCCCAGGCCGACCGGGGCGCTGGTCGCCAGTTCCGCGTCCGCACCCCCCACCAGCGCGGCCAACGTGGCCACCAGCGTGTCGTAGTCATCGCGCGGCGTGGGCACTCGGCGGCGGTAGCGCACCGCCAGGTTCGCATCGCACGCCACCAGTTCCATCTTGGTGCCGCCGATGTCGATGCCGTAGAAATAGTCAGGCTGCATAGTCATAAACGGTAACGCCTTGCACGACACGGTTGACGGTGCCATCGGGGAACGGGTTGTCCGGGGGCAGGCCGAGGCGGACCGACTGGTGCAGCGCCAGCGTTTGCGCAAAGACCGCATACGCCACCGCCAGCCAGGCATCGGATAGCCCCGCGGGCGCGCCCAGCGCCGCGCCGTCGAGCGCCAGCACGGCGCCGGCCACGCGGTCGCGCCGCAGCTCTTGCAACAGGTCGTCTTCGTAGCGCCGGGCGTGCGGGTCCTGGCTGTGGAACAGCACCACCAGCGTGTGCTGGTTCAGCATGGATTTCGGGCCGTGGCGGAAGCCCAGTGGCGTATGGGGTACGGCCAGGATCAGGCCGGCCGACAGTTCCAGCACTTTCAGCGCCGCCTCGCGCGCCAGCCCTTCCAGCGCGCCGCTGCCGAGATAAACGATGCGCGACACGGGCGTGTGGCCGATGTCGTGCCATGACGCGGCTTGTTCATCGAGCCAGCGCGCGGCCAGCGCCGCCAGCGTGTCGATGCGCCGCGCGGCCACGTCCAGCGGATCGGGTCCCAGCAGCGACAGCGCCGCCAGCAGCATGGCGGTGAAGCTGCTGGTCATGGCAAAGCCCTGGTCGCAACTGGCGGCGGGCAGCACGAACGTGTGCGTATCGTCGCGGCCGGCGCCGGCCGCCGCCAGCCTGCCTTGCGCATTGCAGGTGATATGGAGGAAGCGGGCGCCTGGCGCCAGCTTGCGCACCAGTTCGACCACGGCCTGGCTTTCCGGGCTGTTGCCGCTGCGCGCGAACGACACCAGCAGCAGCGGGCGGCCCGGCTCGACGTACAGCGCCGGATGCGACAGCAGGCTGGTGGTGGCGATGGCGCGCACCTGGGCCGGTACGGCGGTGTTCAGCGTGTCGGCCGCCAGTTCGCCGATATAAGAGGACGTGCCGGCGCCTGTCAGGATCACCTGGGTACGGTGGTCTTCCAGCAGGGTTTGCAAGGCGGCCAGCCGGGACGCGGGCAGGGCACGCAGCTGGCGGGCCAGCTCGCGCCAGACCGCGGGCTGCTGGGCGATTTCCTGTGCGGTATGGGCGCCGCCCAGCGCTTGCCATTGGGCGGCGGAGAATGGGGGGAGGAGGGTCATGGGGTCGGGTCCTCGGGGGAAGTGAGCGTGGAATGAATGGTAACGTTATCCCATTGGTTTTTCAATTTCGATTTTCGTTTTTGTTTTCCTGGTACGAAATCGCAAGCCAAGAGGCAAAAAATCGCAAAAATCTATCGAATTGCACTTTATTTTTCGATTCGATGTGATATCGTTACCCTATTGTTGGCGATCGCAAGGATACAAAATGAATCAAAACAAGCTTTTCTCCAGGCGGCACGCGCTGCGCGCCGTGGTGTGCGCGGCCATGCTGCTGGCAGGTGTGGCGCCTGCGGCGGCGGAACCGGTGCGCCGCGCCGTCACGCCGGCGGCCACGCTGGACGTGATGCAGCAAGTCGCGGACTGGCAACTGGCCCATCCCAGCACCCATCCGGAAGATGACTGGACGCAGGCGGTGGGCGACGCGGGCTTCATGGCGCTGGCGGGGATTTCCGGCGAGCGCCGCTACCGCGATGCGATGGTGGCCATGGGTGAACGCAACCAGTGGCGCCCGGGCCCCAGCATGTACCACGCGGACGACTACGTGGTGGGGCAGACCTATGCCGAACTGTATCTGCAGCTGCGCGACCCGAAAATGATCGCGCCGCTGCGCACGGTGTTCGATTTCATCGTCGACCATCCGCGCGACGGCAGCCTGGATTGGGAAACGCCCGGTGTCCTGAACCGCTGGGCGTGGTGTGATTCGCTGTTCATGGCGCCGCCCACGTGGGCCCGCATGTACACGGCCACCGGCGATGAACGCTACCTGGCGCTGGCGGTGGAGCACTGGTGGCGCACGTCGGATTTCCTGTATGACAAGGACGAACACCTGTATTTCCGCGACAGCCGCTTTTTCCGGCAGCGCGAAGCCAACGGCAAGAAAGTGTTCTGGGGACGCGGTAATGGCTGGGTGATGGGCGGGCTGGTGCGGATGCTGCAATACGTCCCGTCGCACCATCCATCGTATCCCCGCTTCGTGCGGCAATACCAGGAGATGGCGGCCAAACTGTTGACCTTGCAGCAGCGCGACGGCACGTGGCGCGCCAGCCTGCTCGATCCGGCCAGCTATCCGCTGCAGGAAACGTCCGGCACCGGGCTGTACACGTATGCGCTGGCGTACGGCGTGAACCAGGGCTTGCTGGACCGGGCCACGTTCGGTCCCGCCGTGCACCGCGCGTGGAATGCACTGGTGGCCAATGTCAACCCGGACGGCAAGCTGACGCACGTGCAGCCGATCGGCATGGACCCCAAATCGTTCGATCCGCAATCGACGGACGTGTTCGGCGTGGGAGCGTTCCTGATGGCGGGGGCGGAACTGTACCGGATGCAATTACAGGCGGCCGTCACGCCGACGGTGGTGCAGGTGCACAACGGCAGCGCGCTGTTCCGCGCCAACGAACCGCTGGACGTGGCGGCCGACGGCGATGTGGTGCTGATGGATGCGGCGACGTCGCGCATCGTGCCCAGCCAGGCGCTGGGCAAGCGCGTGGTGTTTTCGGCAACGCTGGCGCCGGGCGAGACGCGCCGCTACCTTGTGTGGCCGCTCACGGCCTTGCCTGCCGTGCCGGCGCTCGATGCCAGGGCCGACGCACGCTTTGCGCAGCCGGTCGCTGTTTCGCTGGGCGGCAAATGAACACGCAAGCCATGCGGGATGCCCAGGCGCGGGCGCTGGTCCAGCTGGAACACCTTGTGGCCAGTTTTGGCGCGCAATTCCCGGACGACACCACGCGCGGCCGGGTCTATGCGCTGCGCCGGGCGCCGGGCAGCATTGCCGGCGCCAACGTGGGCTGGACCACGGGTTTCTGGACCGGCATGGGGTGGCTGGCCTATGAGCTGAGCGGGCGCTTCGTGTTCCGCCAGTGGGCGCAAAGCCATTACGCCAGCTTTGCCCGCCGCATGGGGCTGAAACACGACCTGGACCACCACGACATGGGCTTCCTGTACGGGCCGTCGTCGCTGGCCGCCTACCGCATCACGGGCGATCCGCGCGACGGCGCGCTGGTGCTGCATGCGGCCGACGTGCTGCTGGGCCGTTTCCTGCCACGGGCGGGCGTATTCCAGGCGTGGGGCAGGATGGGGGAAGACAATGCGCGCCGCGACCGCAACCGCATCATCATCGACACGCTGATGAATTTGCCGTTGCTGCACTGGGCCGGCCGCCAGACCGGCGACGCGCGCTATGGCGACGCCGCCTGCCGGCACCTGGCGCGCACACTGGAATTGCTGGTGCGCGCCGATGGCTCCAGCGCCCACAGCAGCCACATCGACCCGCTGACGGGCGCTCAACTCGCGCAGTCGACCGTGCAGGGGCATGCTGCCGATTCGTGCTGGGCGCGAGGGCAGGCGTGGGGGATTTACGGATTTGCGCTGAACCATCGTTTCGCGCCGGACATGGGCTTGCTGGACGCGGCGCAACGCATGGCCGATTACCTGCTGGCGCACATGCCGGACGATGGCGTATGCCAGTGGGACCTGGCGCTGGCGCGCGACGGCAGCGTGCAGCGCGACAGTTCCGCATCCGCCATTGCCGTCTGCGGCTTGCTGGAACTGGCGCAGCAGATGCCGGATGGGGCGCGCCGCACCCGTTATGAGCAGGCCGCCGCGCACATGCTCGACGGCCTGGTGCGCACCTGCACAGCGCCGCCCGCCCCGGGCGCCGGGCTGCTGCAGCACGGCGTCTACAGCTTGCCGGAAGGGCGGGGCGTCGACGAAGCGAACCTGTGGGGCGACTACTACTTCCTTGAAGCGCTGGCGCGGGTTAATATGGGCTGGACCAGTTACTGGCATAGCGGCCGGGAAGCATCCGGCCAAGCCATGCCGGCGCTACGCGCCTAGCGGGGCGGGCCTGCTGATACCGCCACGGGGCGAGCCCCGGCCCGTGCCACAAGGAGAAAATGGTGCGCCATCCTGTCGTCAAGCAGCGCGGCGCGCCCGCAGCCGCTGGCGAAACCACTGAAACGCTCGCCGGAACTTCCGGCAGGCGGCGCCTCGCCTGGACCGCCACCGCGTTGTTGCCGTTGTTGCCACTGTTCGGCTACCTGTTGCTGGGCGACCTGGTGTGGTCGCTGAAAGAACGGGCCGTGCAGGAACTGGTGAAAGCCCAGTTGCGCGAGTTTTCACAACATCCCGTACTGCTCAACATCCTGTTCGGCGCGCTGCCCGCGCTGCTGGCGCTGGCGGCCGGTCCGCCGATCGGCGCGTGGAGCGACCGCACCCGCACGCGGTGGGGCCGCCGCATTCCCTTCCTGTTGGTTTGCGCGCCGTTGCTGGCGCTGTTCATCGCCGGCCTGGCGTTCAGCGAAACGCTGGCCGACGCGCTGATGGCGCTGGGCGGCGCCGCGCCCGCCCACCGCACGCTGGTGGTGGTGGCCTGCATTGCCGTGCTGTGGACGCTGTTCGACCTAGTCTCCATCGTCGGCAATGCGCTGTTCATTGCACTGGTCAACGATACCGTGCCGCAGGCGCTGCTGGGCCGCTTCTTCGGCCTGTTCCGTATCGTCAGCCTGGCGGTGGGCGTGGTGTTTTTCCACTATGTGTTTGGCGGCGGCTTGCAGGCCGACATCGGCGACGTGCTGCTGGCGATTGCCGCCGCCTATCTGCTGGGCTTTCTCGTGGTGTGCCTGCGCGTGCGCGAACCGGCTTATCCGCCACCCGCGGCATCCGGCCAGCGGGGACTGGGGCGCTTGCGCGTGACGGAACAGGACGATCCCCGCTTCTACTGCCTGCTGTTTGCCGCCGTGGGCGTGGCGGCGGTCTCCGTGCTGGCGGTCAATATCAACAGTTATAACGCGATCAGCCAGTTCGGCGTCGACCGGGCCGACTTCGGCAATGCCGTCGCCCTCACGTACTGCGTGTCGATGCTGCTGGCGCTGCCGCTGGGCTGGCTGGCCGACCGCACGCACCCGCTGCGGGTCGGGCTCGTGGTGCTGGTGCTGTATTGCCTGTCGATGCTGGCCGCGTGGCTGCTGGTGACGGACCGCGCATCGTTTTTGGCCGGGTTTGTCCTGCATGGCGTGCTGGCCGGCGCGTTTTTAAGTGGTACGGCGGCCTTGCTGCCAACACTGCTGCCGCGCGAACGCTTTTCCGAACTGGCGGCGTTTTCCGCCTCCGTGACGGCCGTGCTGACCGTGGCATTTACATTGGGCCTGGGTTTGCTGCTGGACTGGAGCGGGCGCGATTTCCGCCTGATTTTCCTGGTGGCCGGGCTGGGGGCGGGGCTGGCCAGTTGCCTGTGGTATGGCTTGTTGCGGGCGCAGCGGCGGCGGTGTTCGTTACGTCATTGAGCGGGTTGCTTCGCTGTGGGCAGGTCCGGGTACCGCACGTCGCTCTAGCGTTTCGCTCCCGGGGACTCCCGAGTTCGACAGTTAAACGCGTAAGTTATCGATTTATATAGTGGCGACGCCAGCAGTGAAGCGCAGCCCTGTGTCTGGGTGTGTACAGTGCTTTTAAGCTCAGTATGTCCCAGCAGGAGTTGGACGGCGCGCAGGTTTTTTGTTTGCCGGTAGATAAGGGTTGGCTTTGTTCGACGCATGGTGTGCGTGCCATATGCGGTGAGATCTGGTGGAAATGTGCGGCGAGTCGGTGATCTTGCTGCGGAACAGGTAGTCTGAGCCTCGTAAATTTGCTGTTGAAATCCAGGTGCTGATACTTTTCCTAGTGCCTTCCGTCAGTTCAAATTGCACCGGCTGCTTGGTCTTCTGCTGAATCACGCTAGCTCTATGTGTGACATGCGAATCATGGCAGATGTCAAGCACGCGCAGTTTGACAAGGTCGCAACCGCGTAGTTTGCTGTCGATTGCCGGGTTGAACATAGCCAGGTCTCGCAGTCTGCCGAAGATTTCTAGGCGAACGCGATTGGCCCAAATATCGCTGATCCGGAGCGGCGCTTTTTGGCCAACCAATTTGCCCTTGTTCCAGGGGATACGCGCCGCCGCTGCTGAAGTTTGAATATTCATGGCGCACCTCCTTCTCGTAAGGAGTTTCACTATGCTCCGTCAACTTGTGGCCGGCACCGATGCCACTGGATCCTGCTTGGTGACAATCCGTGAATTTTTCGTTCAAGCAAGATGGTATGCTGCAAGCTGCCGGCTTCGGCTAGGAGCGGACGGTTAAGTCGGAAAACAAATTTAAGAGATATTGAATGCCATTTAGAGACGAAATACAGTTCACGGCTGTCGCCGTTCCAATCACTGAAGCTGTAACCAAATTTGGCGGCCAGCCGGTGTGGCATGGCGCTCCACAGTGGCCGATAAGTCGAGCTACAGGCAATCCAATGCGATTTATTTGCCAAGTGGCAATCGATGAAAAACTGTTCCCTGGCTCATATGGAAGAATGGCTTACATCTTCATAACTGACGAGAATGAGTATGTCGACGGAACATGGGAGCCAAATGGCGGTGAAAATGCTGTAGTAATTCAACCAAGTCTTCTTGATGTCGGCACTCCCACATCCCCTCAAATGACCGGCCCGACACTATACGACATGGTGGAAATTCCGGGGAAAGACCGTTTGGTTCCTATCGAACGTGAGTACGCGGCAACCATGACTACAGCTGAGGAGCCGCAGTTCCAAACGGTCGATATTCGCAGTTCTTGGAGCGGCGAGGAAAATGGAAGATATGCGGAAGCGCTTGAGGGCAATAAAGTCGGTGGAGCACCTATCTTCCTTCAAGGTGACGAATTCCCTGATGAAGGTGAATGGACGCTTCTACTTCAGCTTGACTCAGTAAACGTTCCGTTCTCGGTGAACTTCGGCGATGCAGGAATTGCATATGCGTTTATTGACAAGGAAGGGCAGACTGGAAAATTTTTGTGGCAATGTCTGTGACTGATACTGGGCAAAACCAGCCGCTCAATTCTTTACGAATAATGGCTGCGAAACCACTCTCAGTTAACGAAACTATTAGGAGGCTTGTCGAGCTCGCAGGCGGTGACGTCGAAATCGAAGGGATTTTTCACTTTAATCCCGAAGATGTTGCGATCTACCATTTTCCTGCGGTTGAACAAAATGAAGGATATGAATCGTCTATCTGGTTGGAAGTGGGAAGCGGCAGCTTCGCCTTCGATTCGAAAATTTGCGCTCGCCTAAACGGTAAGCGAGTGTCAGTGCGCGGGAAGCTAATGAGCCCGCCGCCCGGCTTTGACGGATGCGGGCACATGAGTCATTGGCCTGCTGCTTTGCTAGCTAGGACGTTGGATCGTTCGGGTAAGACTGATGCATAGCCCGGGCATATGACCTTCCCTTGGGATTGCAAGATGAAGCTAACTGAAGACATGCGACTCGACGCACAGTCAATCGGCATCCTTAAGGACAGAGAGACTGGTACCATTGTTGATTATTTTTTCATAGCGATTTTGTGGTGCAGAGACCCTCGCTACGAAAGCCGTCATATGCGGGCTGGAGAATGTCGAGGACTTTTTCGTTTCGACAAGATCACCCTCGATGCGGAACTTCTCCTAGCAATGCCGGGCGATGACTCTGATCACAGATTTGAGAAGGCAGCATGGAAAGTTCTTAAAGAGTATCGTGTAAGCGGCGAATGGCCGAGCGGTACACAGTATGCGTCAGGATGAAGCCACCAACAGCGATAAAAAAGGTAGATCAAATACTAGAGCCATTAAGCGTCCGCAACGAATCGACGCTTTGACACAGTGAATCGCTCGACTTCGAGCAACACCGGATGGCATAACGGATAAAATGCAGAAATAAGAATGAAGATAGCTGTTATTCGTCAAGCATGCTGTTCGGCTGATGATCAGATCAATGCGCTCGATGCTATGTATGAAGTGGATGCCAGTATTACTGTCGATGCTTTGCTGCAGAAGATCTGTGCATCTAATTTTTTGCAATACTCGTCCACCCATAGCCGCTTAAGTGTTGAGGTCGCCGGTAGGCAACTGGCTGAAGTGGGACCTTCAGGAATATTAAGCTGGAGCGCAAATGTATCAGGCGCCGAACTGGCAATGACATCAATAGGGAAAAATACCTTGCACTTTTTCTTCCGCCCCAATGCCATTGCTGCCAGGGGCTGACATCGGCCACAACCGGATAGTCATAAGCTACGCAACCTGAGATTTTAAACAAATCACATTCTCATGCTGGAATCAATCTTAACCGGAAAGGCACCGAGTAGGGTATTCCGACAAGTGTTCGCATCGGAACCGACTGTGGATAACTGCCGCTTAGCCGAAATACTAGCAGACGAGTATGTCGAGCTCAGTGGTGAGGCTTTACAGCTTGTATGGCATTGGCGAGGTCCAAGAAAAAAGCAAGGACTCAGCGATGAGAATCTAGATGCACTATTGATTCCCTTATTCTTGGAAGCAGGGTATAGAATTACAAGCAAGTCGTAGGCGCGTATTTCGCTTCGGGAATGGTATAAGTTGGGGATACCCGTGATTTCTTCTTCGACGGTAACCTGTTATCTGTCTGATCTGAAGAGTTCGGACAGTCCGTGGAAAACGCATCAAGTGAAACCAATAGGCCGAAACCGGCCACAAGCAGCCAGACATCGTATTTGACGGATTAAGGAAACAATTACTCTCATGACTATTGAAGATGTGGTGGACGAGCTTGATGTGTTCGTTCCGGTTGACGCGAACGGTGGAGTTTCAATCGGCTAAATTTGGTCATCAGGCAAGTGGCACTTCCTGTCATGGGTGATCGAGTCCACAGCACCGGAATTTAGTCCAGCATTGTGCGCCTAATGGCTAAGTGGCCGGATGCCTTCACCGGTTGATGACCTTTCTCAGTGGCATCACGACGATTCGGACGATGAAGAGTAATGATGAGATCGCTGTCAGTTGTCGGCCAAGAGCAGGCAATCGCTAAAATGAAATAATTATGGCAATCGGATTATCTGTGTCCACTATCATGGGGCCTTGGCAAGGCGATGCAACTACTGGACTCATGCAGCGTTGCCGCGATAGTTGGGAAATTTCGCTATGCGACTTGTCTGATTTGATGGTGGCAATATATCTTAATCAACAAATCGCTGAAATTAAAATGTCCGAAGAGGCAGATTTTCGGTTGAAGAACAAGGAACGAGACGAGACCGAGTACTTCGATGGCCAGCTGATGGAGGCGCGTGTAGATGCCAGAAAACGCGCCAAGTGAAAACAAAAGACCCCAACCGGCCAAGAGCAGACGGTGTCGCAATTTTTATCTCATAGAAATAAATGAAGCACTTTATTAATGCACAACCAGGGAGTGACGACTTTCGTCAGTAGTTTGCTGCAATACTGAACGCGTTTCTCTTGCGAATTGAAGAGGCCGCGTCTTCGATGCCAAGGTGTGAGTTTCGTGCTTGCGACCTTACAGGGGAGCCGATCGCTTGGGTATGGAATGCAGAAGTATTCCGAAATACTGGCGTGGTGGGCTCACTGGTAGACGCAAAGGGCTTCGCTGCACACATGATTAACTCCGGGATGAAGTTTGCATTTTGTACTTGCAGCATCACGGCAAAGAAATCATTTGGCTGACAACTTGGGAAGAGCCTGAACAAGGCCCAGTGTGGCCAAGCGGAGTCCAGATTCTGAAAAGTGAAGCGCACGATGGAGTTGAGATCGGGATTCGCAAGTAGCGAAGGCCTGCGACTACAAACGGCCAAGAGTGGCCAATCATCATTGTTATACCATTAATCTAAAAATGAATTTTTTGTGTCGAGCCATCCGAGATTTATTTACCAAAACTCGTGACCAGAGATATTCAGAATTATCTAAGGGCGCCAAGAAAATCCATGACATATTTGTGATACTTGTGGTGATTTTCATCGTGTTTCTATGGATTAATGCATAGAAACACTAGTCAGCCGCTTCCGGCCAGTTGGGGACCTCCAGATTTCCGAACGACGTAACCTAGAAAATTTAACGATGTTATTCATGAAGCGTACTTTGCTCTTTTATTGTGCAGCTCTGCTACTTGGGTGCTCGCGTACAGCTCCGCCACCACAGGAGATGCCGGAAAAAGCCAAGGTAAGTAATCATGCGGCATCTAGGCAAGTTACTGAAGCCGAAGCGTTGGATATACTTTTATCCGCACTAAAACAAACCAAGGTTGCAGACTTGGATTGTCTTGCTTTCGTGGCGGAAAACAATTATCCCTCTGCCCGAACTGCAGCGCAGTGGGAGTTTGCCGCTCGTGAAATACACAATGAAAGATGTGGTGGAGATCCCGATGTAATGCCAGTGCGTGATCGCTATGAAGTAAGCTCAACGGGCAGGATCATGATCTATAACGCAGCGAATGGTGAATACTCGAAGTTTTAGTGATACGTATGCCGCTACGGCCATTACCAGACGGTGTGTTAACTAAGGAAGATACATGACAAGCAGGGGCGAAGTTTATTTCGCGATGTACGGCGATGCCTTTGAGCCAGATGAAATCTCAGCGCTCGTTGGTCTCTCGGCAACCAAAGTGCGGCGAAAAGGGGAGCGTAGACCTGATGTGCCGTTTCCTAGAAATTCATCCTGGGAAGTATCATTGGGTAGAGTTGAAAGTGATGTGATTGACGTGTACGAGATGTCAGCAGCGCTTGTGGCCCAGCTTTCACCGTTTGCTGCAAAGATTGTTGATGCGAAGACGGTATTTAATCTGCGATGCGTTTTTCAGGTTGTACTCTGGATCGATCAAAATGAAGAGGCGTCAATGCCAGCGATAGGTTTTGAATCGCCGGTAATAAATTTCATACATGGCGTAGGCGCAGAGATTGACATTGACACGTACCGAAATTAGATTGCCTCTTGGAAGGCCGTACGCAGCCAATAGCGGACACTGTCCAGCAAAGGCCACAAGCTGACCTTAAGAGTATTCACGATAAATAGAGGGTTTCGATTTGATTCGCTTAAACAATCCAGAAACGATCGATAAATCTGCCATACAAAAAGAAGTCTTGTCAGGTCAAGTAGTCACCGTTCAATTTTCAGACGCACAGTATTACGGCGGAGATGTGCTCGCCACGATCAATGAGCTGTGCGAAGGACTCAATGAAAACCTTTGCGTGAGGTTTTATGGCCATTACGAGGATGGGTTTGATTGTGCCCATTTAAAGAATCTGCCTTTTGTGAAGAATCTCGAGTTAAACTGTCTCAGTGCCGTTGAGAACTTCGACACTCTGCGACAACTCGAACACTTGAAAAGACTGAATGTTGGAGTTTTTGAGCTCGATGAAATTGAATTTCTATCGTGGCCGAATCTTCGAAACATTTCAGATTTATGTTTGTCGGAGAGTAGGAAGAATAACATTGACCTGAAATTCCTGAGTGCCTTTGATAAACTAACGACCCTGTTTTTGAATGGTCATGTAAAGAACATAGAGGCGGTTGGGAAACTTTCGAAGATCACTGAACTGTCGCTCTCGGTCACTTCAAAGGCATCGATTGCATTCTTGAATCAACTTCCACGACTCAGGAAACTTAGACTCATCCTCGGTGGCAGGGAAAACTTAGACGAAGTCGAGAACTATAAAATAGAAGAACTGGAAATTGTCCGCGTAAAGGGTTTTAATGGATTCAAAAATCTTCGAAAATTCATCAACTTGCGTAGGTTGTTAATCGAAGATCAAATTCAGATCAAGTCACTCGATTTCGCGAACAAACTGAAGGAGTTGGAGGAGGTTAGGCTGATTAACTGCAAGGGCTTGGAATCAGTAACTGGTCTGTCGCACCTTCAGAAGCTAGATTCGGTCAGAATCTATAAGACGAATATCAACTTCGAAGAATTTATGAAACAAGGACTTCCGGATTCGCTACGGATATTTGCTTTTTATACCACTAAGAAAAGCCTGGATGCTTCAATCAAGCATCGCCTAACCGCATTAGGCTATGCAGACGGTCTGCCTCATTAAATTAAATCTACAAGGAAAGGCGGCTTTGGGGCGAAAGCAGCCATTCAATGTACGTTCAGCAATAGGATGAAATAGTGGCGGAAAGCTAGCTTAATAATACAGCAGGGGGGCATCCCCCCCCCGCCCGTCTAATTCGCCCGAAATGGTGCGAGTACAGTCTAAAGGCATCCAGAATCTCTGAGGTGCCGGATTTTTTAGACCGAACTCGCCTCCGCCGGGTAACCCGTAGACCGGATTAGCCTATTGGCCACGGCCGGCTAGACCACATTGGACATTTCAGCATTGTTGTTAGACCGCTGTAGATGCAGATTCTCAAAGCGCACCCTGCAATCGGCGGCACGAATCCAGTAATCATCGCCAGGAAAGCGCAGCCACACAAAACGCCATGCGTTGCGGCCCTTCGCGTGGCGATTGGCAAACAGCGACGGCGTCAACGACGTACCGTCGTCGGAAACGATGTGGTCACCCACCACCTTGGCGAATTCAACATTGCCGCAGTAGCTGGTTCGCAGGCTGGTGCCGTCTGGCAGGAAAATATTCTTCCATTGAAAGCCGCGCATTGCCCGGCCGTTTTTGCGTAGAGCGAGCCGCTCTTTATCAGCGGTCAGCCAGCGCAGCATAAGTTCCGTAAGGAACGCTTCCGGCTTGACGCCCGGGCGTGTCTCCATCAGGTGGAGCTCGAAGTCGAGAAAATCCCCTGTGGGCAGGTATATCGTCCGCTTCGGTTCGTATGTCATGATCCGGTCCTTTCGAGAAGTGTCTAAAGGTTGGACCGATGAAATGAAACAGCGTTCGCTTTAGACTTTCGTCCCGTAGAACTGGATCAAATTAGACTTTCGCCCTGAATTCTTAGCCGGTTTTCGACAGACGTCCATCGGTTTTAGCCCATATTGGACGCAGGTGGCCGGAAATATACCGTGTTAGACCATGGGGTGATTTGGCACGTGCCCTTGGAGACGCCGCAGGCATTGGCGAACGGCCGCTACCCCGCCGGGCGGCTAACTTAAAGCCAGATTCAGCAGCAACTCCCATCAAATTCTAATGGCATAAAAAAAAGCGTACAGGGCAAACCCTGTACGCCAAAGAGGGAGGGAGAACTCCCGATGACAAGCGTGACGTCAGAACTGCATGTCGGCGCGCACAGCGAAGTAGCGCTGGTAATCGCGGGCCGGCGTCCAGCTGGTGGTGTTGACCACCGCGACCGGATTCGGCGCCTTGGCGCTCCACGTGCCGTTGACCCAGCTGTTGCTCAAGCCGGTGGCATACGACTTGTTGAACAGGTTGTTGACGCTGAAGCTCAGCTTGAAGGTGTCTTTCTTGTCCTTCAGGCCGGCGCCCAGGTTGACGATGCCGTACGCGCCCTGCAGGGTCATCGGGTCCTGGTTCAGGTTGAACTGGGTGGCGCTCTGCCAGCGGTAAGCGCCGGTGACGAAGTAATTGTAGGAACCCTCGGTACGGATGTCGTACTGGCCGCCCAGGTTGAACTTGAACTTCGGCGCGTTGGGCAGCGTCTTGCCCGCCAGGTTGGCCACGTTGGTGTTGTTATATTTCGGATTGGCAGCGCAATTGCCGCCCGGGACAGTGCCCGTGCCGGCCGCATTGAGCACGCTGTAGCAGGGACCGTTCTCGAATTCCGTCACCACCGCCTTGGTGTAGGCAAACGAGCCGTTCAGCAGCAGGTCGCGCGAGACGCGCCAGTTCAAGTCCGCTTCCAGGCCGCTGGTGCGCAGGCCGCCGATGCTGTGCAGCGTGGTGCGGAAAATGCCGTCGTCGTCGGTGAAACCGGCCGATTGCTGGAAGCCCTTGAAGTCGGTGCGGAACACGGCCAGGTCCAGCGACATGCGGTTGTCCAGCAAGCTCAGTTTCAGGCCCGCTTCGATGTTTTTCGCATCTTCGCCGGGCACCGGCTGGGTTCTGGCAATGGCGGCGGTAAAGCCGCTGGTCAAGTCATACGCCTTGCCCTTGTGGCCGGTCGAATACGTGACATATGCCATGGTGGACGGATCGACGCGGTGTTCCACGCCGATGCGGCCGCTGGCCTTTTTCTCCGTGTCGTCGCCACGGAACGATTCGGTCAGCACGCGGCTGGTGGCGGGCGGCGGCGCATAGCGGCTGAAGGTGTAGCCGGTATCTTCCTTGTTGTAGCGCAGGCCGGCAATGATGCTGGTGGCGGGTGTCAGGTCGAACGTGCCCTGGCCGAAGATGGCGTAGCTGGTGTTGTACGCGGTGGCGCCGTAATCGGTGACATAGGTGGTGACGGGGGCGCGGGTCAGTTCGCGGCCCAGTTCGTTCTTGCCGTACCACAGGCCGGTCACGTAGCGGAAGGCGCCTTTTTCAGGGGACGTCAGGCGCAATTCCTGGGTTTTCGACGTCACGTCGAACAAGCCATACTGGTACAAGCCGCCGCTGAAGCCGATCGGTTTGCCGTTGACCAGCGCCTTGCCCAGCACGTCGCTGTCGGTGCCGTCGCCATCCTGGTAATCGTTCATTTTGTAATGCGACCACGACGTCACGGACGTCAGCGTGTGCTTGGCCAGCAAGCCGTCTTCGCCGAACGCGTAGCTGACTTTCAGGCCCGCGCCCAGGTCGCGCGCCTTGCCGCCGGCCGGATAATCGTTGCGCACCGAGACGTTGCCCGGTCCCGGCTGGATACCTTTCAGCACTTGCGACGCCGGCATGTAGGTGCCGGCCGCGTAAGTGGTGCCGTTATTGAGGTTGTACACGGCGCCGGCCATGTTGGACATGGAACTGAGCGGCATCACGCAGCAATTCTTCGTGAATTTGCTGGCGCGCGGCGAAAACACGATGGACCAGTCGTCGCTCGGCGTCCATTCGAATTTACCGGACACGCTGGCGTTACGGGAGCCGTTCAGGTGCGAGCCGTCGGTGATGTTTTTCACGACACCGTCATGGCTGGTCTTGCTGACGGCCAGACGCATGCGGGTGGTGTCGCTGGTGGCGCCCGAGACCGACGCGCTGGCGCGCCATTCGCCGTCGCTGGCCAGGTAGGTGGACGCCTTGGTTTTCCAGATCGAATCGATCGGCTTGGTCGTGATGTTGACGGCGCCGGCGATCGAGCTCTTGCCCAGCAGCGTGCTTTGCGGGCCTTTCAATACTTCGATGCGGTTGACGTCGGCCAGGTCCTTGAAGGCGTTGGCCTGCATCGCATACGGCACGTCGTCGATGATCACCGATACGTCCGATTCCACGCCGATGCCCAGCGAGAAGGTGCCGATGCCGCGCATGTTGATGCTGAAATTGCCCGGCTGCGTGCTGTACGACACGCTCAGCGCCGGCGACAGGGCGGGCAGGTCATCGAAGTCCTTGACGTTATTGCGCTGCAGGACCGCATCGTTCAGCACCGTGATCGCCATCGGGACGTCCTGCAGGTTCTGGGCGCGCTTGTTGGCCGTCACCACCACGGTTTCCAGTTTGGCCGTATCCTCTTTCTTTGCGGGCGCTTCTTCTGCGTGCGCCAGGCTGGCCATCGCCAGCGCCACTGCTACAGCCATGGCTGCGGGCCGCACGGTCAATTGGACGGCTGGATGTTGTTTGCTGGTATACACGGTACTCCTCCTTGTCGAAATCTAGCACGTGATTGCCGGTATGCACCATCCGGCATTCACACATTTTGTGAGAACGTTATCAGGCGATTTTCTTAAAAACGCAGCGACGGAAGCTGCGTTGATGTGATAACGATACCAGTTGATTTGCTGCGATTCAAGCAAAATTCTGCTCCCCACCGTAAAAAACCACACATTCTCACATTTCGAGGCCATGTCTTCTCACCTGAAATGCTTTCCATCACATAAATGAGTGTGGTATCGTTACCTCACTTCCAACTGCAAGGATCTGCGATGACATCTATTCATTTCCCGAAACAGCCTCTGATAGCGGCGGCAGTGTGCGCCGCCATGCTGGCCGGCGCCATGCCTGGCGCCGCCTTGGCAGCAACGCTCGCCGACCCGGTGTCCGCCAGCGCCGCCGCCCGCGCACTGACACCGGCCGCCACCTTGAATCTGATGCAGCGCGTCGCGGACTGGCAGCTGGCGCATCCCAGCACGCATCCGGAAGACGACTGGACCCAGGCCGTCGGCGACGCCGGCTTCATGGCGCTGGCGGGCGTTTCCGGCGAGCGCCGCTACCGCGACGCGATGGCGGCGATGGGGGAGCGCAATCAATGGAAGCTGGGACCCAGCATGTACCATGCGGACGATTACGTGGTGGGCCAGACCTATGCCGAACTGTATTTGCTGACGCGCGAGCCGAAAATGATCGCGCCGATGCGGGCGCAATTCGATTACATGCTGGACCATCCGCGCGAAGGCGGGCTGAATTTCTCGATTCCGGGCGTGCAGCACCGCTGGTCGTGGTGCGACGCGCTGTTCATGGGACCGCCCGCATGGGCGCGCCTGTACGCGGCCACCGGCGATGAACGCTATCTGAACCTGGCGGTCGAGCACTGGTGGCGCACGTCCGATTATTTGTACGACAAGGAAGAGCACTTGTATTACCGCGACAGCCGCTATTTCGGCCAGCGTGAGGCGAATGGCAAGAAAGTGTTCTGGGGCCGGGGCAATGGCTGGGTGATGGGTGGCCTGGTGCGCATGCTGCAATACCTGCCGGCCCATCACCCGTCGCGCGAGCGCTTCGTCCGGCAATTTACCGAGATGGCAGGCAAGTTGTTGACGTTGCAGCAGGCCGACGGCACGTGGCGCGCCAGCCTGCTCGATCCCGCCAGCTATCCGCTGCTGGAAACGTCCGGCACCGGCCTGTACACGTATGCGCTGGCGTTCGGCGTCAACCAGGGCTTGCTGGACCGCGCCACCTACGGCCCGGCGGTGCGCAAGGCGTGGGATGCGCTGGTGGTCAATGTCAATGCCGACGGCAAGCTGACGCACGTGCAGCCGATCGGCCAGGACCCGAAATCGTTCGATCCGCAATCGACGGAAGTGTATGGCGTGGGCGCGTTCCTGATGGCGGGCAGTGAACTCTACCGCATGCAATTGCTGGACGCTGCGCAGCCGCAGGTGGTGCAGGTGACAAATGGCAGCGCCTTGCACCGCGCCGATGAATCCGTCGAAGCCGACGCGGGCGGCGACGTCGCGGTGATGGATGCGGCCACGTCGCGCATCGTGCCCAGCCAGGGCCTGGGCAAGCGCGTTCTGTTCCAGGCCACGCTGGCGCCCGGTGAAACGCGCCGCTACCTGGTCTTGCCGCGCGGCGCGCTGCCGGCCGTACCGCCCGTCGATGCGAAAGCCCACGCGCGCTTCGTGCCGGAGCGGCTCGACGACTTCGCGTGGGAAAGCGACCGTACCGCGCACCGCGTGTATGGTCCGGCGATTGCCACCGACCCCAAGGAAATGCTGACCAGCAGCGGGGTGGATGTGTGGTCCAAGCGCACCCGCAAGCTGGTGCTGGATAACTGGTATGGCAGCGGCGACTACCACACCGATAAAGGCGACGGGCTGGATTTCTACAAGGTCGGCAAGGCGCGCGGCTGCGGCGGCCTGGGTGTGTTCGACGGCAAGCAACTGTACACGTCGGCCAATTTCACCCGCTACAAGGTGCTGGCCGACGGCCCGCTGCGCGCCGTGTTCGAACTGACGTACGACGGCTGGGATGCGGCGGGCAGGAAGGTCAACGAATTGCGCCGCGTCTCCATCGATGCGGGGTCCAACTTCAGCCGCGTGGAAAGCCGCTTCGGCAACCCGGTCGGTCATGGCGCCATCGGTACGCTGGACATCGGCGTCGGCATCGTGCAGCGCGAAGGAGAAGGGCGCTACCGGCAAGGCGCCGGCTGGATGAGTTACTGGGAGCCGCCCCACGGCGGCGACGGCCACGCCGCGTGCGCCGTGGTGCTGCCGGATGCCCGTTTCGTCAACAACGGCGGGCATTACCTGGCGCTGGGCGCGGCCGCGCAAAACCAGCCGTTCGTCTATTACATGGGCGCGGGCTGGAGCAAGAGCCCGGATTTCCCCACTGCCGAAGCATGGGAACGCCACGTGCAGGACTTCGCGGCGCGGGTGGCCAGTCCGGTCAAGGTGACGGTGCAGGGCGCCGGGCAGTTTGTGGTATTTCCGGCAAAAACGGTAAAATAACCACAATAGGCCAGCTAATGCGGATATCGTTCCCACATCCTGCGCAGTGCCGTTGAAAGGAATTTGATGAAAAAAGCGGTGACGCTGGTCGACGTGGCAAAAAAGGCGGGGGTTTCCGTGATGACGGCATCGCGCGCCATGAGCGGCGAAGGCTATGCATCGGAAGAAACCAAGGCCAAGGTGCACGCGGCCGCGCAGGAGCTGGGCTACGCGCCCAACGCGCTGGCGCGCATGATGAAGGGCGGCCGCACCAACGTCATCGGCGTGGTGGTCAACGACTTGTCGTCCGTGGTGGTCAATTCCTTCGTCACGGCGCTGAGCGAGGAAGTGCGCAAGTACGAGATGGACTTGTTCATCTATAACTCGCTGGGCGACCTGGGTGACGGCAAGGGCAGGCGCCTGAGCCAGATGCTGCACGGCTTGTGGGACGGGCTGGTGTTCGTGCTGCCGCGTATGAGCGACGATTACCTGAAGACGCTGGAGCAAAGCGACAGCCCGATCGTGCTGATCAACTATTGCCGCCAGGAGACCAGCCTGCCCGTGGTGCGGGGCGATAACGTCAATGGCGCGCGCGACGGCGTCGCGCATTTGATTGAACTGGGCCACCGCCGTATCGGCTTCGTGCGCGGCACCGCCTACACGGGCCAGAGCGCGGAGCGCGAACGCGGTTACCGCGCCGCGCTGGAAGCGGCCGGGATCGACGTGGACGAAACGCTGATTGCGCAGGGCGACTTCAACGAGCCGTCCGGCGTGGTGGCGGGACGCGCGCTGCTGGAGCTGGCGGAACCGCCGACGGCCATCTTTGCCGCCAACGATGCGATGGCGCTGGGCTGCATGTCGGCCATCCGCGAAAAGGGGCTGCGCATTCCGCAGGATATTTCCATCATCGGCTTCGACGATATGCCGGCGGCCGCCGTGTCGCAGCCGGGCCTGACGACGATGCGCCACCCGGTGGCGGCGATGGCGCAGGCCGCCGTGCAGGAATTGATGCGCCGTATCCAGAACCAGCCGGGCCGCCGCCAGCGCATTGAATTCCCCAGCGAATTCGTGGTGCGCGATTCGGCCGGTCCGGGTCCGGGCGCCCCGGCCACCAAGCGGGGCAAGGCGCGCAAGCAAGCCTGACACCGCCACCGCTCCATTGAAAAGCCCGCGCTCGCAAAGACCGCGGGCTTTTTCTTTGCTGTCGCAAAATGCGAAGTCCCCGTCGTGAATTGGCAATGCTGTTTGCCGCCCCCCGCCATAAGATTCCCTCACGCCGACCGCACCACAACGATATGCGGCGGCGCCCACCAACAATAACGAGGGGGAGACAACAGCATGACCACGGCCCAACATCCCATTGCCAGGACCGCACTGGCCGCCGCACTGTGCGCCATCGGCGCCGCACCGGCCACCCATGCCGCGGAAATCAACACGGGCAATCCCGATCTGGCGATCCGCTGGGACAACACCGTCAAATACAATTATGGCCACCGCCTGAACAGCCAGGACCCGGCCATTTTGAAGTCGGCCAACTTCGATGACGGCGACCGCAATTTCAACAAGGGCACGGTCTCGAACCGGATCGACATTCTGTCCGAGTTCGACGTCGTCTACGACCAGCGCATGGGCGCCCGCGTGTCGGCCGCCGGATGGTACGACCAGGCCTACACGTCGCTGGACAACACCAATGTCGCCAGCTCCAATCACCTGGTCAATGGCAAGCCGGGCATCGGCATGTCGCGCTATGCGAAGCGCTACCACGGCGGCGCGTCCGGAGAAATCCTCGATGCATTCGTGTTTGCCGGCTTCGAAGCAGGCGACATGCCGGTCAATGTCAAACTGGGCCGCCACACGCTGTACTGGGGCGAGAGCCTGAGTTCCCCCGTACACGGCATCAGTTTCGGCCAGTCGTCCGTCGACTTCATCAAGGCGTATTCCGTGCCCGGTTCCGACGCCAAGGAATTGTTCCTGCCGCGCGCCGCCGCTTCCGTGCAAATGTCGCCGACCACGGAATTGTCGCTGGCCGCACAATACTTCCTCGACTGGAAACCTGCCCGCATGCCGGGATCGGGTTCCTTCCTGGGCTTCTTCGATTACGCATTCCAGGGCGCGGAAACCTTCATCCTCGGTCCGCTGGGACCGGCCGCGCAGCGCCAGCCGGACAGCAAGGCGCCGAAGTCCGGCGATTGGGGCGTATCGGCCCGCTGGAGTCCGGCGTGGCTGGACGGCACTGTCGGCCTGTATGCGCGCAAGACGTCGGACATGCTGCCGCAGGCGAACGTGCGCCTGGCCGGCCTGCCGACCGCGTTATTTGGTCCGGCCGGCGCGGCGCTGTGCGCCGCCGCCATTCCCGGCGCGGCCGTGGCCGGATCCAATTGCCTGTTCTATCCCGCCACCCTGGGCGCCACCAGCCGCTACCAGCTGGAATACGCGAACAACATCGGCGTCTATGGGCTGTCGCTGTCGAAGAGCGTGGCCGGCGTGTCGCTGGGCGCGGACTTGTCGTACCGCACCGGCATGCCGCTGTACAGCACCCCGGCGCTGCTGATGCCGGTCGGCACCAACCCGGCCATCCTGGCCGCATTGAACGGGAAACTCAATGGCGCGATGGTCGCCACGGCAGCCGCCACGCCAGGTGCGGGTCAGGTGTCCGGCGCACGCGGCAATACGTGGCACGGCGCGTTCAACCTGCTGGGGACGATGGCGGAAACGCCGGTGTCCGATGCATTGAACTGGAACGCGGAACTGGTGTGGAACCACGTGGGCAGCATAAAGCAGGGCGCCGCGTTTTACCGTGGCCGCGCCGCCTACACCGGCATCGACAAGCCGTCGAAGCATTACTTCGGCCTGACCGTCAACGTGACGCCGACGTGGTTCCAGGTACTGCCGGGTGTCGACATGCTGATGCCCGTCAGCTATGGCCGCGGCTTGTCCGGCAATTCGATGGTGCAGGCGGGCGGCAACAAGGGCGCCGGCAACTACAGCGTGGGCGTGGCGTTTGATATCCGCCAGAAGTACCGCATCGACATCAAGTACGTCGACTTCTTCGGCCCCGCCGCGCTCGATCCCGCCACCGGCGCGATCACGTCGAACGGCGGCGTGACGGCGCTGCTGCGCGACCGGGGCTTCCTGGCCGCCACGTTCAAGACGACTTTCTGATCGTTCCCACAAAAACACTGGAGACAACATGAAACTGCAACGTACATTGCTGGCGGCCGCGCTGGCCATTGTTTGCGGCGGCGGCTATGCCGCCACGCCGGAAGAAGCCAAACAGCTGGGCGCCAACCTCACCGCCGTGGGCGCGGAAAAAGCGGGCAACAAGGAAGGCACGATCCCCGAATACACGGGCGGCCTGACCGCACCGCCGGCCGGGTATGTGAAAGGCAGCGGCGCGCGTCCCGATCCGTTTGCCGCTGACAAGCCGCGCCTCGTCATTACGGGCAAGAACCTGCAAGGCATGGAAGACAAGCTGACGGCGGGCGCCAAAGAGTTGCTGAAGCGCTTCCCGACCTTCCGTATCGACGTGTATCCGACGCACCGTCCGGTGACGATGCCGAAGTTCTACCTGGATAACACGGCGAAGAATGCCGTCAACGCCCGCCCGACCGATGGCGGCGTGGGCGTGGAAGGCGCGCTGGCAGGGGTGCCGTTCCCGATTCCGAAGACCGGCAACGAAGTGATGTGGAACCACTTGCTGCGCTACCAGGGCCAGGCGTTCACCACCAAATATGAATCGTGGAACGTGGATTCTGCCGGTGTGCCGAGTATGGCGACCACCGGTGAAATATGGGAAGAGTTCCCGCTGTCCGACCCGAAAAATACGGAACCGGCCAAACAGGGCGACGTGTTCTTCCGCACCAAACTGACTTACCTGGCGCCGGCACGCCGCGCCGGCGAAGCGCTGATGGCGTTCGATGCCGTCAACCCGGCAGTGCAGCCGCGCCGCGTCTGGCAATACCTGCCGGGGCAGCGCCGCGTGAAACTGGCGCCGGACGTGGCGTACGACACGCCAAATCCAGGTTCGGCCGGCACCTCGACATACGACGATGCGTGGGTCTTCAACGGTGCGCTGGACCGCTATGACTTCAAGCTGGCGGGGAAAAAAGAAATGGTCGTGCCCTACAGCGAATACAAGCTGTTCGGGCACAAGGAAGTGGCGGACATCGTCAAGCCGAACCATTTGAATCCGGACTTCGTGCGGTGGGAATTGCACCGCGTGTGGGTGGTGGAGGCGACGCTGAAGCCGGGCAAGCGCCATATCTACAGCAAGCGCACGTTCTACATCGACGAAGACAGCTGGGTGGCGCTGGCTTCCGACCAGTACGATGCGCGTGGCCAGCTGTACCGCGCATCGTTCGACCACCTGGTGTATGCCTATGACGCGCAAGCGACCTACACCGGCAACCACGTGATCTACGACTTCGTCAGCGGCGCCTACAACCTGACCGGCATGTCGGGTCCGCACGGCGGCCTGAAATACATCGATCCGCTGAAGGCGTCGCAATGGTCGCCTGAATCCTTGTCCGGCGCCGGCGTGCGCTGACAGCCGGCCGCCGCGTTACCTTTGCGGCGGCGTGAACGGGGTTCTCTTTGGGCTGCCGCGATGCCTGTGCCTTGCGCGTCCGGCAGCCATCTTTTTCGAGAGCAAAACATGAAATACATTTTGACGACGGCGTGCGCGGCAGCCTGCGCAGGCGCGTTGCTGCACGTCGCTTGCGCGATGGGCGCCAGCGCGGCGGCGTTTGCCGATCCCCTCGATACGCCGGCAATGGCGTCGCCGCTGGCGCAGCGCACGCTGGTCAACGGCCTGGCCCATGCCGGCGCGCGCGTGGTCGCGGCCGGCCAGCGTGGCCATATCCTGGTATCCGACGACCGGGGCGCCAACTGGCGCCAGGCGAACGTACCGGTGGCGGCCGACCTGACGGCCGTGGCGTTCGCCGATGCGAAGCTGGGCTGGGCGGTCGGTCACGACGGCGTGATCCTCCACAGCAGGGATGGCGGGAGTACGTGGACCCGCCAGGCCGACGGCCGCGCGGAAGCGCAGCAGCAGGGCCAGGTGCGCCCGCTGCTGGACGTGTGGTTTGACGACGCGGAACACGGCATGGCGGTGGGCGCGTTCGGCCTGGCGCTGTGCACGGCCGATGGCGGCGGCCACTGGCGGCACTGCGAAGACCAGCTGGACAACCCGAACGGCCTGCACCTGAACGCCGTCCGCAAAGTCGGCGGCGCTGTCTACATCGCGGGCGAACAGGGCTTGCTGCTCAAGCGCGGCGCCGACGGGCGCTTTGCCGCCTTGCCGTCGCCATACAAGGGCAGCTTTTTTGGCGTGACGGGCAACGCCGCCACCGTGGTGGCGTTTGGCTTGCGGGGCAACGCCTACGCCAGCGCCGACGGTGGCCAGACCTGGCGCCGCGCGGAAACCGGCGTGCAAACCGGCTTGACAGCGGGCGCTGCGCTCGATGGCGGCGCGCTGGCGCTGGTCAGCCAGTCCGGCCAGTTGCTGCTCAGCCGCGATGGCGGCGCCACGTTCGTCCCCGAAACAGTGGCCAGGCCGCAGCCGGCCGCCGCGGCGCTGGCGCTGCCGGGCGGTGGATTGGTGATCGGTGGCGTACGGGGCCTGTACGCGCACGTACCGTCGGCTGCACAAGCGAAGAATTAAGGAGATGCAAATGGATATGGGAAACAGCGGCATCGGCGACATGCCGGTGGTGCGCGACTTGCGCGATTTCGACCGCCGCTCCGGCAGCCTGCTGGAGCGCCTGGTGTTCAACCAGCGCATGGTGCTGGCCGTGGCGTGCCTGGTGGCCACCGTGGTGCTGGGCTGGCTGGCCGTCACCCGGCTGACGTTGAACGCCAGCTTTGAGCGCATGCTGCCGCAAAGCCATCCGTACATCCAGCATTACCTGCAAAACAAGCAGGAATTGCGGGGCCTGGGCAACGCGCTGCGCGTGGTGGTGGAAAATCCCCGCGGCGACATCTATGACGCAAAGTACCTGGAAACCCTGCGCCAGATTAACGATGCGCTGTTCCTGACGCCGGGCGTGGACCGGGCGTGGATGAAATCCATGTGGACACCGTCCGTGCGCTGGAACGAAGTGACGGAAGAAGGGTTCTCCGGCGGCGCCGTCATGCCGGACAGTTACGACGGCTCGCCCCGCAGCGTCGAGCAGTTGAAAACCAATATCGCCCGTTCCGGCATCGTCGGCAGCCTGGTGGGCGCCGACTACCGCTCGACGATGATTTTCGTGCCGCTGCTGGACCGCGATCCCGCCACCGGCAAGGCCATCGATTATGCGCAGCTGACGGCGGCCATTGATACGCTGGTCGGCAAATATGAGCAAGGCCCGGACGGCGTGCAGATCCACGTGACGGGCTTTGCACGGCTGGTGGGGGCGCTGCTGTCGGGCATGCGGCAAGTGCTGATGTACTTCGGCGTCGCCGCACTGGTGGCGGCCGGCGTGATCTATGGCTATACGCGCTGCGTCCGTTCCACCGTGCTGGTGGTGGCATGCTCGCTGGTGGCCGTGGTGTGGCAACTGGGGCTGGTGTCGGCGCTGGGTTTCGAACTGGACCCGTTCTCCATCCTCGTGCCATTTCTCGTGTTTGCCATCGGCGTGTCGCACGGCGCGCAGAAAATGAACGGCATCATGCAGGATGTGGGCCGCGGCACGCACTTGCTGGTGGCGGCGCGCTACACGTTCCGCCGCCTGTTCCTGGCCGGCCTGACGGCGCTGCTGGCCGACGCCGTGGGGTTCGCCGTGCTGATGGCGATCGACATTCCCGTCATCCGCGACCTGGCGCTGGCCGCGTCGATCGGCGTGGCGGTGCTGATCTTCACGAATTTGCTGCTGTTGCCGGTGCTGCTGTCGTACGTCGGTGTGTCGCCCGCAGCCGCCGCCCGCGCCATTGCCTCGGAAAGCGGGGCGGAAGACAAGGGCGTCTGGCGCCTGCTGGCGCAGTGCACGCAGCCGCGCCGCGCCGCCGTGGCGGTCGGTATCGGCCTGGCGCTGGCGGCCGGAGGGCTGGCGATGTCGGCGCGCCTGCAGGTGGGCGACCTCGATCCGGGCGCGCCGGAATTGCGCGCGGATTCCCGCTATAACCAGGACAACGCCTACATCACGGCGCATTACTCGCTGTCGTCCGACCAGTTTGCCGTGATGGTGAAGACCCCGGACGAGCAGTGCCTGGACTACCGCACGCTGGTGGAAGCGGACCGCCTTGGCTGGGCCCTGCAGCAAGTACCGGGTGTGCAGGCCACGGTGTCGCTGGCGGACGCCGTGCGCCAGATCACCGCCGGCGCATCGGAAGGCAGCCCGAAATGGCTGACCTTGTCGCGCGAACAGAATGTGCTGAACTATGGCGCCCAGCAAGCCTCGACCAGCAATCCCGACCTGTTCAACCGCGCCTGCTCATTGATGCCTGTAATCGCCTACCTGGCGGACCACAAGGCGGGCACGCTGGAAAAAGTGGTAGCGGCGGCCGATGCGTTTGCCCGCGAACACTCGGGGCCTGGCCGCGAATTCCTGCTGGCGGCCGGCAGCGCCGGGATCGAGGCGGCCACCAATATCGTGGTGCGGGACGCGAATACGAAAATGCTGCTGTACGTCTACGCGGCCGTGATCGTGCTGTGCTTCATCACGTTCCGCAACTGGCGCGCCGTGGTGGTCGCCGTGCTGCCACTGGTGCTGACGTCGATCCTGTGCGAAGCGCTGATGGTGGCGCTGGGCATGGGCGTCAAGGTCGCGACCTTGCCGGTGATCGCACTGGGTGTGGGCATCGGCGTCGATTACGCGCTGTACCTGCTGTCGGTGCAGCTGGCGCAGCAGCGCCAGGGCGCCACCCTGGCGCAGGCTTACCGCCACGCGCTGCAATTCACCGGCAAGGTGGTGGCGCTGGTCGGCGTCACGCTGGCGGCCGGCGTCGTCTGCTGGGCGTGGTCGCCCATCAAGTTCCAGGCCGACATGGGCATTTTGCTGACCTTCATGTTCGCGCTGAACATGGTGGGCGCCCTGGTGCTGGTGCCGGCGCTGTCGCACTTCCTGCTGAAAAAAGTGAAGTAACGCTTCCACATCACACAGTCTGAACGGAGTTCCTATGCTGGGCAATATGCAACATCAGCCACTGCTGATTTCTTCCCTGATCACCCATGCGGCACGCTGCCACCCGAACGGGGAAATCGTGTCGCGCACCACGGAAGGACCGGTGCACCGCACCACCTATGGCGCCGTGGCGCGCCGCGCGCAACAGCTGGCCAATGCGCTGGCGCGCCTCGGCGTGCGGGAGGGCGACCGCATCGCCACGTTGGCGTGGAACGGTTACCGCCACATGGAACTGTATTACGGCGTGTCCGGCATGGGCGCGGTGCTGCACACGGTGAATCCCCGCCTGTTCGCGGAACAGCTGGAATACATCATCAACCATGCCGAAGACCAGTACGTGTTTTTCGACACGGGTTTCACGCAATTGCTGGAACAGCTGGCGCCGAAGATTCCGGGCATCAAGGGCTTCGTCGCCATGACGGACCGCGCGCACATGCCGACATCGGCGCTGCCGAATTTGCTGTGCTATGAAGACTTGCTGGCGGCGGAGTCCGACGATTACGCGTGGCCGGTGTTCAATGAAAACAATGCGGCGGCGCTGTGCTACACGTCCGGCACCACGGGCCATCCGAAGGGCGTGCTGTATTCGCACCGGTCGTCCGTGCTGCATGCGATGGCCGCCTGCACGGTGGATGGCATGGGCATCGGCGCGGCGGACAGCCTGCTGGTGGTGGTGCCCATGTTCCACGTCAATGCGTGGGGTACGCCGTACGCGGGCGCCATGTGCGGCGCGAAACTCGTGTTTCCCGGCCCCGCGCTGGACGGCAAGAGCGTCTACGCGCTGATGCGCGACGAAAAGGTTTCGCTGGCGCTCGGCGTGCCGACCGTGTGGCTGGGACTGTTCCAGTACGTGGAGCAGCACGGCTTGCGTCCGAAAGAAGAGTTGTGCCTGCGCCGCGTGCTGATCGGCGGCTCCGCCGCGCCGGCCGCCATGATCGGCACTTTCGAGATCGCCTATGGCGCCGACGTCATCCACGCGTGGGGCATGACGGAGCTGTCGCCGATGGGCACGATCTGCTGCTTGCAACCGAAGCATGGGCAACTGGACGCGGCCGAACGCATGAAGGTGCGGGAAAAGCAGGGGCGCGCCGTGTTCGGCATCGCCATGAAAATCGTCGATGACGACGGCGCCGAATTGCCGCATGACGGCAAGGCGGCCGGCCGCCTGCTGGTCAGGGGACCGTGGGTGGCGGCGGGCTACTTCCGTCATGAAGGCGGCCAGGCCATCGACGCGGATGGCTGGTTTGATACGGGGGACGTCGCCAATATCGATGCGGACGGCTATATGCACATCACGGACCGCGCCAAGGACGTCATCAAGTCGGGCGGCGAATGGATTTCGTCGATCGACCTGGAAAACGCGGCCATGGGCCACCCGGCCGTGGCGGAAGCGGCCGTGATCGGGATTGCGCACCCCAAGTGGCAGGAGCGCCCGCTGCTGGTGGTGGTGCCCAAGGCGGGCCACGCGGTCAGCAGCGGCATCCTGCTCGCTTACCTGGAAGGCAAGGTGGCCAAGTGGTGGCTGCCGGACGACGTGCAATTCGTCGACCAGCTGCCCCATACGGCCACGGGCAAGTTGCAAAAACTGACACTGCGGGAAATGTTCCGCGATTACCGGTTCCCGAACTAAGGATTATCGATGCAAAACGCAACTGTACTGATTGTTCCCGGCCTGCGCGACCACGTGGCCGACCACTGGCAAACGCTGTTGCAGGCCAGCCTGCCGGGTTCCCGCGCGGTGCCGCCGCTGACGGAAAACGCCTTGAACCTGCGGGCCAGGGTCGACGCGATCGACGCGCAAATCGCGCAGATCGACGGCCCGGTGGTGCTGGTGGCGCACAGCGCCGGCGTACTGATGACGGTGCACTGGGCCGCGCAGCACGGCAATGCCAACGGCAAGGTGCACGGCGCGCTGCTGGCCACGCCGCCGGACATGGCGTCGGCCTGGCCATCGAAGTACCCGACGCCGGAAACGCTGGCGGAGCACGGCTGGACGCCGCTGCCCCGTGGGCCGCTGCCGTTTGCCAGCATTGTGGCGGCCAGCAGCACCGATCCGCTGGCCAGCATGAAAGCCGTGCTGGCCATGGCGGCCGACTGGGGCAGCGACGTGGTGGACCTGGGTAATGTCGGCCATTTGAACCCGGCGTCCGGCTACGGGCCGTGGCCGATGGCGGAAGAATTGCTGGCGCGCCTGCTGCTGTCGCAGCGGCTGATGCTGGCCGAAATGCCTGGCTCCAGCCAACCGGAAGCCAGCCTGTCGTGAAATGCGAAATCGCTGTCGCTCCATGCGATGCGGGCGGCGGACGGCGGGACTATATTGGTAACAACAACGAGGAGATTGGCATGGCAAAGGCGGTACGATTTCATGCGGCGGGCGGGCCGGAAGTGCTGCGCCTGGAGCAGGTGGAAGTGGGCGATCCGGGACCGGGGCAGGTGCGGGTGCGCCACGTGGCGGTGGGCCTGAATTACGCGGATACGTATTTCCGCAACGGCACGTATCCGGTTCCCACCCCGAGCGGTATCGGCGTGGAAGCTTCCGGCGTGGTGACGGCGGTCGGCGATGGCGTGCAGGGATTGGCGCCCGGCGACCGTGTCACGTACACGGGCTTTGTCAACACGCTGGGCGCGTACTGCACGGAGCGCGTGATGGCGGCGGCGCCGCTGATCAAGCTGCCGGACACGATCGCATTTGAGACGGCGGCGGCAATGACCATGCGCGGCCTGACGTCGGCCTACCTGTTGCGCCGGATTTACGACTTCAAGCCGGGCCAGACCATCCTGCTGCACGCGGCGGCGGGTGGCGTCGGGCTGATCGTGTCGCAGTGGGCAAAGCTGCTGGGCCTGAACGTGATCGGCACCGTGGGCAGCGCCGCCAAGGCGGAGATCGCGCTGGCCCATGGCTGCGCGCACACCATCGACTATTCCCGCGAAGACGTGGCCAGCCGCGTGCGCGAACTGACGGGCGGCGAAGGCGTGCACGTGGTGTTCGATTCGGTGGGCAAGGATACGTTCATGGGTTCGGTCGATTCGCTGCGCCGCCGCGGCTTGCTGGTGTGCGTCGGCACCGCGTCCGGCCCGGTGCCGCCATTCGATCCGATCCTGCTGGCGCAAAAGGGTTCGCTGTTCGTCACCCGTCCCGCGCTGGCCGATTACATCGCCGACCCGGCCGAGAAAGCCGCGCTGGCCGACGAAGTGTTCGGCCTGGTCGGGGCAGGCAAGATCCGCATTGAAATCAACCAGCGCTATACACTGGAAGATGCGGTTCAGGCCCACCGCGACCTGGAAGCGCGCAAGACCACCGGTTCTTCCATCTTCGTCATTTGAAGGGAACTGCCATGCAAATCGAACAACTCACTTGCAGCATCGGGGCGGAACTGACGGGCGTGAACCTGGCCGACGCCATCCATGACGACGGCCTGTTCGCGGAAATCCGCTCCCAGCTGGTGCGCCACCGCGTACTGTTCCTGCGCGACCAGGATTTCTCCCGCGCCGAGCACGTGGCGTTTGCGCGCCGCTTCGGCGAACTGGAAGACCATCCGGTGGCGGGCAGCGACCCGGAGCACCCGGGCCTGGTGCGCATTTACAAGAATCCCGACCAGCCTAACGACCGCTATGAAAATGCGTGGCATACGGACGCCACGTGGCGCCAGGCGCCGCCATTCGGTTGCGTGCTGCGCTGCGTGGAAACGCCCCCTGTCGGCGGCGACACGATGTGGGCCAACATGGTGCTGGCGTACGACATGCTGCCGGACGACGTCAAGCAGCGCATCGCGGGCCTGCGTGCGCGGCACAGCATCGAAGCATCGTTCGGCGCGGCCATGCCGATCGAAAAACGGCTGGCGCTGAAAGCGCAGTTCCCCGACGCGGAACACCCGGTCGTGCGCACGCACCCCGACACGGGCGAGAAGATCCTGTTCGTCAACGCGTTCACCACGCATTTCACGAACTACCACACGCCGGAACGCGTGCGCTTTGGCCAGGACGCCAATCCTGGCGCGGGCCAGTTGCTCAGCTACCTGGTCAGCCAGGCCTACGTCCCGGAATTTCAGGTGCGCTGGCGCTGGAAGAAGAACAGCGTGGCGATCTGGGACAACCGTTCGACCCAGCATTACGCCGTCATGGATTACCCGCCATGCCACCGCAAGATGGAGCGGGCCGGCATCATCGGCGAACCGACATTTTAAGAAAACAGACCAGGAGACTACATCATGCAATTTCTCGACGATTCGCTGCACCCGGAAAACCAGGACAAGGTAGTCATCACGGTGGCGCCGTATGGCCCGGAATGGATGCCGGCCGACTTCCCGGAAGACATCCCCGTGACGATGGAAGAACAAGTCCAGAAGGCGGTCGACTGCTATGAAGCGGGCGCCACGGTGCTGCATTTGCATGTGCGCGAACCCGATGGCAGCGGCTCCAAGCGCCTGTCGAAATTCAATGAATTGATTGCCGGCGTGCGGGAAGCCGTGCCGGACATGATCATCCAGGTGGGCGGGTCGATTTCGTTTGCGCCGGAAGGCGACGGCGAAGCGGCCAAGTGGCTGTCGGACGACACGCGCCACATGCTCGCCGAGCTGACGCCGAAGCCGGACCAGGTGACGGTCGCCATCAACACGGTGCAGATGAACATCATGGAAGTGATGGAACGGCAATGCATCGAAGGCACGTCGCTGGCCGGTCCGGCCTATTATGCCGCCTACAGTGAAATGACGGTGCCGGCCGGCCCGGCGTGGGTGGAAGAGCACTTGAAGCGCCTGCAGGCAGCCAATATCCAGCCGCATTTCCAGCTGACCGGGCTGCATTCGCTGGAAACGCTGGAGCGCCTGGTGCGCCGCGGCGTCTATCGCGGTCCGCTGAACCTGACGTGGGTCGGTATCGGCGGCGGCTTCGACGGTCCGAACCCGATCAATGCGATGGAATTCGTGCGCCGCGCACCGGATGGCGCCTGCGTGACGCTGGAATCGCTGATGCGCAACGTGTTGCCGATCAATATGATGGCGATGGCGATGGGCTTGCATCCCCGTTGCGGCATTGAAGACACCATCGTCGACCAGTCGGGCCGGCGCATGACGTCCGTCGCGCAGATCCGCCAGTTGGTGCGCATTGCCGAAGAACTGGGCCGCGAAGTGGCGAATGGCCGCGAGGCGCGCGAGATCTACCGCATCGGCGTGCAGTACAAGGATGCGGAAGAGACGCTGCGCATGAACGGCATGGCGCCGAACCGCGCGCCGGGCCAGAAGAACGTGCCGCTGCGCGCCGCCTGACCCGTTCCATCATGGCTTACGCTTCTTCGCTGCCGGATGGCGCCGCCGCTGATACGCCGAATACACCCGACACGCCGCGCGTGTTCGCGTGGACGGTGTTTGCGCTGACCTTCGGCCTGCTGATTTCCGACTATATGTCGCGCCAGGTGCTCAATGCCGTGTTTCCCCTGCTGAAGCAGGAGTGGCAATTGAGCGACGCCCGCCTGGGGCTGTTGAGCGGCATCGTTGCGCTGATGGTGGGGTTGCTGACATTCCCCCTGTCGCTGCTGGCGGACCGCTGGGGCAGGGTGAAAAGCCTGGTCCTGATGGCGGGATTGTGGAGCGTGGCCACGCTGGGCTGCGCGCTGGCGCAGGATTACAGCCAGATGTTCGTGGCCCGCTTCTTTGTCGGCGTCGGCGAAGCGGCGTATGGCAGCGTGGGGATTGCCGTCGTGCTGTCCGTGTTTCCCCGCCATATGCGCTCGACGTTGACGGGCGCCTTCATGGCGGGCGGCATGTTCGGCTCCGTGCTGGGCATGGCGCTGGGCGGGGCGATTGCCGCGCACGTGGGTTGGCGCTGGGCATTTGCCGCCATGGCGCTGTTCGGTCTGGCGCTGGCTGCCGCCTATCCCATGATCGTGCGGCCGTCGCGCATGGCCGATGCCGGCAGGGGCAGGGCGGCGGGGGCGCGTCCGCCGCTGGCCAGCCTGTTCGCGGGACGGGCCTTGCGCGCGGCCTACATCGGCAGCGGCTTGCAATTGTTCGCGGGCGGCGCCTGCATCGTGTGGATGCCCAGTTACCTGAACCGCTACTACGGGCTCGGTGCGGACCGTGCAGGAATCGGCGCCGCCGTGCTGGTGCTGGCCAGCGGCGCGGGCATGGTCTTGTGCGGCATGCTGAGCGACCGGCTGTCGCGGGTGCAGGACAACCGCAAGGTGTCGCTGGCGGCGTGCTATTGCATGGGCGCCGCCGTGTTGCTGGGAGCGGGGTTCCTGTTGCCGCCGGGCGCGGCGCAACTGGTGCTGGTGGGCTGCGGCATGTTTGTCGCGGCGGGCGCTTCCGGCCCTGCCGGCGCCATGGTCGCGAACCTGACGCCGGGCGCCGTGCATGGCACCGCGTTTGCCACGCTCACCCTGGCGAACAATTTGCTGGGCCTGGCGCCCGGTCCGTTTGTGACGGGCGCATTGGCCGACCGCGTCGGCCTGGACCGCGCGTTTTGCGTGATTCCGCTGGCCAGCCTGGCCGCCGCCTGTGTCTTTGCCTATGCGCGTCGCCACTATGACGGCGACTGCGCAGTTATCGGAGGAAGCAAGGGATGAACCGCATTCTGACCATCGATGCGTATTTTGATTTCATTTGCCCATGGTGCCTGATCGGCAACCGGCAATTGCAGCTGGCGCTGGAATTGCTGGCGGAGTCCGAACCCCACGTGACACCGCAAGTGCGCTGGCGCGGCGTGCAATTGCTGCCACAGTTGCCGGCCCTGGGCGTGCCGTTCGGCGCGTTTTACCGCGACCGGCTGGGGAGCGACGACAACGTGCGGCGACGCCAGGCGCAGGTGATTGCGGCGGCCGGGCAGACCGGTGTCCGCATTGATTTTTCCCGCATCGCGCTGATGCCCAACACGGCCGATGCGCACCGCTTGTTCGAGCTGGCGTGCAGTACGGGCTCGGATGCGCAGGCGGCGCACTTGATGGAGCGGCTGTATGCGGCGCATTTTGTGCTGGGTGAAAACCTGGGCGACGGTGCGCAACTGCTGGCGATTGCGGAAAGCTGCGGCTTCCCGGCGAAAGCCATGCTGCCCGCCATGCAGGGTGCCGGGCGGCCATTCAAGCCTGCCCTGGGCGGCGTTGCTCCCGGCGGCGTGCCGCACCTGGTGTTCGATGGCTGGCTGTCCATCAATGGTGCGCAGCCACCCGCGTCGTTGCTGTCGGCCATGCAGCTGGCGCTGTCGGCGAAGGCGGCGGCATGACTTGCGCGGCGGAGCCCGCCGCGTCGCGCCGCGTGCCGCTTGACCCGGCATGCCTGCCGCCGCCGGGCATACACGCCGTGCTGCAACTGCAGGGGCACAGCATCGCCATCTTCGGCATGGACGACGGCTGGCACGCGATTGCCGACAGTTGCCCGCACCAGGGCGCGTCGCTGGCGGGCGGCAAGCTCGAAGGCGGCGCCGTGCAATGTCCCGCGCACGGCTTGCGCTTTGACCTCGCCACCGGTTGCCTGCGTAACGCGCCGGCATTGCGCGTGGCGGTATATCCGATAGAAATGGGCCCGGACGGGATCACGATCGCGTTGCCCTGCAAGGAATAATCATGAATCAAACCATGCAAACCCCGGTGGCCGCGACGCTGGCCACCCGCGGCGCCGCGCGCGTGCGCGAACTGGCGCCCGGCATGCTGACTTCCGCCATGGTGGCGGGGGCGGCGGCGTTTTTGTCCGAGCACTACGGCGCGCCGGTGATGCTGTTTGCGCTGCTGCTGGGAATGGCGCTGAATTTTTTATCGGATGACGGCAAATGCAAACCGGGCATCGAATTCACGGCGCGCAGCGTGCTGCGGCTGGGTGTCGCGCTGCTGGGTTTGCGGCTGACCGTGGCGCAGATGGCGGCGCTGGGGTGGAAGCCGGTGGCAATGGTGGTGGTGATCGTGGTGGTCACGATTGCACTGTCCGTGCTGGCGGCGTGGCTGCTGGGCTTCAACAAATTGTTTGGCCTGCTGACGGGGGGCGCGACGGCGATATGCGGCGCCTCGGCCGCGCTGGCGCTGGCGGCCGCATTGCCGGCCCATCAGCAAAAGGAAAAGGCCACGCTGTTTACCGTGATCGGGGTGTCGGCGTTGTCGACGGCGGCCATGATTGCCTATCCGATGATTGCGCAACTGTTTCACCTGTCGCCGCAGGCGGCCGGTATTTTCCTGGGCGGGACCATCCACGACGTGGCGCAGGTGGTGGGGGCGGGTTACAGCATGTCGCGCGAGACGGGTGACGCCGCCACGGTGGTCAAGCTGATGCGGGTCGCCATGCTGCTGCCCGTGATTTTGTGCGCCGCGATGGTGGCCCGCGCGCAGGGCACGCAGCCGGGCGAAGCGCGCCCGCCATTGCTGCCCTGGTTCGCCGTCGCGTTCTTTGCGCTGGCCTGCATCAACAGCACCGGCATCGTGCCGCATGCGCTGCAGCAGGGCGGCAATGAAGCATCGCGCTGGTGCCTGGTGATCGCCATCAGCGCGCTGGGCATGAAGACGCGGCTGAAAGAACTGGCCAGCGTGGGAATCAAACCAGTGGCGCTGATGATCGGCGAGACCGTGTTCCTGGCGGGTTTGGTACTGGCGCTGCTGCGCTGGATGTAACCGCCCGGGGTTTTAGCTGCGGTAGGGCTTGCCGTGCTCGGCGCGCCACTGGGCCGGTGAGGCGCCGAACTGGGAAGTGAACCAGCGGGTGAAACTGCTGGCCACGGAATAGCCCAGCAGATCGGCGATGCGGGCCAGCGGGTATTGCGGGCTTTGCATGTAGCGCTGTGCCAGGTCGCGGCGCACTTCGTTCACCAAATCGGAAAAACTGCAGCCCTCGTCTTCCAGGCGGCGCTGCAGTGTCCGCACATTCAACCCCAGCGCCAGCGCGATCTGTTCCGCCGTGGCGCGGCCCATCGGCAGCAGCACATAAATCGCCTTGCGCACTTCGAAGGCCAGCGACGTGTCGCGCCCCGCCTGCAAGGTGTCGAGATAGCGGCGCGCCAGTTGCGCCATCGATGGGTCGGCTTTGGGATTCGGCGCGGCCAGCGCGGCCGCGGGGCAGGCGATGCCGTTGAATTCCGCGCGGAACAGCACGTCGCAGCCAAAGATGCGGCGGTGCAGCCGCAAGTCGTCCGGAGCGTCGTGCATGAAACTGACCGACACGGGACGCCAGTGCTGCCCCAGCAGGTTGGCGCATAGGCGGCCCATGACGCCGATCGCCAGTTCCGTGGCCTGGCGCCGGGGCGCCGCGTTTTCCGTCACGACTTCTTCGCGGATCACCGCGAGTCCGCCGGCTTCCTCCACATAAATCGCCAGCGCGCGGTTCATCAGATGCCGGTATTCCAGCAAAACCTGCAAGCCGTCACGCAGCGTGGCCTGGTGCGTCAGCAGCAGGCTGACGGCGCCCAGGTCCGACAACTGGCGCGACTCCGCCATGCGCAGGCCGAAGGTCTGGCAACCGCTGGTTTCCGCCGCGTTTTCCAGCAATTGCACGGCTGCGGCGCCGGGGATCGCGTGTTCCGGGTCTTGCAGCATGGCCTTGCTCAATCCCACGCGCGCCAGTTCGGCCTGTGGATTCAAGCCCACGTGCTGGGCCACTTCGAGGAAGTTGGTCAGGACGCCGGAGCGTACCAGGATGGTCATGCAGGTCCCTTTTAAGCAGGTTGCCGGCGCATGCGGCGCCACCTGCCATTGTAGGGGGCTGCACCGGGGCGAGGCAACGTGCTTGTCGCATTATGCGCGGCGACTGTCGGTGAATAGCCGCAGCCGCAGCACGCATGGTGCAACAGGTGACAGGGCGGTTATGGCGCCTTGTAGAACTCGATCTCGACGATCGACAGCACGCCCTTCGGCGTCTGGTTGGCGCCCGTGTCGACGATCGCCTGGTTCGCCACTTCCGTCAGCTTGATGGCGTTGCTTTCGTCGGCCACGCCGTTGAGTGCCACCTTGACGGTGCTGCCCTTGCGCGGCTTCAACGGCAAGGTTGCATAGCCCAGGTTTTTCGGCGTCATGCCGGCATATACTTCCTCGCCATCGACCCACACGCGCAGCGGGTAGCTGCGTTCGCGCCAGCCGGACAGCTTCACCACGATTTCATTGAGCGTGGCGGCTTCCGCCAGCGTATAAGTGATCGACGGTTCGCCCTGTCCCGGCTTGCTGGCCCAGTACGTGGTTTCGTCGTCGTCGAAGGTTTTAGCAGCATCCGCGCCATTGCTGGCCGCCTGCACGGCCGCCACCGGCACCGCCACGCGCGACACCTTGAACGACGGCGTGGCCGGTGTCGGACCGCGCGACAGGTTGACGGGCAGGCCGCCGGACGGCAGCGCGTTGGCCAGGCCGCCCTGGACTTTGACAGGGATGGACGCCAGCGCCAGTTCGGCAGGCGCCAGGCCGTCCGCGCTGGCCTTGACGGTGACCTTGCCGGCCTGCGTGGAAGAACGGAGCAGCACGCGGTTGACGCCGCCCTCGACCGGCAACGCCCGCGCCAGCACATGGTTATCCGGGCCCTGCGCAATGCCGCCGCGCCATTCGGCGGGACCCTGCACGTCGAAGGTCACCGTGTTCAGCGCCACCGGGTTGCGGCGGCCCTGCGCATCGACAGCTTCGACCTGCACCAGCGCCAGGTCCGCGCCATCGGCTTGCCAGCCTTTCGGCGAGGCGATGGCGGTCAGTTTCAGTGCCGTCGGGGCGCCTGCCGTGGCCAGCACGGCTTCGCACACTTGCTTGCCGCTGGCGTCGTAGCCGACGGCTTTCAGTTCGCCCGGCTGCCACGCGATATCGTCAAACGTGAACAGGAAACGCTCGCTTTGCCGGCCGGCGCCCAGCGGCTTGCCGTTCAACGTCAGTTCCACCTTGTCTGCGCTGGAAATCACGGTCACGGATTTGACGGTGCCGGGCGTGTAATTCCAGTGGCCCACGATGTGCGCGCGCGGCTGTTCCACGTCGACCCAGCCGTCCCACATCACCTGGTGCGCGTAATAGCCGTCTTTCGGGATACGCATGGCGTCGACTTCGCCGCTGCGCCGGTAATTTTCCGCGCCACGGTGGTGGGTATTGCTGTCGGAGAAAACGATATTGACGCCGCCGCTGGAGACGCGCGTGCCGGTGCCGGGACGCTCGCGCCAGTAGTCGTACCAGCGCTTGACGTTTTCGATCGCGTGCGAGTCCTGGTTGCGGTTGTAGACGCTGGCGTCCTGGCCTTTGTGCAGCGGGCCGTCGCCATCGCGGTGGAACGGCGGCGTCAGGTTGTCCCAGAACTTGCGGGCGCCTTCGTCGCGCGAGTATTCCATGGCCCACATGGGAATGCGGGCGCTCTTGTTGATGTACAGCATTTCGCCGCCATACTCGGCGGTCTGCTGCAATTTCTCCGTCAGCATTTCGCGGCTGCCGGAAGCGCGCCCGCCGTGGGGATCGAACTTGTCGCGCAGCGCTTTCATTTCCAGCATGTGCGCTTCGCTGACGCCGCGGTTGCCGCTTTCATAGAACACGATGCTCGGGCTGTTGCGGTTGTAGACGATGGCGTCGCGCATGGCTTCGATGCGCTGCTCCCAGCGCCGGCCCGTGACGTCCGCTTCCGAATCGCCGGCCGGCATTGCATGCATCATGCCCAGACGGTCCAGCGACTCCACGTCCTGTTTCCACGGTGTGATGTGCATCCAGCGGATCAGGTTCGCGTTGCTGGCCAGCGCCAGGCCGTTGCTGTAATCGCTGAGCCATGCGGGCACTGACATGCCGACGGCAGGCCATTCATTCGACGTGCGCTGCGCATAGCCCTTCATCTGGATCACGCGGCCGTTCAGTTTCACCATGCCGTTGGCAAATTCCGTCTGGCGGAAACCGGTGCGCGTGACCACGGTGTCGACCGGCCTGCCGTTGACCTTCAGCGTGGTGACCACGTCATACAGGTAGCCATAGCCCCAGCTCCAGAAATTGAGCCCGGCGACCGGACCGCCCGCCTTGACCGTGACGGTGGCGCCCGGCGCCACCGATTGCGCGGGCGCGGTGAAGTGCGCGACCTGCTTGCCATCCTCGTCGCGGACCGTCACGTCATAGGCAAAGCTGCGCGCCTGTTGGTGGTCGTTGCGCACTTCCGATTCCGCCCACACGGCGGCGCGGCGGTTGGCGATATCGAAGTCTTTGGCGTAGGCATAGACACCCGTGGTGCCCAGGGTGGAATACAGGGGCAGCGTCTGGTACAGCTTGTCCGTCACGTGCAGCCGCACGTTTTTCGGCAAGCCGCCATAGTTGGCATTGAAGTTTTTATCGGACCACTGGTAGCGCTGGTTGGTGGCCTGTTCGCGGTAATCCCAGCGGTTATCCGTGCGCACGGCCACCACGTTGTCGCCGGCCTTCAGCGCGGACGTGATGTCGAAGCCGAAAGCATTGATGCCGTTCTCGTGCCGGCCGACGCGCCGGCCATTGACATACACTTCGGCGGCCTGGCGCGCGCCCTCGAATTCCAGGAAGACTTTCTGTCCTTTGGCGGTGGCGGGCAAGGTGAAATGCTTGCGGTACCACGCGATGCCGGTGGAATGGTCGACGATGTCCTTGCTGAACGCATCGTCTTCATTCCACGCGCGGGGCAGCGTGACTTTTTTCCACGCGCTGTCGTCGAACGCGGCTTGCGCCGCCTCGGCCGGATCGGCCACGGCCAGCCGCCATTCGGGGTTGAAATTATAGACGGCGCGTTCGGCATGGGCCGGCAGGGTAAGGGCGGCGGCCAGCAGCAGGGGCAAAGGATGGCAATGGAGGCGGGGGCTCATACGTGGATGCGTGGTCAGTCAAGGTGGCGACAGGTGGGGTATGAGCGCGGATTATCCGGGTTTGTCCCGGGACGTCTACGGGGGGCGGTGATTCGCTCAGCAGGTTGATTTTGGAGCGTGCGCGTGCCCGTGGCGGCGCCTGTGATTGGCGTGATTCAAGCGGGTATTGCAAAACTGCGGAGGCAGGGCAGCGCGTAAGCGCACATGCAGGCGGATGCCTGCGGGCATTGGCTGGAGATCAGGACACGATCGACAAGCCTTCAACGCCATGCCAAACGTGAAAGCATTGATTCCGTTTATCGATGCGCCGGCGGCGGATGGACCGCGCCGGCGCCACTGAAGTCAGGCCGCCTTGCGCTGCGGCTGCCCCGATACCCTTGCCACTTTTTCGCGCGTTTGCGAAATGATCTTGTTGAACTGTTCCGTCGATACGCGGCTCAGTTTTTCCAGCGCGGCATTGACTACCGACATGCGGGCCTGGCCTTCCGCGAGGCTGGCGCCGGTTTCCACGTGGGTGACCACCCACGAATTGTTGGAAGTGGACAGGGATTTATGGACGGCGAACAAATGGTCCTGGAAGCGGGTCTCGATCAGTTCCGCCGGGATGGTCCAGCACAGGCCTTCGTCGTCATAGACGGTCAGTTGAATAATTTTCATGTTGGCAAATTTTCCTGTGGAAACAGAAAGTGCATTGGTGTAATGCGATTATAGTCAAATTATTTCCGTATGGAAAGATAATTTGATACTTGGTTGTTGTTAAAACACTAGTAATCCAGTGCCGCCAGCGTTGCGCGGATGACGCGGGCGCTGTCCGCCAGGGCTTGCTGTTCCGTGTCCGATAAAGCAGGGGGAATGTGAAATGTGGCCCCTTGCGCGCCGACTTGCACCGGCATCGACAGCGTGACATCCGGGACGCCATCGATGTCGCCCCAGTGGGTGCTGACGGTCAGCACGCGTTTTTCATCAAACAGCACGCAGCGCGCCAGCATGGCCAGCGCGGCGCCGATGCCGTAGCAGGTCGCGCCCTTGCCGTCGATGATGCGGTAGGCGGCGCGCCGCACACCGGTGTCGATATCGGCCATGGTGGCGCCATCCAGCCGCACGCCCTGCAGTGCGGCAAAGCGCTGCAGCGGCATGCCCGCCACCTGCGCGCCGGACCACACCAGCACTTCCGAATCGCCATGCTCGCCCAGCACCTGCGCATGGACAGAAGCGGTGGCGACGCCCAGTCGCCCGGCCAGCAGCGCGCGGAAGCGGGCGCTGTCGAGCAAGGTGCCGGTACCGATCACGCGGGCAGGGGGCAAGCCGGAGATGCGCAGGGCAACGTGCGTCATCACGTCCAGCGGGTTGGTGGCGACCAGCAGCACGGCGTCCGGCGCATGGCGCACGACTGCGGGGACAATGGCGCGGAATACGGCGGCGTTGCGCTCCAGCAGTTGCAGGCGCGTCTCGCCCGGCGCCTGGCTGACACCTGCCGCCAGGATCACCAGCGCGCAGCCGGCCAGGTCTTCAAAGCCGCCGCAGCGGACCTGTAGCGGGTGGCAATACGGCGTGGCGTGCAGCAAATCCAGGTGCTGCGCTTCGGCCAGCGCCGCGTTGCGGTCGACCAGCACGATCTCGCTGCCGATGCCCTGGTTGATCAATGCAAAGGCTGCCGCGCCACCCACGGCGCCGGCGCCAACGATGCCGATCTTCATGGCGCCTCCGGTAACAAAACGTATTTATACAAAAAACAATCCTCCGTGTTGATAGTGTCGTAGTTGCAAGTCATAATTTCCTTGATCCAGATCAAATTTATCTATGAAACGACCTTCACATCTGCAACCCGACGCCGTGGCCCTGCGCACCATGCTCGATAACGGCGAACTGTCCGCCGCCCAATTGCTGGAGAACCAGCTGGCGCGGCTCGATGCCACCCAACCTGCGATCAATGGCGCCACCGCGATCCTGCGCACGCAGGCGCATGAACAGTTGGCGCAACTCGAACAGCCGGAAAGCGGGGCGCCACGCGGTCCGTTGTACGGTTTGCCTTGCTCGGTGAAGGAAACCTTCGGCATCGCCGGCCACAACGTGACGGCTGGTTCGATGCGCATGACGCCGCAACTGCATACGCGCGACTCCGCCGTCGTCGCGAAACTGAAAGCGGCAGGCGCCATCATCATCGCGCGCGGCAACGTACCGGAATTCGCCATGACGGGGGAAACCACCAACCCCCGCTTTGGCCGCACCAACAATCCCATCGACGTGGCGCGCGTGGCGGGCGGCTCGTCCGGCGGCGATGGCGCGCTGGTCGGATCCGGCGCGGCCGTGTTCGGGCTGGGTTCCGACATTCTGGGTTCGATCCGCATCCCAGCCGCGTTTTGCGGCATCGTCGGCTTCAAGCCCTGTTCCACCGCTGTCAATGGCGAGGGGACGTGGCCCCACGTGACGGGCGAGACCGCCAACTGGCTGGGCATCGGTCCGCTGGCGCGCAGCGTGCGCGATGCGCGCCTGGTCTACAGCGTGATTGCCGAACAGGCGCCGCCGCCACCAAGCTCCGTGGCGGGCTTGCGGTTGATCGGGCCGGACGGATTCCCGTTCCGGATTGAAGACGCCGCCATCGGCGCGGCGCTGGCGGGCGCGCGGCAAGCGCTGCTCGAGGCGGGATTGCGCCGCGACCAGGCTGACTTTGGCGACGTCGGCAGCCTGTTTTTCAAGGTTCCCGCAGCCATCCTGCACGACAGCGCGGACGAATGGCAGCGCCTGCTCAGCACACCGGAAGCGGGGCGCTTCAATGTCTGGGGCGAAGCGCTGCGGCAACTGACGGGACGCGCCACGATCGACCGTGGCTTGTTCCTGTGGCTGCTGCAAAACGCCACGCTGGCGCAAGCCATCAAACCGCACAGCGCCGGGGCCGCGCAGCGGCTGGCGTCGACGTTTGAGCAGGCCCGCGCCCGCTACCGCACCATGCTGGGCAGCGATGGCATCCTGCTGTTGCCGCCGCTGGGCATGCTGGCGCCGCCGCATGGGGGGATGAACCGCAAGACGCTGCGTCCCGGTCCGAACGGGCTGGTGACGCCGATTACGTTTTGTAATTATTGCGATTTGCCTGCGATTTCGATCCCCGCCTGGAAGCACGCGGACCGCGCCACCGGGTTGGCGCCGGCCGTCATGCTGGCCTGCGCGCCGGGGGCGGAAGGAAGTTTGTTTGATGCGGCGGCGGTGGTGGAGGCGGCGCTGAATTAACCGCCGTTGCGTTGCGGCGACGGTTTGCCCGGGTGTTACAAATTTAGGCTAATGAAACAGTCGTTTCCGGTCGCTATTACTAGCAAGTGCACTTAAAGCTGCAACAGCACCGCGAACCCGCCCTTGTTTCACGCATATCGCAGTGCTGCCCCGGCGCACCATGTCTCCGTACCGCAGCAATACGGTGACTACGCAGGAGGCAATCATGAGCCAGCAAACCACCCATACCACGCATCCTTCCAAGGAAGCCGTCCGCGCCCTGATGCAGCAGCGCCGCGCAGAGCATTCGCCGCCACCGGCACCAGAGCGTATCCGCGAACAACTGGGGTGGTGGCTGATTCCTGCCAATAAGCTGGTTTGAATGCAGCACCACCCCGGGTGTGACATTTCGATAGATTTTTGAGCTGTATCAATGTGCATAATGAATTCCAGGAGTTGCTTTCTGGAATAAGATTTCGCCGGAAACCATAGGCCGCCCAAACCCCGCGTCCCCTGTTACTCCTCCTAACGATGCCAACACATGGCGTCGGTTTTTCAGGCGCTGTGCTTAACAGGGACATCATTATGTTCAAGAATTTGAAGATAGCCGGCAGGCTAGGGTTGGGGTTTGGCAGTGTTGTTGTGTTGTTGCTGATATTGGCTGTTGTCTCGGTACAACGGCTGGCCAGCGTCAATGACCAAACCAGACTGATCCTGGACGACCGCTACGTCAAATACGTGCTGGTGCAGGAAATCGTCAAAAATTCCCTCGATAATGCGCGCCAGTTCCGCAACATGCTGATTGCCACCAGTGACGCGGACGCGGAAAAAGCGCGCCGCGCGGCGGAAACCAACCGCACGGAAATGGCGGAAGCGCTGGGCAAATTGCAAAAAATGGTCACCCTCGACCGTGGCCGGCAATTGCTGAAAGATGCCAATGAAAAGCGCGCCGTTGTTGAACCCCGATATGAACCGTTTTATGCGCTGGCCAAGAGCGACCGCAAGGCCGCCGCGGAGTATCTGCGCACGGAAATTGTTCCTGCCAATGAAGCCTTCTGGACTGCGCTGGAAGCGCTGGCGCAATACCAGTCAGAATTGATGGACCAGGCCGGCGACGCCGCCGCCGAAGCCTATACCAGCACCCGTACGCTGGTGATCACGGTGGCAGCCGTGGCTGTATTGCTTTCGCTCATCATCGCAGCCCTGATTACCATCGGCATCACCCGTCCGCTGCGCGAAGCAGTGCACGTGGCCAGGCGGCTGGAAGCGGGCGATGTCGGCGTGCAAGTGGCGCAAGGCGGCCGCGATGAAACCGGGCAATTGCTGAACGCGATGGGCAGCATGGTGGGCAAGCTGAACCAGGTGGTCGAAGGACAAAAGGCCGCGGTTGCGGCTGCCAACAAGGGCGACTTCAGCGCGCGCGTCGATACCGACGGCTTGCAGGGCTTCCAGAAGGAACTGGGCGACGGCCTGAACCAGTTGATGGCTACCACCGGCGCCAGCGTGGCGGACGTGGTGCGCGTCATGGGCGCCGTCTCCGAAGGCGACTTGAGCAAGACCATCGACAAGCCGTACGAGGGTGCGTTCGACCAGTTAAAAACCTATACCAACAGCACCATCGGCAAACTCAATCTCGTCATCGACGACGTGGGCCGCGTGATGGGCGCGATTTCCGAAGGCGATTTGAGCCAGACCATTTCCCGTCAATATGAAGGCGCCTACGGCAACCTGAAGACCTATGCCAACAGCACGGTCAGCAAGCTCAACATCGTGATCGAAGGCCAGCGCCGCGTGGTGGAGGCGGCCAATCATGGCGACTTTACGTCCCGCATCGATGCATCGGGTTTGAAAGGGTTCCAGAAGGAACTGGGTGACGGCATGAACCAGTTGATGGCGACCACGGGCGCATCGATCGACGACGTGGTGCGCGTGATGGGGGCGCTGGCCGATGGCGATCTGAGCAAGTCCATCGACAAGCACTACGAAGGCAGTTTCGGCGAACTGAAATCGTATGCCAACAATACGGTCGCCAAGTTGCTGCAGGTAGTCACTGAAGTCAACCAGGGCGCCCATTCGCTGGCCAGCGCTTCCGAGGAAGTGTCCGCCACGGCGCAAGCCTTGTCGCAGGCGTCCAGCGAACAGGCGGCCAGCGTGGAGGAAACCAGCGCGTCGCTGGAACAGATGACGGCGTCGATTTCGCAGAACACGGAAAACGCGAAAGTCACCGATGGCATGGCCACCAAGGCCGCGCAGGAAGCGGCCGAGGGCGGTGAAGCCGTGAACTCGACGGCGGCGGCCATGAAGCAGATCGCCGCCAAGATTGGCATCATTGACGACATCGCATACCAGACCAATTTGCTGGCGCTGAACGCCGCCATCGAAGCGGCCCGCGCCGGGGAACACGGCAAAGGCTTCGCCGTGGTGGCGGCCGAAGTGCGCAAACTGGCCGAACGCAGCCAGGTGGCGGCAGCGGAAATCGGCGAAGTCGCCACCAGCAGTGTGCAACTGGCGGAACGGGCCGGCTTGTTGCTGGGCCAGATGGTGCCGAATATTAAGCGCACGTCGGACCTGGTCCAGGAAATTTCCGCCGCATCCGATGAGCAATCGTCCGGCGTGGCGCAAATCAATGCCGCCGTGCTGCAACTGTCGCAGACCACGCAGCAAAACTCGGCCAGCTCGGAAGAACTGGCGGCGACCGCCGAGGAAATGAGCGGGCAGGCCGAGCAGCTGCAGCGTACGATGGGCTTCTTCAAGGTGGAGTCGGGCATGCATGGTCACCCGCCGCATTTGACTTTGCGCAAGGGCACCGCGCCTCGCGCAACCGTGCGGCGGAATGCGGAGCCGCAGGTGGCAAAAAGCGCGACCTATCCGGAAGTTGATGAAAGCCATTTCGCGCGGTTCTGACAGAGGAGTCAAGCATGTTCGCAAACCTGAAAATTGGTATCAAACTGATCGGTGGCTTTGTCCTGATCGCGGCCTTCAGCATCGTGGTTGGCGTGGTGGGGATCACCAACGCCGGCAAGATCAACGAAGCGGCCGACCGCATGTACGACCATGAATTGATGGGGCTGTCATACATCAAGGAAGCCAACATCAACCTGATTTACGTCGGCCGCGCCCGCTCGAACGCGCTGCTTGCCAGCACGACGGAAGAGCGCAACAAGCAGCTTGAAACCGCCAATAAGGCACTGGCGACGATGAAGGATTACCTGGACAAGGCGCGCCCCTTGTTCGTGACCGAGCGCGGCAAGCAATTGTTCTCTAACGCAACCAAGGCGCTCGATGAATACGTGCGCCTCAATAGCACGGTGATCCAGATGATCTCCACCCGGGATTTGCAAAAGCGCGACGACACGCTGGCGCAGGCCCTGGCCAATGTCTCCGCGGCCGCCAACGTGCTCGACGATCTGTTGACGGACTTGACGGTGGCGAAGGAAGAGCGCGCCAAACAGGCATCCACCGATACCACCGTGATGTATGAAACCAGCCGCAACCTGATGATCGGCACCATTGTTGGCGCGACGCTGGCAGGGATTCTGCTGGGATGGTTCATCAGCCGCAGCGTCACCGTCCCGGTGATCCAGGCGATGGAAGCCGCCGGCAAGCTGGCGGCGGGGGACCTGAACATTAACGTCGAGTCGAAATCCACCGACGAAACAGGCCAGCTGCTCAATGCGATGCGCAACATGGCGAGCAAGCTGAGCCAGGTGGTCGACGGCCAGAAGCGGGCGGTGGATGCGGCCAACCGCGGCAATTTCGACGTACGCGTGGACCTGAACGGATTGCAGGGCTTCCAGAAAGAGCTTGGCGAAGGCTTGAACCTGCTGATGGCCACCACCGGCGCCAGCGTGGCGGACGTGGTGCGCGTGATGGGCGCGGTGTCGGCCGGCGATTTGAAGCAGACCATCGACAAGCCTTATGAAGGGGCGTTCGACGAGCTGAAGAAATACGCGAACAATACTGTCGGCAAGCTCAATCACGTGATCGAAGCGCAAAAGCGCGTGGTGGATGCCGCCAACCGGGGCAATTTCACGACCCGTATCGACCTGACCGGTTTGCAGGGATTCCAGAATGAGCTGGGGGAGGGCCTGAACCAGCTGATGGCCACGACCGGCGCATCGATCGACGACGTGGTGCGCGTGATGGGCGCGTTGGCCGAAGGGGATTTGAGCCAGACCGTCGACAAGCAATATGAAGGCAGCTTTGGCGAACTGAAATCGTTTGCCAATAACACGGTGTCGAAGCTGTTGCAGGTAGTGACTGAGGTTAACCAGGGTGCCCAGTCGCTGGCCAGCGCTTCGGAAGAGGTCAGCGCCACGGCGCAATCGCTGTCGCAGGCATCGTCCGAGCAGGCGGCCAGCGTGGAGGAAACCAGCGCGTCGCTGGAACAGATGACGGCGTCGATTTCGCAAAACACGGAAAACGCCAAGGTCACCGATGGCATGGCAACCAAGGCGTCGCAGGAAGCCGCCGAGGGCGGCGAAGCGGTCAATGCCACCGCTGCCGCGATGAAACAGATTGCCAACAAGATCGGCATCATCGACGACATTGCCTATCAGACCAACTTGCTGGCGCTGAACGCGGCCATCGAGGCGGCCCGCGCGGGCGAGCATGGCAAGGGCTTTGCCGTGGTGGCGGCCGAGGTGCGCAAGCTTGCCGAGCGCAGCCAGGTGGCGGCAGCGGAAATCGGCGAAGTCGCCAGCAGCAGCGTGCAACTGGCGGAACGGGCCGGCCAGTTGCTGGGCCAGATGGTGCCAAACATCAAGCGCACGTCGGATCTGGTGCAGGAAATCTCGGCGGCCTCCGAGGAGCAGTCGGCGGGCGTCGCGCAGATCAACGGCGCGGTGCAGCAACTGTCGCAGGCCACGCAGCAGAACGCGGCCAGTTCCGAAGAATTGGCGGCCACCGCCGAGGAAATGAGCGGGCAGGCCGAGCAATTGCAGCGCACCATGAGTTTCTTCAAGATCGATTCGGGCATCCATGGCCAAGTGGCGCAACTGGTGCGCAAAGTCACGGCGCCGCGCGCGCCCGTACGGCGCAACAACGATAGTTCCAAGGGCATCGTGGCGCCTGGTCCGGATGAGGCGCATTTCGCCAGGTTTTAGCAGGGCAGGAAAGGCGGAGGGCGCGGTGCAGCGCCGTCCGGTTTGGTAGACGTAATCTCCGGGAGGAAAGTATGGCAAAAACCATCATGGTGATCGACGATTCGGCCTCGCTGCGGCAAGTGGTGGGGATTGCGCTGAAAGGCGCTGGCTATGACGTGGTGGAAGCAGTGGACGGCTCCGATGCCCTCTGCAAGCTGCCGGCGCAGAAAGTCAACCTCGTTGTCTGTGACGTCAACATGCCGGTCATGGATGGCATCACCTTCGTCAAGGAGATCAAGCAACTGCCGAACTACAAGTTCACGCCTGTGATCATGCTGACCACGGAATCGCAGGAAGCGAAAAAGAAAGAAGGGCAGGCCGCCGGCGCCCGCGCATGGGTGACGAAGCCGTTCAAGCCGGACGTGCTGCTGGGCGCCATTCAAAAGCTGGTGCTGCCATGAATGCACGGGCCATGTCGACCGTCGACGAAGACGGCATTGAAATCAGTGGCGGCATGGACATCGGCTACATCGCACTCGACGGTGAGCTGAGCATTTACCGCGCGGCGGAAGTGAAGTCTCTGCTGCAAACGGAACTGACGCGTTGCGCCGTGCTGGAAGTGGACCTGGCTGGCGTGACGGAAATCGACAGCGCGGGAATCCAGGTGCTGATTCTGGCCAAGCTGATGGCGCGCGATGAAAGCCGGGAACTGCGGCTCGTGCATCACAGCGATGCGGTGCGCGAAGTGTTCGAGCGGCTGGCGCTGGAGCGGTGGTTTGGGGATGCGTTGCCGACGGCGCATTGAGTGACGGGGCTGGCGCGGAGTTCAGCCCAGCGGTGAATGCGGCCCCTGATCCAGCGGGCTGATGACACTGCGTCCGCCCCGGTTCAGCACATGGGTGTAGATCATGGTTGTGCTGACGTCCTGATGGCCGAGCAATTCCTGCACGGTGCGGATATCGTAGCCGGCTTGTAGTAAATGGGTGGCGAAGGAATGGCGCAATGTATGCGGCGTGGCGGGCTTGGCTATGTGGGCATCGCGCACAGCCTGGCGCATGGCGCGCTGCAGAGCTTTCTCATCCGCGTGATGGCGGCGGATGGCGTCCGAGCGCGGATCGGCGGAGCGCTTAATCGATGGGAAAACATATTGCCATCCCCATTCCCGAGCCGCATCTGGGTATTTTCGGGCCAGCGCGGTGGGAAGATACACCTCGCCATACCCTTCGGCGAGATCGTCGTTATGCAAGGCCTGCACGCGCAGTAAATGCTGGCGCAACTGCACCGTTATCGAAACCGGTAGCATGGTGACGCGATCCTTGTTGCCTTTGCCCTCCCTGACGAGAATTTCATGACGGGTGAAGTCAATGTCTTTGACGCGCAAGCGCATGCATTCCATGATGCGCATGCCGCTGCCGTAGATCAGCCTGAGCATCAATCCGGGCGTCCCTTCGACGCGATCGAGGATGCTTTTGACCTCGTCCGTGGTCAGCACCACAGGCAAGCGCTGCGGAACCTTGGCATTGACGACGCCATCCAGCCAGGGCAGTTCGATATTCAGTACTTCCTTGTAGAGGAAAAGCAGGGCGCTGCGGGCCTGATTTTGCGTAGAGGCCGCTACTTTGCCGTTGACCGCGAGGTGTGTCAGAAAAGCCGTTACATGTGCTGCATCCAGCGTGGTGGGGTGCCGGCGATTATGGAAGCGGATGTAGCGGCGTATCCAGTCGAGGTAGCACGCTTCCGTGCGGATGCTGTAATGCTTGAACCTGATGCGATCCCGTACTTGGTCCAGTAACTTCGGCTTGGCTGGGTCCATGCGGCCTCCGAGGTGGGGTTGGGTTTTAGGTTTCGGGTGTGATAAAGTGGAGTAACTATTTGATAATAAAGAAAAGGCGCTGGCCTTCTGTGTGGAATCTCAAGACTTTGTCGGGGGAGGGGGCACCGGATGGGGCGTCTACATCACCTTAGCGAAAAATGCGACCACCTCCTCGTGCAAATTGTTTTGATGCATCCGCGTTGGTAAAGGTGTTCACGGACGAAGATGGCAGCGATCTCGTCCGCGACTATTGGGATAACCGCTCCCCCACAAAATACACGACCTCATTTTGTTTTTACGAGGCATTGGGCGTGCTTAAAGTCAAATGGATGTATCGACATCAGCTCACTAAGCAGCAATATCATGATGCCGCATTTAAAATGGCTGCTTGGTTTTCTTTCAATACGCGGTATGCGAAGGAAGTTGACATTCATGACGCACTTGTATTTTCAAAGGTACGTGAACTGTCCGATCGTTATTCTCTGGATCTTTCAGATGCGTTCCAGATAATCAGCGTTAAAGACGGGTATTATTCACATCTCGTGAATGATTCGCAAACGGTACTAGTCACCGCCGATGAAGGCCTGGCCACGGCGGCTCGAAGTGAGGGCCTGAAGTGTTGGTACTGCGTTGGAGAAGCAGAGCCGTGATATGCTAACAAGTAGGTCGAGTCGGACTGGCCGAATGCGACGCAGGTCTCTTTTTGTTCCGGGCGGCCAGCCGCTTGCCATCACGTTGGGCACACAATGATCTCGAATCCAACTATTATCCTTTCGCTACGTCAGCAGTGGGCGGTTGTGACACGCTTTTGTTCCAACTCGCATAGTCAATATATGAGCTCATGTGGTTCATTTATTAACGAAACACCTCCCGAAAGTTTCTTCAACCTGCCATTACTGCTGGCGTATGGTGTTCTCGATCAAGTTCTTGAAGAGCTTGTCGAACAAGGGACGGTGCCAAAGCCTTCTGGTAAGCCGAGTCTGGGTACAAGGATGATCGCATCTTGCGGAGTGATTCCTTGGAAAGACTATGATTGCGTTGACAACGGAAGAGGCGAGCGCAACGACCTTGCGCATGAGGGAAAACTTCTTGATCGTGAAGCCTGTTTCCGCTTCATCTCCGCTGTTGAAAATGAACTTAAAGCTTGGCATATTCTTTAGCGAAGGGCATGAGGTATTTGAACAAAATGGGCCCAACCTTTCATTGCAGACGACGCCTGCGGCGCGGCTGAATTCTACGTTAGAGTGCAAGTGCAATGAGCGAAGTTTATCCGGATGAAAAGGGTGTTGTTGCCCGAGTTCGTGAACGATTCCCAGAGGAGGCCAATCGCACCGATGGTTGGCTGCGCGAGCGTGGCTGGGATGATCTATTGGATGATTCTCCTCACATTTGGATGGAGGCCTTCGCTGATCGAACGACGGAAGCGGTTCGCGCGCGAGACTGGAACTTGGTGAAGGAGCACACTGGATTCATTGCGGCGGAATGTCGAAACGGCACTGAGGTAATTCGAAGGCTAGTGGACGTTTCCTATGCAGAGAATTTGATGTGGGATCTCGAAGAAAGTGAAAAGGCCGTTGCTTGGCCGAATATCGCAAAGGAATTGCGTGACATGTACGAGCGAGCGTGGGGCCGTTGGGAATGGATGAATCAATGTGATACGCTCTAACATCTCAGTCAACTCGGACGCGCCAAAGCGCGCCGGTTACTTCAAACGTTGAGGCTGTATTTTTAGTCCTGCCAGTAAACGGCACACTGCATCTCCGCGTTAATTCCGCATGTGCATTGGCGGAGAAATGCGATGGCACGATTCAAGGAAATTGACCGCAGCCCCCGCTTTCTGCCGGTGGTGCTCGAAGCTCAGATTCAGCCCGGTAGTTTTGAATATGCGCTCGACTATCTGGTCGATCATGAGCTCGACCTCGCAGGACTGGCTGCCCGGTATCGCAATGATGAAACTGGCGCCCCGGCTTATGACCCAGCTGTGATGCTTAAAATTGTCCTGCTAGCGTATAGCCGGGGCATGGTTTCAAGTCGCGCCATCGAGCGCGCATGCCGCGAGAATGTTTTGTTTATCGCGATCTCCGGCGACAACACTCCACAGTTCACTACCATCGCCAAATTTGTCCGTGAACTGGGTGAAGAAATTGCGGCGCTGTTCCAGCAAGTGCTGATGACCTGTGACGCTCAGGGCTTGATTGGCCGGCATATGTTCGCGATCGATGGCGTCAAGCTGTCAAGCAACGCCTCCAAGCACCGCAGTGGCACCCACGACGAACTTGCGCACCGGGCCGACCGAATGGAGCAGGCGGTAGCCAAGATGCTCGATACCCATCGTCAACGCGATGTGCAAACTGAATCGGCTGACAGTGAAGCGCAGGCACGCCAGCGCAGCATCGAACGCTTGCAATCGGAGGCCCAACGCATACGCAATTTTCTGTTGACGCAGAAGGAGCGCAAGAGCACCAAGGGCGTCGTCCGGAAAAGCAATGTGACAGACAACGACAGCGCCAAGATGGCTACATCAAAAGGCGTATTGCAGGGCTATACCGCGATCGCAGCAGTCGACAGCCAGCACCAGATCATCGTTGCGGCACAGGCGCATGGTTCAGGCAGTGAACAAAACGCTTTACTGCCAATGGTGCGCAGCACCGATGGCTTGCGTACCCAGGAGACCATGATTACCGCCGATGCCGGCTATCACAGCGAAGCCAATTTGAAAGAACTGCACGAAGCAGGAATATCCGCCCTGATTGCCGATGGCATGATGCGTAAGCGTGATGAGCGCTTCAAGGAGCAGGCCAAGTACAAAGCTTTGCAAGATCCGCTGTACGTACGACAAGACCAAGACAGTAAGTACCACCAAGTCCAGGCTGTTCCGGCCTGCAGACTTCCAGTACGACGCAGCAAACCAGACTTGCACCTGCCCTGCCGGGCGTCGGCTTTACAGCAACGGCAGTCAGTGCAAGGTCAAGGGCCGTACTGATCACAAATTCACGGGCGCCAAACAAGACTGCATGCCCTGCACGTTGCGCGCGCAGTGCCTGCGTTATCCGGAGCGCACGCCGGTACGGCAGGTCGCCTTCTTTTACAAAGAGCCCACCAAAGTACTACCGCGGGCAGTTCACACGCATCGAATGCGGCAAGCCATCGACAGTGAACGCGGGCGGGCCTTGTATGGTCGCCGCATGGCCACCGTGGAGCCGGTATTTGGCAACCTCCGGGCCAACAAGCGGCTGGATCGGTTCACCTTGCGCGGGCAGGCCAAAGTGAACACGCAATGGCACCTGTACTGCTTGGTGCACAACATCGAAAAGCTGGCGCACCACGGATATGGAAATTAACCCGGTGCAACTGCAGAAAAAAACCTTGCAGGGCTGCCGTTGCTTGCCATCACTACCGACTTTCCGGCACACTGTCGGAATGATTGTATTTACAACATCAATGACTGATGAAATCGCGACGGCGGCAGCGAAAGCGCGCGCTGGACGGGTTTTCATACAGCCTCGTTAGGCATCTCATGCTAGGCGATGCAAAAAGACTTCACGCTGAGCTGATTGCTCCCATCCTTGGAGAGCCCGTCGGCGCAACTGCGGCCGAGGTGGCCGCGCTAGAAAACAGCATCGGCTTCCCTCTCCCAAATGCCTATCGCGAGTACCTTCTCTGGATGGGCAAAGATTTCAACGGGATCTTCCGTGGTTCGAACTGGTTTGTCTCTGATCTTGAATCGAACAAAGAAGTGCTGAAGGATCTGCTGGAAGAAGTCGACTCGAAGTACAAAGTCATTCCTTCGCATGTCGTCTTCTTTACTCACCAGGGCTACATGGCAGCGTGGTTCGATGCCTCGATGAGCGAAGCCAATCCGAAGTGTTGGTTCATCAACGATGGAATGCAGGAGCCCAAAGACTCTGGTAGTTTCACGGAAGTTCTGATCGCCGACCTTAGAGGCTTGTCGTCATGCCTTCGGCCTTAGCTCACACTGGCCAGCTGCCTAACCCCTCAGTCAAGGGGAAGTTTGCGGCAAGCCGCAAGCCGCCCCTTACCTCGAACGTTGGACGTATGGAACGAACTAGCTTGCTGACCGTTACCGATCAATTTCAGCTCTCGGGAATTGGTCTAGTTGTGATGCCGGACTTTTCTGTGCCGGAACGCTGGGCGAATGTCGAAGAAACGGTTTTGATCGAAACCCCAGGTGGGCGGCGTGAACTGCTCGCTCAGTTTCGACAAACACATTTCAGAATTCTTGACGTAACTGCGCCGCTGGATCGCCGTTGGAGAGTTGTTCTTTGCTTCCCAACTGGCACGAAAGAGCAGGTTCCCGTTGGCAGCGTTGTGTATGTTTCGCACAAGACTAAAAATGCACTACTTCCTACGCACTAAGCCCAACCCTGCGGTCAACTGGACTGCCTCCACGCTGCGCGCTCCAGCCGCCGGTTATCGCACACGTTATGCCGTTCTTTAAGCTGGAGATAACTCAAGGATGAAAAAGGTAATCGTTTCTCTCTTGTGGGTCGTATTCCTGAACGGAGCACTTGCCATGTTGTTTGCCGAGTTTTCGGTGAACTTCAATCCAACGATCACGCATGAGGAATCTTATGAATACGGGAACACATATGGCGCGTACTTTTTCCTATTTTCCGTGGCACTGATCGTGTATCTTGCTGTCACGAACAGGCTTCCCGGCGCCCGGCAACGTACATCAAGCTAAACATGCATAACAGCACGCTCAACCTCGCTCCCTCCAGTCGCTGGACGCAGCGCGATCAGACCGCGCAGCGCCGGTTAGCTCTACGTTAAACAACTCAGGTGTGCAATGCAAAAACACGATCTCGCCATTCCAACCTTGCCCAGCCGCTCAATCGTTGAAACGGCTGCCTTCTATAAGCGCCTTGGTTTCGACGGTGGCCCTCATGAGTTTAACAGCGCATACGGCATCTTGCGCCGTGGTGATATTGAGCTTCACTTCTTCACACATAACGAGCTGGAGCCCGAGCAGTCATCTGCTGGCTGCTACATCCGCGTGCTCGACGTCGAGAAGATCTATCGCGAGTTCTCAGCCGCGCAATTGCCGAGACACGGGCTGCCGCGCATGGATGGGCTTGAAAACAAGGCGTGGGGCTTGCGGGAATTTGCCGTCGTCGATCCCGATGGCAACCTTTTGCGCATAGGGCAGATCATTGAAAGATAAACCCGTAGCGGTCGTGACGAGGCCAAATTTCCAGTTTCTACGGATGCCTGCCTGCGCCGTGAACAAGTAAGTTATCTCTCATGACTAGCCAAGCTTCTTCGTGAAAGTGACTGGGCGCCCATGCACGCTGCGCGACAAGCCGCGCAGCGCCAGTTAGGTCTATGTTAGTTGTATAATAATTTCATTTTTTTTAATATGAGACGCGGAAAGATTTTGCTGTTATCGATGTTCGCCATTATCGTCACAATTGATGCATGCTTTCTGCTCGACTTGCTGCTCAATGAAACTTCTCAGCGGGCGCTGCCTACCGCTGTCCGGTTAGCACTTACAATCGGATTATTCACTTGCGTGTACAAAGGCCAGCGGTGGGCGCGTACTCTTTCTCTGCTATTGTTCGGCTCTGCGCTGGTCCATGCAGTCTTTCTGGCGGTTACGCTGAATTCGCTGGCAATGCTGGCCGTGGCCGCAGTACCGGCCATTACCCTTTACGTCTTAGCGATATCGCCTTCTGTAAAAATATTCCTCACAGAGCAGAAGTTGCACAGTTCCCATCATTGATGCTTCGCTCCGTATAATCTACCCGACAACAATAGATCTCACATGTCCCAATCTCCATACGCGCACACGCCCCTTGACACTCCTGTCGCTCCCAAGAAACGGGGTAAGGCTCTCTCCGTCCTGTTATCATTATTCGGCGTCATGACGGCACTGGTGTCGGTTGTAAATATACTAGGCAGTAGCCGTATTGCGGCCAACTTGCCCAATGCGCCGTCGTGGGCCGTCAGTGGGGTGCTGCTGCTGGGGGTGCTGGGCCTGTTAAACGTTGCGGCCATTGTCGCGATCTGGACGTGGCGCCGTTGGGGTGTCTACCTGCTGTTGGCAAATACATTGGCAATTTTCGCAATCAATCTCGCAATACTGGGGGGCACGGCGCCTTTCCAGGGCTTGATTGGTGCGGCGCTGATTCTCTTCTGTGTTTACCGCAAATGGGCTGATTTCGAATGAGCCGCAGGGAATTCTCTGATTCATTGGTCGTCGGAATTGAAATATGCTGCGAAAAATATTATCGATACTACTAGCAGCAACTATTATTTCGGGCTGCGTTCCATATCCCGTTTTAAAAACACTGCAGCCTTCCGCAAGGGTTGTGTTACTCGACGAGCTTAATAATCCTGTGCCGGGAGCCTCTGTTGCATTAATTTCTACATCATATCCAAACGGTTTTGAAAAGAGCCGTGACACTCAGATTACCGCTATTGATGGGACGGCGCGCTTCGAGTCGCGTCGGGAGTTTCGAGTGGAGGCGATAGCGATGCATGGATCAGAAGTGTTTTTCTGGAACTGGTGCATCCAAAAAGAGGGCTTTAAAACCATAGAAACTGCTTTTAACGGAGCAACTGGATTTGAACGTGATCTTACTGTGGTTCTCCGTGCTGGCACCTCAGTTCCATGCCGTAAGGGCATGCGATTGAAAGCCGCACAGCATGACTTCTGAGGAGGCTTCCAGTCTGAGATCAGAGTGGCAATAAAATTCCCAAGCATATGCAGTTTAATAATTCGTTCCGAGCGACGTCGCTGCAACGTTAGAGGCAATAACCAGTGCAACTTGAGCGACACCAACAATTCGCGATTACATGGGCCTTGCTCCCAGTTATCGTAATCTGGCAGATCAACGGCCTCTATTTGGCGTCACTCGCCAAAATCAGCGTTCCGGCATTCTGGCTGGCTGACCTTTGCCAGTGGATATTGTTGCCGTCACTTATCGTGACGGCTCTCGCTCGCAAGGCATCGCTACTACCAAAGCACTATGGCTTGGACACAGCGCCACATCGCTGGCAGGCACTGATTGTTGGGGCGCTATTGGTATTTATTACCACGTATATAGCCTTCGTGGGAACGCGGAATATTTCCTGGGCATTGCTTGGGCATCCGCCCAGCTATTTCAGCTTCCCCGGCGTTTTCCCCAGTGGCCTGATGGGCAGCGTCATTTGGATTTACTCTGCTGTGACCGCTGGAATTGTCGAGAGCATCTTCTTTATCGGGCTGCCTTGGCTACTGTATCGCCACGTTCGCGCCGCCCCATCAAGGATCGCCTTTGCACTCCTCGCCACAACAGTATTCGCGGTGGCGCACTGGGAACAAGGCCCACACGTGATTATTGGCGCATTCTTTTCCAATCTTGTCGCCTGTTTTTGGTACTTTCTGCTTGGCACGCTGTGGCCTGTGGCAGCTGGCCATATACTGGTCGATCTGGTTGCCTTTGCGTAGCTCAACTTCAAAGACATCTGAGATGGTGCACAACCTCGCCCTTGGCAGTCGCCGGATGCTGCACAACGACACTATTCGAAAATGGTAAATTTGATATCATCGAGGGCCGATATGTGTCGAAACGAACCATGCGGTTCATCGGACCCACGCGACAAGCCGCGCAGTCCAGCGAATTCTCAGACCAGGCCCGATGAAATCACTTGCCCCGATCTTTTTACTCGGTTGCAACGTTGCACCGGCGTCGCCATGCCTTGATTACGCCGGCAACGTGACCCTACACGGCGTACTTTCCCGACATACCTTTCCTGCGCGGCCCGGCAGATGAGTAGAACTTCAGGAGCGAGCCTTCAATGGAACCCATCAACATGAAGCGCAGCAGATTGTGGCTTCTCTTCAGTGTCATGGCTGCCATCGCCCTTGGCCTGGCCTCGCGCAAGTTCCCCTCGCTGTTTCCGGCGCTCTTGGGCAAGTACCCCGGCGACGCACTGTGGGCGTTGATGGTCTTCCTTGGCTTGGCGTTCTGCAAGCCGCGCGCCTCCACACGAAGTATCGCGATACTTGCACTCGCCACGTCCTGCGTCGTCGAATTCTCGCAGCTCTATCAAGCTGACTGGCTCAAGGAAATCCGCAGCACCACACTGGGCCACCTGGTCCTGGGCTCAACCTTCTCGTGGTTCGATATCGCAGCCTACGCGGTCGGTATTCTGGCCGGCGTGCTGATCGATGCGGTATGTTTCCGCACTTCCGGGTTTGCCGCCGATAAACGTCAAACAGCTCATTCAGCGGAAAACCCGGGCAATCCACACGTCTACGACAAAGCCAAGTATCACCACGAGAGCATCGAGGAATTTGGTTTGCCCGACGAGCATGCGTCCAACCACACCGTGCCCATTTTGCGCTGGTTGATTGAAAATCAGCTGATGAGCGAATTTTTCCTGACTGAATGTGCCGATGAACTGTCACGATTTCGGAAAGGGAGAATGTCCATTCACGAGCTGTATGGCCGGTGGGACCGTTGCTTGATCAGCGACATGCTGTCCGAGCAGGGAAATGCTTTTGCAATGCATTACTTTGATTTCGAGAAGGGCGCCTACCTGAAAGACTATTGCGCCACGCTGCAGGGCACATTGCCTTCAGAATTTCACGTCGCGTATTCGGACGAGAATTACCGGCGACTCAAGCCGCTGATGGACGCAGCGTATGCGCACTGGGAGGCTTCTGCGGCAACTGTCGTAAAACTGTCGTAACATTGCCGTGCTTCTGTCGTCGTTTAGTCGTAAAAGTTTCCTGAGTTTGGGGCGAATATGCACCTGCCTCAACCCATAACTGATCGTGAGTACGTATGAAAATAAATGCAGAATTGGTTCTCGACCTTCGGACAAAAAAGTCATGGTCACAGGAAGAACTGGCGTTGGCGGCCGGGGTGAATTTGAGAACCATACAACGCATAGAGAAAGAGGCCACTGCGTCGTTGCAAACCAAGAAGGCTTTGGCTTCTGCGTTCAGCATACATATTTCCGATCTCGAACCTCAGGAAACGCCAAAAATGAAAAAGTACGAATATAAGACGCTGGAAATTCAAACCAAGGAAGGCTTCTTCTCTGGCATAAAGAAATACGACTTGCCGGATTTCGCGGGCATTTTCAACAAGGAGGGACAGGAAGGGTGGCTATTGGTCCAAGTGCTAACGCCCGGCTTGATGCAGGGTATCTGGTCTGGCAAGACGGATAATGTGATTGCGCTCTTTCAGAGGGAAATTATCGAATAAGTTTGGGCAAGCCGTCGCGTTGGACGGCTTCAAAACTGCCGATGAAATGCCCATGATGCCGGCATTCCCCACTTACCACACGTTTAAGCCTATGAAGACATTCGTTACTGTATTGCTGGCACTCATGATGTTGGGGGGATGTGACCGCGACGGACGCACCGATCATTCTCGGGCGGATACGAAGGGAGGCAAGCAATATCTGCTGGACTTGGGCAGCTTGATCGCGCGGGCCGACCAGATTACAGTCACCGAACATTCGTCAGAGATGGACTTCTTCGATACGAAGACCGGCGAGCCGCTTCCATCAAAGGAACTGACGTACAAGCGGATAGTGCTGACGAAGTCACAGCAGGAGCAATTCAAGTCGGCGATAGCGTCGCTGAACCCGAAGACGCAGGACGAATTTACCGCTTGCATCCCTGTGCCGCACCACAGGATTGACTTCTTTGCTCACGGCAAGCTGCTTGACACAATGGAAGTATGTTTTGAGTGCAGCCATGTCTCCTGGACCGGCAGCAAGGCCACGCCGCCGTGGTCGCTGTATGGCGGACTTGCAAACTTTATCCTGGCGATTGGATTGCAGCCGAAGCAGGATTGGGAGCGCCTGGCGACAGCTGGCAGGAAGGCCGGCTAGCCGGCTGCCTGATCAACCGGGCGCAAGATAGGCGCCAACCCATCCGCTCAACTCGCCCGCCGGCATCGGCCGCGCCACCAGGTACCCCTGCATCGCCTCGCACCCCCGCTCACCCAGCAGCGTGCGTTGCGCATCGGTCTCCACCCCTTCCGCCACGGTCGTCATGCCCAGCGCGCCCGCCAGCGCAATGATGGCTTCAATGATGGCCAGCGCGGCGCGGTCGTCCAGCAATTCGCGTACGAACGACTGGTCGATCTTCAACACGTCGACGGGGAAGTGGCGCAGGTAATTCAGCGATGAGAAGCCGGTGCCGAAATCGTCGATGGCCACGGCAAAGCCCAGCGTTTTCAGTTCCGCCAGTGTCTGCGTGGCGCGCTGCACGTCCGTCATCAGCATGGATTCCGTCAATTCCAGCTCCAGCGCATCCGGCATGCAGCCCTCGGCGCGCACCAGTTCGCCAATGGCGCCGGCAAAGCCCGGTTGTGAAAACTGGCGGGCGGAGACATTGACGGCGACCCGCAGCGCGGGCATGCCGGCCTGCTTCCACGCCAGGTGCTGACGGCACGCTTCGCGCACCACCCAGTCGCCGATGGCGCCGATAAGGCCCGATTCCTCCGCCACGGGAATGAACTGGCCGGGCGGCACCATGGCGCCATCCTTGCGCCAGCGGATCAGCGCTTCCACGCCGTGCAGCGCGCCGCTGGCGAGGTTGATTTTTGGCTGGTAGTGCAATTCGAATTCGCCCGCGTCCAGCGCAGCCCGCAGATCCATTTCCAGCTTCAGGCGGGCCAGGATGCCCGCGTTCAGTTCCGGCGCATAGAACTGGAAATTGTTGCGGCCCCGTTCCTTGGCCAGGTACATGGCGGCATCGGCGTTGCGCACCAGGATATCGGCCGTGTCGCCGTCTTCCGGATAGCACGCGATGCCCATGCTGGACGACACGTGCAGCGCCATCCCCATCACGTGGTAGGGTTGCTCCAATTCGTCCAGCATCCGTTGCGCGCGGGCCGCGATGGCCTTGGAATCGCCGCCGGGGCACAGCAGCACGAATTCGTCTCCGCCCATGCGCGCCACGGTGTCCCCGGCGCGCACCGTGTCCTGCAACCGCTGCGCCACTTGTTTCAGCAATTCGTCGCCGCTGGCATGGCCCAGCGAATCGTTGATGTTCTTGAAGCGGTCGACGTCGACGAACAGCACTGCCAGCGCATGGGCATCGCGCCGCGCCTGCAGCAGCGCCACCGCCAGCCGGTCGGAAAACAGACGGCGGTTGGGGAGGCCCGTCAGTTCGTCGTGGAACGCCAGGTGGGCGATGCGCTGTTCCTGCACCTTGCGTTCCGTGATGTCGGCAAACACGGCGATGTAATGTTCGGGCCGGCCCTCCGCGTCGCGCGCCAGGCTGATGGAAAACCATGCGGGGAATGGGCTGCCGTCCTGTTTGCGGCACGATAATTCACCTTGCCACGAACCGCCCGCGTCCAGGTTTTCCCACATGGTCTGGTAGCGGATGCGGGTGCCGACATCGGCAAACAGCAGCGCGGGATCCCGGCCCAGCACGTCCACTTTGCTGTAACCGGTGATGGATTCGAACGCGCGGTTGACGGAGACGATGCGATTTTGCGCATCGCTGACGACAATCGCGTCGTTGGAGGCCTCAAACACCTTGGCCGACAACCGTGCTCGCATGGCCGACAGCGCCAGTTCCCGCATCGCCATGTGGGCGCGCAGCAGGAAGCGGGTGCGGTTGGCCATCGTGCCCCAGCTGATCGGCTTGGTGATGAAATCCGTCGCGCCGCACTGGTAGGCGCGCTGGATCGACGAGTCGTCATTGACGCCGGTGACCATGGCGATCGGCACGTCGCGGCCGGCGGGCAGGGCGCGCAGCCGGGCGCACAGGTCGACGCCGTCGCCGTCCGGCAGCACCACGTCCAGCATCACCAGGTCCGGCACGGTGGATTCGAACAGCGACAGCGCCTGTTTGACGGTGCCCGCTTCGACCACGTCGAAACCGCCTTCTTCCAAGGTGGCGCGCATCAGCAGCCGGGCCGACAATTCATCGTCGACCACCAGGATCAGTTGCCGTTCGCGCGCTTCCATCATTGCTCCCGGTCGCGGATGGCGGTGAGTTCGGCCAGCGTGCGGTCGAAATGCAGCGCCAGTTCGGCAATCGCATCGCCCACTTCCTCCAGCTGGGTGTGGCGGCCCCGCTGTTCCAGTTCCGCGCACAGCTGCGACAACTGGCGCGCCCCCACATTGGCGGAACTGTTTTTCAGCGTATGCGCGGCGCGGAACAGGGCGCCGCCATCGCCTTGCGCCGCCGCTTCCACTATCTCCTGATACAGGCCGGGCGATTCGGACAGCCAGGCGTTGAGCACCCGCGGCAGCAGCCCCGGACGCAGCTGGCGGATGGTGGCCAGCGCTTCCATATCGATGTCGGCATCCTTGTCCGGCGCCGCAACCGGCGTGGACGCCGCCGACGGGGTAGCGGCATCGTCGCGTGGCGCCACTTGCACCGTTTGCAGCCAGCGCCGCAGCATGTCGCCCAGCTGATCTTGCGTGAACGGCTTCGACAGGTATTCATCCATGCCGCTGTCGATGCAGCGCTGGCGGTCGCCTGCCACCGCGTTGGCGGTCAGTGCCACGATGGGCAGGTGCCGCTCGGGCCCCTCGGCCGCGCGGATCGCGGCGGTGGCCTGGAAGCCATCCATGACCGGCATCTGGCAATCCATCAGGATCAGGTCGAACTGCTGGCGTTCCAGCAGCGATATCACGTCCACGCCATTGGCCGCCACTTCGGCCTCGATGCCCAGATTGCGCAGCATGGCCAGCGCCACTTCCTGGTTGGCCAGGTTGTCTTCTGCCAGCAGCACGCGGCCCTGCAACTTCAGCACGCGCTGGCGCGCGGCGTTGCCGGCGCGCTGGGCGGGACCACCCTGGTTGGTGCGCAGCGCCTGGCACAGCGCGTTGTACAGCTCCGACTGGCGCACCGGTTTGGTTAGTACCTGCGGCACGGGGCCGCCGCTGGCGCCATGCCACTGCATGCCGGCGGAACTGAGCATGATGACGGGAATGGCCGCCAGGTGCGGCTGCTGCTGCATGAATTCAACCAGCCCGGCGCCATCCTCGTCCGGCATCATCATGTCCGTCACCACCAGTTCGAACGGCGCGCCGGCCTTGCCCAGTTCCGCGCGTGCGCCCCGCACGTCGTGCGCCTGCACCACCTGGCAACCCCACGAATGCAATTGCTCCGCCAGGATTTCCAGGTTCACGCTGTTGTCGTCGACGATCAGCACGCGCATCGGCGCCAGCATCGTATCGTCGTGGCTGGAGCTGCAGCCCGGTTCGCAGCACGGCAGTTGCACTTTGAAGGAAAATTCGCTGCCCCGGTTTTCTTCGCTGCGCATGGTGATGGCGCTGCCCATCAGGCCCACCAGCCGCTGTGAAATGGCCAAGCCCAGCCCGGTTCCGCCAAAGCGCCGCGTGGTGGAACTGTCGGCCTGCGTAAACGCTTCGAACAGGCCGGCCTGCTTGGCGGCCGGGATCCCGATCCCGGTATCGGTGACGGTGAAATGGATGGTGGCCATGTCGCCGCCAGTCTCGGAGACTTCGGCGCGCAGCACCACCTGGCCCCGTTCCGTGAACTTGATGGCGTTGCTGACCAGGTTCGTCAGCACCTGGCCGAGGCGCTTGGCGTCGCCGCGCAACATCAACGTGCGGGTTGGCGCGGCGCAGCTCAGTTCCAATCCCTTGCCATGCGCCACAGGGGCATAGCGTTCGGCCACGTTTTCCAGCAACAGTGTCAGGTTGAAGGCGCATTCGTCCAGCTCGAAGCGGCCCGCTTCGATCTTGGAAAAGTCCAGGATATCGTTGAGGATGGCCAGTAAATCCTCGCCGGAACGGCGCACGATGCGGACAAAGCGCCGCTGCCGCTCGTCCAGGTCCGTGTTGGCCAGCAAATCCGTCATGCCCAGCACGCCATTGAGCGGGGTGCGGATTTCATGGCTCATCATCGCGAGGAATTCGCTTTTCGCGCGGCTGGCGGCTTCGGCCGCATCGCGGGCCCGCACCAGGTCGCCGGTGCGGCGCGCCACTTCCTGTTCCAGGTGGTCGCGGTGGCTGGCCAGTTCCAGGTCGCGCGCCTGCACCTGTTCCAGCATCTGGTTGAAGCGGCGGGCCAGCTGGCCCGCTTCGTCGGCGGCGCCGCTGCTTGGCGCGCGCAGGCTGTAATCGCCATCCTGGCCGACCGCATTGGCCAGCGCCGCCAGTTTCAGCAGCGGCGCCGACAGCTTTTGCGCCGACAGCCTGGCCACGTACGCCACCAGCAGCAACAGCACCAGCCCGGCAACCCCCGCCACCAGCATGGCTTCATACAACGCCTGGTCGACGTAGCGCAGCGTGGCGCGCAATTCCACCTTGCCCAGTTCGGCGCCTTTCTGGCGCACCACGGCGCTGGCGGTCATGCCCGCCGCCGCGCCGTCCTTGCCCTGGTAGGTGGCGAACGCGCGGCCATCCGCATAGCGCACCGTCGCGTGCACCACTTCCGGCACGGACGCCAGCGCCTTCAGCGTCTGGTTGCCGCCATCGACATCGTCGAAGGTGAGGGGGGCGGCGCTGCCATAGGCAATCATTTCCGCCAGGCCGTCCAGTGAGCGCTGCGCCTGGCCTTGCAGCGTGGCTTGCTGGGTCTTTAAAAACACGCCTTCGAACAGCAGCAACATCAGTGCGCACACCGCCACCACCATCCACGTGATTTTCTGCCTGAGCAAAAGCTTGCGCCACATACGTGCTGTCCCCGTTACCGCGTATTCACGGCCAGCTTCAGCAACTGCGAGCTGACCTTGTAGTTGCCGCGCCGGAGCATGTCCAGGTTGACCTTGAATTGCATCCGTCCCTGGTATTCGACCAGCCCGATCACGCCGCCGGCATCCGTGAAATCATCCTGGTCTCCCACCGTCAGCAAGTTCGGGTGGCTGGCCGCCAGTTGCGTGACCAGGTCGCGGCCATTGTCATGGATGTACAGCAGGTGGCAGGCGGCGACATCGCTGCCGCGCACGGTGCGCACCTGGATCGGCCGGTTTTCAATCATACGTCCTTGCACCTGTGCAAACGCCGCTTCGGTTTTCCGGTCCGGCCCCGCCACGCACAACACCAGCGGTGCGTTGGCGCTCTCCGTGGGCCACTCGGTGAACTTGAGAAAATTGAACACCAGCGCCGCCTTGATTTGTTCTTTCGGCACCGCTCCCTGCGCAGCGCCCATCAAAGGCCACCATGCCGCCGTCACTGCCCATGCCAGCAGCGCAGTGCGCATGGCCAGCCAGCGTCCGGTGGGCAAAGCACGGATGGCCAAGCGTGTCCTTTGATGGAAGAGTGGTGACGGATAGTACGAATTGTGGCTACAGGCAAGTATAAGCGCATATCGTCACTGGAAACGCCAAGGCCGGGCAGGTGTGGCTTGTCATCCAAAATGTTGTGGTGGAAACGCCAAAATTGGCCCGGGGAATGCGCGGCGCCTCCCCTTTGGGACTACCATAAGCCGTCGCCCGGATACGGAGAACTGCCCATGCAACGGAGTCAACGACGGCTTGCACCATGGTGGACCCTGGCAGCGGGGGCTGTACTGGCGGTTCCGGCGCAGGCGCAGGAAGCGGGCAGGGACTTGTTCAACGTCAGCGTGGAAGCGCTGCTCGACATGCCGTTCAGCACGGCCAGCCGCCAGGCGCTGGCCGCGCGCGACGCGCCCGCCGTGGTCTCGGTCATCACGGCGGAAGATATCCGCCAGTTCGGCTACCGGTCCGTGGCCGACGCGCTGGTGCAGGTGCCCGGCATGTACGGAATTTCCGATGGCGTGGCGCCGAACGTCGGCGTGCGGGGCATCAATGCCGGCGTGCGGTCGTGGTCGCGGATACTGAAAGTCATGATCGATGGGCAGACTGTCGCTTACCGCGCGGATGCCAGCAATTTTCTCGGCGCCAGCCTGATCAACATGGCCGCCATCGAGCGTATCGAAGTGGTGCGCGGGCCGGCCTCGGCGCTGTATGGCGCCGATGCTTTTCTTGGCGTGGTGAACATCATCACGCGTCCCGGCGACCAGCGCGCCTTTGCCGCCACGGCCACCATGCTGCGCGGCGCGCAGGACGGGGGCGGGGCGGCGCTGCATGCATCCGGCCAGTCCGGCGCCTGGCAGTGGCTGGTGTCGGCGGCGGGCGACCAGGCGGACCGCGGCGGCATGGCCTTGCCCCGGTCTTCGCCACTGTATGCGCGGGTCGTGACGGCGGCGCGGGGCAATCTGTCGCAGGACGACGACGAGCACCCGCGCAATGCGCTGTTGCGCGCCGCGTATGTGACGGACAACAGCGAGACCGGCCTGATGCTGCATGGCTACCGGCTCGACGCGGATGGCGAATTCCTGGATTTCGGTATCCTCAGCCACAACAACCGCCTGGCGTTGCACCAGACGACGGTCCGCCTGCACCATGAGTACCGCGGCTTTGATAACTGGACGTTACGGGCCAGCGTCGCGCACGCGCAGGGCGGGCCGGACCGGCGCGAGCGCCTGAGCCTGGGCTCGGCGGCAACCTACCCCGTGCGCGGCCTGGGTTTCGATACGCGGGAACTGGGCGCGGAAGCGCAATACCGCTTCGGCGACCAGCACAGCCTGGTGGCGGGCGCGGACCGGGTGCGCGACGATGAACAGCGCATGCAGATTTTCACGGTGGACGCGGCCAGCGGCAAGCGTACGCTGGTGTCTGGCACCGGCGCGCATGAGCGCATCACGAACCAGGGCTATTACCTGCAGTACAGCCTGCGCCCATGGACCTGGGCCGGCGTGACCGTCAATGCGCGGCGCGACAGCCACAGTATTTTTGGCGACAGCAATCACTGGCGGCTGGCGCTGGTCGGCAACGCCACGCCGTCGCTGGCATGGAAGCTGTTGCATGGCACGTCATACAAGGCGCCCTCGGCGGCGCAGTTGTATGCGCAACCGCTGTATGCGGGCGAAGTGCTGGGCAACCTGGCGCTGCGGCCGGAAACGTCGCGCAGCACGGAAGCGGCGCTGCAATGGCAAGCCAGCCCGGACCTGGCGCTGTCGCTGAACGCGTACCGCCTGACCGTCAGGGGGAAAACCGAATTGCTGCCGGTGGGCGCCAATTTGCAACCGCAAAACAGCGGCCGCCAGCAGGGCAAGGGCGCCGAAGCGGAAGCCACGTGGCAAGTGGGTGCGCAGCGCTGGCGGGCGCAATGGTCATGGGCCGATACGGACGACCAGTTCCAGCCGCGCCTGCAACCGCTGCAAGTCACGCCGACCGCCAGCTATCCGCGCCTGGTGGCGCGCATCAGCTGGCAATACCTTCATCCCGCGTGGGGCCAGTTCGCGCTGGCGGCGCGGGAAGTGTCGCCGCGCCGCGCCAGCAAGGTCAACAGCCAGGAAAACTTCCTGCGCCCGTATCAACTGCCGTCGTACGCCACAGTGGACGCTAGCTGGAACCATGCGGTCGGCCCGCATTTGCTGGCGCTGCGCATCGCCAACCTGTTCGACCGCCGCTATGCGGAACCGGGTTACGGCGGCGTGGATTTACCGGCGCCGGGCCGCAGCGCGGCGCTCAGCTATACCTACCGTTGGGGTACGCTATGAACAGACTTGCGGTGGCAACGATCGGGGCGCTGGCGCTGGCGCTGGCGCTGGCGGCCTGTGGCGGCGGGGGCGGCACCAATGTCGACGCCAACCCGGCCGCGCAGACCACGCCGGGCACGCTGAAACTGGGCTTGCTGGTGTCCCGCACGGGGGCGTCCGCCAGCCTGGGGCAATTTGTCGAATATGCGGCGCGCCTGGCCGTCAAGGAAATCAATGACGCGGGCGGCGTCAACGGCCAGCAGCTGGAATTGATCCTGCGGGACGACAAGCTCGATGCCGATGCGGGCGTGCTCAGCGCGCGCGAACTGGCGGCGCTGGACCCGGTCGCCATCTTCGGCCCGTTTTCCAGCCGCGTGGCGATCCCGGTCGCACAGCAGGTGACGATCGCGGCCGGGATCCCGTTTGTCGCCAGCGGTTCGTCGCCGCTGATCACGTCGCTGGACGACAAGGGCACGGTGTTCCGCACGGTGGCGTCGGATGCGCTGCAAGGCGCGGCGCTGGCCGACCATATCATCGAGCAGGGGTTAACCCGGGTCGCGCTGATCCACGTGGATGACGCGTTCGGGCTGGGCGCCAGCGAAGCGGTGCGGCAGCGGCTGGTGCAACGGGGCTATCCGCCACTGGCCAATATCACGTATCCAGCCACCAAGACGGTCGGGTTTGACGCCGAGCTGGCGGCGCTGACGGCCAATGGCGTACCGCAAGCGGTGGTGATCGTGGGGTTTGCGCTGGATGGCGCGTCGATCGCGCGGGGCTTGAAGGAAAAGCTGGGCAGCCAGATGCCGCGCCTGTTCGGCAGCGGCAATTTCGGCGCCACCTTCATCAGCAACGCGGGCGATGCGGCGATGGGCATGCAATGGGTGTCGCCCACCGCGCCCCGCAGCACGCCCAGCTATGCGGCGTACCGCGACGCGTTCGTCCGCAATGTGGGCCTGGAGCCGGAAGGCACGTCGTTTACCGGCTATGACGCGGTGTACCTGCTGGCGCTGGCCATGGCGCAGGGCGGCGCCAACACGCGGGCCGCCATCCTGGCGAATTTGCAGCGGGTGTCGCGCCCGGATGGCGCCGCGCCCGTCGCCATTGGTCCCGGCCAGTTTGCGCAGGCGCTGGCGGCCGCCAAAGCCGGGCGCGATATCGATTACCAGGGCGTGGCGGGGGCGATCGACTTTGACGCCAATGGCGACCCGACCAGCGGCACCTACCTGATTTCCGAAGTGGCGCGCGGCGCGGACGGGAACATGGCGTTTGTCGAGCGCAAGGTGTTTACGTTTGCGCAGGGCGCCGGACAATAGTCATTGCACTTGCGCCAGCAATGCCCGCGCCTGTTCGGCCTGTGCGAACGGGACACTGCCGGACAACACGGTTTCCAGTTCCTTGCGCGCGGCCGCCTTGTCGCCGGTTTTCGCCAGCGCCTGCGCCAGGTGGAAGCGGATGTCGCGCGCTTCGGGCGCGGCGGCGCTGGCTTTTTGCAGCAGGCTCAGGCCGCGTGCCGCCTGGCCCTGTTCCACCAGCACCCAGCCCAGCGTATCGATGACCACCGGGTGTTGCGGCGCCAGTTTATAAGCTTGTTCGGCAGCCGCCATGGCGCGGCTGTCGCCGGTTTGCTGGTAAGCCCAGGCCAGGTTGTTATACGCGGTGACATTGCCCGGGTAGCGCTGTACTACCCCTTGCAGGTGGTCGGCGGCGGGTTTGTATTGTTTGTCGGCCAGCAGGATTTCACCCTTGTACAGCTGTACCCGCACATCGTCCGGATGCTGTTTCAGCCACTGGTCGATGCGGGCGGCCCCTTCCGCAGGCTTGCCGGCCGCGCGCAGTGCATTGGCGGTCTTGATCAGCAAGTCGCCGGTCTGGGAAATCGCCAGCGCCCGCTCGAATTCCGTCAACGCCAGCAGCGGTTTTTTCTTGGCCATCAGGATGTCGCCTTCCAGCTGGTAGCCGCCGGACGCCTTGGGATAGGCCTTTTGCAGTTGGTCTGAAATCATCAGCGCCAGGTCATACGAACCCCGTTTCACGTAGAGTTCGGCCTGCGCCAGTTGCGCGGCGGGGAAATCCGGCTGCATCGCCAGCGCTGTTTTCAGGTGGTCTTCGGCGGGGCCGATGTTATTCATTTGCAGGAACAGCGCCGCCACCTGCATGTGCACTTGCGGCGAGCGGGGCATGACGATGGCCAGTTTTTTATAGGCATCGACGGCCAGCGGCAAGTTGCCGGCCGCTACCTGGCTCTTGCCCAGCATGTCCAGCAAGTCCGGATTGTCGGGGTTTTTTGCCTGCAGGGCGCCCGCCAGCGCGGCGGCTTTTTGCGGCTCGCGTAGCAGCAGGTAATGGTTGACCAGGCGCACGCCCGGCGCCATGGCGTCCGGATTGTCCGCATGGGCTTTTTCCAGCCAGCGCGTGGCTTCCGGCAAGTTGCGCTCGCGGGCCGCGATGGCCGCCATCGCGGTCATCGCGTCGATATGGCCTTTATTTTTTGCCAGGAAATCCAGTAAATGCTTTTTCGCGGCGGCCGGATCTTTCAGTTCCATTTCCAGGCGCGACAGGTTGGCGGCCGCCGGGTAATACGATGGCTGCAGCGCCAGCGTGTGGTCGAACGCCGCGCGCGCGCCGGGCAAGTCTTTGCGGGCCGCCAGCACCATGCCCTTGAGGTTGTGGATGACGGGATTTTTCGGCTGCGCCTTTTCCAGTTCCTGCACTGCCGCCAGCGCCTGGTCATGACGCTGCAGCGACAGCAGGGTGGTGGTCAGTGCAATGCCGACCTGGGCATTGCCGGGTTCGCGGCGGGCCGCTTCCAGCAAGTCCGCCAGCGCCGCTTCGTTTTGTCCTTTGCCCAGCTTGCTCAAGCCCAGCGCAGTGCGCAAGCCGCTCTTGTCCGGCGCGATCGATGCGGCTTTGCTGAACAGTTCGCCCGCCTTGTTGAAGTCGCGCGTTTGCATGAAAGTTTCGCCGGCCAGCGCGAGGATTTCCGGATCCTGGCCTGCCGTGTTGAGCACCGGTTCCAGCACCGCCATCGCATCCGGCGACTGGCCCGCCTTCAGCAAGGCCGACGCCAGCAGCTTGCGGGCATACAGGTTGCCCGGATTGGTGCGCAGGTAACTGCGTAAATAATATTCCGCTTGCGACAGGGCGCCCATGTTCATGTTGACGATGCCCGCCATCAGCATGCTGGGCGCATGCTCGGGGGCCGCGCGCAAGACTTTTTGCAGCGAATCGAGGGCCGCCGCATCCTTGCCTTGCGTGAAATCCAGCAGCGCCTGCGTATATAACACCAGCATGCCGCTGGGGCCGGACGCGGTGGCCGCATCCAGTTCCGCTTGCGCCGCGGCGAATTTCGCCTGCGGAATCAGGATGTACGCCTTTTCAATGTGGGCGGAACGGTGTTCCGGCGCGATTTTCAGGATCTGGTCCAGCGTCGCCATCGCCTCGTCATACTGTTTTTGCGAGCGCTGCAAGTCCGCCATGAACAACAGGGCGTCCGTGTTGCGGGGATCGGCTTGCCGCGCCTGGCTGACATATTTGCCGGCGGTGGCCGGGTCGCCCGCCGTTTGCGCCAGCCGGCCCAGGCCCAGCAGCGCGGCAGGGAAATTCGGCTGCTGCTGCAGCACGGCTTCATAGATGGGCTTTGCTTCGTCAGCCTTGCCCAGCGCGCGCAACGCATCGGCGCGGATACATTGCAGGGTGGGGCCGGGCTTCACGGCCTTGGCGGTCTGGTCCAGTGCTTTCTGGTATTCGCCCTGCAACAGCAATGCCTTGGCCAGTTCGGCCAGCGCCGCGTCGGCCGTGTAGCCGAGGTTGATGGCGCGGCGGATTTCTTTTTCCGCCGTCAGCGCCTCGCCGGTCTCGTTATATGTTTGCGCCAGCAGGAAACGGGTTTCGCCATCATCCGGGTGCGCTTGCAGCACATTCTTGAATTCGATGGTCGCCGCGCGCAATTCCCCTTGGGCGCGGTGCTGCATGGCTTTGGCTACCAGGGCGTCCTTGTCTTGCTCCCGGCAACCGGACAAGGCGGCAGCCAGCAGCAGGGCAGTGAGCGGGGCGGACAAGCGGTGCATCATAAAATTCCTTGGATTCCTCAGTGAAACGGCTGACAGTTCCGCATGGTGGCATGGTTGCCGCGGTGGGGCAACATGGACTGCACGGCCATTCTTGATTTAATTCTTGCTTTTCGACACGACTATTTGATATCTTGTCACTATGTTGTCGGGATTTTTTACATTGCGCTACAGCAATCGAGTTGTTGTTGCGCTAAATGTTTGATTATAAAGAATAGTTAATTCCAGGCATGATTCCTGCTTACCGGAACTATAAATTTCTTCAGGAAACATCATGAAACGACTGCTTAGTGCAGCATTTGCCGCCCTGGCGTTGATGGGCGGGGCCGCCAAGGCCGGCACCTTGACCGATACCATCACCGATGCCTACTGGGGCTCCGATGCTCATGGCCTGGGCGATGTCATTGGCAGCAGCATGTATGACATCAACAGCGCAAAGATTGCCCGCGTCGGCGACGTGCTGACGGTGACCATCAATACGGCGTTTGCAGGCCATGCCGGCTCCGACTCGTGGGCGTACACGGCAAACAACGTGGCCAAAGGCATTGGCTATGGCGACGTGTTCCTGGGCGATACGTGGAATCCGGCTGGTACCGCGGCCGATCATTATGCCGCGGACAATGCCGGCAACAGCACGGTGTGGGACTATGGTTTCAGCCTGGCCGACCGCTGGAACAATAACGGCGGCAGTTTCACGCTGTACAAGCTCAATGGCGCCACCAATGCGCTGAATACGGTGAATTCCGAAAGCTATATCAATTGCACCAACGGTTGCACGTACCGCAATGGCCAGGAAGTGGCCGTGAAGACCACCAATAACGCGGCCAATGTCACCAATACCGGCAAGACCGGTACCTGGACCGTGTTGGCGAACCAGTCGCTGCAATTCACCATCAATGTGTCGGGTACCGACCTGGCCACGTTCTCCACGATCGCCATGCACTGGGGCGAGACGTGCCAGAACGACGTGATCGAAGGCATTGTCCGGCTGACGCCGGCGCCAGGCACCGTGCCGCTGATGGCGCTGGGCCTTGCCGGTTTATACCTGGTGCGCCGCCGACGCCAGGCGTGAAACAAGAAAGCCGCACGCATGTGCGGTTTTTTTATTGCTGATAGTGTCTTTCCAGCCACACCCGTGTATTTATCGACCATCGCGCGCTTATAATCCCTGCTTTGCCCGCCGGCCCGGATAGACCGCATGCTCGACCACTTCCCGAATTCGCCCCTGGCCCAGCGCACCGCGCCCGCCATTCCCCAGCATCCCCATCTGTTCAAGCGTGTCCTCGGCCTGGCCAACCTGGGCTTGATCGTGCTGGACGCGCGCAAGCGCATCGTGTTGTGGAACCAGTGGCTGGCCAGCCATTCCGGTATGGCTGCCAACCGGGTGGAGGGGCAGGAATTGTTCGACCTGTTCCCGGAATTGCTGGGGCAGCGGCTGGAACTGGCCGTGCACAGCGCGCTGACCAACAATATTGCCGCGCACTTGCCGCAATCGCTGAACCGCACGCCATTTCCGTTGTACCCGTCCGGCACGTGGGGCGGCGAACGGGTGGAGCAGGCGATTGCCGTCACGCCGTTTACCGAAGGGCGCGAGCGCTTTTGCCTGATTGAGATCAGCGACGTCAGCACCACGGTGGGACGCGAACGCCTGCTGCGCGACCAGGCGGAATCGCTGCGCGCGCAATCGTATGTCGATGGCTTGACCGGTATTGCCAACCGCCGCCATTTCGACGTGGCCTTGCAGCGGGAGCTCGGGCGGGCCCAGCGCCATGGCAGCGAATTGTCGCTGCTGTTGATGGACATCGATTCCTTCAAGGCTTACAACGACCACTTCGGGCACCAGCAAGGCGATGCGTGCCTGGCCATGGTAGCCGAAGCGTTTGCCGGTAAATTGCAGCGCGCAGCCGACCTGGCGGCGCGCTACGGCGGTGAGGAATTTGCCGCCGTGTTGCCTGATACTAATGCCGAGCAGGCGCGCCAGCACGCCGAAGCCATCCGCGCCTGCATCGCGGCGCTCAATATCACCCACGCGCCCAATGCCACCCGTCCACACGTGACGATGAGCATCGGTGTCGCCAGCTACGACAAGGAGCGCCTGAGCGACGGCGAGTCGCTGCTGCGCGCGGCGGACCAGGCATTGTATGCGGCCAAGCGTAGCGGCCGTGACCGCGTGGTTGTCGACGGCGATCTACTCCCGGTCGACTGATGTCATTTTGTCGTGGCGCAACCGCCACGACATTCTTGCGGTGTGACAATTGGTGAGGGTGTTACGGGCAAAAGCACGTAAAATTCGCCGTCATGCTAGCGAGAAACATTCCATGGAAAAAGTAGTACTTGTCACCGGCGCCGGCCGGGGCATAGGCGCCGCCATTGCCCTGGCGGCCGCCCGCGACGGTTTTGCCGTGGCCGTCAACTATGCGCGCGATGCACAGGCGGCAGGTGGGGTGGTGGCGGCCATCGAGGCCGCCGGGGGCAGGGCAGTGGCCATCCAGGCCGATGTCGGCGACCCGTCCGATGTGGCGCGCCTGTTTGCCGACACCGAACGTCAACTGGGGCCAGTCACCGCGCTGGTCAACAACGCGGGCATCACCGGCCGCATTACCCGTTTTATGGATGCGGACCCGGCCATGATTGCCGACGTCTTCCGCATCAATGTGCTGGGCCTGATGGAGTGCTGCCGCGCGGCGGTGGCGTCGTTCCAGCGCCACGGTACGGCGGGTGTCATCATCAATATTTCATCGACGGCCGCCGCCAGTGGTAGCGCCGGCGATTACGTCCATTATGCCGCCAGCAAGGCGGCTGTCGAAGGGTTCACGCTGGGTTTGGGCCGGGAACTGGCGCCCGAAGGCATTCGTGTGCTGGGCGTGGCGCCCGGCATGACGGAGACGGAAATCCATGAGCGGGGCGGTGATGGCGGGCGCTTGCAGCGTGCCGCGCCGTCGATTCCATTGCGCCGCGTCGCCAGGCCGGAGGAAATTGCCGAACCGGTGGTGTGGCTGCTGTCGCCGGCTGCGTCGTACATGACTGCGACGACGGTCACGGTTGGCGGCGGAAAATGACAATGACACTGAATGAAACTGGATTGTTAAAGGATTGGTGAGAGATTAATTCACGTTGCAAATTTGCATACGAAAAACATTCCGCAAGGAAAGTTCTGCGATATACTGACGGGCAATGTGGAATTATTTCGTATCCATGTGGAAATCGGCTTAAGTCCCAAGCAGTTGTGGTCGCTCTACCGTTCAGGACAAACCCGCGTGGAAACGCGTGTTTCCTTCTGGACAATTATTTCTGTTAGTTGATTTTTAAAACCTGTTATTGAAAATAGTTATTAAAGTAAATCAACTTTCCGGCCGTAAATGTCATCGAGCGACGTCAAAAAATAGTTGCAGGGTAGCATCAAAAAACAAGTAGCGCGCATGGGTTGGTAGCCGGTTTGGACCGGCTATCGCCATGTTGCGAGTCTAAATCAGTAGCGTCGTCCCCCAAGGAGAACGGAAGTGAGCCTCTTAACCCTCTTGAGTACCTCCCAGATCGCCAGTCTGGATACCGACCAGATTGCAGCGTTCGGTTCTGCAGACTTGGCGTCCCTTGGCACCCACCAGGTTGCTGCCCTGACCAGTACTCAATTGGTTGTGTTTAATACACTGCAATTGCAGGGGTTGACGACAGCTCAGATATCGCAGGGTATTACGTCCAATCAAATCGTGGCGCTCAATTCGCTGCAATTGAGCGGATTCACGACGGCCCAGGCCAATGCGATGACGACGGAGGGCATCTCCGCCATCGAAACCAACGATATCGTGGGCATCAAGACGGCCACGCTCGCTTCCCTGAAAACCACGCAGATCGCGGCGCTTAATTCGATGCAGGTCGCCGCGCTGACGTCGGCGCAAGTCGGCGCACTGACGACGCTGCAACTGACAGCCGGTCTCGATACCGTCGACATCGCCGCACTGAATTCCACCCAGGTTGCCGCCTTCAGTTCCGCGCAACTGGGCGCACTGAGTTCCTCCACCGTCGCCGTGCTGGCCACCGATGAAGTGGCCGCGCTGAGCACCACCAGCCTGGCGGGCTTGAAATCCTCGCAAGTCGCGGGCCTGACGTCCGACCAGGTCGTGGGACTGACGACGTTGCAAATGGCGTCGCTGACGTCGGCGCAATTGGCGGGCTTGTCCACTGCCAACGTGGCGGCGATGCAAGATGCGGACCTGGCCGCCATCAAGACCAATGTGATTTCCGGGCTGTCGTCGGCGCAGGTCAACGCGATTTCCACGGACCAGGTCGACGCGCTGACGTCGGCGCAAGTTGCCGCCCTGAGCACGCTGCAAGTGTCGGCCGGTTTGAATTCCGCGCAAATCGCCGCCTTCAACAGCGTCCAGCTGGGCGCGCTGACCACGGCGCAGTTCGGCGTGCTGAGCACCAACGCGATTGCCGCGATCGCCACGGCCGACATCGATACGCTGAAAACTTCCGTCATTTCCGCCCTGAAATCGTCGCAAGTGGCGGGCCTGACCACCGACCAGATCGGGCAGCTGTCGACCACGCAGATCGCCGCGCTGCCGGCCACGATCCTGTCGAACCTGTCCACGTCGCAAGGCGCCGCGCTGAGCAACACGCAAGTGGGCGCGCTCGATTCCGCACAACTGGCCGCACTGGCGACCAACGTGCTGGCAACGTTCTCGACCGACGACATCGGCGCGATCAAGACGTCGGCGCTGGCCGGCCTGAAATCGTCGCAAGTGGCCGGCCTGACGTCCGACCAGGTGGTGGCGCTGTCGACCACGCAAGTGTCGACCCTGACCTCGGCGCAAGCGGCTGGTTTGACGACCAACCAGATCGCCA
>NZ_WKJJ01000001.1:0-110167 GCF_009674485.1 Pseudoduganella rivuli | reverse complement strand
CCAGCGTCCAGCTGGCGGCGCTGACCAGCACCCAGTTCGGCGTGCTGGCCACCGACGTGATTGCCGCGATTGCCACGGCCGACGTCGATACGCTGACCACCACCGTGATCGCGGCCCTGAAATCCACGCAAGCGGCAGGCCTGACCACCGACCAGGTGGCGCACCTGTCGACCACGCAAGTGGCCGCACTGTCGACCGGCATCCTGTCGACGCTGGGCACCACGCAGGGCGCCGCGCTGAGCGACACGCAAGTGGCCGCTTTGAACTCGGCCCAACTGGCGGCCTTGCCGACCAACGTGCTGGCCGTGTTCTCGACCGATGACATCGCCGCGATCAAGACGGCCGCACTGGCCGGCCTGAAATCGTCGCAAGTTGCCGGCCTGACGTCCGACCAGGTGGTGGCGCTGTCGACCACGCAAGTGTCGACGCTGACCTCGGCACAGGCTGTCGGCCTCACCACCAACCAGGTGGCGAACATGCAGGACGCCGACCTGGCCGCGCTGAAATCGAACGTGATTTCCGGCCTGTCGACGACGCAGATCAATGCCATCACGACTGACCAAGTTGACGCACTGACCACCGTGCAGATCGGCGCGCTGACTACGCTGCAAGTGGGTTCCGGCCTGAATTCGGCCCAGATCGCGACGTTGAACAGCCTCCAGTTGGGCGCGTTGACCACCGCGCAGTTCGGCGTGCTGAGCACCAATGCGATCGCCGCGATTGCCACGGCTGACATCGACACGCTGAAAACTTCGGTGATTTCCTCGCTGAAATCGTCGCAAGTGGCGGGCCTGACGACGGACCAGATCGGCCAGTTGTCGACCACGCAGATCGCCGCGCTGCCGACCACGATCCTGTCGAACCTGTCCACGTCGCAAGGCGCCGCGCTGAGCGACACCCAGGTGGGTGCGCTGAACTCCACGCAAGTGGCGGCGCTGGCCACCAATGTACTGGCAACGTTCTCGACCGACGACATCGGCGCGATCAAGACTGCCGCACTGGCAGGCCTGAAATCGTCGCAAGTGGCCGGCCTGACGTCCGACCAGGTGGTGGCGCTGTCGACCACGCAAGTGTCGACCCTGACCTCGGCGCAAGCGGCTGGTTTGACGACCAACCAGATCGCCAACATGCAGGACGCCGACCTGGGCGCGATCAAGTCGAACGTGATCAGCGCGCTGACCACGACGCAGATTGCCGCCATCACGACGGCACAGGTCGATGCGCTGACCACCGTGCAGATCGGTGCGCTGACCACACTGCAAGTGGGTTCCGGCCTGACGTCGGCGCAGATCGTGGCCTTTGATTCGGTGCAGATTGGCGCGCTGTCCAGCTCGCAGTTCGCTGCGCTGGCATCGACGACGGTTGCGGCGATTGAAACCGCCGATATCGGCGGCCTGAAATCCGCGGTGATTTCTTCGCTGAAGACTTCGCATGTGGCGGCGCTGACGTCCGACCAGATCGGCCAGTTCAGCACGTCGCAAGTGAGCGCGCTGAGCACGGCGTCCATCGCCGCACTGAACAGTGTGCAAGTGGCGGGCCTCGACGACGACCAGCTGGCGGCCATCAGCTCCGCGCAAATCGCTTCGATGTCGACCAATGCGCTGGCCGCCATCGCGACCGCCGAACTGTCCGGCCTGAAGACCAGCACCATTGCCGGCCTGAAGTCCAGCCAGGTGGCGGGCCTGACGACCGACCAGATGGTGGCGCTGTCGACCACGCAATTCGCATCGCTGACCAGCGCGCAATTTGCCGGCGTGTCGACCGCGACCATCGCTGCCATGCAGGCGGCCGATGTGGCGGCCCTGTCGACCGGCGTGGTCACCGGCCTGTCTTCCACGCAAGTGGTGGGCTTGACGACCGACCAGCTGGTGGCGATGACCACCTCGCAGTTCAGCGCGCTGAGCTCGCTGGCCGGCCTGTCGACCTTGCAACTGTCGTCGATTGAAACCAATGACATCGCTGCGCTGAAGACCAACGCGATCCGCAGCCTGTCGTCGTCGCAGATCGGCGGCTTGAGCACGGCGCAGATTGCCACGTTGAACAGCACGCAAGTGTGCGCCATCACGTCGGCGCAGGTTGCCGGCCTGAGCAGCGCGCAACTGGGCGCCTTCCAGTCCGTGCTGTACACGCCGCTGGTGCTGGATTTGAACAACAACGGCATCGACACGCTGTCGTACAGCGCGGCAGTACAGTTCGACATGCTGGGCACCGGCAACAAAGTCGGCACCGGCTGGGTGGGCGGGGGCGACGGCTTGCTGGCCCTGGACCGCAACGGCAATGGTTCCATCGACAATGGCACCGAACTGTTCGGCTCCGGCACCACCCTGGCGAACGGCCAGAAAGCCGGCAACGGTTACGAAGCCCTGGCTGAACTGGACAGCAACGGCGACGGCGCCATCACCAGCGCGGATGCCGCCTTCGGCAACCTCAAAGTGTGGGTGGATGGCAACGCCGATGGCGTCAGCGATGCAAGCGAACTGAAATCGCTGGCAGACCTGAACATCAGCAAGCTGAACCTGAACGGCAAGTCCGATGTGTCGCTGAACAACGGCAATATCGTGGGGATGACGTCCACCTACGAAACCGCCGATGGCCAGACCCACGCGGCAGCCGACGTCTGGTTCGCCGGCAGCAACGTGACGCCAGGTGCTGCCGACCTGCGCGGCAACGTCAGCGGCCTGGTGCAGTCGATGTCGTCCTTCGACAGCGCCGCGCCGGTGGCGAGCGGTTCGCTGACGCTGGAGGCCGGTAATAACAGCGCCAACAACAGCGTGGCGACCCTGGCGGCAGCGATTGGCCAGTTCGATGCGGCCAAGCTGAATGGCGCGGCAGACCTGGCGGCCACCGACAGCGACCTGCGTCTGAAGGCACTGTCCAGCGGTGCAGGGCAGGGCGGTATTCTGGCTGCCAAATAAGGCAAGTCTTACGCAACGGCAAGGGTGATGCCTTGCCGTTGCGCTGACTGACTGTCCAAGTTTTGTTCCAAGTTTTTTTTGTTCCAAGCATCAATTCGTGTTCGTGGCAATTGACCGGCACACGCGGCACCGTCGGGGACGGTGTCCTTCACAAGGAGAATGGAAGTGGCTAGCATTATTTCAAACCTGAGTTCCAGTCAGATTGCTGGTCTGAGTACGCTCACAATTACCAAGCTGACTTCCGAGGACATCGCTGCACTGGGTACCGAGAAGCTCGCGGCTTTGTCGACCGACCAGGTGTCCGCGCTGACGTCGTCGCAGATGGGGTACCTGAGCACCGCGCAAGTCGCGGCCGGCTTGACAACGTCGCAGGTCGCGGCGCTGGATTCCACGCAAATCGGCGGTATCAATACGCTGCAGGCGCGCGCACTGACCAGTGACAGCATCATCGCCCTCGATACCGGCGCCTTGCCCGGCTTGAAGACTTCCGCGCTGGCGGCCATGACCACGAACCAGGTCGATGCACTGACGTCGTCCCAGGTCTCCGAATTGACCACGGCACAGATGGGCGCGCTGACTACGGCGCAACTGTCGGCCTCCTTCAGCACCAGTGACATTGCCGCGCTGGATACCGCGCAAGTCGCGGCGCTGAAATCTTCACAGATTGCCGCACTGAATACGGATTCCATCGTGGCCCTGGGCACCGATGGTATTGGCGCGCTGACCACCACGGTGTTCGGCGGCCTGAAATCGTCGCAACTGGCCGCGCTGAGCACGGAACAGGTGGATGGCTTGAGCACGGCCCAAGTCGCCAGCCTGTCGACCTTGCAGGCTGCCGGCCTGACGTCGACGCAAATCGGTGCGATGGAAGATGCCGACCTGGCCGCCATCAAATCGAATGTGATCGCGTCGCTGTCGACCACGCAAATGGCCGGCATTTCCACCGACCAGATCGATGCGCTGACGTCGCTGCAAATTTCCGCACTGACCACGAAACAAGTTTCCAGCGGCCTGAGCACGCTGCAACTGGCTGCGCTGACCAGCGTGCAGTTGGCCGGCCTGACCACCGCGCAATTCGCTTCGCTGACCACCGACACCATCGGCGCGCTGTCGTCCGACGATATCGATACGCTGAAGACGAACATCATTGCTTCGCTGAAATCGTCGCAAATTTCCGCCATCACGACCGGCCAGCTGGGCGAATTGACCACGCAGCAAGTGGGCGCCGTCAGCACCGCCGTGATCGCCAACCTGAGCACCATGCAGGCGGCATCGCTGAGCGACACGCAAGTGGCCGCGCTGGGCTCCGCACAACTGGCCGCGCTGGCCACCGATGCGCTGGCCGCCTTCGGCACCGAAGACGTGGCCGCCATCAAGACCAGTGCGCTGGGCGGCTTGAAGTCCGCGCAAGTGGGCGCGCTGACCACCGACCAGGTGGTGGGCCTGGGCACCAACCAGGTAGCCGCACTGACGACCTTGCAGGCCGCCGGCCTGACGTCGGCGCAAATCGGCGCGATGGAAGACGCCGACCTGGCCGCCATCAAGTCGAACGTGATCGCGTCGCTGTCGACCACGCAACTGGCCGGCATCGGCACCGACCAGGTGTCGGCGCTGACCAGCCTGCAAGTGTCCGCGCTGACCACCAAGCAGATTTCCTCTGGCATCAGCTCGTCGCAACTGGCGGCGCTGGACAGCGTCCAGCTGGCCGGCCTGACCACTGCGCAATTCGCGTCGCTGACCACCGATACCATCGGCGCACTGTCGTCCGACGATATCGATACGCTGAAAACCAATGTGATCGCGGCGCTGAAATCGTCGCAACTGTCGGCGATTTCCACCGGACAGTTGAGTGAACTGACGTCGCAGCAAGTGGCTGCGCTGAGCTCGTCCGTGATTGCGAACCTGAGCACCATGCAGGCCGCTTCCCTGAGCGACACGCAAGTGGCGGCGCTGGGTTCGGCACAGCTGGCGGCACTGGCTACCGACGCGCTGGCCGCGTTCGGCACGGAAGACGTGGCGGCGATCAAGACCAATGCGCTGGGCGGCCTGAAGTCCACGCAAGTGGGCGCGCTGACCACCGACCAGGTGGTGGGCCTTTCCACCACGCAAGTAGCCGCACTGACCACCTTGCAGGCCGCCGGCCTGACGTCGGCGCAAATCGGCGCGATGGAAGATGCCGACCTGGCCGCCATCAAGTCGAATGTGATCGCGTCGCTGTCGACCACGCAACTGGCCGGCATCACGACCGACCAGGTTGGCGCGCTGACCAGCGTGCAAATCGGCGCGCTGTCGACCAAGCAAGTGGCGACCGGCCTGTCGTCGTCGCAACTGGCGGCGATGAACAGCCAGCAATTGTCCGGCCTGAGCAGCGCGCAATTCGCCGCGCTGACCACCGACACCATCGGCGCGCTGTCGACCGACGCCATCGGTTCGCTGAAAACCTCGGTGATTTCGTCGCTGAAATCGAGCCAGGTGTCCGCGCTGACCACGGTACAACTGGGTGAACTGACGTCGCAGCAAGTGGCGGTCCTGTCCACCGCGGTGATCGGCAGCCTGAACACCAACCAGGCCGCCGCGCTGAGCGACACGCAGGTTGGCGCCATGACGTCGGCACAACTGGCAGCGCTGGGTACCGATACCCTGGCTGCGCTGGGCACCGAAGACGTGGCCGCCATCAAGACCAATGCGCTGGGCGGCCTGAAGTCCTCGCAAGTGGGCGCGCTGACCACCGACCAGGTGGTGGGCCTCGGCACCAACCAGGTTGCCGCATTGACGACCTTGCAGGCCGCCGGCCTGACGTCGGCGCAAATCGGCGCGATGGAAGACGCCGACCTGGCCGCCATCAAGTCGAACGTGATCGCGTCGCTGTCGACCACGCAACTGGCCGGCATCGGTACCGACCAGGTGTCGGCGCTGACCAGCGTGCAAGTGGGTGCACTGACCACCAAGCAGATTTCGTCGGGTATCAGCTCGTCGCAACTGGCGGCGCTGGACAGCGTGCAGCTGGCCGGCCTGACCAGCGCACAGCTGGCTTCGCTGACCACCGATACCATCGGCGCGCTGTCGTCCGACGATATCGATACGCTGAAAACCAATGTCATCGGCGCGCTGAAATCGTCGCAACTGTCGGCCATCTCGACCGGCCAGCTGACTGAACTGACCACGCAGCAAATCGCTGCGCTGAGCTCGTCCGTGATCGCGAACCTGAGCACCATGCAGGCCGCTTCCCTGAGCGACACGCAAGTGGCGGCGCTGGGTTCGGCACAGCTGGCGGCGCTGGCCACCGATGCGCTGGCCGCGTTCGGCACGGAAGACGTGGCAGCGATCAAGACCAATGCGCTGGGCGGCCTGAAGTCCACGCACATCGGCGCGCTGACCACCGACCAGGTGGAAGGCCTCTCCACCACGCAAGTGGCGGCGCTGACCACGCTGCAAGCGTCGGGCCTGACCTCGGCGCAGATCGGTGCAATGGAAGAAACCGACCTGGCCGCGATCAAGACCAACGTGCTGGCGTCGCTGTCGACCACGCAACTGGCCGGTATTTCCACCGACCAGATCGATGCGCTGACCAGCAACCAGATCGGCGCGCTGACGACGAAACAAGTGGCGACCGGCTTCACGTCGCTGCAAATTTCCGTCCTGAACAGCCTGCAACTGTCCGGCCTGACCAGCGCGCAATTCGCCGCGCTGACCACCGACACCATCGGCGCGATTTCCACCGATGCGATCGGCTCGCTGAAAACCTCGGTGATCTCGTCGCTGAAATCGAGCCAGGTATCCGCGCTGACCACGGTGCAACTGGGTGAACTGACGTCGCTGCAAGTGGCGGCGCTGACGACGGCTGTCATCGGCAGCCTGAACACCAACCAGGCCGCCGCCCTGAGCGACACGCAAGTTGGCGCCATGACGTCGGCACAACTGGCCGCGCTGGGTACCGATACCCTGGCTGCGCTGGGTACCGAAGACGTGGCCGCCATCAAGACCAATGCGCTGGGCGGCCTGAAGTCCGCGCAGGTTGGCGCGCTGACCACCGACCAGGTGGTGGGCCTGGGCACCAACCAGGTTGCCGCACTGACGACCTTGCAGGCCGCCGGCCTGACGTCGGCGCAGATCGGTGCGATGGAAGACGCCGACCTGGCCGCCATCAAGTCGAACGTGATCGCGTCGCTGTCGACCACGCAACTGGCCGGTATCGGCACCGACCAGGTGTCGGCGCTGACCAGCGTGCAAGTGGGCGCACTGACCACCAAGCAGATTTCGTCGGGCATCAGCTCGTCGCAACTGGCGGCCCTGAACAGCGTGCAACTGGCCGGCCTGACCAGCGCACAGCTGGCTTCGCTGACCACCGATACCATCGGCGCGCTGTCGTCCGACGATATCGATACGCTGAAAACCAATGTCATCGGCGCGCTGAAATCGTCGCAACTGTCGGCCATCTCGACCGGCCAGCTGACTGAACTGACCACGCAGCAAATCGCTGCGCTGAGCTCGTCCGTGATCGCGAACCTGAGCACCATGCAGGCCGCTTCCCTGAGCGACACGCAAGTGGCGGCCCTGGGTTCGGCACAACTGGCGGCGCTGGCCACCGATGCGCTGGCCGCGTTCGGCACGGAAGACGTGGCGGCCATCAAGACCAATGCGCTGGGCGGCCTGAAGTCCACGCACATCGGCGCGCTGACCACCGACCAGGTGGAAGGCCTCTCCACCACGCAAGTGGCGGCGCTGACCACGCTGCAAGCGTCGGGCCTGACGTCGGCGCAGATCGGCGCGATGGAAGAAACCGACCTGGCCGCGATCAAGACCAACGTGCTGGCATCGCTGTCGACCACGCAACTGGCCGGTATTTCCACCGACCAGATCGATGCGCTGACCAGCAACCAGATCGGCGCGCTGACGACGAAACAAGTGGCGACCGGCTTCACGTCGCTGCAAATTTCCGTCCTGAACAGCCTGCAACTGTCCGGCCTGACCAGCGCGCAATTCGCCGCGCTGACCACCGACACCATCGGCGCGATTTCCACCGATGCGATCGGCTCGCTGAAAACCTCGGTGATCTCGTCGCTGAAATCGAGCCAGGTGTCCGCGCTGACCACGGTGCAACTGGGTGAACTGACGTCGCTGCAAGTGGCGGCGCTGACGACGGCTGTCATCGGCAGCCTGAACACCAACCAGGCCGCCGCGCTGAGCGACACGCAAGTTGGCGCCATGACGTCGGCACAACTGGCAGCGCTGGGTACCGATACCCTGGCTGCGCTGGGCACCGAAGACGTGGCCGCCATCAAGACCAATGCGCTGGGCGGCCTGAAGTCCTCGCAAGTGGGCGCGCTGACCACCGACCAGGTGGTGGGCCTGGGCACCAACCAGGTTGCCGCACTGACGACCTTGCAGGCCGCCGGCCTGACGTCGGCGCAGATCGGTGCGATGGAAGACGCCGACCTGGCCGCCATCAAGTCGAACGTGATCGCGTCGCTGTCGACCACGCAACTGGCCGGCATCGGCACCGACCAGGTGTCGGCGCTGACCAGCGTGCAAGTGGGCGCGCTGACCACCAAGCAGATTTCGTCGGGCATCAGCTCGTCGCAACTGGCGGCCCTGGACAGCGTGCAACTGGCCGGCCTGACCAGCGCACAACTGGCTTCGCTGACCACCGATACCATTGGCGCGCTGTCGTCCGACGATATCGATACGCTGAAAACCAACGTCATCGCTGCCCTGAAGTCCAGCCAGCTGTCGGCCATCACGACCGGCCAGCTGACTGAACTGACCACGCAGCAAGTGGCGGCGCTGAGCACGTCCGTGATCGGCAACCTGAGCACCATGCAGGCCGCGTCGCTGGAAGACACGCAAGTGGCGGCGCTGGGTTCGGCACAACTGGCGGCACTGGCTACCGACGCGCTGGCCGCGTTCGGCACGGAAGACGTGGCGGCGATCAAGACCAATGCGCTGGGCGGCCTGAAGTCCACGCACATCGGCGCGCTGACCACCGACCAGGTGGAAGGCCTCTCCACCACGCAAGTGGCGGCACTGACCACGCTGCAAGCGTCGGGCCTGACCTCGGCGCAGATCGGTGCGATGGAAGAAACCGATCTGGCCGCGATCAAGACCAACGTGCTGGCGTCGCTGTCGACCACGCAACTGGCCGGCCTGACGACCGACAAGATCGATGCGCTGACCAGCAACCAGATCGGCGCACTGACCACCAAGCAGATGTCGACTGGCATCAGCTCGTCGCAACTGGCTGCGTTGAACAGCACGCAACTGGCCGGCCTGACCAGCGCGCAGCTGGCTTCGCTGACCACCGATACCATCGGCGCGCTGTCGTCCGACGATATCGATACGCTGAAGACCAACGTGATTGCCGCGCTGAAATCGACGCAACTGTCGGCGATTTCCACCGGCCAGCTGACGGAACTGACGACGCAGCAAATCACCGCGCTGAGCACGGCGGTGATCGGCAACCTGAGCACCACGCAAGCCGCTTCGCTGACCGACACGCAAGTGGCGGCGCTGACGTCGCTGCAACTGGGTGCGCTGGCAACCGATTCGGTGGCGGCACTGGGTACCGAAGACGTGGCGGCCATCAAGACCAATGCGCTGGGCGGCCTGAAGTCGACGCAGATTACCGCGCTGACGACGGACCAGATGGTTGGCCTGTCCACCACGCAGGTGGCGGCGCTGTCCACCACGCAAGCCGCGGGCTTGTCGTCGTCGCAGATCGGCGCGATGGAAGAAGACGATGTGGCGGCCATCAAGTCGAACGTGATCGCTTCGCTGTCGACCACGCAGATCGCCGGCCTGAACACCGACCAGTTGATCGCGATGACGACCGTGCAGTTTGCTTCGCTGAGCAGCAAGCAAATGACCGGCCTCACCACGCTGCAACTGGCGGCACTGGAAACCACCGATGTGCGCGCGCTGAAGACGTCGGCGATCCGCGGCCTGGATTCGGCGCAGTTTGCCGGCCTGACCACGCTGCAGATCTCGAACCTGACGACGTTGCAGGTGACGTCGCTGACGACGATGCAGACCGCCGGCCTGAACACCGACCAGATCGATGCACTGTCGACCGCGCTGTACACGCCGATCGTGCTGGACCTGAACGGCAACGGCATCGAAACGCTGGCATTCAGCGCCGGTGTGCAGTTCGACATGCTGGGTTCCGGCGACAAGGTTGGCACCGGCTGGGTGGGCGGCGGCGACGGCTTGCTGGCACTGGACCGCAACGGCAATGGTTCCATCGACGATGGCACCGAACTGTTCGGTTCCGGCACGACGCTGGCCAACGGCGAGAAAGCCGCCAACGGCTACCAGGCCATGGCTGAACTCGACAGCAATGGCGACGGCAAGCTGACCAGCGCCGATGCCGCCTTCGGCAGCCTGAAAGTGTGGGTGGATGGCAATGCCGATGGCGTCAGCGATGCAAGCGAACTGAAATCGCTGGCTGACCTGAGCATCACCAGCCTGAGCCTGGATGCGAAGAACGATGTGTCGCTGAATAACGGCAACATCATCGGCATGACGTCGACGTATGAAACCGCCGACGGCCAATCGCATGCGGCAGCCGACGTCTGGTTCTCCGGCAGCAACGTGGCGGCGGATGTTTCCGACCTGCGTGGCAATGTCGGCGGCCTGGTGCAGTCCATCGCAGCCTTCGGCAGCGCGGCGCCGGCAACGGCCGCATCGCTGACCCTGGATGCGGGCGGCAGCGTCAACAACGCTGTGGCAACCTTGGCGAGCGCCATCAGCCAATTCGACGCGACCAAGCTGAATGGCGCGGCGGACCTGGCGGCCACCGACAGCGACCTGCGACTGAAGGCTCTGTCGAGCGGCGCGGGCCAGGGCGGCATCCTGGCGTCGAAGTCGTAATCACCCTGGGCGGTAAAGCCCAGTAAGCAAAAAAGCAAGGCTTCGGCCTTGCTTTTTTTATTTTTCCGGCCACATTAATGTTTCCATAATGGAAATGGGTAGTGAAATTTAGAAATTAATCGACAGTTACTAGCAATTGCATTAGAGTGCTGGGTTTGCGCCCGGTTCCCGCAGTAAGGTGCACGTGCGCGCCCTATTTGGAAAAGATTTCCCATGCCAAAAGCACGTCACGTCCGACGCTTTGCCGCCGCCATGCTTTCCTGCATTGCTGCCGCTGCGCCTTCCGCACACGCCGTACCGTCCAGCGACCTGGTGGTCATTGTCTCGGCCAAGAGTCCCGTCACTGAATTGCGCCGCGACCAGGTCGCCGGCATTTTCCTCGCACCCGGCGCCCGTTTCCCCCACGGCGGCGCCGCCATCGCGTTGGACCAGCGCATCGGTTCGAAACAGCGCGACCTGTTTTACAGCCAGGTGGCCGAACTGAGCCCGGAACAATTAAAAGAACACTGGAGCCGCAACATTTTCACGGGCCGCGGCCAGCCACCCCGTGAAGTGGCCGGCAATGCCAGTGTGCGCCGCCAGGTGGCGCAAAACCCCGCCCTGATCGGCTATATCGACCGCTCCGCGCTGGACCGCTCAGTGCGCGCAGTACTGGTGGTGAATTAATGGCGCCTGGGCAGGGTACGCGCGGCCTGACCGCGCGCAGTAAATGGATGCGCCTCGCGCTGGAAACCTATGTGACGCTGCCGCTGACGACGGCGCTGCTGGTGGGGGCGATCTGGGCGTTCACTTTTCATTTCATTAACATCGAGCGGCAGGCCGCCCGCGCGGGCGCCGCGGAATCCGTGCAGGAACTGGCCGACACCTATGAAGCGCAAGTGGCGCGCAACCTGGGCGGCATCGAACAGACGCTGCGCGTGGTCGGCTATGCGGTGGAACGCAAGGGTGCGGCCGGCGCATTGTCCGAACTGAACTTGCATGGCTTGCTGCCATCCGGCCTGGTGTTCACGGTCAGCATCGCGGATGCGCAGGGCCGCATCGTGGCGCGCAATCCCGCTTCCCGCGCGCTGTCGGTCGGCACGCAACCGTATTTCCGCTTCCATCGCGATACGGCGGGGCAGGACGTGCGCGTCGGCGAAACCCAGCTCGATGACGCGACGGGCGACCCGCGCCTGCATTTCACGCGCCGCATCAATGAGCCGGATGGCCAGTTTGGCGGCGTGGTCGTGATCGAAGTCGATCCCGGCTATTTCACGGCCGGTTACGAGCGCCGCCGCCAGGGCGAGCAGGGCGTCATGGCCCTGGTCGGCAATGACGGCGTGGTGCGCGCGCTGCGTACGGGCGACAAGGTTTCGTGGGGCGACCAGATCGACTTGCGCGCGGAAGTCGGCGCGCCGGCCACCCATTCATGGGATGGCGTGCGGCGCTATGCGACGGCGCGGCAACTGCAGGGTTTCCCGCTGCTGGCGTTGGCCGGGCTGTCCGAGCGCGAGCAAATGGCGGAATTCGAACAGCGCCGCCGCAACAGCCTGATGGAAGCGGGCATCGCCAGCGCCGTGCTGGTGGTGCTGGCGTCGATGGCGTGGTACTGGGCATGGCAGGGCGCGCGGGCGCGCCGCCGCATCCGCCGCGCCAACGAAACGTATGCCGCCGCGTCGGAAGCCAACATGGATGCATTCTTCGTGTTGCAGGGCGAGCGCGACCGCAAGGGCGCCGTGACGGATTTCCGCATCGTGACGACCAACCGCCGGGCGGAAAAGCTGACCGGCCTGTCGCGCGAACAATTGCAAAGCATGACAGTCAGCGAATGGCTGCCGCAGGCGCGCCACAACGGCATCTTCGCCGAGCTGGAACGCATCATGTCCAAGGGCGGCATTTATGAAGAGGAATTGCACAACACCATGCCGCAACTGCATGCCCGCTGGCTGCACTGGCAAGTGGTGGCGGTGGCCGATGGCGTGGTGGCCATCGTGCGCGACATCAGCGAGCGCAAGCTGGCCGAAGAGCGCATCGTGCACATGGCGCACCATGACACGCTGACGGGCTTGCCGAACCGAAGCCTGATCGACGACCGCCTGCGCCAGGCCATCCTGCATGGCGAGCGCAACGACCGCGAAGTGGCGGTGGCCTTCATTGACCTCGACAGTTTTAAACTGGTCAACGACGGACTGGGCCACACGGCCGGCGATGAATTGCTGAAGGAAGTCGCCTCGCGCATGGTGGGCTGCGTGCGCCGCCACGATACGGTGGGGCGCTTCGGCGGCGACGAATTCGTGCTGGTGTTGCCGGAACAGCATGACAGCGAAGGCGCGCTGATGCTGTTGCTGGACAAGATACGGGAAGCCGTGGTGCGCCCCGTGGTGCTGGACGGACAGCCGGTGCAGGTGTCGTGCAGCATCGGCGTGGCCATGTATCCGCGCGACGGCAGCGATCCGGACACCTTGCTGATGAACGCCGATTCGGCCATGTACCGCGCCAAGGATACGGGCAAGAACAACGTGCAGTTCTATACGCAGGAAATGAACGCCAGCCTGGAAGAAAAACTGGCGCTGATGGAAGGCTTGCGCACGGCGTTGCACGGCGAACAATTCATCGTGCAATACCAGCCGAAAGTGCGGCTGGAAACGGGGCAGGTGTTCGGCGTCGAAGCGCTGCTGCGCTGGCGCCACCCGGAACGGGGCATGATGCCGCCCGACCAGTTCATCCCGCTGGCAGAGGAAAGCGGCGCCATTGTCGCCATTGGCGAATGGGTGTTGCTGACGGCGTGCCGCCAGGGCCGCGCATGGCAAGACATGGGATTGCCGGCAATTACGATTTCCGTCAACGTGTCGCCGCGCCAGTTCGACGATGCGCGCCTGGTGGCGCGGGTGCGCCGCGCGCTGGAAATTTCCGGCCTCGATCCCCGCTGGCTGGAGCTGGAAGTCACGGAAAGCCTGATCATGCGCGACTTGCAGCAATCCGTGGCGAAGATGCGGGAATTGAAAGCCATGGGTATTTCGCTGTCGATCGACGATTTCGGCACCGGTTACTCGAGCCTGGCCGCGTTGAAATCGTTCCCGATCAGCAGCCTGAAAATCGATAAATCGTTCGTGCGCGACCTCGACACCAACAGCGACGATCAGGCCATCGCCCGCGCGATTATTTCGCTGTCGCACCAGCTGCAGCTGCGCGTGATCGCCGAAGGCGTGGAAACCACGGAACAGCGCAGTTTCCTGCACGAGAGTGGCTGCCACGACATGCAGGGCTACCTGTTCAGCCGCCCGGTGGCGCCGGAACTGATTCAGGGCATGCTGGAAGGGCAAGCCGACGCGGCGCAGCCGGAGTGGAGTGTCGTATAAGCGTAGTTGCATTAGAATGGACGCACTGCAACTTTCAGCGACCTGCTATCCTGCGCCATGAGTGAATTTTCTGACGATATCTATACCGAACCGTCCGATGTGGACGTGAACACGCTGGCCAACCTGGGCCCGCTGACGGCCATGGCCGGGATCTGGGAAGGTGAGCGCGGCCTCGACATCAAGCCGAAAAAGGATGGTCCGCGCAAACAGGCGTATGTCGAGCGCATCGAATTGCAGCCGATCGACCCGGTGACCAATGGCCCGCAACTGTTTTACGGGCTGCGCTATACGATCTTCATTACCAAGCCGGACCAGGTCAAGACTTATCATGAACAGGTCGGCTACTGGCTGTGGGAACCGGCCACCAACACCGTGATCCAGACGCTGGCGATTCCCCGCGGCCAGATCGCGATGGCTTCGGGCACGGCGGCGCCGGATGCGACCACGTTTGAACTGGTGGCCGAGCGCGCTTCGGAAACCTATGGCATCCGTTCCAACCCGTTCCTCGAATATGGTTTCAAGACCGTCGAGTACCGGATCAAGGTCACCATCAATGACGATGGCACGTGGGGCTATGAAGAAGATACTGTGATGCTGATTCGCGGCAAGGAAAACGAGCCGTTCCATCACATCGACCGCAACTTGCTGCACAAGGTAGGGGAGCCGACGCCGAACCCGCTTGCACGACGCTGAACGGCCCACATTGCAATGAGACTGACTTCGTTTACCGATTACACGCTGCGATCGCTGATTTACCTGGGGATGCACCGCGACCGCCTGGTCACGATCCAGGATATCGCGGACTTGCACGACATTTCAAAAAATCATTTGACCAAGGTGATCCACCAACTGGGCGTGACCGGCTTGGTGGAAACCGTCCGTGGCCGCAACGGCGGCCTGCGGCTGGGCAAGGAACCGGAAGAGATCAATATCGGCGCCGTGGTGCGCCAGAGCGAGTCCGACTTCTTCATGGCCGAGTGTTTCGACACCGAGAATAATTCGTGCGTGCTGGACGGGAATTGTTATCTGAAGGTCAAGCTGAAGGAAGCGACTGAGGCGTATTTGCAGGTGCTCGATGGGTTGACGCTGGCGAAGCTGTTGCCTCGCCAGCGAGAGGGGCAGGGGGCTGACGTGCAGCCGGTGCAGTTCTTGCCGCGCTTGCCGGTATAACCTGAGGTTGCTTATACCAGCAGCGCCGCGTTCATCGCGGCCGCATCGCGTTCCGCTTCGGACATGATGCGTTCCATCAGTTCATCGTCGATGAACAGGTCGATCACGGAGTCGCCCTGCGGCGGCAATTCGCGCGGCGGCGGCGCCATCGGCGACGCCACGGGGGCCAGTTGATTGGCCAGGATCAGCGTATCGAGCAAGGTTTCCGGTGGAATTTGCAGGAAGCCGTCGCGCAGGCTCTGGATCGCGGTACTGACGGTTTCCGGCACATTCAGCTTGGCCAGCACTTCGCGCGTGATGATTTCTTCGCTGGCGGGTTGCCAGTTGTCGGGATCGTCGTCGAGCAGGCCGGGGAACTCGTCGGCGCGCGACAGCAGATAGAAATTGCCCACTTCATGCACGATGGACGCGAACAGCGCCGTATCGGGGTTGGCGCCCGTCACTTCGCGCGACAGGACGCGCGCCAGGCACGCCACGTGCACCGTGTGCTGCCACAGCTGCTCGGCCTTGGCGCGCACGTCGGGGTTGGCGATCTTGGCGCCGAACGAGCGCACCACCATGGCCGCCGCCAGCGCGAACAGGTTGTGGTAGCCGATGCGCATGATGGCCGAGCGCACGTTGACCACTTCCGGGCCGCTGGTGCGGTTGAACATGGCGGAATTCGACAGCGCCACCGTGCGCGCCGCCAGTTGGGGCTCTTGCAGCACCAGGCGGATGGCTTCTTCGATGGGGCAGTCGGGGTCGTCCAGCGCGAGTTGCACGCGCAACGCCGCATTGACACTGGTAGGGAAGACGAGGTCGCCGCGTATCGCAAGGGCCGCGATATGGCCGTAGGCTTCGAGTTTGTTCATGTAAAAAATTATACGCACGCCCCACGGCTCCCACAATGGAAGGATGGTGGAACAGGGGCGCGCGTGGCGGCGGCACATCGGCCGCCGCTTTTTACGCGTTCACCAGTTCCGGACGGCCCGTGATGCGCTCGCGGCTGTAGCGGCTGACCGACAGGTCGTCTGCCTTGATGGCGGGACGCTTGGCCGACATGATATCGGCCAGCAATTGCGCGGAACCGCACGACATGGTCCAGCCCAGGGTGCCGTGGCCCGTGTTGACGAACAGGTTGCGCACGCCGGTGCGGCCGACAACGGGCGTGCCGTCCGGGGTCATCGGGCGCAGGCCGGTCCAGAACGACGCCTTGGCCGTATCGCCGGCGCCGGGGAACAAGTCGTTGACCACCATTTCCAGGGTTTCGCGGCGGCGCGGGTTCAGGCGCTTGTCGAAACCGGCGATTTCCGCCATGCCGCCCACGCGGATGCGGTCGTCGAAGCGGGTCACGGCGATCTTGTACGTTTCGTCCAGGATGGTCGACGTCGGCGCCGCGTCGGCATTGACGATCGGCACGGTGATCGAATAGCCCTTCAGCGGGTACACGGGGATCTTGACGATGTCGGCCAGCAATTGCGTGGAATAGGCGCCCAGCGCGACGACAAAGCTGTCCGCTTCCACCAGGCCCGATTCCGTCATGACGCCCTTGACTTCGTCGCCAGCCATGGCCAGGCCGGAAATGTTGACGTTGTAGCGGAACTTGACACCCAGTTGCTCGGCCATCGTGGTCAGGCGCGACGTGAACAGCTGGCAATCGCCGGTTTCATCGTTCGGCAGGCGCAGGCCGCCCACCAGGCGGTCCTTGGAACGGGCCAGGCCCGGCTCGGCGTTGACCAGCTGGTCGCGCGTCAGCAATTCAAACGGCACGCCGGTTTCTTTCAATACATCGATATCCTTGGCGGCGCCGTCCAGTTGCTGCTGGGTGCGGAACAGCTGCGTGGTGCCTTGCTGGCGGCCTTCATATTCGATGCCGGTGGCGGCGCGCAGCGCCTTGAAGCAATCGCGGCTGTATTCAGCCAGGCGCACCATGCGCTCCTTGTTCACCGCATAGCGTTCGGCATTGCAGTTCTGCAGCATTTGCCACATCCATTGCAACTGGAACAGCGTGCCGTCCGGACGGATCGCCAACGGCGCGTGGCGCTGCACCATCCACTTCATGGCTTTCAGCGGAATGCCGGGCGCGGCCCACGGGGAAGCATAGCCGGGGGAAATCTGGCCGGCATTGGCGAAGCTGGTTTCCTGGGCGGAGGCCGGCTGGCGGTCCAATACCGTCACGTCGTGGCCAGCCTGGGCCAGGTAATACGCGCTGGTTACACCGATCACGCCGCTGCCGAGAATAACGATACGCATATGCTTCCTCTGGATATAGATGTTGGATTAGTTGATACCGCTATGGTATTTATGTTTTACTAGTATTTGTTACTGTATATTTCTTGTAAAACAGGAAGAATTCATGCGAACTCAAAAGGAATCCGTCCGTGCGCTGGACAAGCTGGACCGCAAGATCCTGCGCATCCTGCAGGAAGACGCGCGCGTCTCCATGAAAGAGCTCAGCGAACAGGTGGGCTTGTCGATCACGCCCGTCATCGAGCGGGTCAAGCGCATGGAGCGGGATGGCGTCATTACGGGCTACCATGCGCGCATCAGTGCGCCGGCACTGGGGGCGAAATTGCTGGTGTTCGTGGAAATCACGCTGAACACGAAATCCGCGTCGATGTTCGAGCAATTCCGGCGCGAAGTGCTGCGCATCCCGGAAGTGCAGGAATGCCACCTGGTATCGGGCGACTTCGATTACCTGATCAAGGCCCGCATCCACGAAATGGCGGAATACCGCAAGCTGCTGGGCGACATGCTGCTGCAATTGCCGGGCGCCGCGCAGTCCAAGAGTTACGTGGTGATGGAAGAGATCAAGGAAACCTTGTTCCTGTCGACGGATGCGCCGCTATAGCTGATATGGCGGACGGCAAATCGTAGCGTGCTTGCCGGGAAAATCATGGGAACTATAATGTTTCAGCATGGAGCCTGAACATTTGATCGACGTCCGTACGCTGGACGAACACTTATCCGCCGACCACAGTTTCGGTTCGGCGCTGGCGCGCACGGTAGGCGCGATCGCCGCGGCCGACGGCGCGCCCAACCTCGCGCAATTTGCCGCCGTGACGGAACTGGCGGGCGAAGGCAAGGCTTCGGCCGTGTTCAATGCGCTGGTCTTGAATGCCATCGAATCGGGCGTCAGCGTGGACTGGGCGTTGCAGGCGCTGGCGCGCAGCGCGGTCGGCGTCGACCACCAGGCGCGCGAAGGCGCGTTCGCCTTGTTGCGCCCATTGATTGCGCTGCAAAACGGGAAGGCGCGGGCACTGGCCGGCAAAGTTGCGAAAGCGCTGGGCATCCGGTTGCGTGTCGATGAGCTGGCGGATATGCCGCTGGAAGATGAGCGCAACCTGCTGGCCAATATCGGCGACCAGGCGCGCAAGCTGGTGCGGGGCCGGTCGCTGACGGATACCGTCGTGGAATTCGGGCGCCAGACCGGCAACGTCGAACTGATCGACAGCGCGCGCCGCTACCAGTCGGGCAAACTCGATATCGAACAATTGCGCGCACAGGCGCAGCGGGCCGCCGACACCATCCAGGCCGGCGTGCTGGCGTACCAGGAGCATGCGGAAGTGCAGGTTGCACTGGCGGCGCAGGCGGAATCGCTGGTGGCGGCCGCCATGGATCTGAAACGCCAAGTGCAGCAGCGCCTGGCGCTGGTCGATGCCCGCATCGCGCATGAGCGCAGCACGCTGTGGCAAGACATCGACGACGCCGTGCATGACGCGGGCAATGCGATCGAACTGGCCATTACCGACCGCCTGAATACGGACCAATGGAAAGAAGGCGACGTGTGGGACAGCATCGGCCGCAACCAGTTCGGCCAGGAGATGGAGCGCCGCCTGGACCGCGTGGTGCGGCGCAAGGAAGAGGCGTTGAATTTGCTGAACCACGATTTGCGGTTGTTCCAGTCGGACATGCGGCTGCAGCAAAACACGGTATTCCACCGCGAACACCACGCCGCGCTGGCCAAGCTGATGCCGCGCCTGCGCATCGGCACGCGGCTGGCCAACAAGGCGGAAACCGCCGCCAACATCACGTTGATGGGCGGCGCCATGGCCGCCGCCGGCACCGGCACGGCGGCCTACGTGTTCGGCGTGGCCGTTATCATGCCAGTGGTGGTGCCGGTGGCGCCGTTCGTCGGCGGCGCGGTGCTGCTGGCCGGCGCCTTCAAATGGTTCGCCGACGCGGGCAAGCGCAAGCGCTCGGAAATCCGCGACAAGCGCCGCGCATTCGAGGATGAGTTGCGCAAGCGGCTGAAGGAAGCGGAGAACTCGTACATCGCGCAGCTGGAACAGGTGGCCGTGGCATTCCACGAATCGGCGCGGCAGGTGCTGACGCCGATCGTGCTGGAAGCCGAGGCGGCGGGGCGCGTGCAGCAGATGCGGGCAAGGATTGCGGGGAAGGTGATTGCGCAGTCGCAGGCGGCGGTGAGGGTGCTGGAGCAGGAGGTGGGGCAGGTGGGAGCGCCGCATTGAAGCGGCCTGCTAATCTTCCCATAGTGCGTCGACCACCCGCCGTTCCGCGCCGATGCGGCGTTCGTGGCGGGCTTCTCTGCGCTCAAAGTCAGGCCACAGCTTGGGATAAGTGAGCAGCGTGAGCCTTCGGCGTGGCAGGAAACTGCCGCTGGCGCTGCGGCCAACCACGCCGGGCACTTGCTGCGGCGTGGGGACGAACGCCGGCGAATGGGGATCCCGCCGGATGAGCGACGCGGGAACCGGGCGCGTATCCCACGGCATGGTAATCAGTATGTGGCGCCAGGCATTGCATGGGTAACCCAGCGCCATGCGGGCAAACTGGTTCGGTGTGGTGCGCTCGCCCCGCCAGACCAACTGGTCGCCGGCCACATAGGCGAAACCGGCGTCGCTGCGGCCTTCCACCTGCAGCCGGGTGCCTTCGGGCAGGTACAATGTTTTCCAGCGAAAGCCGCCAGGCGCAGGTTCCGTCTCTCCGGTCTCGCCGCGTTTGCGGCGCTCCATCCATTGTTTAAGCGCTTCGCTGGCGGCAAAGGCCGGCTCCATGCCGTGACAGTGCAATTCCACATAGGATAAAAATTGGAGCAGCATCGGGGCAGGTATCTGCAGGCTCGTAGTGGCTAACATGCTCTTCTCCTTCCTTAAACTTGCTTCTTTTATGCTCGAACGTGCTCAAATCCTGGCACGTAATCATTTAGACAGCAGGTAGCGAAAAGAGTTCCCTGCAAGTTTCCAAAAAAGAGCAGGATTAAGGAAATTTGAGCACGTTTGAGCACTCGATTTGAGCATGTTTGCAAATACGGGCCTCGGGAGGGGGGGCTGCACAGCCAAGTTCCCAGTGCGGCGCGGCCACGCCGTTGGAGTCCTGGGTTAGTAACTGCCCGGCGCACGTCCGATTCAAGGCAAATTTTTTAATATAGGGTTATCGTGTTTACTTTCACTTGCGAACCGAGATGCGACGAGACGATGGGAATTCCGGCCCGATTGCGGCCCGTTGCGCGCGATGTTCTTTCCTTGGTACGAAAAGGTGAAATGCACCCGCCGCGCCACGCGTTCAAGGTCAGCGTCGATCACGAGACCCTGCAGATTCCTTATCGGCTCTATTACAGTCCTGAATTGTTGCGCCGAAAGCTGATCGATGCGCAAGGCATCGATCAACTCGTATTCGCATGTCTGGGGACGCGGCACTATGACGGCTACTTGCGTCAGGAATGCCTTAGCTATCTGTTAGGCAGCGAGGCCTATTGGCTGACGCCCTATATCGTCCAGCTAGCGGGGGAATATGTTGTCGAAATTGCTGATGACGTCGCTCATGGCATCATGTCGCGCGACACTTCGTTGCTTGCGGCGTTCGCTGAAGAAAATCCCGGCTATCTGGCGACGCTTGATCGGCGCATAACGAGTTATTGGACCTGCTACCATCGCCTGGCTTACCCGAACAGAAATGATTATCCGGGACGCAAGGTATTAGCGTGTCTTCAAGACGCGTCCCGCCCGTAAACGAACTCACATATTCCGCGCAATCACCCCATCCGCCGCCACCCCCGCCTGCTGCAATGGCTGCTCCAGCACCCTGGTCTGATACACGGGCGCCGGCGGCATCGCGCTGCCCAGCATGGGCCCGTCGGTATGGTGGATATCGACCGTCACCGTGGTCGACAGCCCGATGCGCAGCGGATGCGCGGCCAGTTCGCGCGGGTCGAGCGCGATGCGGACCGGCACGCGCTGCACCACCTTGATCCAGTTGCCGCTGGCGTTTTGCGCCGGCAGCACGGAAAACGCGCTGCCGGTGCCGGCCGACAGGCCCAGCACCTTGCCGTGGTAGACCACTTTGCTGCCGTATAAATCCGCCTCGATGGTGGCGGGTTGCCCAATGCGGATGTCGCGCAGTTCGGATTCCTTGAAGTTCGCATCCACCCACAACTGGTCCAGTGGCACGATGGCCAGCAGCGGCTGGCCCGGCGTCACGCGGGCGCCCACTTGCACGTTGCGGCGCGCCACGTAACCGGAGACGGGGGCCGCCACCGCATTGCGCCGCACGGCCAGCCACGCGGCAATGTATTCGGCCCGCGCGGCCTGTACGGCCGGATGGTCGGCCAGCGCCACGCCAGCCACGCCCGCTTGCGCCGCCAGCGCCTGTTTTTCAGCCACGGACACGGCGGCTTTGGCATTGGCCACGGCTTGCCGCGCATGGGCAACGTCTTCGCCCGACACCGTATGGTCGGCCGCCAGCGGCACGCGGCGCGCCAGGTCTTCCTGCGCGTTGGCCAGCGCCAGCTTGCGCTGCGCAATGGCGGCGTCGAATTGCGCCACGTCCGCATAGCGCTGGCGCTGCTGGCGCACGGTGGCGCCCAGCCTGGCTTGCGCCTGCTGCAGCGCCACGTCGGCATCGGCCGGGTCCAGCTTCACGACCGGTGCGCCCGCCTGGACCAGCTGCGTTTCATCGGCGCCGATTTCCACCACGTTGCCCGCCACTTGCGACGACAGGGTCACCAGGTTGCCGCCCACGTAGGCGTTATCGGTTTCCTGGTAGTGCGACAGCGTGGTCTTGTAATACACGCCGTAGGCCGCGCCGGCAAGGATAAAGGCAATGGTGATGGCGGCCAGGGCGCGCTTGCGGCGCTGCGGATTCGGGGTCTCGGTGGTCATGGCGGTGCTCATGGGTGTTGGGACAGTGCGGGTACTGATAAGGGCGCGGCCTGGTAGCCGCCGCCCAGTGTATGGATCAAGGCGACATGCGCCAGCGCCTGGGCCTGCCGCAGTTGCAGCTGCTGGTCCTGCAAGCCCAGCAGCGTCAGTTGTGCATCGAGCGCGGCGCGGCGGCCGGACAGCCCGGCGTCCACGCGGCGCTGTACTGTGGCTAGCTGCGTGGACAAAACGGCAATCGCGGCCTGCTGTTCGGACAATTGCCCATCGAACGCCTGCACGGTGGCGGCATCCTGTGCCACCATGCGCACGGCATCGAGCACGGCCTGGTTGTAGTCGGCCACCAGGGCGTTGCGCTGCTGGCGCGCGCTGTCGAGCTGTGCCGCCAGCAGCTTGCTGTCGAACAGGGGCAGGGCGATCGACGGTCCCGCCATGAAGGTGCGGCTGGGGAGCGTCAGCAGGCGTTCCAGTGAAATCGTATTCAGGCCGATGCCGGCCGCCATGTCGATATCCGGGTAAAACGCGGCCCTGGCGGCATCGATGCGGTTCAGCGATGCTTCCACGCGCCAGCGGGCTGCCTGCAAATCCGGGCGGCGCGCCAGCAGTTCCATGCCCAGTTGCGACGGCAGCGCGGGGGCGGCAGCGGGCAATGCGCGCGGCGCCAGCGAAGCGATCAGGCCGGCCGCACCGGCGCCGCCGGCCAGCGCGCGCAATGCTTCGCGCTCATGCAGGTTGGCGCCATCGATGGCCGCCGCATCGCGGGCCAGCAGCGCCAGGTCCGCCTGCGCGCGGCGCGCTTCATCGGCCACGGCCAGGCCGTGCGCCACGCGTTTTTCGGTGTCGGCAATGACGTCCCGTTGCGCCGCCATGCGCAGCGCCAGGTTGGCGCGGTGCGCCCAACCGCCTTGCAGGCGGAAATAGCTTTGCGCGAGGGCGGCGGCCAGCGCCCGTTCCGCTTGCGCCAGCTCCGCGCGGCGCGCCTGCACGTCGCCCGCGGCCGCGGCCACTTGCGCCTTGTGCTTGCCCCACCAGTCGAAGTCATAGCGGGTTTCGATGCGTACCGATGCCTCGGTGAACCAGCTGCCGCCGATCGGCGCGGGCAGCAGGCCGGTGGCGGAATAGCGCTGGCGGTTGGCGTTGCCGGTGACGCCGGCCGCCAGACCGCCTTCCGCGGCGGCATGGGCTTGCACCGACTGCGCCTGCGCGATGCGCGCGGCGGCGGCATCCAGCGATGGACTGGACGCCAGCGCGGCCGCGATGAGCGCATCGAGTTGCGGATCGCCATAAGCTTGCCACCAGTTCGCGTCGGGCCAGCCGTCGCGGGCCAGCCGGATGTCGGCGGCGCCGATGGCGGCCAGCGACGCGGGTATTGCGTGCGGGGCGGTCTTGCCCGGCGGCGTGTGGTCGGCCGGGATGGAAACACAGCCGGCCAGGCCCAGCGCCGTCAGAGCGCCGAGGCAGGCTAAGGCAACAGGTCGCCGGAGCGTATGCAATGGCATGTTCGTTACTCCATGGCCGCGTGGCTGGCGGCGGGGTCGGGTTTGGCGGCGGCGCTTTTGGCCGGCTGGCGCACCAGCACCAGCAGCGGAATCGCGGCCAGGGTCAATATCGTCATCAGCCAGAAATCGTCGACATAGGCGATCATCGACGCCTGCCGGGTCACTTCCAGGTTCAGCAAGTTCAGCGCGTCCGGCGTGGTGTCCGTCACCACGGCCCGTGCCACCAGCGCCGCGTGCACGGTCTGCGTATTGCGCACCAACAGCGTTTGCACCAGCGCGATGCCGACACTGCTGCCGATATTGCGCACCAGGCTGTAAATGGCGGTACCGTCGGCGCGCAATTCGGCCGGCAGGGTGGCGAAGGTGGCGGTCGACAGCGGCACGAACACGAGGCCCAGTCCCAGCCCCTGGATCACGCCCGGCCAGATGATGTCGTGCGTCGACAGCACCAGCGTGTAGTCGCTCATTTGCCACAGCGAAAAGGCCGTGATGGCAAAACCGGTGGCCAGCAGCAGGCGCACGTCGAATTTGCCGACCAGGCGGCCCACGATCAGCATGGCGACCATGGTGCCCAGCCCGCTTGGCGCCGTCACGAGACCCGCCACCGTGGCGGGGTAACCCATCAAGCCTTGCAGCAGGGTCGGCGTCAATGCGCGCGTGGCGAACAGCACCATGCCGACAATGAAAATGAACAGCAGGCCGCTGACGTAATTCGCATTTTTCAGCAGGCGGTAATTGAAGAACGTGCTGCCGGCCGGCGAAAACGCGGTGTGCGCGGCAAACCACGCAAACGACAGCGCCAGCACCACGGCTTCCACCCACGTTTCCGTTGACGCGAACCAGTCATTCTGTTCGCCCCGGTCCAGCAGCATTTGCAGTGCGCCGATGGCCAGGCTGAGCGTGGCGAAGCCGAACACGTCGAAACGCATGCGGCGCGTCGCGGCGGTGGGGCGGATGTATTTCCAGATGCCGTAAAACGCCAGCGCGCCGACCGGCACGTTGATGAAAAACACCCAGCGCCAGTCATAGCTGTCCGTCAGCCAGCCGCCCAGGGTGGGGCCGAGGATGGGGCCGATCATGACGCCCATGCCCCAGACCGCCATGGCGGAACCGTGTTTTTCACGGGGATTGATATCGAGCAGCACGGATTGCGACAGCGGCACCAGCGCCGCGCCGAACACGCCCTGCAACAGGCGCGCGCCGACGATCTGGCCCAGGCTCATCGACAGGCCACACAGCACGGACGCCAGCGTAAAGCCGGCCACCGACATCAGGAACACGTTTTTCAGGCCGAAACGGTCGCACAGCCAGCCCGTCAGCGGCGTGGCGATCGCGGCCGCCACGATGAACGACGTCAGCACCCACGTGATCTGGTCCTGCGACGCCGACAGGCTGCCCTGCATGTGCGGCAGCGCCACGTTGGCAATGGTGCCGTCCAGCGCCTGGATCACGGTGGCCAGCATGATCGACAAGGTGATCATGCGCCGGTTGATTGGAGCTTGCTGCGGCTGCGCCGGCGTGGCTGTCATGGCTGCGCTTCGATCCTGCGCTGCACGGCCTCCAGGAAGTCCGCGACCTCCGCCAGCTTCGCCGCGTCGGCATCGCCCAGGATGTCGTGCCGGAACGCTTCCGCTTCTTTTTTCACGCGCGCATAAATCTCGCGGCCGCCATCGGTCAGCGACACCAGTTTCACGCGGCGGTCGGTCTCGGACGGCGTGCGCACCAGGTGGCCTGCTTTCACCAGGCGGTCGATCATGGCCACCATGGTCGGGTCTTCCACGCCGATGCGGCTGGCCAGTTCCGTCTGCGACAACGGTTCGCCCTTGGCCACGGTGGCTATCGTCATCCAGCTGGCCTGGCCCATGCCCAGGTCTTTCAGGCGGCGGTCCAGCGCCACGCGCCACAGGCGCGCCGTGGTATGCAATGCTATGGCAAAGCGTTCATCGTTAGACTGTGACATATTATCTGACTAATCATTAGATATCTAACTATTAGTTTAGCATGGCTTTCCCGGGCATGCTAGGCTGTCATGACCCACAACAATTGACGACAATATGGAGGTTCAGATGCGCCAGCGCAGTGCCGCGATCTTCCTGTTATTGACGATGCCGCTGGCGAGCCATGCGGACGATGCTCCCCCGGTCACGCCATACCGCCCGTCGGTCTCCAGTCCCGCGCAATTGCCGGCGCCCGGCCAGCTCGAACTGGAACTGGGCGGCCTGGGCCAGCGTGACCATGGCGCCCGCCGCAGCAGCCTGCCGTACGCCCTGAAGCTGGGCTTCAATCCGGAATGGGGCGTGGTGGTGGGGGGCGAAGCGTGGGTATCGCAGCGCGAACCCGGCATGGCGCGCGAACGGGGCGCCGGCGATACGGCATTCACGCTGAAGCGCGCGTGGCTGGCGGGCGAAGGCGAGGCATACGGGCTGGAATGGACTGCGCGGGCGCCAACCGCGAAAACCGGCATCGGCAGCGGCAAGGCCGATTATGCCGTGAACGGCATTTGCAGCCGCGACTTCGGGGCGATCCACATGGATGCCAACCTGAACGCCACCCGCATCGGCGCCCGTGCGCCCGGGGAAGGGCGGATACAAACCGGCATGTCGGCATCGTTTTCCACGCCGGTCAACGCGCAATGGGGTGCGACGGTGGAATGGTCCGGCGCACGCCGCAGCGGCACGCCATCCACCGCGCAACTGCTGGCGGCGGCAGCCTACAGCCCCCATCCGCGCCTGACCGTGGACGTAGGCGTGGCGCGCGGATTGAACCGCGCGACGCCGCAATGGGCGTGGTTTACCGGCTTGGTGTTGCCAATCGCTAACTTTTAGTTGCCTTATGTACGGTAGCGTACAGACGTTGATAGCAGGAAATATTACAATGACGCCGTAGTCCTGAGTAATTCGAATAACCTGACCATAAAATCAACATGAACAAGATCCTGATCGCAGCCAGCCTGCTGGCAGTGTCCGCAGCCGCCAGCGCACAGAATGTATCCATCAGCGTCGGCCAGCCCGGCTTCTATGGCCGTATCGATATCGGCAACATGGCGCCGCCGCCCGTGATTTACGCGGAACCTGTCATCATCCAGCGCCCGGTGCGCGTGATCGAGGCGCCGCTGTACCTGCGCGTGCCGCCGGGCCATGAAAAGAAATGGTCGAAGCACTGCGGCAAGTACAACGCTTGCGGCCGCAAAGTGTACTTCGTGCGCGACGACTGGTACGTCAATGACTATGCGCCGCGCTACCGTGAAAGCCACCACGGCGACTATGGCGACCGCGGCGACCGCGGCGATCATGGTCATGGCCACGACAAGCATCACGACAAGCACGAGGGCAAGCACGAAGGCAAGCACCACGGCAAAGGCCATCACAAGGACGACTGAACCAACCCATGAGGGAGCGCCATTGCACAGCAAAATCGTCATCGTAGGAGGCGGGGCCGGCGGATTGGAGCTGGCCTGCAAGCTGGGCCGCCGGCTTGGTCCCGAACAGGTGATGCTGGTCGACAGCCGCCTGTACCACATCTGGAAACCGTCGCTGCACGAGGTGGCGGCGGGTACGCTGGATATCCACCAGGAAGGCTTGTCGTACCAGATGCTGGCGCACGACAACGGCTTCACGTTTGCCTACGGGCCGATGACGGCGCTCGATCCCCACGCCAGGACCCTGACGGTGGCGGCCATCACCACGGCGGAGCACGAAGAAGTGTTGCCGCAACGGGTGATTTCATTTGAATCGCTGGTGCTGGCGGTCGGCAGCACGTCAAATTACTTTGGCGTTCCCGGCGCCAAGGAACACACGATTTCCCTTAATGCGACGGAAGATGCGGAGCGCTTCCGCCTCACGTTGCTCAAACTGTTGACCAAGGCCGCGCTGCGCAAGGGGCAGGGTGCCGCGCCCGACCGCGGCGCCACCCCGGCCAGTCCCGCGCCCGGCAGCACCGGCCCCGGCTCAGCCGGTGTCGATATCGTCATCATTGGCGGCGGCGCCACGGGCGTCGAGCTGGCGGCGGAATTGCGCGAAGCGACCGGCGTCTATGCATCATACGGTTTCGGCCACCTGGAAGCCATGCGCGATGTGCGCATCACGTTGCTGGAAGGGGCGCCCCGCATCCTGGCGCCGCTGCCGGAACGGGTCTCCGCCGCCGCGCTGCGCCTGCTGGGCGAGCGGGCCATCAAGGTCGTCACCAATACCCGCGTCACCGCGATTGCACCGGACGCCGTCACCACGCAGGAGGGCGGGCGCTACCCGTCCGACATCGTCGTATGGGCGGCCGGCATCAAGGCGCCGGACTTGCTGGCCACGCTGGGCTTGCCCACCGTGAAAGGCGGCCAGCTGGACGTGGCGGCCAACCTGGCCGTGCAGGGTTTTCCATACATTTATGGGCTGGGCGATTGCGCGTTTTGCAAAGGGGCCGACGGCAAACCCGTGCCGCCTCGCGCCCAGGCGGCGCACCAGCAAGCCGATTACCTGGCGGAGCGGTTTTTACGGGAAGCGGCCGGCAAGCCGGCATCCACGTTGCCGTACGTGTACCGCGACTATGGTTCGCTGGTGTCGTTCGGCCAGACGTCGTCAGTGGGCAGCCTGATGGGGTCGCTGAAGGGCTTGAACTGGTTTGTCGACGGTTTTGTGGCGCGGCTGATGTACACCAGTTTGCACCTGATGCATCACCAGGCTGTGCTGGGAACAGTGCGGACGGCGGTGCTGGCGCTGGCGCGCTTCCTGATCAAGCGTTCCACGCCGCTGGTCAAATTGCATTGAGCTTTTAAACCGCTGGCTTCGGCAGCACCACGGTCAGCACGGACCCGCCGCCGGAACCCGCAGCCAACGTCACGGTCCCGCCCAGATACGCGGCCCGCTCCCGCAACACCCGCAACCCATGCTTGCCTTGACCATCGATGGCCTGCCCGCCAGGCCCGACGCCGTTATCCTTCACGGTCAGCATGATCTCGTCATCGTTATCGTCAACGATGACCTCCACCGCGCTGGCCTGCGCATGCGCGGCGATATTGTTGAGTCCTTCTTCCAGCACCCGCAACAGCACCACGTGATGGCTGCGCGGGCAGCACGGTTCTTCTTCCGGCAGGCTGGCGCGGGCGGATATCTTGTGCTCTTCGCCGAACTGCGTCACCAGTTCGCCCAGCGCCACGCGCACGCCGAGGAATTCCAGCTTGTCGTTCCACAGCTGATGCTGCATTTTGCGGTTGGTTTCAATCACCGTGTGCAGCAGGTTTTTCATTTGCGTGGCGCGTTCCTGCAACGCCGGTTCCGGCGGCATTTTTTGCATCAGCAAGCCCAGGTGCATGGTCAGCGCCGTCAGCGATGAACCCACACTGTCGTGTAACTGGCGCGACAGTTGGCGGCGTTCGTTATCCCAGCACGTGAAACTGTGGCCCAGCAATTCATTCAGGTCGGCAGCGCGCAGGGCGTCAGTCGATGCTGGAACGGAGGTGGCGGCGATGGGTCCGGACATGGCAGGCTCATTTGGGGAGGCGGATGGCGCGATCATACCTGTGCCGGGAGAAAGTTGTCGCACGGACTCGCTCAGCGATGTCATGTCTTGACAGTGGCCGGTGCGCACGAACCGATGGCTTTCATCAGGTTGTCGATATCGACGGGTTTCACCAGGTGCAAGTCGAATCCCGCCTCCAGCACGCGGCGCTGGTCTTCCGCCAGGCCATAGCCCGTCAGCGCGATCAGCTTCATGTCTTGCGTAACGGGATTGGAGCGCAGGCGGCGCGCCACTTCATAGCCGTCGATGCCGGGCAGGCCGATGTCGACCAGCGCCAGGTCGGGCCGGAATTGCTCCGCCGCTTCCAGCCCTTGCAAGCCATCGGCCGCGTGCCGCACTTCAAAGCCGTAGCACGACAGCATCATCGCCATCATTTCGCGGCCGTCATCGTTATCTTCAATCAGCAGCACGGTAGGCTTGCTGGTGTCTGTTGGTTCCATAATCGTCGACCTCTGTTCTGCCGGCGCCGCGATGCGCGGCAACCGGAATGTGAAGATGCTGCCCTCGCCGGCGCCATCGCTACATGCGCTGATGGCGCCGCCGTGCAGTTCAATCAGCCGGCGCACCAGCGCCAGTCCTATGCCGAGCCCGCCCTGGGCCCTGTCCAGCGTGCTGGCGCCTTGCACAAAGACGTCGAACACCTGTGGCAACAGGTCGGCGCTGATGCCGACGCCGCTGTCTTCAACCGACACCGATACTTCCTTGTCGTCGCAGTCGCAACTGATGTGGATGGCGCCGCCGGGCGGCGTGTATTTCAATGCATTGTCGAGCAGGTTGCTGATGATTTGTTCCAGCCGCGTGGTGTCGCCGCTGACCCAGCCCGGCTCCACGTCCAAGGTGACCGCGTGGCCGCCCGTGCGGCCCGTGGTGCGGTAAGTGTTCAGGCACGACGTGACCAGCTCCGCCATGTTCAGCGGCGCCAGGTTCAGCAGGATCTTGCCGGACATGGCGCGCGACAAGTCCAGCAAGTCGTCGACGATGCGCCCCAGGTGCCGGCTCTGGCGCTGGATGATCTGCTTGGCGCGCGTCATGCTTTCGCCCGACGCGCCGGGCAAGCCCAGCAGCGACGCGGCGCTGCTGATGGCCGACAGCGGATTGCGCAATTCATGGCCCAGCATGGCGAGGAATTCATCCTTCGCATGGTTTTGCCGTTCCACGACGCGCCGTTCTTCGATTTCCCGCGTCAAGCGTTTATTGGTGGCGGTCAGTTCCGTGGTGCGCTGGCTCAACTGGCGCGCCTGTTTTTTCAATTCCTCGTTTTTCATGGCCAGCGCCACGAACACGGAAATCTTGGCATGCAGGATTTGCGGAATGACGGGCGTGAACAGGAAATCCACGGCGCCGCGCTGGTATGCCTTCAGCCGGTCCAGCTCGTCGGCGACAAAGGCGGTAATGAAGATAATGGGAATGTCGGCGGATTTCGCGCGCTGGTGGATCGCTTCCGCCGTCTCAAAGCCATCCATGCCGGGCATGTTCACGTCCAGCAGGATCACGGCGAAATCGTGCATCAAGACCTGGCGTAAACCTTCCTCGCCGGACCGGGCCGCGATTACTTCGAAGGATTCCTGATCCGACCACTGTGCCAGCAAGCTGGTCAATGCGAACAAACTGTTCGCATCGTCGTTGACCACCAGGATTTTTGGTTTGTCTATTTTAGGCACGGTTGAGCTGTGGTTGGTGACGTTGTTTCGCCAGACAAACTATTGACTGATCATAACAACGTGACAAGTTCATGTCAAAAACCCCGACACGCAACGGAACACAGCTAAGTGTACGCCTGCGCACAGTCAGTGGGGAGCGCACCTGCGATAGTGGGAACGGACTATGACAACCAACGAAAGGATGCGCATTATGAATATCGATACTGTCGTGGACAAAGCCTGGACCACCAAATGCTTCCGCGAACTGGCCGACGCGCCGGTGAGTGCGCTGCGCGGTGTGAGCGCGGCGGACGCGAGGGCGCTGGCCAAGGCATTCAACGTGGTTTCCGTGCGCGACCTGGCGCAGCTGGAATTCGTCAAATGGGCGCAGGCCATCACCACGCTGGCCGACCATGAACAGCCGGGTCCGGCGGAAATCGCCAAGGAAACCCTGCTCGATGAGGCGGTGGAAATGACATTCCCCGCCAGCGACCCGATTTCCGTCGATGCCGGCATCACGCGGATCGAAGTGGCGCCGGAAAAAGTCGACGCCTGTTCCGACCACCAGCATGCGGCGCGGACGGAAGCGTCGACGGAAGAAGGCGTTCATAAGGAAGAGGAGCTGGCAGCGCATTAACAAGGCAGGCGCTTGCAGGGCAACGGGCCGCGCGGACTGCGCGGCCTTTATACGGTAGCTTGCTGTGCGCTTTGCTGGGCCGCGCCGACGCCAACCGCCGGCGTGGCCCCATCAAGCACGTCGGGCGCCAGCGGCAGTTGGGCCACGCAGTGGCGGTTCTTGCCGCTGCGCTTGGCTTCATACAAGGCCTGGTCCGCCATGTGGATCAACTGGTTGACGTCGTTCGCATGGTCCGGGAACAGGGCGATGCCGATACTGGTCGACAGGTTCAACGTCAGGTCGCCCACCTGGTACGGTTCCGAGATCACTTCAATGAGTTTCGACGCGGGCTCCAGCGCGCTGGCCACGTTTGTCACTTCGGCCAGCACGATGACGAATTCATCGCCGCCCACGCGCGCCACCGTATCTTCCTTGCGCGACGAACCCACCAGGCGCTGCGCGACCTGTTTCAGGATTTCATCGCCGGTGGCGTGGCCGTGGGTATCGTTGATGGGTTTGAATCCATCCAGGTCCAGGTACATGACGGCGGCTTTGCGCGTATGGCGCGTGGCGTGCTGCAACGTGGTGGCAATCCGGTCTTCCAGCAGGCGCCGGTTCGGCAAGCCTGTCAGCGGGTCGTGCAGCGCCAGTTCCTGCTGCTTCTTGCTGTACTGGGCCAGTTCCTTGTAGAGCAGGCGCACTTCCAGCATGTTGTGGATGCGTTTATGAACTTCCAGTAAGTCGAAGGGCTTGCTGATGAAGTCGCGTGCGCCCGCTTCCAGCGCGGCAATCTTGAAACTTGGCTGGGCCGTCAGCGCCAGAACGGGCAAATAGCCATCCTGCTCGATTTCCTTCAGGCCCTTCATGACCTGGAAGCCGTTCAACTCCGGCATTTGCAGGTCCAGCAAGATCAGGTCATAACAGTGGAGGCGGTGCAGTTCGCACACCTGTTCCGGCAACATGGTCGACGAGACATTCATATAGCCGGCATCGCGCAGGATTTCGAGCATGAGGTCGATATTGTCGGCGCAATCGTCCACCACAAGAATCTTGGCGTTCAGAATTTCGTCCGGGCTGGGCATAGTGAGTCTCGTTAAAACAGTTACTTATTTTGAAAGTGTATTCTGCCACGCATTGGCGTGGCGCACGCAACCACAAGTTGCAAGGAAACGTCGAGCAGATCTACTAATCCTAGTCTAGCAAAGCTTTTCCTAGTTTCCTGTAGGACAGCACGCCGTCTTGCGGTAGGAATGAGCAATTTTCCATGTGGGAATCATAGTTTCCGCTAAGAATTTATCAAATTTATAAGCATAGCGCGATAGCATTTATCAATTCCGTTGGCTCAACCGGCTTGGACACATGATTGCGGAAGCCCGATTCCAGCGCTTTCAAGCGGTCTTCCGAGCGGGCGAACGCGGTCAGCGCGATGGCCGGCACATCGCCGCCCCGGTTCGGCCCCAGCGCGCGCACCTTGGCCAGCAATTCAAAACCGTCGACTTCCGGCATGCCCAGGTCGCTGACCAGCAACTGCGGATGCGTGGCTTCCACCAGCGCCAGCGCTTCCTGGGCGTTGTTCGCGGTTGACACTTTCGCATTGCAATCATTAAGTATGCGCTTGATCAGGTCGCGCGCATCCGGTTCGTCATCGACCACCAGTATCCGCATGCCTTTCAGGTCGCACAGGCCGGATTCCGGTTCGGCGGCCGGCGGCAGGGGCGCCATGCCGCTCACGCGGTGTTGCCGCTGGCCGGGTGCGCCGCCGCTGGCGCGGGGCAGGTTGACGGTGAAGCTGGCGCCCCGGTTCTCGCCGGCGCTGCTGGCCGCCACAGTGCCGCCATGCTGTTCCACCAGGTGCTTGACGATCGACAGGCCCAGCCCAAGGCCGCCGTGGCGGCGCGTGGTGGTGGAGTCGGCCTGGCGGAAGCGCTCGAAGACATGGGCGATGAATTCCGGGCGGATGCCGATGCCGGTGTCGCTGATGGTGATGGCCACGTGGCCGTCCGCCTCGTGCGCCCGCACGGTGACGGTGCCGCCTTTTGGCGTGAACTTGATGGCGTTCGACAGCAGGTTCCAGATCACTTGCTGCAGGCGGCTGGGGTCGGCGGCCACCAGGCCGGTGGCGTTGAAGTCGCGGCTGATGGTGATGGATTTCGCATCGGCCGCCGGGCGCACGGTTTCGATCGCCGCGTCGATCACGGTCAGCGGCGACAGTAATTGCATGTCCAGCAGCACCTTGCCGGACGTGATGCGGCTCATGTCCAGCAAGTCTTCGATCAATTGCGCCTGGGCGCGGGCATTGCGCTCGATGGTTTGCAGGCCCTTGTGCAAGTCCGCCTCGTCGCGGCTGCCGCGGCGCAGCACCTGCGCCCAGCCCAGGATGGCCGTCAGCGGCGTGCGCAATTCATGCGACAGCGTGGCGAGGAATTCATCCTTCATCTGGCTGGTGCGTTCCGCTTCGGCCCGTGCGCTGCGCTCGCTGTCGAGCAGCACCTTGCGTTCCTCGGCCGCCTTTTGCGCCGCTTCATACAGGCGCGCATTGTCGATGGCGATGCCGGCCTGGGCGGCGATGCCACTGATGATGCGCTCCGTGCGCTCGTCGAACATGGCCGGTTCCGGATGGCCGAAGAACAGGCTGCCGATCACGTCGCCATTGCGGGAAATCACGGGCACCGCCAGGTAGCTGCGCACCACGGGATGGCCGGGCGGCACCCCTTCATAAGGGGCATTGTGGCCATAGCGCGGATCGTTCAGCACGTCGTCGATGCGAATCACGCCTTCGCCCCGCATCGACGGGCCGAAAATCGCCGTGGCGCGCGGGTGGGGGAAATGGGCAAAACGTTCGCGGGGCAGGCCGGACAACGTATACAGCATCATCTTGTCGCCGTCGGCAGACGTGGTGTTATAGAAGAATGCACCGAAGCGGGCGCCGCTGATGCGCGTGCACGCATCCGTGACTTCCTGCAACAGCGAGTGCAAATCGCGCTGCGACGTGATGGCGTTGCCCGTATTGTTCAGCAATTCCAGCACATTGGTTTCATCGCGCAGCGCTTCCTGCACGCGCTTGACCTGGTCGACGTCGGTGCTGGTGCCGAACCAGCGCGTGATACGGCCCGTGCTGTCGCGCACGGGATTGGCGCGCGACAGGAACCAGCGGAACTGGCCGTCCGCGCCACGGATGGGAAATTCCATTTCAAACGGTTCACCCGTGCGCAGCGAATGCTGCCAGTGCTGGCGGATCGCGGGCAGGCACTCCTCGTCGTAGACTTCATCCCAGCCGCCGGCCGGCGCCTGGTCGCGCGACAGGCCCGTATATTCGTACCAGCGCTCGTTGTACCAGACGACGGCGCCGTCAAAACCGGCAATCCATGCCAGTTGCGGGATGGAATTGGCCATCGCCTGCATTTCTTCCTGGCTCTGGCGCAAGGCATTTTCTGCATTCTTGCGGTCGGAAATATCCTGCACCATGCCGGTCATGCCCTGCAGCGCCCCATCGTCGCCGTAGTTGCCATGTCCCACCACGGACAACCAGCACCGTTCGCCGTGCTGGCGCACGATGCGGCATTCGATATTGAAATCCGTCCGTTCCGCGAAGGCGCGCAGGAAGGTGGCGGTGGCCTGCTCGCGGTCGTCTTCGAGCAAATGGCTGGCCAGCACATCCCAGCTGACCATGCATTCGCCCGCCAAGCCAAACAGTTCGGCCGCGCGGCGTCCCAGGATGACCTGGCTGGTGCCGGCGTCCCATACCCAGTCACCCATCTTGCCGGCGGCCAGCGCCACTTGCAGGCGGTTCGCGCTTTCGCGCAGCGTACGTTCTTCCGTCTTGCGCTTGCTGATGTTCTGCACGCTGGCGGCCAGTCCGGCCGACGATGGCCACGCGCGCACGTCCAGCCACAGTTTGCGGGGCAGGTAATACAGTTCGAAGCTGACCGCTTGCTGCTGTTCCAGCGCGCGGCGGAATTGCGCTTCCAGCACGGTGCCGCGCAGTTCCGGCAGCGCGTCCCACAGGTTGCTGTCGACCATGCTGGGCGCATCTGTGCCCAGCGACAACAATTCAGCCGCCTGCGAGTTGAAATAAGTAATGGTCCAGTCGGGCGCCAGCACCAGGAAACCATCAGTGATGCTTTCCAGTACAGCGCCCATGCGCTCGGACATCGCGGGATCAATAGGGTGGGTCATATTAGTTGTTGCCGCCTGTCGACAAATTGTATCCTGCACTGCCGATTGCCCCCCGCACCGGTGCTTCAGCCGGCCAGCGCTTGCAGCAATTGATCCAGATCGTAAGGTTTGCGTATCGTCGTGGCGGCAAAGCCCAGGCTGCGCGTCAGCGCTTCGCCATAACCTGTTGCAAAAATAATACGAAGTGACGGAAATTGCGCGTGGACCGCGCGGGCCAGGTCGATGCCGGACATGCCAGGCAGGCTGACATCGGTAAACAAGATGTCGCAAGGCTGTGCAGTTAATTGGTGCAACGCCTGCTCGCCGCTTTCCGCGGTATCGACGGCATAACCCAGCGTGCGCAGGATTTCCGCCGCGAGATACAGCGAATCCGGATTATCTTCCACCACCATAATGCGCGGGCCCGTGGCAAGAGAGGCGTCGGAGCTCTGTGGCAATATCATTTGCTTATTGTCAAAAACATCAAGGTTGATGACATCCTACACCAAACGGCCAAAAAAAAACCCGCTTCATCGAGCGGGCTGAATCTATTTCCGAGGAGGAGAATAGAGGAGACAAGTGAATGATGCCTGTATTTCCGCACGGAATCCAATTTTGATTGGTGATGAGCGCTATCATTTTCCTGAATGGAATTTTTGACCATAGTGCCGTTTGATTACTCTTGAGAATAATTTCACGATTTCCCTCTGGACAAGGCAAAAAGTCTTCCCTATAATCTTGCTTCCTTCGACGGCACAGCCAAATAAGGAAAGCAGAAAACGCAAGATTCCGTGTCTTAACGTTTGATGTTTAGCAGTAACTAAGCAGTAAAATAGTAAAAACAATGCGGCTGTAGCTCAGCTGGATAGAGTACTTGGCTACGAACCAAGGGGTCGTGGGTTCGATTCCTGCCAGCCGCACCAGTTTTTACGATACAGTAGTAAAGGTAGTGAAAGCTCTTGAAATCGTAATCAGGAGTGGTAGTAAACATGTGATAACAATGCGGCTGTAGCTCAGCTGGATAGAGTACTTGGCTACGAACCAAGGGGTCGTGGGTTCGATTCCTGCCAGCCGCACCAGTTATGACATGTAGTGAGATTGAGAAGATGCGGCTGTAGCTCAGCTGGATAGAGTACTTGGCTACGAACCAAGGGGTCGTGGGTTCGATTCCTGCCAGCCGCACCACTTCCAATCAAACAATGCAGTAAAAATTGCGGCTGTAGCTCAGCTGGATAGAGTACTTGGCTACGAACCAAGGGGTCGTGGGTTCGATTCCTGCCAGCCGCACCAGAATTCATGAAAAAGCCAGATCTGCGGATCTGGCTTTTTTGTTTCTATCCCACCATATTCACCGGTTTATTGGCGGCAAACGCTTCGATGTTGTCGATCAGCTGGTCCGCCAACCCTTGCATGGCTTGCGTGCTGGCCCACGCGTTATGCGGCGTCAGGATGAAGTTCGGCCGCCGCAAGTTCAACAGCACATTGTCGGGCGGCGGTGGTTCCTGCGACAGCACGTCGAACCCCGCGCCGGCAATCACGCCTGTCTGCAACGCCAGCGCCAGCGCCGCTTCATCGACCAGTCCGCCGCGCGCCGTGTTGATCAGCAGGGCGGAGCGCTTCATGCGGGCCAGTTCGTCCGCACCGATGCAATGGCGGGTCTGGTCATTCAGTGGCGCATGCAGGCTCAGGACATCGGATGTTTGCAGCAATTCATCCCACGACACGTTGCGCACATCGGGATCGTCCGCCGGTGTGCGCGTATGCACGACGACTTCCATGCCGAAGCCCCGCGCGATCCGGGCCACGGCCTTGCCCAGTGCGCCATAGCCGAACAAGCCCAGGCGGCTGCCGTGCAAGTCCAGGATCGGGTGGTTGAACAGGCAGAACCGCTCCGATTGCTGCCAGCGTCCCGCTTCCACGTCGAGCCGGTACGCAATCAGGTTGCGGCGCAGGGCCAGGATCAGTGCAAACGTGTGTTCCGGCACGGCGGCATACGCGTAATTGCGGATGTTCGACACGATGAGGCCCCGTGCGCGGCACGCGGCCAGGTCCAGGATATCGGTCCCCGTGGCGGCCACGGCGATCATCTGCAAATCCGGCAATTGCGCCAGCGCGTCGGCGCGCAGCGGCACTTTATTGGTGATGGCGATGGTGGCGCCGTGCAGGCGCGGCACCGCTTCGGAGGCCGTGCTGGCCGCATATTCGGTCCACGTGTGGGCAAAGGAGGGCCGGCGCACATTGGCAATCACGCTGTCGCGGTCCAGGAAAACAATATTGTGGGTCATACGGCGGCCTCAGCTTGAAGAGCCGGGGCGGGTGGCGTCACCACCTGCATCCCCGGATGGTTGGCAAACAAGTCGGCGACCCATTCGACGAACACGCGCACCTTGGCGGACAGGTGGCGGTTTTGCGGGTACACCACGTGGATCGGGACCGGGTCCGTGGTCCAGTCCTGCAGGATCTGCACCATGCGGCCGTCGGCCAGGTAATCGTCCAGCGCGAAGGTCGACATCTGCACCACGCCCAGCCCCGCCAGGCCCGCCGCGATGTATGCATTGGAATCGTTCAGCGCGACCAGGCTGGGCAGCGGCAACTGCACGCGTTCGCCGTCGCGCGTAAAGTCCCAGTCATAAATCTTGCCGGTCTTGGCTGAAAAATAATTCACGCACACGTGGCGCACCAGGTCGCGCGGGTGCTCCGGCACGCCATAGCGGGCCAGGTACGACGGCGCGGCGCAGGTGGTGAAATTGAGCGCGCCGATGCGGCGCGCGATCAGGGTGGAGTCGCCCAGCGCGCCGCCGCGCACGGCGCAATCGACGCCTTCTTCGATCAGGTCGACAGGGCGGTCGGAACAACCGAGCTCCAGTGTAATGTCCGGGTAGCGCACAAAGAAGTCGGGCAGGGCGGGAATCAGCATGTCGCGCGCCAGCGCGCTGGGCGCGTCCACGCGCAGGCGGCCGGACGGACTGAGCTTGGTCCGCGACAGTGATTCTTCCGCTTCCCGCACGTCGGCAAGGATGCGCAGGCACCGTTCATAGTAAGCGGCGCCGTCCGCCGTCACGCTGATTTGGCGGGTGGTGCGATGCAGCAATTTGACCGCCAGCGCGGTTTCCAGCGACTGGATCAGGTTGGAAACGGTGGCTTTCGGCAATTGCATGTTTTCCGCAGCGCGCGTGAAGCCGCCCGCGTCCACCACTTGCACAAAGACTTCCATGGCCTGCAATTTGTTCATACGCCAATATCACCCATTGTTTAACTTTTCGATGGCAATCAACCACATTGATTGTTCGGATTTCTGAACAATCAATTCGCGATTGCCATGTTTAACAGATTCTAGTTCAAGTTTATAGTTCACGTACTGCAGCATAGATTTGCTATCACTGCGGTGCCACTTGAGGAGTTAGCCATGAAACGTCTGGATGGAATTGTTGCAATCGCCGCGATCGCGTTGAGCGCACTGGCATTGGGCGGCATGGTGGTCACGGATGAATACGCGGCCGCCGCCCGTACGGAAGCGCAGGGCATGATGGCCCTGACGCACGAAATGTCCGGCGGCAATGCGCAAATGACCCCGGTGAGCCTCAATGGTGCGATGACGGCGTCCGCATCCGCGTCTGCGGCGGTGCAGCAATGATGGCCGACCAGCCGCTGGCACAGGCGACTCCGGTGCTGCTGAAGACCAAGGAGCTGGAAGTGCAGGGTGCGGCCGGTCCGCTTGGCGCCCGCTTATACATTGCGGCGGACGCGCCCGGTGTCAAACGGGATTCGCTGATCGTGTTTTTCCATGGCGGCGGCTTTGTGGCGGGGGACCTGGAAGAGGCGGATGAATTCCTGCGCAGCCTGGTTGCTTGCGATCCTCGTCACGTGGTCCTGGCCAGCAATTACACGCTGGCCACGGTCAGCCCGTTCCCGGCCGCCGTGGAAGACGCCCACGCCGTGCTGCTCTGGGCAAAAAAGAATAAAGCCAGGTTGAACTGGACCGGCAAACGCATGCTGGTCGCCGGCATCGAAGCGGGCGCCAACCTGGCCGCTGTTTGCACGCTGATGGCGCGGGACCGGGGCGGTCCTGCGCTCGGCGGGCAGATTTTAATCATGCCGATGCTGGACCCGGGCTTGACCAGCGGGTCCATGCGTGAAATGCCGACCTGCAGCTACAAGGCGCAAGCGGCCGATGTGTGCGCCGCCGGTTACCGGGGTTATTTGCCGAACGCGGCAGACCGTACCCATCCGTATGCATCGCCGCTGCAATCGAGCCGGCTGAAGAATTTGCCGCCCGCGCTGATCCTGTCCGCCGAGGACGATCCGCTGCGCGATGAAGCGGAACAATATGGCGCCAAGCTGATTGGCTGCGGTATCAAGACCACCGTGCGCCGCTTGCCGCCCACGCCGCTGCCCGATGTGGAAGCGCGTAACGAATGTGCGTGTAAAACCTTTGCGCTGGCAGAAATTGCCGGCTTTATCGCCAGTTTGGACGGGATGGAGGTCCCTCCAGTCAGCCCTGCGATGTAGCTGATTCGCTGACGTATTCCGCAGTACCGATTTTTTCCGCGCCCCGTGCGCGGCAGGGGAAGCTTTGCCCGCAATTTCATGCGGTATCGCCTGATTCCAAAGATTTTCATACAAAAAGGAAAAATTATGAAAAGCCCGAAAGTTCAATCGATCAACCTGGCCGGTAAAATCCGGCCTGTCATGGCCGCGCTGGCCGTAGCCGGCCTGGCCGCCGCTACGCTGGCTGGTTGCGATACCGCTAACAGCAAGACCCAGGAAGCCGCGCCCGCCGGGCCGCCGATTTCCGCCGCCACCGTGGTGGAAAAAGCCGTCACGGAAACCCAGGAATTTTCCGGCCGCCTGGAAGCCATCGAGCGCGTGGAAATCCGTTCCCGCGTTTCCGGCTTCATCACGGCTGTGAATTTCAAGCCGGGCAGCGAAGTCAGGAAAGGCGACGTGCTGTTCCAGATCGATTCCCGTCCTTACCAGGCGGAATTGTCGCGCGCGGAAGCGGCCGCCAACTCGGCCCGCGCCAAGGCCGACCTGGCGAAACTCGAACTGGTACGGGCGGAAAAACTGCTGGCCGACAAAGCCATCGCGCAGCGTGAATACGATGAAAAAGCCTCCAGCCTGAAAGAGCTGGACGCCAATGCCCGCGCCGCCGCCGCACAGGCGGAAGCGGCCCGGCTGAACCTGTCGTACACGCAAGTGACGTCGCCCATCAACGGCCGCGTATCGAAAGCGGAAATCACCCTGGGCAACCTGGTCGATGGCGCCGCCGTGCTGACCTCCGTGGTGTCCACCGACAAGATTTACGCCAGCTTCGACGGCGATGAAGACACGTATCTGCGCGTCGGCGCGCTGGCGCAAAAAGGCCATGCCGTCACCGTGAAAGTGGGCCTGGCCAATGAAACCGGCTTCCCGCACGAAGGCAAGCTGGAGTTCGTCGACAACCGCCTCGATCCGCAAACCGGTTCCGTGCGCATGCGCGCCACGTTCGCCAATGAAGACAAGGCGCTGGTGCCGGGCTTGTTTGCCCGCGTGCAGCTGGCAGGCGCCGATAACGGTGCGGGCAAGCCGACCGTGCTGATCAACGAGCGCGCCGTCGGTACCGACCAGAACCGCAAGTTCGTCTACGTGGTCGGCGCCGACAGCAAGGCCGAGTACCGTCCCGTGGTGCTGGGCCCGGCCTTTGATGGCTTGCGCGTGGTGCGCGACGGCTTGAAACCGGGCGAGAAGATCGTCGTCAACGGCTTGCAGCGCGTGCGTCCCGGTGCACCGGTGACGGCGCAAATGGTCAACATGGATTACGACCCGCTGGCGCCGCAAAATCCGCCGCAAGCGAAGCCCTCGCCGAAAAAAGATGAAAAAGTTGCGGCTGCCGAAGCAACCGGCGGCACGACCAAGCAATAAGGATTGCATATGAAATTCTCACGCTTCTTTGTCGACAAGCCGATCTTCGCGGCGGTGTTGTCGATCCTGGTGTTCGTGGCGGGGCTGATATCGATCATCAAGCTGCCGATTTCCGAATACCCCGACGTGGTGCCGCCATCGGTGGTGGTGCGCGCCATGTATCCGGGCGCTAACCCGAAAGTCATTGCTGAAACCGTGGCCGCGCCGCTGGAAGAGCAGATCAACGGCGTGGAAAACATGCTGTACATGTCGTCGCAAAACACGTCCGACGGCGCGCTGGCGCTGACCGTCACCTTCAAGATCGGCACCAATGTCGAGCAGGCGGAAACCCAGGTGCAAAACCGCGTGCAGCGCGCCTTGCCCCGCCTGCCGGAAGAGGTGCGCCAGATCGGCGTGACCACCGTCAAAAGCTCCCCGAACCTCACCATGGTGGTCCACCTGGTGTCGCCGGACGGCCGCTACGACGACCTGTACCTGCGCAACTACGCTGTGCTGAACATCAAGGACCACCTGTCCCGTATCCAGGGCATGGGGGAAGTCAACCTGTTCGGTTCCGGCGATTACGCGATGCGCGTGTGGCTGGACCCGCAAAAAGTGGCGGCCCGCGGCATGGTGGCCGGCGACGTGGTGGCGGCAATCCGCGAACAGAACGTGCAAGTGGCGGCCGGTGTGGTGGGCGCCACGCCATCGAAGGGCAGCGAATTCCAGCTGACCGTCAATACCCAGGGCCGTTTGAATTCGGTCGAGGAATTCGGCGACATCATCGTCAAGACCAATGCCGACGGCGCGCTGACGCGCCTGAAGGATGTGGCCCGTGTGGAACTGGGCTCGAACAGTTACGCCTTGCGCTCACTGCTGAATAACAAATCGGCGGTGGCAATTGGCATCTTTGAAGCGCCGAACGCGAACGCGTTGCAACTGTCAAGCGACGTGCGCGCCAAGATGGAAGAACTGAAAAAGGACTTCCCGCAAGGCGTGTCGTATGACGTGGTGTACGACCCGACGCAGTTCGTGCGCGAATCCATCAAGGCCGTGATCCACACCTTGCTGGAAGCCGTGGCGCTGGTGGTGATTGTTGTCATCGTGTTCCTGCAAACGTGGCGCGCGTCGATCATTCCGCTGCTGGCCGTCCCGGTCTCGATTGTCGGCACCTTTGCCGTCATGATGGGCTTCGGCTTCTCGATCAACACCCTGTCGCTGTTCGGCCTCGTGCTGGCCATCGGTATCGTGGTGGACGACGCCATCGTGGTGGTGGAAAACGTCGAGCGCAATATCGCCAACGGCCTGTCGCCGCGCGATGCGACGATCCAGGCCATGAAGGAAGTATCGGGCCCGATCATCGCGATTGCCCTGGTGCTGTGCGCCGTGTTCGTGCCGATCGCGTTCGTGTCCGGCCTGTCGGGCCAGTTCTACAAGCAGTTCGCGCTGACCATCGCCTTCTCGACCGTGATTTCGGCATTCTGCTCGCTGACCCTGGCGCCTGCGCTGTCGGCCACGTTGCTGAAACCGCACGATGCACCGAAGGATGCGCTGACCCGCGGCATGGACCGCATCTTCGGCGGCTTCTTCAACTGGTTCAACCGCTTCTTCAACCGCGCATCGACCCGCTACGAAGCAGGCGTGCAGGGCGTGCTGCGCCGCAAGAGCGCCGCCATCGTCGTGTACGTCGTGCTGGCCGCGCTGGCCGGCGTGGTGTTCAAGCTGGTGCCTGCCGGTTTCGTTCCCGCACAGGACAAGCAATACCTGATCGGCTTCGCGCAATTGCCTGACGCCGCATCGCTGGAACGCACGGACGCCGTGATCCGCCGCATGTCGGACATCGCCAAGGAAATCCCCGGCGTGGAATCGTCGGTGGCGTTCCCCGGCCTGTCGATCAACGGCTTCACCAATGCGCCGAACGCGGGCATCGTGTTCACCACGCTGAAACCGTTCCACGAGCGCACCAAGAAATCGGAATCCGGTGAAGCTATCGCGGCGGAAATCAACAAGCGCATGGGCGCCGTGCAGGACGCGTTCATCATGGTGTTCCCGCCGCCGCCGGTCAATGGCCTGGGCACGACGGGTGGCTTCAAGATGATGATCGAGGACCGCGACAACCTCGGTTACGACGAACTGTATAAAGCCGTGCAGGCAGTGCAGATGAAGGCATGGCAGGATCCGCAGCTGGCGGGCGTGTTCTCCGCCTTCCAGATCAACGTACCGCAATTGTTTGCCGACGTGGACCGCGCCAAGGCCAAGCAGCTGGGCGTGCCGCTGGCCAATATTTACCAGACCCTGCAAATCAACCTGGGTTCGCTGTACGTGAACGACTTCAACCAGTTTGGCCGCACCTACCAGGTGCGGGTGCAGGCCGACGCGCCGTTCCGTTCGCAGGCCGAGCATATTTCGCAGCTGAAGGTGCGCAATGACAAGGGCGAAATGATTCCGCTGTCGTCGCTGATGCGCGTGAAGGACAGCTACGGCCCGGACCGCGTGCAGCGCTACAACGCTTACGTGGCCGCCGAGATGAACGGCGCCGCCGCACCAGGCGTGTCGTCGGGCCAGGCCCAGGCCGCGCTGGAAAAGATCGCCAAGGAGACGCTGCCGAAGGGCATCGGCTACGAATGGACGGAACTGACGTACCAGGACATCTTGTCCGGCAACACGATGGTTTACGTGTTCCCGCTGTGCGTGCTGCTGGTGTTCCTGGTGCTGGCCGCCCAGTATGAAAGCTGGACCCTGCCGCTGGCCGTGATCCTGATCGTGCCGATGTCGATCCTGTGCGCACTGGTGGGCGTGAAAGTCACGGGTGGCGACAACAACGTCTTTACGCAGATTGCCCTGTTCGTGCTGGTGGGGCTGGCGTCGAAGAATGCGATCCTGATCGTGGAATTCGCCCGCGAACTGGAAGACCATGGCCGCACCGTGCTGCAAGCAGCGCTGGAAGCTTGCCGCCTGCGTCTGCGTCCGATCCTGATGACGTCGATCGCGTTCATCATGGGCGTGGTGCCGCTGGTGTTCTCGAGCGGCGCCGGTGCGGAAATGCGCCATGCAATGGGAGTGGCCGTGTTTGCCGGCATGCTGGGCGTGACATTCTTCGGCCTGTTCCTGACGCCAGTGTTTTACGTGCTGCTGCGCACGCTGGCGCAAAAGATGGGCAAGCAATCCCACGCGGCCAAGCCACAGCTGGCTGCTGAACTGGAAGGGACCAAATAATGACTATGACTGCGAAAGGTGTGGCTCCGTTATTAGCGGCTTTGCTACTGACGGCCTGCGCCGCCCCTGAATTCAGGCAGCCGGCCATCGATACGCCGGCCGGCTTCAAGGAAACGCAAACGGCGCCGGCCCGCACCGGCGGCGTCGTGACGGCGGCCGACGGCACACGCTGGAAACAGGCGCAACCGGCCGAACAGCAGGCCCGCGGCGAATGGTGGCTGGCCTTCAACGATCCGGCCCTGAACGGCCTGATCGCGGACGCGACCAAGGCCAACGCCAACCTGGCCGTGGCCGCCGCCCGCGTCAAGCAGGCGCGCGCCATTGCCGGGATTTCCGAAGCGGCGCGGGTGCCGCAAGTGGGCGTCAACGTGGGGGCGCAGCGCGCCCGCGCGTCAAGCCAGTCGCTGGGCCTGCCGGCCGGCACGGCCGTGGCGCCGCAAACGTCATATAGCGCGGGGCTGACCGCCAGCTATGAAGTGGACTTGTTCGGCCGCGTATCGTCCGATATCGCGGCGTCCCGCAGCGATGCGGCAGCCACGGAAGCCAATTACCGTTCCGTGCTGCTGGCGCTGCAGGCCGACGTGGCGCAGGCCTACTTCCGCCTGCGCGCCACCGATGCGGAACTGGCGACCCTGGAACAGACCGTGCGGCTGCGCGAAGAAAACGTCAAGGTCAACCAGCGCCGCTTCGACCTGGGCGACATTGGCGAATTCGACCTGTCCCGCGCAAAAACCGAACTGGCGACGTCGCGCGCCGAAGCCATCGGCTTGCAGCGCCAGCGCGTGACCACCGAACATGCGCTGGCAGTGCTGCTGGGCCAGCCGGCGGCGAATTTCACGGCGGGCGTCTCGCCGCTGCAGGATTCAATGCTGCTGCCATCGATCCCGGCGGGCTTGCCGTCGTCGCTGCTGGAACGCCGTCCCGACATCGTGGCGGCGCAGCGCGCGATGGAAGCGGCCAACGCCCGCATCGGCGTGGCCCGTTCCGCCATGTTCCCGGCGCTGACCCTGAACGCCAATGGCGGCGGTGCGGCCGGCACCTTTGCCGATGTCTTCAAGTGGAGCAGCCGTTCGTGGGTGCTGGGCGCGCTGATGTCGATGCCGCTGATCGATGGCGGCCGCAACAGCAACAACGTGGTGCGCAGCGAAGCGGCGCTGGAAGAATCCGTGGCCAGCTACCGCAGCAGCGTACTGAGCGCCTTTGCCGAGGTGGAAGACAACCTGGCGGGCTTGCGCATCCTGTCCGGCCAGACGCAGGAAATCGACGACGCGCTGGTGTCCGCGCGCCGCTCGGCCGACCTGGCGCAAAAGCTGTACGCGGCGGGCCGTTCCAGCTACCTGGACTTGCTCGATGCGCAGCGGAACCTGGCGCAAGTCGAGCGCAACGCCGTGCAACTACGGGGCAACCGCGCCGTCACGACGGTGGCGTTGATCCGCTCGCTGGGCGGCGGCTGGGATAGCATCAGCGCAAAATAAACCGGCGGTACCGGATAAAACGGCAGACGGGAGGATGGAATCCCGCCTGCCGTTTTTCTTTTTGCGCTACAGTACGTGCTTCCGTGGTTCTGCGGTCGTCCCATGAAAGTTAAAACCCACCTGGTGCTGCTGGTCGTGGTCGTGCTGACGCCGGTGATCGTATTTTCAGCGCTGGTCATGAATCTGCTGGTGTCGCGCGAGCGGGAAGCCGCCATGCGCAGCATGCATGAACTGGCGCGCGCCGCCGTGCTGGCCATGGATACGCAAATGATGCGGGCGCAGGCCGGGGCGCAGGCGCTGGCAGTGTCGCCCAGCCTGGCCCGGGAAGATTTCCCCACGTTTTACCGCGAAGCGCTGGCCGCCATGGGCAAGGGGCCGCTGTACGTGGCGCTGCTCGATGTGCATGGGCAACAGGTTTTCAATACCGTGCAGGCCTATGGCGCGCCGCTGCCGCCCCCGTCCGCGGCCACCGTGCTCGATGTGCGCGAAGTGCTGGCGGGTGGCAAACCCCGCGTCTCCAACCTGATTCTGGGCACCACCACCGGGCAATTCCTGGTATCGGTGGAAATGCCCGTGACGGTCGCCGGCGGCAGCCGCTATGTGCTGGGCGTGTGGATGTTTGCGCGGGATTTGTCCGGCCAGTTGCCGGCTGGCGGGGTGCCGCACGGCTGGCTGATTTCCGTGCTGGACCGCAATGGCGTTACGCTGGCGCGCAACCAGCGCCCGGAACAATTCGTCGGCTCGGAAGCGGCGCCTGGCTTAAAGAAAATATTGCTGGGGCCGGAAAAAAGCGAATTCCGCGCCGTCAACCGGGCGGGCCAGGACATGTATGGCGTCAATGACCGCTCCGAATTGTCCGGCTGGACAATCAGCGTCGGCGTGCCGGTGGGCGATTACGAGCAGGCGGCCGTGCAGGCGAAAACCCTGAGCGCGTTCGGCCTGCTGTTTGCCATTGCCTGCGCCATGGGCGGTGCGCTGTTCCTGATCCGCCGGCTGGTGCTGGGAACGCAGCGCATTGCGCAGGCGGCCGACCTGCTGGTCGAGGGCAAGACGCCGCCGCCGGCCCGGCTGGAAATCGCCGACTTCCAGGACGTGCATGCGCGCCTGGCGGACGTGGCGGAGCGGCTGGCGGCGGCGGAAGCGGATCGCCGCGCGCATTTGGAATTCACGCAGCAGGCGAAAGAACGGGCGGAAGCGGAAAACCGCGCCAAGGATGAATTCCTCGCCATGCTGGGCCATGAATTGCGCAATCCGCTGGCGCCGATCAGCGTGGCGGCGCACATGCTGGGCATGCCGGACCTGAAGCCGGAACAGGTCCGCACGGCCAGCGCCGTGATCGGGCGCCAGGTGCAGCACATCAACCGCCTGCTGGAAGATTTGCTCGATGTGTCGCGCGTGACGCGGGGCATCGAAGCATTGAAACGGCAGCCGGTGGATTTGCATGACGTGATCCACGCGGCGCTGGAACAGGTGCGCAGCATGGCGGAGGCGCGGCGGCAAGCCATTCAGTGCGACGTGCCGGACGCGAAGCTGGTGGTGCTGGGCGACAGTGCACGGCTGGTGCAAATCGTCAGCAACCTGCTGCACAACGCCTTGAAATACAGCCACGAAGAGGGCGCCATCACGTTGCTGGTGACGCGGCGCGAAGCCTGGGTCGATATCGCCGTGGCCGACCAGGGCATCGGCATCGCGGCCGAATTCATGCCCCGCGTGTTCGACCTGTTTTCACAGGGCAGCCGTGGCATCGACCGGCGCCAGGGCGGGCTGGGGATCGGGCTGGCGCTGGTGCGCAGCCTGGTGCTGCTGCATGGCGGCGATATCGCGTGCTACAGCGCGGGGCCGGAGCAGGGCAGCACGTTTACCGTGCGGTTGCCGCTGGCGGATTAACAGCAGAAACTTCGGGCAGTCACTGCACGCCGCGCATGCCGTAGCGCGCTGCGATGTCCCGCACCGTGCCATTGCGCACCATCTCCTCCAGCGCCGCGATGAAGCGGTCTTTGACGGCCGGCGGCAAGTGTTTGCGCGCCATGCCGATGTGGTACGTGATCTTTTGCACTTCCCCCACTTGCCGCAATCCCGCGTCGCCTTCCTGCCGCATCAGCCAGATGCCCAGGTCGGCATTGAGCACCACCACGGCTTTACTGCCATAGCGGCCCATGCGCAACTTGCGCAGCGCGGTGGCATTGTCGATCTCCACCGTCAGCCGGGCATTCGGCGCCTCCCGCGCCAGTTTGGCCGCCACGCTGGACGTGCCGGATGGCCCGAAAGCGGCCACCGTGTACCCGGCCAGCATGGCGGGCGTGGGATCGCGCAACGTGCTGTCCTGCTGCGCATACAGCACATACGCGGTATGGATCAGCGGGGGGCTCAGATGGAATAGTTGTTTGCGTTCTGGCAAATCGAGGATGGCCAACAGCCCGTCGGCTTCGCCTTCCGTCGTCATTTGCAAGGCGCGGCGCCAGGGGAAAATCTCGATCGTGCACTGTGCGCGGATGGCTTCGCATGCCGCCTGGACGATATCGGCGAACGGGCCGGCCGGCTTGCCGTTTTCCTCATGGATGAAGGGTGGCCACGGCTGCGCAACGAAACGCAACTGCAGCGGCTGCGTGTCTGGCGCAGCCGGCGTGGCCATGGGCGCGCTGGCGATCAGGATCGCACCGGCCCACCGTATCCAGCGGTGCAGCGCCATGGCGCCTCCGTTTGCTTAACGAGTAGTCACAATATACGGCGCGGGATGGTAACGGGCAACCGTGTGGCCAGTTTGGTACAGCTGCCGCTTGCGGTCGTTGCTCCGCCGCCATAGTATGAGACGACATACACCAGGAGACAATCCCATGAATACATGGTTGCGGGCAATGGCGATGACGGTTTGTGTCGCGGCATCCACCGTCGCGGTGGGGCAGGAACAGCGTGGTACGGCGGAAGAAGCGGTGGCGCTGGTGAAAAAAGGGGCGGCTTTTTATAAAGCCAACGGCAAGGACAAGCTGGCGGCGGAAATCAACAGCCGTTCGCCGCAATTCCAGGACAAGGACTTGTACCTGTTCATGTCGCCGGCGGCCGGCGGCGCGCTGATCGCCCATGGCGCCAATGCGAAAATGGTGGGCAAGACCTTGGGCGATTTGCGCGACGTGGACGGCGTCAATTTCGTGCAGAAATTCCGCGAAGTGGCCAACAGCAAGGAAGGCAAAGGCTGGGTGGATTACAAGTGGCCCAACGCCAAGACGGGCCAGCTGGAACAAAAAAGCACCTATATCGAGCGGGTCGACGACGTCTATATCGCGGCCGGTGTTTATAAAGGTAAATGACGGGTGCTGTGTTAGCTGGATAACCGTGGGGGCGCGCGGCCGGCGGTAGCATCGCCCTTATGCGCGACCCATTGAAAACCTACAAGGCCAAGCGGAACTTCGCTGTCACGCCGGAACCTGCCGAAGGCGGCAAGTCCGGCGGCGAGCAGCGCGCGTTCGTCATCCAGAAACACTGGGCGTCGCGGCTGCACTATGACTTCCGGCTGGAACTCGACGGCGCCATGAAAAGCTGGGCGGTGCCGAAAGGTCCCAGCTATGATCCGCATGACAAGCGCATGGCCGTGCAGGTGGAAGACCATCCCATCGCCTACAACGAATTCGAAGGCACGATACCCGAACACCAGTATGGCGCGGGCAAGGTCATTATCTGGGACCGGGGCACGTGGGAGCCGGACGGCGATCCGCGCCGGGCTTACCGCGACGGCAGCCTGAAATTCGCGCTGCACGGCCATAAGATGCATGGCCGCTGGGCGCTGGTGCGCATGAAAGACCGGGGTGAAAAACAGCCGGCATGGCTGTTGATCAAGGAAAAGGATGGCGAAGAGCGGCCGGCGGACGAGTTTTCCGTGGTCGATGAAATGCCTGACAGTGTCAAGGCGCTCGGGCTGCCGGGGCAGAAAGGCAAGCAAGGGCGCCGGACGACGTCCAAGACCCAGGCGCGCGAGGCGGAAGCGTCCGAGGCGCCCGCCGCAGCCAGCCTGCGCAAGGCGCGCCTGCCGGCCACGTTGGCGCCGTCGCTGGCCACGCTGGTCGACGGCCCGCCGTCCGATCCGGACGACTGGCTGTTCGAAATCAAGTTCGACGGCTACCGCATCCTGGCCCGCGTCGATGGCAAAGGCATCAAGCTGATCACCCGCAACGGCAACGACTGGACCGCCAAGCTGGAACCATTGCGCGCGGCGCTGGCGGACATGGCATTGCCGAACGGCTGGTATGACGGCGAAATCGTCGTACACGACCAGAACGGGCGGCCCGACTTTGGCATGTTGCAGCAATCGTTTGACGACGCGCGCAACGGCGACGTCGTGTATTTCATCTTCGACGCGCCTTTCCTCGATGGCCACGATTTGCGCGAAGTGCCGCTCGCACAGCGCAGGGAGCTGCTGTACACGGTGCTGAAAGACCGTCCCTCGGACAAGGTGCGCTACAGCGCGGAACTCGATGCGCCGCCCGCCGACATGGTGGCGGCGGCCTGCAAGATGGGGCTGGAAGGCATTATCGGCAAGCGGCGCGATTCCATCTATGCCGCGCGCCGCACGCCGGACTGGATCAAGCTGAAATGCGGACAGCGGCAGGAATTCGTGATTGGCGGGTATACGGACCCGAAAGGCTCGCGCCAGGGCGTCGGTTCACTGTTGCTGGGTGTGCAAGGCAAGGATGGTGCGCTGCATTATGCGGGCAATGTCGGCAGCGGATTCAATGCGGACAGCCTGAGGGCATTGAAAGCGCAACTGGACAAGCTGGCCACCGACGCCAGCCCGTTCGCGCCGGGCCGGAAAATCGACAAGAAGGCGCATTGGGTCGAGCCGAAGCTGGTGGCGGAAGTCAGCTTTGGCGAATGGACGCGCGATGGCTCGATCCGCCACGCGGTGTTCCAGGGCTTACGCAACGACAAGCCGCCGCGCGCCATTATGCGGGAACAGCCAGCCCACGTGGAAGACCTGGCGCACGACGCGAAGCCCGCGCGCAAGTCCGCCCGAAAGCAATCCACCAAGGCGGCCGATAAGCCGGCCGATGCCGTGCATGGCAACTTGCCGGACGATTTAAAAATCAGCAATCCGGACCGGGTCATCGACCAGGCCAGCGGCGCGCACAAGATCGACGTCGTGCGCTATTACGCGCTGGTGGGCGACCTGATGATGGAGCACTTGCGCGACCGCCCCGTGGCGCTGGTGCGCGCGCCGGCGGGCGTGGGCGGCGAACTGTTTTTCCAGAAGCACGCGGATGTGAAGAAAATGCCGGGTTTGGCGCTGCTGAACCAGAAACTCGATCCCGGCCACCCGCCCATGCTGGCGGTGGCCGACAAGCAGGGCTTGCTGTGGGCGGCCCAGTGGAACGTGGTGGAAATCCATACGCAAAACGCCACGTCGCGCAATTATGAAAAGCCGAACCGCATGGTGTTCGACCTCGACCCGGGCGAGGGCGTCGCGTGGGGTGAAGTACAGGAAGCGGCGCAACTGGTGCATGCCTTCCTCGACGAACTGGGCTTGCCGGCGTTCCTGAAAACCAGCGGCGGCAAGGGCTTGCACGTGGTGGTGCCCGTCAAGCCGCACTATGGCTGGGACACGGTCAAGGCGTTTTCACAAGCCATCGTCGCCCGCATGGCACAGACATTGCCGGACCGCTTTGCGTTCAAGAGCGGGCCGAAAAACCGCGTCGGCAAGATCTTCGTCGATTACCTGCGCAACGGGCGGGGCGCGACCACTGCCTGCGCCTGGTCGGTGCGCACGCGTCCCGGGCTGGGGATCTCCGTGCCGGTGGGCTGGGACGAGCTGGACAAGCTGAAGGGCGGCGCGCAATGGACGGTGCACAATGCCCACACGCGGCTCGATGTGGGCAATGCGCCGTGGGCTGATTACGCGGACAGCGCTGTCGGGCTGGCGGCGGCGATGAAAAAGCTGGGCTTCGAGAGCGGCTGATGGAGCCTATCCCCGCGCGACGGGTGCCTGCTTTGTACTCGTCATGCCTCGTTATGCCTCGCGCCCCGGTGTCGCGGCGCCGGTAACGCAGAGCGGCGGCGCCGTTTTCCCGCATTGGCTGGCGAGGCAAAACGAGGCGCCGCGAGTACGAACGAGGCACACGTGAAAAGGGGACAGGCCCCTCCCACCCCCACATTCAAGCTGCCTTGCGTGCTGTTTTTGCCGCCGTTGCCCGGCTTTTCGGTGCGGCGGCGCTCTTTGCCGCCGCATGGGTACTTTTGCGCGCCGCCGGTTTTTTTGCCGTGGCGGCGCTGCCGGATTTCGCGGGCCGGCGCTTGGGCGCCGGTGCCTCTTCCTCCTCGTCCTCTTCCGGCTCGTCATTGGCGGCCTTGCCTTTGGCTCCCTTGCTTCCTTTGCCCAGGCTTTGCTGCAACAGCGCCACCAAGTCCACCACATTGGCGGCAGCACGTGGTTTCTTCTCGGGCGCCGCTTCCGTGATGGTCTTGGTCTGTTTCGCCTTCACCTTGCGCATGACCAGTTCCTTGACGTCTTCCCGGTACGTGTCGTGGTATTGCGACGGATCCCATTCTTCCGTCATGCCGTCCACCAGCGACTTAGCCATCTGCATTTCCTTGTCCGAGATCCCGGTCGATTTCAGCGACCGGGGCGGCAGTTTCAATTCATCGGTATCCTTGATTTCATCGGGAAAGCGCAAGGTGTTCAGGATAATGGTGTCGCCTTCGCACAGCAGCGCGCACAAATGCTGGCGCACGCGGATCACGACGGTGGCGATCGCCACGCGGTCCGCCTTGCGCAGGGTTTCGCGCAGCAGTGCGTAGACCTTGTCGCCGCCCCGGCCCGGCGTCAGGTAATACGGCGTGTCGTAATACGTCAGCGGGATGTCTTCAGCCGCCACGAAGGCCAGGATATCGATCGATTGCGTGGCTTTCACGTTGGCCTGCTTCAAATCCTCGTCGGACAGCACCACGTACTCGCCTTCCTGGTATTCGTAACCCTTGACGATGTTATCCCACGCCACTTCCTTGCCCGTGCTCTTGTTGTAGCGCTTGAAGCCGATCGGGGAAAAGTCGCGCCGGTCCAGCATCGTCAAATCCAGGTCATGCTCCTGCACGGCCGAATGCAGGTCGACGGGTATGTGCACCAGGCCGAAGCTGATGGCGCCTTTCCACAGCGATCGGGCGGCCATGTCACACCCCGCCGACGGAGCCGGTCACCGGCAGCACGATGCCGGTGATATAGCTGGAACAGCAGGGCGCCGCCAGGAACACGTAGGCGGGCGACAATTCTTCCGGCTGGGCCGGGCGCTTCATGTCCGTACTGGCGCCGAATTCCCGGATTTTCTCCGGCGACTGGTCCGACGGGTTCAGCGGCGTCCACACGGGGCCGGGCGCGACGGCGTTGACGCGGATGCCTTTGTCCAGCAAGTTCGATGCCAGCGACATCGTGAACGCGTGGATGGCGCCCTTGGTGGTCGAATAATCAAGCAAATGCCCGGACCCTTTCAGGCCCACGACGGAACCCGTATTGATGATGGAACTGCCCCGCTGTAAATGCGGTTCCGCAGCCTTGGCCATGTGGAAATAGCCATAAATATTGGTTTTCATCGTCAAATCGAAGCGTTCTTCCGATAAATCCATCAGCGAACCCGCGTGTTCCTGGAAAGCGGCGTTGTTGACGAGGATGTCCAGCTTGCCCAGTTGGGCGACCGTGCGCTCCACCGCGTTCCTGCAAAAGGCAGGGTCGCGCACGTCGCCGGGAATCAGCAGGCAGGTCTGGCCTTCCGCTTCCACGAAGCGCCGGGTTTCCAGTGCATCGTCCTGTTCTTCCGGCAGGTAGATGATCGCCACGTCCGCGCCTTCGCGCGCATACAGTACCGCCACGGCGCGGCCGATGCCGGAATCGCCCCCGGTGATCAGCGCCGCCATGCCGGCCAGCTTGCCACTGCCGCAATATTCCGGCGCCAGGAAACGGGGCTTCAATTCCATTTCGGCTTCGATGCCGGGTTTTTCCAGGTGCTGTTCAGGCAGGGGCGGACTGGGCTGGTCGGTGCGGCCGGTCTGTACCGCATCCTTCGGTTCGCCGCGTTGCCCCTGGCGCTGGTCCCGCCGGTCCTGTTGCTGCTGGATATCGCGCTGCATGCTGCCGGCAGACGTAGCCTTGTTTTCCGAATTAGGCATGGTGTCCTCCCTGTTTCGTCAAAGGGACAGTATTCGGAAGCGCTTTGCCAACGACCGTGCGGGGCCGCACATTCATGCGGGTTTCAGCGGATTCTGAGGGTTTTTTTGTAGTTTTTGGAGCAAATAATATTGCTATTTATGAACTTTATGGCAAACTGCTGGAATACGATACTTATAACAGGTATGGGGATAACGTCATGGCGACAGACATCGATAGCCAGGCCCAGCGGGTTGGCTTGTTCCTGAACCTCGCCAGCGAACGCCGCGGCGAGTTTCAAAGCGCTTGCGGGGAACTTTTTAACCGCCTGCTGCTGGCTGAATCGTTCGATTCGGCCATGGCAACCCTGGGCCGCCAGCCGGTCGACTTGCTGGTCATCGACCTGGACGGATTCGAGGACCATGGCGACCTGTCCGCCGCCGCCAGCCTGGTGCGCACCCGCATGGGTAACCCAGTCCTGATCCTGTGCCCCTACAGCAAGACGTCGTGGCTGCCGGAATTGATGACGGCCGGCCCGCTGACGTACCGCGTCAGCCCCATCCTCAGCTCGGAAATGCAGCAAGCCGTCAGCCACGCGCTGACGGAGCCGCTCGATGCCGCGGCCAACGCCCAGCAACAATTGCTGGACAAGGAAAAGGAATTGCGCGATTTGCTGGCGGTGCAGCGCAATGTGCAGCGCGCACTGACCGGCATGGATGAATTGCCGCTGATGGCCAGCCAGGTTTGCGTGGCCCTGTGCACCTTCCCCGGCGTGCGCCACGCGGCATTGTTCCACATGAAGGAGCGGGGCAACCTGGCGCTGGAAGCGCAGGAATCCCGCAACCACCTCGATATCGCGCACTTGCTGGGCCGCACGGACCAGTTGCTGCAATTACCGGTGCACGAAGCGTTTCCGCCGCTGCTGTCCGTTGGCACGGGCGAGCTGGTGCTGATGGATGCGCCGGAAAAAGCCGGCGACCCGATGCTGGCCATGGGCTTGCACGACCATGGCGTGCGCACCATCCTGTCGCTGCCGCTGCGCAGCGAAGCGGGCGGCCCGGTGCTGGGCGCGGTCAGCCTGATGTTCGACCGCCTGATCCATCCGTCGCGCGAGCAATTCTCGTGCTTTGGCAGCCTGGCCCAGTTCATCAGCTTCGGCCTGGCCATGAGCGAGCTGAAACACCAAAACGATGCGCTGGCCGGCCAGCTGACACAAATCACCACCACCGATGCGCTGACAGGCGCCGTCAACCGCCGCCACGGCGAAGCGCAGCTGGACAATGAAATCCGCCGCGCGCGCCGCTACGGCATTCCGCTGGGCGTGATCGCGTTTGACATCGACAACTTCCGCTCGGTCAACGATATTTACGGCTACCCCTGCGGCGACAAGGCGCTGCGCACGGTGGCCATGACGGTGCAGGACCGCCTGCGCACGTCGGATACGCTGGTGCGCATGCGCGGCGAGGAATTCCTCATCATCGCCACCCACACGGCCGCCATCGACGCATTGAAACTGGCGGAAAAATTGCGGGAAACCATCGCCAATACGGAATTGCCGGGTTGCGACAATGTGACCATCAGCCTGGGTGTCGCGCAAGCGGGACCGGAAGAGGGCGCCGCCACATTGCTGGAGCGCCTCGACGCTGCGCTGCACCGCGCCAAGCGGGCCGGACGCAATTGCGTGGAACTGGCCATGGCGCAATAAATCATTTCCCATTTCCCCTTGATCGTCGCCGGCCTGCTGGAGGCGCAACTGGTGCATTGCCGCACCGGTAGCGGCACGCTGCCCGTGCACCTGTTGCGCTACGACCTGGCGCATTTTCACGTGGCCGCCTTTGCGCAGGCAGGCGTCGCCTATCCGCCTGCGATGGACCGCTGCGTGCCGAAACGCCAGGCGGAATACCTGTTCGGCCGCCTGGCGGCCAGGCGCGCGCTGGCCGACAACGGCTGGCCGGACGCGCAGGTTGGCACCGGGCCGCAGCGCGAACCGCTGTGGCCGCCCGGCGCACTGGGCGCCATCACGCATACCGATGTGTGGGCTGCCGCCACGGTGGTGCGGGCAGGACATCTCCGGGGTGTGGGCATCGATGTCGAAGGGGCGCTGAGGCCCGACGCCATTGCCAGCACCGAGCACTGCGCGATGCAGCCGCACGAACTGGCCGTACTGCGAGGTCAGGCCACGATGCCGTATCCGCTGGCGCTGGCCGCCGCTTTTTCCGCAAAGGAAACCATCTACAAGGCGCTGTTCCCCGCTGTGGGCCGCTATTTCGGCTTCGAAGCCGTTCGTATCGATGCGCTCGATGTGGCGCAGGGCGAACTGCATTTCACGGCCATGGAAACCCTGTGCCCGGACTGGCGCGCCGGCCACCGCGATTGCGTGCATGTCGCCTTGCTGGACCCGCATACGGTAATGACGAGCTTTGCATGGTGAGCCGTCTGCATCATATATTATATTCGTAATGTATAATGCGGCTAAAGGAGGTGTCCCATGAAAGTCAGCAGGGAACAGGCGGCACTGAACCGCGAACGTATCGTTGAAACGGCGGCAACCCTGTTCCGCGAACGGGGTTATGACGGCATCGGCGTGGCCGACCTGATGAAAGCCGCAGGCCTGACGCATGGCGGCTTTTATGGCCACTTCGGTTCGAAGGAGGATTTGCTGGCCGAAGCGTGCGCCAAGGCGCTGGAACATTCGGCGGAAAGATGGCGCCAGCGTGCGGCCCACGCGCCGGAGCAGGCGCGCGGCGCCATCATCGACGCTTACCTGACGCCGCGCCACTGCGGCAATCCCGGCGCCGGCTGCGCAGTCACCGCGCTGGGCGCAGATGTATCGCGCTGCGGACCGGCGGCGCGCGATGCGCTGGCGCATGGCGTACGCGAGCAACTGGCGATCCTGGCCCCGTTGGAACCCGGCGCGGACGATGCGGAAAAACGCCGGCAAGCCATCGCCGATTATGCCGCCATGGTGGGCGGCGTCTTGCTGGCGCGCCTGTTTGCCGACGAAGCGCAGGCAAACGAAATACTGGACGCCGTCAGGAGCACGCTGCACGCGACATAAACAAGCGTTTGCGCGCATTGTAGGCTTGCTACCCGGCATGGTAGGCTTCGGCTTTCATGCTCGAACAATTCTTATGCTGCACTGGCTGAAGCACTACCGGCGCGCGATGCTGCCTGGCGATATCGGCGCCGGCCTCGTCGTGGCCATGATGATGATCCCGCAGGGCATGGCCTATGCGCTGGTGGCGGGCTTGCCGCCCGTCGCGGGCATTTACGCCAGCATCCTGCCCCCCGTCATGTATGCATTGTTCGGCTCGTCGATGACGCAATCGGTGGGCCCGATGGCGATCGTGTCGCTGATGACGGGCGCCGTGCTGGCGCCGCTGGCGCCTGCCGGCTCCGGCCTGTATTCGGTGCTGGCCGCGCAACTGGCGCTGGTCTGCGGCCTGGTGCTGCTGCTGTGCGGCTTGCTGCGCCTGGGTTTCCTCGCGAATTTCTTTTCCCGCCCCGTGATGAGTGGTTTTACCGTGGGCTGCGCGCTGGCCATTGCGGCCGGGCAGGTCAAGCCGCTGCTGGGCGCAACGTTCCCGCACTGGCATGCGCCCAGCGCGGCGCTGGGGCTGGGGGCCGTGGCGGCGCTGTTCCTGGCGCGCCGCTACCTGGAACCGCTGCTGAAACGGTGCGGCATGCCGGCCAATGCGGCCGGCGTGGCCACCAAGCTGGCGCCCATGCTGGTCGTGCTGGGCGGCCTGGCGCTGGTGTCGCTGCTGCACTTGCAGCAGCGGGGTGTCGCGCTGGCCGGCGACGTGCCATCGGGCTTGCCGCAACTGAACCTGGCGCTGTCGCCGGGCCACTGGCGCGCGCTGCTGCAACCGGGCTTGCTGATCGGCTTCGTGATTTTCCTGATGAGCATGTCGGCGGCGCAGGCGCTGGCGCAAAAGCGCAATGAAAAACTGGTCAGCAACCATGAATTGATCGGCCTGGGCGCGGCCAACGTGGCGGCCATGGCATCCGGCGGTTTTCCCGTCACGGGCAGCCTGTCCCGTTCCGCCGTGAATTTCGCGGCCGGGGCGCAAACGCCGCTGGCGTCCGTCATCACGTCGGTGCTGCTGGCGGGGGCGCTGGTGGCCCCGACGGGCTGGCTGGCGCTCTTGCCGCTGCCCGTGCTGGCCGCCACCATCATCGTGGCCGTGCTGGGCATGCTGGAACTCGATACCCTGAAAACCGCGTGGCGCTACGACCGGGGCGACGCCGCCGCATGGCTGGTCACGTGCGCCGGCGTGCTGGTGCTCGGCGTGGAGGCGGGCGTGGTGGTGGGCGTGCTGCTGTCGATGGGCACCCTGATCTGGCGCGCCAGCCGCCCCCATATCGCCGTGCTGGGCCGGATTCCGGGGACGGAACACTACCGCAATATCGAACGCTATCCGGCCGAAACCCAGCCGGACGTCCTGTTGCTGCGCATCGACGCCAACCTGTTCTTCGGCAACGTGGAAGCCGTGGCAGAACGCATCGAGGATGAAGTGCGCGCGCATCCGACGGCGCGCCACCTGGTGCTGGTCATGACGGCGGTCAGTTCCATCGATACGTCCGCGCTGTTTGCGCTGGGCGAGTGGAATGCCGGCTTGAAACGGCGCGGCGTGGCGCTGCATCTGGCCGAAGTCAAAGGGCCGGTGCTGGACCGCCTCAAGCAAAGCGATTTCACGTCGCAACTGGCGGGGCCGATTTTCCTGTCCGCCGCCATGGCGGCGCAAAAACTGCACCAGGGAAGAGAGGGCGATTATGCCGAATACATTTGACCTGCATGCCGGGCAAGGCCCGTCCGCCTGGCCGGGCGCCGACAAGCGCCGCCGCGTCAAGCAACTGTGCGCGGCCTACAACCGCGCCGATGAGCAGGATGAGCGCTTGCGCATCCTGGCGCAAATCCTCGGCAAGCCCACGGATGCGCACTTCGAAGCGCCGTTTTACTGCGACGTCGGCACCAACATCACGCTGGGCCGCCACTGCTTTGCCAACCACAATGTGGTGATCCTCGATTGCGCCCCGGTGACCTTGGGCGACCACGTGATGATCGGCCCGAATACCGTGATATCCGCCGCGGGCCACCCGGTCGACCCGGTGGCGCGCAATGCGGGCGTGTTTGTCGAACACCCGATCACGATCGGCAACAGCGTGTGGATCGGCGCCAACGTGACGATCCTGGGCGGCGTCACCATCGGCGACAATTGCACCATCGGCGCCGGCAGCGTGGTGAACCGCGATATTCCCCCCAACAGCCTGGCGGCCGGCAATCCATGCAAGGTGCTGCGGACGATTCAACCGGGCGGCGCGCTCTCCGCCGACGGCGAGAAGGCCTGATGCTGTTCCACCCACGCGGTGGGGCTGACGCCGTTGAGCTTGCGGAACGAGCGTGAAAAGTTGGCAATGTCCGTGTAGCCCAGCCGGTAGGCGATTTGCGACACGGGGTATTTGCCGCTCGCCAGCAATTCGCACGCCCGTTCATTGCGGATGCGCAGCGACAGCTCGCGGAAGCTGACGCCGCCCTTGGCCAGGTGGCGGTCCAGCGTGCGCGACGACACGTTCAAAATGCCGGCCAGTTCCTCCAATGTCGGCTGCGCATCTTCCGCTTCGCGCAACATCATGGAGACCCAGTCGCACCAGTTGCCCTGCTGGTCCATGTGCTGCAGCATCTGCTTGCAGCGCGCTTCGGCCTGTTGCAGCACCCGCAGGTCCGTCATGGCGAGCGGCACGTCGAGCTCGGACGTATCGAGCATCACGCGCATGCCCGGCTGCTCGGCCACGCCGAAGTGGATGCGCACGTTGCGCAATTCCCGGTAGCGCAGGGCGTGCGGCGGCGCCGCCGTGGTCAGGTAAATGTCATAGGTCGGCTGGCGGCCTTGCGTGACCGCCTGCAACTGGCAATGAAATGCCACCGGCAACACTTCCATGTACGTTTCGTAGACGGATTGCGGCATGCCCTGCACGGGACGGAACGTGACTTCCGCGTGGGTCGGATGGCGCGAATAGCGCATGGCAAACAACGGCGTCATCAGCTTGTAATAGCGCGACGCCAGCCGCAGCACGTGGTCCATGGTGGGACAGCTGATGATGGCGTAGCCGAGGATGTCGTGGGAATTGAGCTTGATCAGGCGGCCCATCTCGAAGCCCAGGTCGCGCCGCCCCGTCAGGCGCGCCGCTTCGATCATCAGGGTTTCCGCCTGCGTCACGGTCAGTCGCGCTTGCGGATCATTCAGGGTGCGGATCTGGGCTGCGCTGAGCGCATCGCGGCAGGGAATGCCCTGGCTTTCGAGGTGGTCGAACAGCGCCGCGTAGTAGCGCGCCGGAATGAATAATTCATCAGGTTTCAAAGTTTCCCCATCCTGCTTATCGTTATTTTTGGTCTTGATTTGGACTTTCATCATAGACATTCCTGTCCGGAAATGACAGGGAAGTGTCAGGAAATGACAAGGGTATGTGCTGTGCGCAGGGGGACAATGGGGTTGCTTCCTGCTACAGAAAGTCTGAACCATGAAACATGTGCTGCAAACCCTGTCCGCGCTGGATGACGCCGTGCGCATCGAGATCGATGCGCTGCGGGCGGCCGGTATTTCCTTCAACGCGATCGCGGCGGCGCTGAACCGGCGCGGCATCCCCGGCTTGCAGGGCGGGCGCTGGTATGGCGCCACCGTGCAGCGCGCATCGATGTTGTCATGTTGCAACGACCTGCCCGTGGCAGGCAAAGCAACATGGCGCGTGCCGCTCCGCATACCCTATACTGGCCCGCATAGTTGAGGGGGAAGGATGGACCAGACGGGGCAGGCGGGGGGAACGCAGGTGGGGGCGCAAGGCGCGCACGCGGACCCGGTGCGTGGCGATATCCTCGTGGTGGAAGACACGCCGGCCTCGCTGCAACTGCTGTCGCGCCTGCTGACCGATGCCGGCTACCGCGTGCGTGAAGCGCCGAATGGCGAACTGGCGCTGTGGAGCGCGCAGGCGCAGGCGCCGGAACTGGTGCTGCTCGACGTGCGCATGCCGGGCATCGACGGCTATGAAGTGTGCAGCCGCCTGAAACGCATGCCGGGCCTCGATGAAGTGCCCGTGATATTCCTGTCGGCCCATAGCGACACGGACGACAAGCTGCGCGGTTTCCAGGTCGGCGGCGTGGACTTCATTTCGAAACCGTTCCAGTTCGAAGAAGTCAATGCGCGCGTGCAGTCGCATTTGAAGATCCGCCGCCTGCAGCAGCAACTGGCGGCCCACAACGACCGCCTGCAAAAGGAATCGCGCCAGCGCCTGGCGGAAATCGCCCACCTGAACCGCAACGCCAGCGCCACCGTATATTGCGCGGCGCTGATGCATGAATTGAACCAGCCGCTGGCGGCCATCATGAGCAATGCGGAAGCGGCGGAACTGTTCCTGAAAATGAATCCGCCGCAACTGGACGACGTGGCGGAAATCCTGTCCGATATCCAGCGCGACGACCGCCGCGCCAGCGACCTGATACAGCGCATGCGCGAATTGCTGAAGAAATCCGATCCCGTCGTGCAAAAGCTGGACTTGAACGACGTGGTGCGCCAGGTGTGCACCCTGCTGTCCGGCGAAGCGCGCATGCGCCGCATCGTGCTGGAAATGCAGCTGGCGCCGCAGGTATTGCCGGTGGCGGCGGATCCCATACAATTGCAGCAAGTATTGATCAACCTGGTCTTGAACGCCTTCGATGCGATGGCGCAGCTGGCGGACGGCGCGCGCGCCGTGTGCCTGGCGACCCGGCGCAACGGCAATACCGCCGAAGTGCTGGTATCGGACCAGGGGTGTGGTTTTCCGGAAGGGCATGAACGCGTGTTTGAATCGTTTTTCACCACCAAGCCGCACGGCATGGGACTGGGCCTGTCGATTGCGGCCGCCATCGTGCAGGCGCACGGCGGCAGCATCTGGGCCCGCAACAATGCCGATGGCGGGGCCACCGTGGGTTTCGCGTTGCCGGGACAGCCATGAGAATCCATATCATCGACGACGACGACGCGCTGCGCACGGCGCTGGCGCGCCTGCTGGGCGCCTGCGGTTATGCGGTGTCCGTCTATGAATCGGGTGATGCCTTCGTGCGCGCGGAAAACGGCAGCGAGGCCGGCTGCATCCTGCTCGACGTCGACATGCCCGGCTTGTCCGGCCTGCAATTGCAGGACCACTTGCGTGCCAAGGGAAGCATCCTGCCCATCGTGTTCTTGACGGGCAACGGCGACATTGCCATGAGCGTGCGGGCCATCAAGGCCGGCGCGGAAGACTTTTTGCCTAAGCCGATCGGCAAGGATGCACTGCTGGACGCCATCGGCCGCGCCATGCAGCGCTATGAATCGGCTGCGGTACACAACAGCGCGCTGCTGGAATTGCGCAAGCGGGCCGATACGCTGACGGTGCGCGAACGGGAAGTGTTCGCGCTGGTGGTGCAGGGCATGCTGAACAAGCAGATCGCCTATGAGCTGGGCAACACGGAGCGCACCGTCAAGGCACACCGCCACAGCCTGATGGAAAAGCTGGGCGCCGGTTCGCTGGCCGAACTGGTGCAGATGGCGAACCGCCTCGGGATCGCCAGCCCCGCCGCCAGCGCCGAATAATCCAACAACTTGTACCAAAGGACACGTTACAAGTGTCCTGATCCTCTCTACAGTCATCCCATCGGCGCCGCGCGCCTGTCCGGATGGTGTCATGGATACAGCAAAAACCGTCGTCGCAGTCGTGGAAAACGATCAAGCCATGCTGAAGGCGCTGGGGCGGCTGTTACGGGCCTCCGGTTACATGACGCAATTGTATGCATCGGCCGAACTGTACCTGCAGCGCACTGAAAAAATGGATGTGGCCTGCCTGGTCCTCGATATCGACCTGGGCGGCCTGTCCGGCATCGAATTGCAGCAAATGCTGGTGGGGGCCGGTGATGCCCCGCCGATCGTGTTCGTGACCAGCCAGGCCGAAGACCGCTATGAAGCCGCGGCCCAGCGTCTTGGCTGCCTGGCTTACCTGCGCAAGCCGTTCGATTCCAGGGACTTGCTGCGCGCGTTGGATCAAGCCGTTCACCATTAGGAAAAGCACATGAAAAACCTGACCATCAAAGCGCGGCTGATCGCCGCCATGGCGTTCCTGTCGCTGCTGTTGACCGCAATCGGGCTGGCCGGCATGAACAGCCTGTCGCAGACAAACGCCTCGCTGCAAACCGTGTATGACGACCGCCTGGTGGCGATGGGCATGCTGCACAAGATTAGCGGCGCCCTGCAGCGCAACCAGCTGGACCTGGGCAACGCCGTGGACATGGACCCTGGTCCCGCCGTGCAGCAATTGCTGGCCGACGTACTGGCCCGCCGTACTGAGGTCGACCGCACGTGGGACGGATACATGCAGACTTACCTGACCCCGGAAGAAAAACAGCTGGCGGATACCTTTGGTGCGCACATAATTTCCATGCGACAAAAGGCGATGCAGCCCATGGTGGATGCGCTGGCGGCCGGCGACAAGGAGAAAGCCGCGGCGCTGGTGCACGCGGTGCTGGATCCGTCGATGGCGCAGGCGCTGGCCTCGGTGGAAAAACTGGTGCAATTGCAACTGGATGTGGGACGCCAGGAATATGACGCGTCGCAGGCGCATTACGCCGTGTTCCGCCTGATTTCCATTGCTTCCGTACTCGTGGGCCTGGTGGTGGGCGTGGTCATGGGCTGGTGGCTGCTGCGCGCCATCCTGCAGCCGTTGAAGGAAGCCATCGGCGTGGCGGAAGCCGTGGCCGAGGGCGATTTGTCGCAGCGCATCGACGTGCGCGCCAACGATGAAATGGGCCAGTTGACGCGGGCGCTGGAGCGCATGAGCCGTAGTCTGGCGGGCATCGTGACGCAGGTGCGCTCGGGTACGGAAACCATTGCCATGGCGTCGGGTGAAATCGCGACCGGCAACAGCGATTTATCGGCTCGCACGGAGAGCCAGGCATCGAGCCTGCAGCAGACCGCCAGTTCGATGGAACAGTTGAATGGCGCGGTACAAAACAATACCGCCAACGCCCGCCAGGCGGACCGGCTGGCGCACGAAGCCTCGGCCGTGGCGGTGCGGGGCGGGCAGGTGGTGGCGCAAGTGGTGGCCACGATGGGCGCCATCAATGCGTCGTCCGGCAAGATTGCCGACATCATCGGCGTCATCGACGGCATTGCGTTCCAGACCAATATCCTGGCGCTGAACGCGGCTGTGGAAGCGGCCCGCGCCGGCGAACAGGGCCGGGGTTTTGCCGTGGTGGCGTCGGAAGTGCGCAACCTGGCGCAGCGTTCGGCTGCCGCCGCGCGGGAAATCAAGACCTTGATCGGCGATTCCGTGGCCCAGGTGGGCGAAGGCAGCCGCCTCGTCAACGAAGCGGGCGCCACCATGGGCGAGGTGGTGGGCAGCGTGGAACGGGTCACCCGCATCATGTCGGAAATCCTCACGGCCAGTGAAGAACAGAGCCGGGGCCTGGACCAGATCAACCAGGCCGTGGCGGAAATGGACACCGTGACCCAGCAAAACGCGGCGCTGGTGGAACAGGCATCGGCTGCCGCGGAAGCGCTGCAAGACCAGGCGCGGGAGCTGGAACAGGCCGTCAGCGTGTTCCGCCTGGCGCAACATGCGGAAACGCCTCCCGGAGCGCCATCGCTGCGGGTTGTCAGGGACAGCCGTGCCGAGCCGCTGCTGCTGGCGCGCGCAGTGCGGGAATCCGAGGTGGCGTGAGTGCGACAAAGGATTGGGCCGGGGTGGAAAGGTTGGACTTGCCTGGCGGTTGAACTTATCATTTGTTACGGGCTGACCAATACGGCATGAAAAATGGCAACAGCGACACAGCAGGCATCCGGCGTGGCAGCCGTGCGCCGCGCACGCGCGCGCGGCGAAGTGTCGATTGCATTGCTGGTCAGCGTGGCGCTGACCGCCGTGGTGACGGCCGTGCTGGCCGCCTTTGCCTGCTATTTCTACCTCAGTGAAAAAGAACAGCGCTGGGACCAGTTGCGCCACGGCCTGGCCACCAGCGCCGACGAACTGGCTGCCGCCGTGGCGTTGCCTGTTTGGAACTTCGACGAAGCGCAAATTATCACCATCATGAAAAGCGGCTTGAGCAACCGGGGGCTGCACGCCAGCATGGTGGCCCCGGCAGGCGCCCATCACCCCTATATCCTGCAGCGCAACGAAGCGGGTCAACTGGTGTCCAGCCTGGTGGCGCCGCAAGACCCGGATTTGCTGGTGGAAAAGCGTGACATGATGGTGGAAGGGCAAAGTATCGGCGCCATCACGCTGTACGCGTCGCCCGCGCCGCTGCTGGCGGAACTGCGCCAGCGCAGCGTCGCCATCGCCGGCATGATCGTGGGCCTGGACGTGGCGCTGGTGGGCGGGCTGTACCTGCTGCTGTGGCACGTGATGCTGAAACCTGTGCGCGCCATCGGCCGCTACGCGGTGCTGGTGCAAGCGGGGCTCAATGCCGACGCCACCATGCCGCGCGCGTGGTATTTCGGCGAATTGAAGGGCTTATACGGGGCGATCCGGCAAATGGTGGGGCTGTTACAGCACCGCTATGAAGCCATGCACGCCAGCGAGCAGCGGCTGCAAATCGCCACCCGCGCGGCCGGTATCGGGATCTGGGACTGGAACGTGGAAAGCGGCGTGGCCGACTGGGACGACCAGATGTACCGCCTGTATGGCGCGCGGCGCGATGAAGTGGACTCGCCGGTGCAGCTGTGGCGCGACATGCTGCATCCGGAAGACGTGGCCGACAGCGAAGCGCAATTGCGCCGCGTGCTCGACGGCAGCAGCATCGAAACCGCGCACCAGTTCCGCATCGTGTGGCCGGACGGCTCGGTGCGCCACATCCAGACCGATTCGCTGGTGCTGCGCGCGCCGGACGGCCGCCCGCTGCGCATGGTGGGCGTCAATTACGACATCACGGCCCATAAACTGGCGCAGCAGGAGCTGGAGCGGCACCGCCATCACCTGGAAGAACTGGTGGGCGAGCGCACCCGGGCGCTGTCCGTCGCGGTGGCGCAGGCGCAAGCGGCCAACCAGGCCAAGAGTGTGTTTTTGGCCAACATGAGCCACGAATTGCGCACGCCGCTGCATTCGGTGATCGGCTTTTCGCGGCTGCTGGCCGACGCCCCCCATACGCTGCCGGAAGATCGCCGCAACCTGTCCATCATCCATGGCTCCGGCCAGCATTTGCTGGTGCTGATCAACGATATCCTGGAACTGTCCCGCATCGAAGCGGGCCGCGCGCAATTGCAGGCCGATGTCTTGCTGTTGCCGGAAATGGTGCAGGACGTGGCGGACATGGTCAGCGTGCGGGCGTCGCAGGCGGGCCTGAAACTGATCCTCGACAGCGTTGGATTGCCGCCGCGGGTGCGGGTCGACGGCACCAAGCTGCGCCAGGTGTTGCTGAACCTGATGTCGAACGCCGTGAAGTTCACGCGGGCAGGCAGCGTCAGGCTGGAAGCGCGCGCCGCGCGCGACGATGCGGGCGGGTGGCTGCTGTCGTTTGCCGTCAGCGACACGGGCCCCGGCATCGCGCCGGCCGACCAGCAGCGTATCTTTGAACCCTTTGTCCAGGCGGGCCACGGCGGCGCGGTCGAGGGAACGGGACTGGGGCTGGCGATTTCACGCGAATTCGTGCAATTGATGGGGGGCACCCTGGCCGTGCAGTCGGCGCCGGGACAGGGCGCCACGTTCCGTTTTTCCGTCACGGCCGAAGGCGTACATTCCGGCCAGCTGGTTTTGCCCTCGGCCGCGCCGGCCGACAGCGCGATGCCGCAGCCCGGACCGGCGGCCGGCCTGTCGGCGCAGCAATTGGCCCGCCTGCAGCCCTCCGTCCGGCAGGCGCTGCGCGAAGCCGTGCTGCAATTGAATTTGCAGCACGTGCGCGATTTGCTGGCGCCGCTGCCGGAAGAACTGGATGACGTGGTGGCCGGCATCGAAGCCATGCTGCAGCAGCACGCCTATCCGCAACTGTGCTCCTTGCTGGGTGAACAGGGCATCGACATGCAGGAGCAAGCCTGATGAATCAAGGCGCGACCGAAGGTGAAATCCTGGTGGTGGAAGACACGCCCGCCTCGCTCAAACTGCTGAGCGAATTGCTGGGCAATGCGGGCTACATGGTGCGACAGGCGCCCGATGGCGAGCTGGCCCTGTGGAGCGCCCATGCGCGGCCGCCGGAACTGATCCTGCTCGATATCCGCATGCCGGGCATCGATGGCTATGAAGTGTGCCGCCGGCTGAAAGCGGACCCGCAATTGCACGATACGCCCGTGATTTTCCTGTCGGCGCAATATGACACGGACGACAAGGTGCGGGGATTCCAGGCGGGCGCGGTGGACTTCATCGCCAAGCCGTACCAGTCGGAAGAAGTGCTGGCCCGTACCCGCGCCCACATCCGCCTGGCCCGCACCAAGGCGGCGCTGGAAACCAGCAATACGGAATTATCGCGCGCGCTGGACGAATTGAAATCGGCCCGGCAGGAAATCATGCGCTCGGAACGGCTGGCGGCGCTGGGCGCGCTGGTGGCCGGCATTGCCCATGAATTGAATACGCCGATCGGCAATTCCGTGCTGGCGGCCAGCGCGCTGGATGACCGGGCCCGGGAATTCTTCGCCAATATCGGCCAGGGCTTGCGGCGCTCGGACCTGGAGCGCTTCGGCGCCGACACCACCAAGGCCACGGGCCTGATGCTGCGCAGCCTGCACCGGGCGGCTGACCTGATTGAATGTTTTAAACAGGTGGCGGTGGACCAGACCAGCTCGCAGCGCCGGGAATTCGATCTGGCCACGCTGGTCGACGGCATGGCGAAAACACTGGGACCCTCGCTGCGCGACGCGGGCGTGGCGCTGGACATCGATGCGGCGCCCGGTGTGACGATGGACAGCTACCCGGGCGCGCTGTGCCAGATCATCACGCAACTGACGCGCAATACGCTGGTGCATGCGTTCGCGCCCGGCACGGGCGGGGCCATCCAGGTCAAGGTGTGGGCCGACGGGACTGCCGCGTGCCTGGAGTTTTCCGATAACGGCGTCGGCATTCCGCCCGACCATATGGTCCGCGTGTTCGAACCGTTTTATACCACCCGCATGGGCGAGGGCACGGGCGGGCTGGGACTGCATGTGGTGCATAACCTGATCGCCAATGTGCTGGGTGGCACCATCGAAGTGCACAGTGGCGGCGAGCGGCCGGGCGTCTGGTTCGACATGCGGTTGCCGATGAGCGCGCCAGCGCTTGGGGCATCGTCGAATCTGTGGTAGCGTTGCAGGGTTTTTACTGGACGGGCGCGGCGAAAGGGAGCAATGCGGCAGGATCAAGTAATCGGGCACACCGCCGGGCCATCGGCGGGGCAGGCGTCCAGGGGCGAAGTGCTGATCGTCGAAGACACGGCGGCGTCGCTGAAGCTGTTGAGCGACTTGCTTACGGGCGCCGGTTATTACGTGCGGCAGGCGCCGAATGGCGAGCTGGCGCTGTGGACCGCCCAGTCACGTCCCCCGGAACTGATTTTGCTCGATGTGCGCATGCCCGGCATGGATGGCTACGAAGTATGCCGCCGCCTGAAGGCCATGCCCGGCTTGCTCGACGTGCCCGTGATCTTCCTGTCGGCCCAGCACGATACGGACGATAAATTGCGCGGCTTTGCGCTGGGCGGCGTGGATTTCATCGCCAAGCCGTTCCAGGCCGAGGAAATCCTGGCCCGCACGGATGCCCAGGTGCGCTTGCGGCGCGCCCAGCAGGCGCTGGCGGCCGAACGCGCCCACCTGGAAGAACGGGTGATGCAGCGCACGGCGGAACTGGCCGCCGTGGCCATGTCGCTGGAGGCGGAAGTGGGGCTCCGCCGCGCCAACGAAGATGCGCTGCGCCTGGCCGGCCAGGTGTTTGCCGCCACGCGCGACGCCATCGTGATCACCGACGCCGCCGGCAACATGGTGGCCGTCAATCCCGCCTTTACCCGTATTACCGGCTACACGGCCGACGAGGCGATGGGCCAGCCCGTCACCATGCTGCGCACGGCGCAGGGCGGCAACGCGTATGGCAGCATGGTGCAAGCCATCAACGCCAGCGGCCACTGGTCCGGCGAAATGACGGCGCACCGCAAGGGCGGCGGCATGTACACGGGACTGCTCAGCGTCTCCACCGTGCAGTCGGCCGATGGCGCCATTGAAAACTTCATTGTCGCCTTCATCGACATGACGGAGCGGAAAGCGGAACAGCACCTGATCGATTTCCTGTCGTACCACGATGCGTTGACGGGACTGCCGAACCGCACGCAGGCGCGCAGCCGCTTCGACGAATTGCTGGCCGCTTGCGGTCCTGACCAGTGCGTTGCCGTGCTGTGCCTGGACCTGGACCGCTTCAAGAGCATCAACGATTCGTATGGCGCGGCCATCGGCGATGAAGCGCTGAAGACGGTGGCGCGCTTCCTGCGCAGCTGCGTGCGCGAAGGCGACATGGTGTCGCGCCACGGCGGCGACGAATTCCTCGTCATGGTGGCGGACGACCTGCAATGCAGCGTGACGACCGCGATGGCGGAAACCATTCTTAACGGCTTGCGGCGCGATTTCCCGGTCGAGGGCCACGCGGTGGCGCTGACCACCAGTATCGGCATCGCCACGGCGCCGGCGGACGGCGCCACGCTCGATGAACTGGTGCAGCACGCGGAAATGGCGCTGTTCCGCGCCAAGGACCTGGGGCGCGATGGCTATGCCTTCTACACGGAAGGCATGGATGCGGACGTCCGCCGCCGGCTGGCGCTGCAAAGCCAGTTGCGGGGCGCGGTGGCGCGCGGCGAATTTTCCGTCCATTACCAGCCGCAGGTGTGCCTGCGCACGGGGCGCATGACGGGGGCGGAAGCGCTGCTGCGGTGGCATAACGTGGTGCTGGGCCAGGTGCCGCCGGGGCAATTCATCCCCGTGGCGGAAGAGTATGGCTTGATCAATTCGATCGGCGTGTGGGTGCTCGATACCGTGTGCCAACAAATCCGCGCGTGGCAAGACCAGGGGCTGGGCGACGTGCGCGTCGCGGTGAACCTGTCGGGCAGCCAGTTCGGCCACGCGGACACGGTGCCGCTGGTGGAAGAAACCCTGGCCCGCCACGGCGTGCCGCCATCCTGCCTGGGGATTGAAATCACGGAAGGCTGCGTGATGGGCGACCCGGACAAATCCGTCGGCGCGCTGCGCCGTTTGAAAGCCATCGGCGTCGGTATTTCGCTGGACGATTTCGGTACCGGCTATTCGTCGCTGGCCTACCTGAAGCGCTTCCCCATCGATGTGCTGAAAATCGATAAATCGTTTGTCGATGACGTGGCCCACGCGGCCAGCGATGCCGCGATTGCCCTGTCGGTGATTTCACTGGCCCATAACCTGAACATGCGGGTGGTCGCGGAAGGCGTGGAAACGCCCGAGCAAGCCCGTTTCCTTGCATCGCACGGCTGCGATGCGATGCAAGGCTATTTGTACAGCCGTCCGCTGACCGCGGCCGACTTCACTTCGCTGCTGCGCCACCCGCGCTCGTTAGACCTTGACCAGGAATAGGACACCCCCATGAAGAAAACCAGCGCCGCTATCGCGGCAGCACTGCTGTGCGCGGCAACCTGTGCCGCCGTATCCGCCACCGCCGCCACTACCGCCCACGCCCATGCTGCGGTGGCCCCGGCGGTTTCCGCCGCCACCCGCGCGGCAGATGCGAAGTTCAAGGCGATCTATACGCAGGAATGGAAGTGGCGCCAGCAGCAAAAGCTGGAAGACGACGAAGACGATGACAACGCCATCAGCGCCATGCTGCCGAAGGTCGATGCGGCCACGCAGCAGGCGCGCCTGGCCTACTGGCAGGGCGTGATGAAAAAGCTGGACGGCGTGGCGCCGGCCCGGCTGTCGAACGACGAGCGTATCAATTACCTGGTGTACCGCGCGCAGATCGGCGCGCTGATCGACAACCAGCGTTTCCGCGAATATGAAAAACCGCTCAATGCGGATTCATCGTTCTGGTCCAACATGGCGGGCGAGGCGCGCAAGACCTTCCGTACCTTGCCGGAATACCGCAACTACGTGGCGCAGTTGAATGACGTGCCCCGCTACTTCCGCGAAGAGATGGCGAACATGCGGGCGGGCCTGAAGCGGGGCTTCACGCCGCCGAAAGTCACGCTGCTGGGCCGTGAAGGGTCGCTGAAGTCCGTGGTGGATGAAAAAGATGCGACCAAGCTGGTGTTTTATAAACCGTTCCGCGACATGCCGGCGTCGATCCCCGCCGATGAGCAGGCGAAATTGCGCGAAGCGGCGCTGAAGGCCATCCGCGAAGCCGTGGTGCCCGCGCACGCGGCCTTGCTGGCGTTCATGCGCGATGAATACATTCCGGGCGCGACGGAAGCGCTGGCCGCCACCAGCCTGCCGGACGGCAAGGCGTATTACCAGTCGAAGATCACGGAATACACGACGACGTCGTTGTCCGCCGACCAGATCCACGAGATCGGCCTGAAGGAAATGGCGAAGATTCGCGCGGAAATGCTGGACGTCATGAAGCAGGTGAAGTTCGACGGCGACTTGCCGGCCTTCCTGCACTTCCTGCGCACCGACCCGCAGTTCTATGCGAAGACGCCGGAAGAACTGCTGATGCGCGCCGCGTATATTTCCAAGCGCTTTGACGGCAAGGTGGCCGACTACTTCGGCTACCTGCCGCGCAAGCGCTTTGCCATCATTCCCGTGCCGCCGGAACAGGCGCCGTTTTACACGTCGGGCCGCGGCGGTCCGGGCGTGTACCTGGTGAACACCTACAACCTGCCATCGCGCGCGCTGTACAGCATGCCGGCGCTGACCCTGCACGAATCCGCGCCGGGCCACGCGTTCCAGATGCCGATTGCGCTGGAACTGAAAGGCCGCCCGGAATTCCGCAAGGCATATATCTCGGCGTTTGGCGAAGGCTGGGCGCTGTACACGGAACGCCTGGGCGTGGAAATGGGCATGTATGAAACCCCGTATGAAATCTTTGGCATGCTGAGCTACCAGGCCTGGCGCGCGTCGCGCCTGGTGGTCGACACCGGCGTGCATGCGAAAGGCTGGACCCGCGAACAGGCACAAGCCTACCTGCGCGACAACACGGCGCTGTCGAACCACGAAGTGGAAACGGAAGTCGACCGCTACATTTCGTGGCCGGGGCAGGCGCTGTCCTACTACCTCGGTGAAATGGCGATCTTCGAAGCGCGCCAGCGCGCGGAAAAAGCGCTGGGCGCGAAATTCGATATCCGCAACTTCCACGACACGGTCCTGAACCTGGGTTCCGTGCCGCTGCCTGTGCTGCAGGCGCGTATCGATGCGTTTATCGCGGACGGGGGCAAGAGCCCTTATCCGAAGGACGAGTAATCGTTCTCACAGTGTGTCCGGCCGGATAGGTGGCGCTGCATGGCGCCGCCTGCGGCTAGACTGGCCGGGCACCTCCGCAAACCGTCATCCCAAACATTATGCCGAGCAAAATCATCCACCGCGGTGTTCCCATCGTCACTCTTGCCGAGGACGAAGCCATGCTGGAGCACTGCGTGCCCAACTGCATCGCCATCCGTCATGACGACGCGGGGTGGTGGACGTGTTTCATCGGCGAGAATGGCGAAGTCGATTGCTACGACGAACCTTATCCCAACCGCGACCAGGCGATCTGGGCTGCGAAGGCTGCTGCTGAGTTTGGTATTTAAATAAAGCGTTGGGAGCATGCAAAATCTGTAGGGAAAGATGGTCGGCAGTATACTGGATTGAAATTTCCAGTATAATGATTGCATGGATATCAATACAATCATTTCCCGCCGCGTACGTGAGCTTCGCGATGCGCTGGGACTTTCGTTGGATTCCCTGGCAACACGTAGCGGGGTGAGCCGATCCAACATTTCACTTATCGAGCGTGGACAGAGCAGTGCATCGGCCACCGTTCTCGACAAACTCGCAGCAGCCCTTGGCGTCACGCTTTCCGCGCTGTTTGAAGACAGCAATTCCCCAGCCACCGCGCCGTCGCCAGTGTCTCGCCAGGCAGAGCAACTCGTGTGGACCGATCCTGCGTCGGGTTACCAGCGGCGCAAACTCTCGCCCGCTGCTCCATCGCCGATTCAACTCGTGGAAGTCACTTTTCCGCCCGGTCAACGCGTCGTCTACGATGCGATCACGCGCGACGCGGACCTGAATCAACAGATTTGGATGATCGATGGCATCATGGAAATAAGCGTTGGGAGCCAGCATTGGCGCCTGACCGCCGGTGATTGTCTTGCCATGCAACTGGATCAAGCCATTGTCTATTTCAATCCCGAGCAATCACCTGCGCACTATATCGTTGCGCTGACGACTTTCCCCATCAAACCAGTCAAGCGAAATGAAGTCGGGTAGCCACGCTTGCCTAACATGAACGCCATTGACGACCACTATCAGAGGCAGAAGGATCAGGAATGCAATTTCAACTGGAATCACCAAACCAACCGGAAATTATTTCGCTCATTGCCGAGCTTGATGCCTATCAGGACACCTTATATCCAGCGGAGGCCCGATACGCGCTCGATCTGACTACGCTGGAAAGGGAAAACGTGCTGTTTGTCGTTGGACGTGCCGATGACGGAGCCGCTGTTGCATGTGGCGCTGTCGTACTGGATGGTGAGTCCGGGGAATTGAAACGCATGTTTGTGCGCCCGGCCAGTCGCGCGCAGGGGGCGGCGGCGCAGGTGTTGGCGCAACTCGAAGTCGAATCGGTAAAGCGGGGGTGTCGGTTGATAAGGCTCGAAACCGGACCATATCAACTTGCGGCGCTGGCGTTTTACACGAAGCATGGTTTTCAGACCTGCGGCGCGTTCGGCGACTACCCTGAACATCCATTGAGCGTGTTCATGCAAAAGCGACTCTGAGAAATTCATCGGTGGCCCTGCGCTACATGCGTTAGACCTGTTGATGCTGAATTGTTGCTTTCATCCACCTGCAAGCCCCTGTAACAACACGGGAGAAATCACATGATCGAAGTCACATCCCTGCTCAGTATCGCGGTAGCCCTTTGCATCGGCGCAGTAAGCCCTGGCCCGAGTTTTCTGATGGTGGCAAAGACCGCCGCATCAGCGGGCCGCTCAAACGGCTTGCATGCCGCTCTCGGCATGGGCCTCGGCACATTGATTTTTGCGGTTTTATCGCTGCTTGGCTTGAATGCCGCATTCGTCGCCGTACCTGCGCTTTATCTTGCATTAAAGCTTATCGGCGGCCTCTATCTTGCATACCTGGGGTTTCGTATCTGGCAAGGAGCAACGCAGCCGCTTGACGTCTCGATTAACGCCACGTCGGACCGTTTGACGAGCCGCGGTCAAAGTTACTTGTTGCTTGGCCTTGTCACGCAAATGAGTAACCCAAAAACCGCAATAGTGTATGCGAGTGTCTTCGCGGCGTTCCTGCCCGCTACGCCCAGCATACAATACAATTTTACGGTTGTTTCGTTAGCATTCGTTATCGACGCTGGCTGGTACGCCATTGTTGCGACAGTTTTATCCTCCAACGGACCAAGAGGCGCCTACCTTTCCTACAAAAAATGGGTGGACCGTCTGGCTGGCGGCATCTTGGGTGGATTGGGGCTAAAGCTTGCAGTCTCTGCCGGTCAGCACTGAGGCTCAGCTTCCCGGCGCCGCGAAGTAGGCGCGGATATCGGCCACCCGCGCCCCGACTGCCTGGATCGCTTGCGCCAGGCGTTCGCGCGGGACGCCCAGTTCGCGGGTCCAGTAAGCCAACTCGGATTCCACCAGCACGTTGATGCGCTCGTTGGCTTCCGGCTCGGATTCCAGTACGTTGTCGTGTGCCATGATTACCTCCCTATTGCGAGGCTTAAGTGTGCGCGTTTCGACGGCAGTGACCGTGCGGTGCACCACGCACGGGGAGATTCAGCGGTCCGGCCAGAACCTGTCGAACAATGGTTTGACGCTGGTGCCGTGCACAAGGATGGACAGCATGATGGTGACCAGCGTGATGTCCATCAGCGTGCTGGCGAGCACGGCAGGCACGCCGTGGTTGATGGCAAACATCAGGTAATACACGGAACCGATGCCCCGCACGCCGAACCATGCGGCAATCCCCTTGACCCTTCCGCGCACGCCCGCGCCCGCCAGTCCGAGATACACGCTCAGCGGCCGCGCCACCACAAACAGGAACAAGGCCGTACTCCACGTGCGCCAGTCCCACGTGTACAGTGAAATCGCGGCGCCCAGCAACAGCACCAGCGTCAGTTCCGACAAGCGCTCGAGGTGTTCCTTGAAAATCAGCGACTCGCCGCTGACGGTGAGCGGCGCGTCGGCCGGGGCCGCCGCGTCGCCGCCGGCCTCGGCGTTATCGGCCCGCGCGGTGGACGGCGGCGCCGACTTCAATAAACCGTGGCGGTCGCGCGGCATGCCGGCCAACGTCAATTCCGCTTGCCGCAGCGCGACGCCGGCAAAGAACACGGCCAAAAATCCCCACGCATGCAGCCACACGCTGACGCCGTACACGACGGCAATCAATCCCAGTCCGACGAAATCGTCCAGCACTTCATGGCGCGGATCGCGGCCGCGCAGCGCCCAGCCGGCGCGCGCCAGCAGCGTCCCGCCCGCCACGCCGATGGCAATTGCCGCGCACGTGGCATACAGCACGTCTACCACTGCCCAGCGCCAGCCGAAGTCACCCAGGTCATGCAAACCCAGCAAACCCAGGCCCAGCATCACGAGGGGAAAGGCGCTGCCATCGTTCATGCCTGCTTCGCACGTCAGTGCAAAGCGCAGCTTGTCGCGGTCGCCCGCATGGCGTACTTGCACGTCGGTGGCCAGCACCGGGTCGGTCGGGGCCAGGATCGCCCCCAGCAGGATGGCCGCGCCGGGCGGCAATTCCAGCACGCTCCACGCGAACAGGGCGACCAGTGCGACGGAGATCGCCATCGACAGGAACGCCAGCCGGATCGACGCCTGCCAGCGTTGCCATGTGAACGGCACCGGCATTTTCACGCCGGCGGAAAACAGGGAAATCAGGACCGCCAGTTCCGCCATGGTTTCCAGCAGAGGCGCTTGCGCCAGTGGATTGACGGTAAACACGCCCAGTACGGCGGGACCCAGCACGAGGCCGACGCCGAGATAAACGATGGCTGATGTCACGGGCAGCCGCGCCAGCGTGGTGGCTGCCAGTCCGCGTGCCAGCATCAGGCAGCCGATCAGCATGAACCAGAGGTAAGCAGTCATGCTGTCCCACTATACGCGCCGGTGAGTACGGCCCGCGTCCCGTTTCCATGCGGCATCAAAATTGGCGTGCGCCGCCGTGGTGCATGCACTCGTAGACTGAGCCATTTTGGTGCATCGCGCCGAGAGAATTGCAGTTATCAGCTGGCATAGTTTTTGCGGTAATCATGCACAGGAGACCAGGAAACATATGCCGGACAATCGCGATCAGATGCCACATGCAGCAAGCCATTCCGCTGGTAGCGGTAACGGCTGGCTGGCGCAATTGTCGCTGGCCTTTGGCCGCGACGGCGCCGCCACGCGCCTGACGGGCCGCCGCCACCACGGTCCGCTGCGCGTGCAAAAGCCGCTGTATCCGGAAGGGCCGGAAATCTGCCACACGATCGTGATCCACCCGCCGGGCGGCGTGGTCGGCGGCGACCGGCTGGCGCTTGATGTGCAGGCCGGCGCTGGCGCGCACGCGGTGCTGACCACGCCGGGCGCCGGCAAGTGGTACCGCGCCAATGGCAAGACGTCGGGCCAGCACGTGCAATTGTCGGCAGGCCCGGACGCCACGATCGAATGGCTGCCGCAGGAAAGCATTTTTTATGACGACGCCGATGTCGAACTGGAGCACAGTGTGGAACTGGCCGAGGGCGCATCTTACCTGGGCTGCGAAATCCTGTGCATGGGGCGGCGCGCGTCGGGCGAGTCATTCAACCGTGGCCGCATCCGCCAGCGCACGCGCATCCGCCGCGCCGGCAAATTGCTGTGGTGGGAGCAGGGCGTGCTGACGCCGCAATCGATCGCCAGTCCGCTGGGACTGGCGGGACAGACCGTCTGCGCCACTTTGCTGGCAGTGGGCCAACTGCCAGCCAACGGCCTGTTGCAGGCGCTGCGCGCACTGGGCAGCGAAGGCCCCGGCGATAACCGCTGGGGCGCGACGATGGCCGGCAAGCACGTGCTGGTGGTGCGCCACCTGGGCCACGACAGCGAAGCGGCGCGCGAACTGATGCTGGCCGCCATGCGTATCGTGCGGCCCGAACTGCTGGGACGCCCGGCGCTGACGCCACGCAGCTGGCGCACGTGACGGCACTTACAAGCAGACACAAGGAGACACAAGGAGACCCGATGGACCTGACCCCACGCGAAAAAGACAAGTTACTGATATTTACCGCCGCGCTGCTGGCGGAACGGCGCCGCGCCCGGGGCCTGAAGCTCAACCACCCGGAAGCGGTGGCGCTGATCACGGCCGCCATCATGGAAGGGGCGCGCGACGGCAAGAGCGTGGCCGAGCTGATGGACGAAGGCACGCGCATCCTGGGCCGCGCCGACGTGATGGACGGCGTGCCCGAAATGATTCCGGATATCCAGGTTGAAGCCACGTTCCCCGATGGCAGCAAGCTGGTGACCGTGCACCACCCGATACCTTGAAGGAGGACACCATGATCCCTGGTGAAACCATACTGGAAGAAGGCGAAATCGGCCTCAACAAAGGCCGCGAAACCGCCGTCGTCACCGTCGCCAACCGTGGCGACCGCCCCGTGCAGGTCGGGTCCCATTTTCATTTTTTTGAAGTCAATCCCGCGCTGTCGTTCGAGCGGTGGAAAGCCTATGGCATGCGGCTCAATATCGCGGCCGGCACCGCCGTGCGCTTCGAACCGGGCCAGCAGCGCACGGTGGAACTGGTGAAACTGGGCGGCGGGCGCGAAGTGTATGGCTTCAATGGGGCCGTCAACGGAAAACTCTCCGATACCCCGCCCAAAGGATAACCATGGCGACAATTTCCCGCGCAGCCTATGCTGAAATGTATGGCCCGACAGTGGGCGACCGCATCCGCCTGGCCGATACGGAACTGTTCATTGAAATCGAACAGGACTACGCGATCTATGGCGAAGAAGTGAAGTTTGGCGGCGGCAAGGTAATCCGCGACGGCATGGGCCAGTCGCAGCGCCCGCATGCGCAAGTGATGGATACCGTCATCACCAATGCCGTCATCATCGACCACTGGGGCATCGTCAAGGCCGACATCGGTTTGAAAGATGGCTTGATTGCCGCCATCGGCAAAGCCGGCAACCCCGATATCCAGCCCGGCGTTACCATCGTGATCGGCGCCGCCACGGAAATCATTGCCGGTGAAGGCATGATCGTGACGGCCGGCGGTATCGATTCGCACATCCACTTCATTTGCCCGCAACAGATCGATGAAGCCTTGATGAGCGGCGTCACCACGATGATCGGCGGCGGCACGGGACCGGCCGTGGGTACGGCCGCCACCACGTGCACGCCGGGGCCGTGGCACATCCACGCCATGCTGTCGGCGGCCGACGCTTTCCCCATGAACCTGGGCTTCCTGGGTAAAGGTAACGTGAGTTTGCCGCTGCCGCTGGAAGAACAGATCGCGGCCGGCGTGATCGGCCTGAAGCTGCACGAAGACTGGGGCTCGACGCCGGCCGCCATCGACAATTGCCTGTCCGTGGCGGACCGCCACGACGTGCAGGTGGCGATCCACAGCGATACGCTGAACGAGGGCGGCTTCCTCGAACATACGCTGGCCGCATTCAAGGACCGCACCATCCACACCTTCCACACGGAAGGGGCGGGGGGCGGCCATGCGCCGGACATCATCGCGGCCGTGGGGCAGGGCAACGTGCTGCCATCGTCGACCAACCCCACCCGCCCGTACACCGTCAACACGCTGGACGAACACCTTGACATGCTGATGGTGTGCCACCACCTCGATGCCGCCATCGCGGAAGACGTGGCGTTCGCGGAATCGCGCATCCGCCGCGAAACCATCGCGGCCGAAGACATCCTGCACGACATCGGCGCGATTTCCATGATGTCGTCCGATTCCCAGGCCATGGGCCGGGTCGGCGAAGTGGTGCTGCGCACGTGGCAGACGGCGCACAAGATGAAAGTGCAGCGGGGCCCGTTGGCGGAGGATTCCAGCCGCAACGACAACTTCCGTGTGAAACGCTATATCGCCAAGTACACCATCAACCCCGCCATCACGCACGGCGTCTCGCATGTCGTCGGTTCGCTGGAACCGGGCAAGCTGGCCGATATCGTGCTGTGGAAGCCCGCGTTCTTTGGCGTGAAGCCGTCGATGATCCTGAAAGGCGGCATGATCGCGGCCGCGCAAATGGGCGATCCGAATGCGTCGATTCCCACGCCGCAGCCGGTGCATTACCGCCCCATGTTCGGCGCGTTTGGCGGCGGCCTGAAAAAATCCGTCACCTTCGTGTCGCAGGCGGCGTTCGATGCCGGTATCGGCGAGCGGCTCAAACTGAACAAGCCCGTGATGGCGGTGAAAAACATGCGCACCCTGCGCAAGCGCGACATGGTGCACAACGGATTGACGCCGGTGATGGAAGTCGATCCGGAAACCTATGAAGTACGGGCCGACGGCCGTTTGCTGACGTGCGATCCGGTGGCCGTGCTGCCGATGGCGCAGCGTTATTTTCTGTTCTAAGAATATTGGGAGACTTCGATGCTGACGTTGCATACCAAGGTGCGTGATGCTGCGCACGTGTACGCGCAACTGGTGTTGCCTTATGAATTGCGGGAAAAGTCCCGCTTGCGCGCCGTGCTGTCGAACGGGCAGGAAGCGGCCGTGTATACCGCGCGCGGCACCGTCTTGCGCGACGGCGACTTGCTGGCGGGCGAAGATCCCGCCACCGTGGTGCAGGTGGTGGCGGCCAGCGAACCGGTGTACAAGGTCACGTGCGCCGATGCGCACGCCTTGCTGCGCTGCGCTTTCCATCTCGGCAACCGCCACACACAGGCGCAATTGGGCGACGGATATTTACGCATCCGCGCCGATACCGTGCTGAAGGACATGCTGCTGGGACTGGGCGCGTCGGTGGAAGACGAGCAGGCCCCGTTCGAACCGGAGGCGGGCGCGTATGGCGGCGGCCACCATCATGGCCATGACCACGGGCATCCGCTGGCGCCGATCCCCGCGCGGCAGAAAATCCACCGGCCGTCGGACCCGCGCTGATGCAAGCGGCCGCCCTGTTAAACCTGCTGCAATTCGCCAGCCCCGCGCTGCCGATCGGCGCCTACAGTTATTCGCAAGGCCTGGAAGGCGCGCTGGAGGCGGGACTGGTGACCGATGCGGCCAGCGCCGGTGCGTGGATCACGCGCCAGTTGCACGACGTGGTGGCGCAATGGGATGCCCCCGTCTGCTGGCGTTTGATGCACGCGTTTTCGCGCCGCGATGCGGATGCGGTGGCGGCGTGGAGCGAACGCTACCTGGCGTCGCGCGACACGGCGGAATTCCGCGCCGAGAGTTTGCAGATGGGCTATTCGCTGTCGCGGCTGGTGGCGGAACTGGGCATCGCCGATCCGGACATGGCGGGCATGCTGCCGCCCGAGACGGAAACCACGTTGCCGGTCGCCTATGCGTGCGCCGTGGCGGCGCTGGATATTCCACCCCAGGAAGCGCTGCTGGCCATGCTGTTTGCGTGGGCGGAAAACCAGGTGCTGGTGTGCGTGAAATCCGTGCCGCTGGGGCAGGTGGCGGGGCAGCGCATGCTGCTGTCGCTGCGCGACGAAATCGCCGCCGCCGCCCGCCATGCGCAACAGGTGGCCGACGACGACATGGGCAACTGGGCGCCCGCGCTGTCGCTGCTGTCGATGCGTCATGAAACCCAGTACAGCCGGCTGTACCGATCATAAACAAGGAAACACTATGACTACTTCGAATCCCCTGCGGGTCGGCATCGGCGGCCCGGTCGGCTCCGGCAAGACCGCGCTGTGCGAAATGCTGTGCAAGGGCATGCGCGACCATTACGACATGGCCGTCATTACCAACGATATCTATACGCGGGAAGACATGGAAATCCTGCTGCGCGCCAACGCGCTGCCGGCCGACCGCCTGATGGGTGTCGAAACGGGCGGCTGTCCCCATACCGCCATCCGCGAAGATGCATCGATCAACCTGGAAGCCATTGCCCGCATGCAGGCGGATTTTCCGGACCTGGACTTGATCCTGGTGGAATCCGGCGGCGACAACCTGGCGGCCACCTTCAGTCCCGAATTGTCGGACTTGACGATTTACGTGATCGACGTGGCGGGCGGCGAAAAGATTCCCCGCAAGGGCGGCCCCGGCATCACGCGCTCGGACCTGCTCATCATTAACAAGACGGACCTGGCGCCGTACGTCGGCGCCAACCTCGACATCATGGCGCAGGATGCCAAGCGCATGCGGGGAGAGCGTCCATTCCTGTTCACGAATTTACGCAGCGGCGAAGGCGTGCCGGCTGTGATTGACTTTATCCGCAAGCAAGGCTTACTGGACCTGGAGGAATTGCCATGACGAACCGTTACCGACACCACGCCGTACTGGCAATGCTGCTGGCTTCGTGCGCCGCGCCCGCGCTGGCGCATCCGGGCTGGCACGATGGCGCACTGGCGGCGGGTTTGCTGCATCCGATGACCGGGTGGGATCACCTGCTGGCCATGGCGGCGGCCGGCCTGTGGAGCGCGCGCCAGCCACAGGGGCATCGTTTGTTGCCGGTGTTCCTGGCGGCAATGCTGCTGGGCGCGGCGGCGGGGATGGCGGGTTTTGCCATGCCGGGTCTGGAAACGGGAATCGCCGCCACGGTGGTGGCTTGCGGTCTGTTGCTGGCGGCCGCCACGGTGTGGGTGCCAGCGCCGGGGACGGCGGCGCCATTGTTGCCGTTCGCGGCGTTTGCCGTGTTTGCCGCCCTGCACGGTAATGCCCACGGCCTGGAATTGCCGCTGGCCAGCGCGGCCGGTTATCTGGCGGGCAGCGCGTTGTTGCTGGTGGCTGGACGGCGGCTGGGCGCGTGGGTCTCGGCGCGCATGCTGCGGATGGCCGGCGCCGGCATCGCGGTCGCGGGCGTGCTGATGCTGGCTTAAGTTGGCTTAGTTCGGCTTCTTGTCGGCAAACACGATCGGCGCCGCATCTTCCGGATGCAAGCCCTCGTGCCCGGCAAAGCCGGCGCGGATCGCGGCCAGGTCGGTTTCCTGGTCGCCCGTCAGGAACACGTGGTCGCGCACGGCGAGGATCTTGTTCGGGTAATCGAGGTACACCAGGCACAGCGGTACTTTGGCCGCCAGCGCCAGGTGATAAAAACCGCTTTTCCAATGGGGGCGGTAGCCGCGCGTGCCTTCCGGCGTGATGCCGACCCAGTACCAGTCCGCCGCGTTCATGCGGTCGGCCTGGCGTTGGATCATGCCGGTCTTGGCGCTGCGGTCGACCGGGTCGCCACCCATGGCGACGAACCAGCGGCCCAGCACGGGAATCTTGAACAGGGAATCCTTGGCCAGCCAGCGGAACGGCAAATTCAATGCCCATTTGCCAAGAATGCCGATGATGAAATCCCAGTTCGACGTGTGCGGATAAATCACGCAGATGCCGCGCGGGCCGGGCAGGGGACGGTACAGCATGCGCCAGCCGAACAAGTTCAGCACGCGCAGCGCCAGGCGTTGTCCGGCCCCGGGCAGCTCGGCTGGTTTTACTTCGTCTTGCATGGTGTACTCCAACAAAAAAATGCGCCCGGGATTCTATCGTTGCCGACAAGCTACGGCAAGAACTGTGTCGCGGGTGTGGTGTTTCTGCATGTTTCTTGTTTCTAAGCTATCTTAGCGATTCAGATAACATTATTTGAGGGACACACGATGTTGAAATGCCTGACCAAGACCTGCGTCGCGATTGCCGCCGCAGTTGCCTGTACCGCCGCTTCCGCCGCCGCGCCCATGGTCAAAGCCCAGGGACCGGGCTATTACCGGATGATGCTGGGCGACTTTGAAGTAACGGTGCTCAACGATGGTACGGTGGAATTGCCGGTTGATCAGATTTTGCACCAGCCTGCCGCGAAAACCCAGAAAGCGCTGGAAAAATCTTTCCTGAAAGCGCCGCTGGAAACGTCCGTCAACGGTTTCCTGGTCAACACCGGCAGCAAGCTGGTGCTGATCGACACGGGCGCGGCTAACCTGTTCGGCCCGACGCTGGGCAACCTGGCGGCCAGCCTGAAAGCGTCCGGCTACCAGCCGGAACAGGTCGACGAAGTCTATATCACGCACTTGCACGGCGACCACGTCGGCGGACTCGTGAAAGATGGCAAAGCCGTGTTCCCGAACGCCGTGGTGCGCGCCGACAAGCACGACACGGATTTCTGGCTCAGCAAGGTCAACATGGAAAAAGCGCCGCCGCAAATGAAGGGGTTCTTCCAGGGCGCGATGGTGTCCATCGGCCCGTACAGCGATGCGGGCAAACTGGTGCCGTTTGAAGGCGACACCGACCTCGTGCCTGGTGTCAAGGCGGTCGGCAGCCATGGCCATACGCCGGGCCACACGACGTACGTGGTGGAAAGCCGTGGCCAGAAACTCGTGCTGATCGGCGACCTGATGCACGTGCAGGCCGTGCAGTTCGACGATCCGTCCGTGACGATCCAGTACGACACGGACGCCAAGGCGGCGCTGGCGCAGCGCAAGGCCGCATTTGCGGAAGCGGCCAAGCAGGGCTACCTGATCGGCGCGGCGCACCTGCAATTCCCGGGTGTGGGGCACCTGCGGGCGCAGGGCAAGGGCTATACGTTCGTACCCGTGAACTACACCGTGCCGCGCTAAAAGCAACCCCGCGACGTGTTTTGAAATCGCGGCGCCAACTGCGTAACCGGCGTCAATGCGGCGCAAGCATGGCGGCTTCCGCTGCGCGGAAACCGCCCTACGGATTTACCCCAACGCAGGGTAATCGATATACCCCTCCGCCATCCCCCCATAGAACGTCTCCGGCTTCGCCGCATTCAGCGGCGCATTGTCGCGCAAGCGGCGCGGCAAGTCCGGGTTGGCGATGAAGGCTTTGCCCCATGCCACCGCATCCGCTTCACCAGCGGCAATGATGCGCTCCGCGGTATCCTTGTCCATCTTTTCGTTGGCAATATAAATGCCGCCGAATTCCTTCTTGATCAGCGGGCCCAGGCTGTCGTCGCCGACCGCTTCGCGCGCGCAGATGAACGCGATGCCGCGCTTGCCCAGTTCGCGCGCCACGTAGCCGAAGGTGGCCGCCGGGTTGGAATCGCTCATGTCGTGCGAATCGCGGCGCGGCGCCAGGTGCATGCCCACGCGGCCCGCACCCCAGACTTCGATGGCGGCGTCCGTCACTTCCAGCAGCAAACGGGCGCGGTTTTCAATCGGGCCGCCATAGGCATCCGTGCGTTTATTCGTGCCGTCTTGCAGGAACTGGTCCAGCAGGTAGCCGTTGGCGCCGTGGATTTCCACGCCGTCGAATCCGGCCAGCTTGGCGTTTTCCGCTCCCTTGCGGTAAGCGGCGATGATACCGGGAATTTCGTCCAGCGCCAGCGCGCGCGGCACGGGATACGGACGCTGCGGACGCAGCAGGCTGACGTGGCCGGCGGCGGCGATCGCGCTCGGTGCGACAGGCGCTTCGCCATTCAGGAAACTGGGGTCGGAAATGCGGCCCACGTGCCACAGTTGCAGGAAAATCTTGCCGCCGGCCGCATGCACGGCGTCTGTCACGACTTTCCAGCCTGCGACTTGCTCGTCGGACCAGATGCCCGGCGTATCGGCATAGCCGACGCCTTGTGGCGTGACGGCCGTCGCTTCCGACAGGATCAGGCCGGCCGAGGCGCGCTGCACATAGTATTCCGCCATCAGCGCATTGGGCACGCGGTCGCCGCCCACGGCGCGCGAACGGGTCAGCGGCGCCATGATCACGCGGTTGTTCAGGGTCAGGTCGCCGATTTTCAGGGGTTCAAACAGGTTTGCCATGGTGAGTTTCCTTGAGGTGACTTCATAGTCCGTCATTCATATGCCCGATGAACGCCTGGATCACTTCGTCGTTGCGCTTGAAGAAATTCCACTGCCCGACCCGCTGTACCGTCACCAGCCCCGCCTTTTGCAACGTGGCGAGGTGGGCCGACACAGTCGACTGCGACAAGCCGGTGCGCTGGTCGATCAGGCTGGCGCACACGCCAAACGTCAGCGGGTGGGCCTGATCGGCGAAATACGCTTCCGGCTGTTTCAGCCAGGCCAGTATCTGGCGCCGCACGGGGTTGGCCAGCGCCTTGTGGATGGCATCGATATCCATGTTCATGTCAGTGTTCATCGAAAACTTCCGATGTCAATATCGTTAAAGTCCGATACCAACATCGACATACTACGATATATTGGAAAAACGTGCAGGGACCTGTTCAAAAGGTGCATACTTGTTGGCAATAAATAAAAATAAGAGGTGATCATGTGGAATGTCGCCATCAAATATGACGATCCTCAAAATTTCCTCGCCGACAAGACCTTGTTCAGTGGTGCGCTGCAGTCGGTGGTCAATTACCTGAACACGTTCATCCAGGGCAGTGCAACCCTGGACCTGACCGTGCAGGTATCGCAAACATCGACCGGGCGCTTTGCCGGCGGCGGTGCAGTGTATACCGAATCGTCCGCAGGCGGGCTGACCTATGTGTTGGCCAGCGCCGCGCGCGAACTGGGGGGCGGGGCCAACCAGAACGCGGGGTCGGCCGATCTCACGATTTATGTCGACCCCACCAGCACCTATTTCCAGTCGCTGTCATTCGACACCAACCCCTACCTGGCTAGCCGCAACGTGCCCTCCAACATGACGGACGGGCAGACGGTGTTGCTGCATGAAATCATGCACGGGCTGGGTTTCGGTTCCTACCGCAATTTTTCCACCGGCGCTTATGGCGGCAGCACGCGCACCTTGCTGGACAAGTACACGGTGCAGTCGGGCGCCAGCTACCTGCTGGCCAGCCCGACCTTTGCGCTGTATGGCGTGAAGCCAGTGGAAATCACCAGCACGTCCGTATCGCAAAACTATGCCCACCTTGCCAACCTCAACAACGTCACCAATGGCTATGTCGACGATTTGATGAATGGCTTGTACTTTTACCTGGGCAACCGCTACTACATGAGCCAGCTCGACCTGATGGTGCTGCGCGACCTGGGCTTCAATGTGACGATACCGGAAACCCTGCCGCTGTCGTATTCCGCGCTGACCGGCAAAGGCCAGGTGACGCCCACCATCGTGGCGCAAGGCTCCGTCAGCCTGGCCAGCAACCTGGTGAAAGTGTCCGGCACGTCGGCGCCGGGGGCGTCGACCAGCGTGCTGGAACATGGCAAATTGCTGGGCACCACGACCGCCGGGGTGGACGGGCACTGGTCGCTGGACGTGGTGGCCGATCCCGCGCTGGCGGCAAGCAGCCTGGTGGCGCGCGACGGCAGCCACGCCATCGATTCCGCCTTGCTGGCGCTGGGGCGTGGCAGCGGCAACCTGCACCTGTATGCATCGGATGTGTACCTGAATTTGCTGGGCGGCGCCGGCAAGGATGTGTTCACGCCAGGCGAGCGCACGGTGCGCATCGATGGCGGCGCCGGCGTCGATACCGTGGAATACAGCGGCGTCCGCGGCGCCTACACGGTGGCGGTGTCGGCCGGGGGTATCAATGTCACGGACGGGCTGGGCGTCGACCAGTTGACCGGGATCGAGCGGCTGCATTTCGCGGACGGGAACGTGGCGCTGGATACCGGGGCCGCCGTGGCGGGGCAGGCCTACCGCATCTACCAGGCGGCATTCAACCGCACGCCGGATGCGGCCGGCGTAGGGTATTGGATCAGTGTGATGGACCAGGGCGCCAGCCTGCGCGAGGTGGCCGCCGCCTTTGTGCGGTCGGAAGAATTCCTGGCGCGCTATGGCGCCAATCCCACCAATGACGAGATCGTTACGCGCTTCTATGAAAACGTGCTGCACCGGGCGCCGGAGCCGGGAGGCTACCAGTACTGGCTCAACGTCCTCAACAACAAGGAAGCGACGACTGCCGAAGTGCTGGCGTATTTTGCCGACGGCCCGGAAAACGTGGCGGCGGTCGCCACGGTGATCGGCAATGGCTATTCGTACATCCCATACGGCTGACAGGCCGCTGGACACGACTCAACCCGTATCGCCAACCCTGCCGGCGTCAACGCGGCGCACGCACGGCGGGTTTGTAAAACCCGCCCTACGGATTTCAAGCCAACAGTAAAGCCAGCCCCACGACGGCAGGCACGGTCTGCACGAACAGGATACGGGTCGATACTGTGGCTGCACCCCAAATCCCGGCCACGGCCACGCACGCCAGCCCGAACAAATTGAACGCCCGCGCCACCGCCGCATCCGGATACAGCAAGCCCAGCGCCAGCGCCGCCACCAGGAAGCCGTTATAGCAACCCTGGTTCGACATGGCCGGTTGCACGATCTCAGCCTTTTCCGCAGTCAGGCCGAACACGCGCCGTCCCCGCGTGCGGAACAGCACGGTTTCCAGCAGCACGATATACACGTGGATCAGCAGCACAACAATGGTGACGAGCTTTGCGGCGAACGGCATGGCGGTCTTCCTTTATATGTGAATAATCAACAAATGATATACTTTTCCCCATTGCCTGCGGGGACGGCCCCGCATCATTAGAGGGTTTACACGGGTAACTGATTGGCGGGGACGGCCTTGCCTGGAGAATGGCATGGCATGGGTATGGCTTTTCATTGCAGGGTTGCTGGAAATCGGCTGGGCTGTCGGCTTGAAGTACACGGAAGGATTCACCAGGCTGGTGCCGTCCGCGTTGACCCTGGCGTCGATGGCGGGCAGCGTCGGCTTGCTGGGCGTGGCGCTGAAGGATTTGCCGCTGGGCACGGCGTATGCCGTGTGGACGGGGATCGGCACCATCGGGACGGCGCTGTTCGGCATTGTCGTGCTGGGTGAACCGTCCGGCACGCTGCGCCTGGTCTGTATTGCGCTGATCACGTGCGGCATCCTGGGGCTGAAGCTGGCGCATTGACACGTCAGGGCGGGTTCGTCACCGAGGTCCAGCGCTCATAGATGCGGTTCAATTCGCCATTTCTTTGCAATTTTTGCAGCGCCTGCTGCATCAGTTGCGCGGCCTGCGCATCGGTCTTTTTACTGATCCAGAAATAAATCGGTTCTTCTTTCAGTATGGCCGGCAAGATCCGCACCTTCTCCTGCAGGCGCTGCTCGCGGATCAGCCAGACCAGGGTCATCTCGTTCATATAGACGAAGCGGCCGTGGCCGCCGAGGATCTTGCGTAAATTCGTCACGTTGTCGCCCGTGCTGTCGTCCACTTCCAGGCCCAGTTGCCGCAACTGCTCGGAATACGCGGCGCCGCGCGACGTGGTGATCAGGGGTTTCAGCTTGACGAGATCGTCGATGGACTCGACCACGGCCTTGTCCGTGGCGGTGGCCGCCAGCCGGTGCTTGACGGTATACAGGCGCACGGACTGGTAGGCGATCTTGCGCCGCTTGTCGGAATCGAGCAGGGCGCAGGCGGCATGCACGGCGCCCGTTTCCAATCCCTGTTCGATCACGGGAACGGAGCGGAATTCGTCATGGCCAGTGAATTTCAGGCGGGGCTCCGCCTTTTCCATGGCGGACAGGATATCGGGGCAGATGCCTTCCAGGCCGCCGCTGTCTTTGGCGACCCACTTGGGCGGAATACTTTCCTGGCCCAGGATACGGACGGCAATCGTGTGCGCCTGGCTATTCATGGCCAGGCTGAACAGTACAGCACCTGCAAGCGGCGGCAGCGGGTGAGGCATTGGCATGTTGTTCTCCTGCAAGCGATTGTAGCGTTGCAGGAAGGCCGCCGCCAGCGATTTAGAAGGCGCCGTTCGGCTTCGCCAGGTAGAACCACTCCGCGTTGGGCTTGGCGTTCACGTCCGGGAACAGCACAAAGCCGTCAAAGCCTGCCGTGACCGGCGTGCCATCGGCACGGCGGCCGATTTCATCGCCCTTGGCGACCTTGTCGAAGCTGGACCACACTTTGACGAACGCGTCGTCCGGGTGCAGGCGGTCGTGCACTTCCACCATCGACAGGTATTCCGTCCCGGTGACCGGCTGTGGCGCGGGCGCCTCGATCAGGCCCAGGTGCGCCAGCGTGTTCATGATGGCGCGGTACGCCACGTCCGGCGCTTGCGGGTCGGCGTGCTGGCCGCATTCCAGGGTCAGTGCATAGCCGCCCGTGGAGCGCATGAATTCCGTGGTGCCGACGCCGTAGCGCAGCACGGTTTCCACCTGCGAATCGTCGCGCAGGCGGCGCTGCACGCCGGCGCCATAGGTCGCCATCCAGCCGTCGACGAAGCGGTGCACGCCCAGGATACGGGCCATGGCGCGTTCTTTTTCCTCGTGCTGGAACGGTTGCAGCGCGCCGTCGTTGTTGCGCGGGCCGACCATGACGAAAGGCTGGCTTTGTGCATTAAACGAGTGCAAGTCCAGCAGCACATCGTGTTGCGCCAGCAGCGGGCACAGCCAGTTGGCGATGCGGTCTTCGAAATCCTGCGGGTTTTCGTTCGGGAACAGGTTGCGGTTCAGGTTGCGGTCGCCCGAGCGCTGGTTTTTCAGGTAAGCCAGCGGGTTGGTGACCGGCACGAAGGTGACGCTGCCGGCCGCGATACGCAGCGCGCCGCTGTCCAGCTGTTCCATTACCTTGAGGATGCCCTTGGTGCCGCAAGTCTCGTTGCCGTGCACGGCGCCGAGGACGATGAGTTTCGGGCCGTTACCCTGGCCGGTATAATTGACGGATTTGAATTGCAGTTCGCTGGCGGCAGTCATGTAGTTCTCCAAAGAATGGGCGCTATTCTAACCCACCATATGAAAGCCATAACTCCACTGCATCGCATTCACGGACTCGACACGCTGCGCGCGCTGGCGATCGTCCTGGTGTTTGCCAACCACCACCTGCTGTTCGTCAGCAAGGCATCGCCGTTTGGCTGGCTGGGCGAGATCGGCTGGATCGGCGTCGACCTGTTTTTCGGCTTGTCAGGCTACCTGATCGGCAACCAGATATTCGCCGCCATGCGCACGCAGGAAGGGCTGTCGCTGCCCGTGTTTTATGCGCGCCGCTTTTTACGCACGCTGCCGAATTTTTACGTGGTGCTGGCGCTGTATGCGTGCTGGCCATGGTTCCGCCATGGCGCCCCGATGCCGCCGCTGTGGGAATTCCTGACCTTCACGCAAAACATCAACCTGACGCCGGGCACGGCGTTTTCCCATGCGTGGTCGCTGTGCGTGGAAGAACAGTTCTATGTGCTGTTGCCGGCGGCGGCGCTGCTGATCGGGATGGTGCGGCGACCGCTGCTGGTGGGCTGGCTCGCGATCATCGGCGCGCTGGCTGGCGGCGCGGCGATCCGCGCATCGCTGTGGGACGATGGCATGGCGCAGCAGGGCGGTTTTCATTTTTATAACCTGATTTACTACGCGTCGTGGTGCCGCTTCGACGAACTGGTGGCGGGCGTGGCGCTGGCGCTGCTGAAGAATTACCATGGCGCCGCATGGACGCGCCTGACATCGCACGGTAACGCGGCCTTCGGTGTGGGCGCGCTGCTGTTCGGCCTGGCCTGCCGCGTGTTTTACGACGACCATTACGGCCATGGCGTGACGGTCTTCGGCTACCCGCTGCTGGCGCTGGCGGTGTTTGTTTTGCTGGTGGCGGCGCTCAGCCCTGGCGGGCTGCTGGCGCGCACCCGTATTCCGGGCGCGCAGTCGCTGGCGCTGTGGTCGTATGCGATTTATTTGCTGCACAAGCAGTTGTGCATCTTGCTGAAGCCGGAATTGCAGGAGCTGGGCTTGGCGCCGGATACGTCGGCGTCGACCGCCGTGATGGCGGCGGCCAGCATCGCCGCCGGATGGCTGTTGTACGCGGTGGTGGAGACGCCGTTCATGAAGCTGCGCGACCGGTGGTTCCCGGCCAATACGCGGCGTGCGCTTGTTACGGCCGCATTTCGATCACGTCGAACGGCGCCTGCGTATCGTCCGCCAGGAACGCCAGCAGGGCATTGACGCGGTACGGCGCTTCCTCACCGCGCGTACTGTCGATGGCGTGGCGCAGGCCCGGCATGCATTCCTGCGTATGGGGGCTGTGGAATGCCTTGATCAGCAGGGCGGCCAAGGGCGCGGCATCGTTGCGGCGGTTGTGGCGCACGCGCGCTTCGATCACGCCCAACAGCGCGCGCTGCATGCGCGGGGTCGGGTTCGTGATGTGGGCAAACACCAGCGGGGTGTTGGCGATCGCGTCGCAGATGCGGCGCTCCATTTCCTCGGGCTTCACATCCGACGCAATGTCGAAATACGCGGCAACCCAGCGCGTGCGCGCATACGCGTGCCCGGGCGGGAACGAATCGGCTGTCTCGAAGCCGCAAATCCGGCTCAGGTGCTTGAGCCAATCCATCAGTGCATTCATGCCGGCATTGTAATGGATGCGCACAAAAAAGAGCGGCCCTGGGGCGTTGCCGTCCCCAGAGGCCGATGGTGATCGTGGTGTGTTTGTTACGCGGTATGGGCTTCCTCACCCAGGATGCCGGCGCGGAAATCCTCCACCGCCTGCATCAGTTCCGCCTGTGTATTCATGACGAACGGGCCGTATTGGGCAATCGGTTCGTTCAGCGGCCGCCCCGCCAGCAGGATGAAGCGGGCGTCTTCGGAAGCCTGTACCTGCACGCCGTCGCTGTCGGCCGCATTCTCGAAGATGGCCATGCGGCCGCTGGCGACCGGCTTGCCGTCGATTTGCACGGCGCCCCGGTAGACGAAGATGAACGCGTTATGCCCGGCCGGAATGTGCTGGCTGAACGCCGCGCCTTGCGGCAAGGTCACGTCGACATAGACCGGTTCCGTCACGGCGCGCTGCACCGCGCCTTGCACGCCGTGACTGCCGCCGGCAATCACGCGCACGCTGGCGCCGGCGTCCGTCGTGAATGACGGCACCTGTTCCGCCGTGAAGTCGCGGTACCACGGCTTGCACAGCTTGTCTTTCGCGGGCAGGTTCAGCCACAACTGAAAACCTTCCATGCGGCCTTGTTCCTGTTCCGGCATTTCCGAGTGGATCACGCCGCGCCCGGCCGTCATCCATTGCACGCCGCCGTTGGCCAGCAGCCCCTCATTGCCGGCGCTGTCGCGGTGGCGCTTGCGGCCTTCCAGCATGTAGGTCACGGTTTCAAAGCCGCGGTGCGGGTGGTCGGGGAAGCCGGCAATGTAATCGTTGGCAGTGTCGCTGCCGAAGTTGTCCAGCATCAGGAACGGATCGAGGCGGCGCTGCAGCGTGTTGGTCAGCACCCGGTTGATTTTGACGCCGGCGCCGTCCATCACGGACTGCCCCTGGATGATGCGCTCGATGGCGCGCGGGTGGCGGACAGTTTCTGTGCTTACGGTACTCATGGTCTTGCTCCTTGTGTTGGACAGCCGGGGCGCCGGTGGCGCCCTTGTACTCAATTAAACCAGGATGGCGTTGATTTGCTCGTCCGCGTCGGCCTGCGCCTTGGCGACGGCGTCCGGGCCCAGGCCCATGCCTTCCGCGTAGACGAACTGCACGTCGGTCAGGCCCAGGAATTTCAGGAACACTTTCAGGTGCGGTTCCTGCGTATCGGTCGGACCGTTACGGTGCATGCCGCCGCGCGCCAGCGCCACGTACACTTTCTTGTTTTCCAGCAGGCCGACCGGGCCGGTCGCCGTGTATTTGAAGGTCACGCCGGCGCGGGCAATCGCGTCGAACCACGCTTTCAGCTGCACGGTGATGCCGAAGTTGTACATCGGCGCGCCAATCACGATCACGTCCGCCGCCTGTACCTGGGCGATCAGCGCATCGTCCAGCGCCACACGGGAGGCCTGGGCTGCGGTGCGCTGGTCGGCCGGCGTGAACAGGGCCTGCAACGTCGCTTCATCCAGTACCGGGTGCGGATCGGTGGCCAGGTCGCGGCGCGTCACGGTGGCGCCGGCATTGGTGGCGGTCAGTTTGGCGACGATGGCGTCGGCAATGCGGGTCGATTCGGAACCGGTGCTGCGGGCGCTGGAGTTGATTTGCAGGATGTTCATGTGGATCTCCTTGGTGTTGGTTCGTGATTGTTCGATTGATTGCTGCGATGGGTGTACTTTACCAATTCCAAAAATGAAGAAAAAGACGGTAAAATGGATAACATTCGTCCATAAATGGAACAATTGAGCGATGGCGATCGATCCCAACGATTTACTGCTGTTTGCCCGCATCGTCGAATGCGGCAGCATCAGCCTGGCGGCCGACCGGCTGCAATTGCCGAAATCCACCGTCTCGCGCCGCCTGTCGCTGCTGGAAGGCGTGCTGGGCGAGCGGCTGTTGCAGCGCACGACGCGCAAGCTGGTGCTGACGGAATTCGGCGCCAGCCTGCTGGATCATGCGCGCAAGGTGGCCGAAGAAACCGAAGCGGCCGGCGCGCTGGCACAGCACCGGCAACAGGCGCCCAGCGGCTTGCTGCGCGTGTCGATGCCGGGCGACTTCGCCAATTACGCGATGGACCGGGTGCTGGCGCGCTTCCTGCAGCAATATCCGGCGATTTCACTGGAACTGGACTTGTCACCCCGGCGTGTCGACCTGGTGGCGGAAAATTTCGATCTGGCGATCCGCATGGGCGCCTTGCCGGACGATTCGACCCTGGCCGCGCGGCCCGTCGCCATCAGCCGTATCGGCTTGTATGCGGCGCCGTCATACACGGCAGTGCATGGCTTGCCGGAACATCCGGACGATTTATTCAAACATGATTTGCTGAGCTTGCCGAAGGCGCACAACGGCATGACGCGCTGGACGCTGCACCGGGGGAAGACTGAATGGCAACGCGAACTGCCGGTGCGTATGATGGCGAATTCGCCGGAATTGCTGGTGCGGATGGCGTGCGCCGGCGCCGGCATTGCGCTGGGCACGGAATTGTTTGCCCGCAAATTCCTGCAAAGCGGTGAGCTGGTGCGCATCCTGCCGGAATGGTGCATACCGGCCGTCACGGGATGGGCCGTGTTCCCGGGGCGCCGGCTGATGCCGGCCAAGACGCGGGCATTTCTGGATATGCTGGAATCGATGAATGAAAGTGGAGAAAAAATTGGCGAGTGAGGTGATCCGGCAGGCATTGGTCAGCGATATCCCGGGCATGACTGGCACCGACGGCGGCGATGTTTTGATGGAGTTATGCAAGAGAGGCGCCGATGGCGGAATACCGATTTAATGTATTTGGCAAACTGGTGCTGATCCGTGGCAGCGCCGGCGCATGGGAAGCGTTTTATCCGGGGCCGGACGGCAAGCGGCGGCCTGCGGATTTCATTGTCCCGGGCGATATCGCGGAAGCCGATTTGCTGGAATACCTGGCCGACCTGTTTCATGAACACGCCACGCCGCGCAACCATTCCGTCACGCAGCTTCCCTGAGGCGGGGCGGCTGAAAATAAACTCATCCAGGACCACACATGAACAATGGAACACTTTACCGGTTGTCGGCATTCTCCAAAACGCCTGACGGCGGCAACCCTGCCGGCGTTTGGATCGGGGAAACGCTGCCAGCCAGCGATGTCATGCAGCGAATCGCGGCGGAAGTCGGTTATTCGGAAACCGCGTTCGTGGCGCCATGCCGGGGCACGACGCGCACCATCCGGTACTTCAGTCCCGAGAGGGAAGTGCCATTTTGCGGCCATGCCACTATCGCCACTGGCGTCGCTCTCGGCGACACCGCCGGAGATGGAATCTATACGCTGGAGACCACCGTTGGCGATGTGCCGGTGACCGTCCGGTCACGGGACGGCTTGCGTGAAGCCTCGCTGACCTCGGTCAAGCCGGCATATAAGCCCGCGCCCGATGCGCTCGTCCGCGAAGTGTTGTCGTTGCTGGGCTGGGAATCAAGTGAACTGAACCGGGCGATCCCGCCCGCCATGGCCTTTGCCGGCGCCTGGCACCTGGTGCTGGCTGTTTCCGACAAGGGGAGGCTGGCCGCGCTGGAATACGACTTTGACCGGCTCAAGGCGGTGATGCTTCGTGAAGGGATCACTACGCTGCAACTCGTGTGGCAAGAGCGCCCTGACGTTTTCCATTCACGAAATCCATTTCCGGTCGGAGGTGTCATCGAAGACCCCGCTACCGGCGCTGCGGCGGCCGCACTTGGCGGATACCTGCGGGACGCCGGTCTGGTTTCCGTGCCCGCGACGATTCTTATACGCCAGGGCGAAGCGATAGGACGGCCGAGCCGGATTGTGGTTGATATTCCCGCTGCTGGCGGGATTGTCGTCACCGGCACCGCGGTGTCGATATCCGAGTTGCCGGGTCTGTTGCCAGGATGAGTTTTGCATCCGGGGTGCATGCTGGAAACGCAGCCGACGCCGCGGCAAGTCCCGGGCGTGGTTGGCCGCGATGGCAGTCTACTTCGCCATTTCCTGCTGCGCCTTCTGCACCAGCGCATCGACCACCTGGAACGTGGCCGCGTCCAGCGATGCGCGCGGCACGTCCGGGTTCTTTTCCATCACCATCGATGGCGACGTCAGGTAGCGGCCGTTGACCACCAGGGTCGGCGTGCTGTCGACGTTGTAGCTGCTGAGCAGTTTGTCGAGATTGCGCAGGCGGGTCTGGACGCCGAACGAGTTGTACGCGTCGAGGAACTTCTGCTTGTCGATCCCCTGCTTGACAGCCCACGCGATATTGTCGTCGTCGCTGCGCAGGCGCTGGTGTTCCACGTGCCACGTGTGCAGCACCTTGTCGTGCATGGCGACATCCAGTTGCAGCGCTTCCAGCGCCAGGAACAAATGCGCTTCCGGATCATTCTGCATGTGCGGCATGTGGATGCGGCGGAAGTTGATGGCGTCGCCCTGTTTTTTCACCCATGCGGCCAGCGCCGGTTCCAGCGCATTGCAGGCGGGGCAGTGGTACATGAAAAATTCGATGACTTCGACTTTCTTGCCGGCCGGCGCCACCGGCATCGGCGACGCCAGCGTGGTGTATTCCGCGCCGTTGCGCGGTGCGGTGGGCGATGCCATGGCCAGGCCGGCCGACAGCAGGGCAGCCGCCATCATGGCGGCACGGATCATACGCATAGGAAGTCCTTAACGAACGGATTGACGAACGGATTAGCGAAGGTTGGCCATGGTCTCGCCCAGCCGCACCGGGCCGGCGGGTTGCCAGGCGTCGTTGAAGTGCAACTGGTCTTTCGGGAACAGCATGACGACGGTGGAACCAAGCAGGAAGCGGCCCAGTTCATCGCCTTTTTTCAGCACGATGTGCTGGTCGTCGTAAGTCCATTCCTTGACGTCGGCATGGCGTGGCGGATTCACAACGCCATGCCACACGGTGGCCATGCTGCCGACGATGGTCGCGCCCACCAGCACCAGCACGAACGGGCCGTTGGCCGTGTCGAACACGCACACCACGCGCTCGTTGCGGGCAAACAGGCCGGGGATGCCGCGCGCCGTGGTGGGATTCACGGAGAACAGCGAGCCGGGCACATAAATCATGCGCGTCAGGCGGCCGTCGCACGGCATGTGGATGCGGTGGTAATCGCGCGGGCTCAGGTACAGGTTGGCGAAGCTGCCGTGGCGGAATTTCGCGGCCAGCGCGGCATCGCCGCCCACCAGCGCCGTGGTGGAAAAACGGTGGCCCTTGGCCTGGAAAATCTGGTCGTCGTCGATGGGGCCGAACTGGCTGATGCGGCCATCCACGGGACAGATGAAGTCCGCCTTGGCCAGCGGACGGGCGCCGGGCTTCAGCGCGCGCGTAAAGAATTCATTAAAACTGTGATAACTCGCGATGTCCGGATTGGCCGCCTCGGCCATGTTGACGTCATATTTGCCAACAAACCAGCGGATCAGGCGCGTGGTCATGGCGCCGCCTTTGGCACCGGCAACGCGGCCGGCAAAGTTGGTCAGCGCCCCTTTGGGCAGCAGATATTGCGGTAATACAGCAAGGCGGTCGGACACAGTTATGCTACCTATCAATATAGATGAATACGCATTATAACGGCGTGTTTGGTCTGTGGAAAAAAATTGCAAAAGCATCTGCTTTGCTGGACGTGAATGGCCAGCGGGCGGGGCCATGACTCGGTCATGCCTGAATGGTATGATTGATGCATGACAAAGAACGCTAATTTACTCACGGCACCAGAGGAACCCGATGCGCTGCACCTGGCGCTGTCGGAAGTGCGCATGTTGCAGCGGACCATCATGGAATTGCGTTCCGAGTTGGAGTTGGCGCACCACGAGCGTGCACGGCAAGTGCAGGATGCGCTGGCCACGTCGCACAATGAAGTACAGCAGGTGCGCGCCACCGTGATGACCTTGCGCGACGCGCTGGAGCAATCGCGCGCGGAGCGGGAAGCGGCGTTGAAGTCCGCGACGGCCGGAGCGCAGGCGGAAATTACGCAGTTGCGCGAGACAGTGGCGGTGCTGCGGTCGGAACTGGAGCGGGTCACGCGCGAGCATGGCGAAGCCATGCAGCAAACGGCCACGGCCCACCGCAGCGAAGTGTTGCAATTGCATGAAACCATCCGCGCGTTGCGCGATGTACTGGAAGCAAGGCAAGCATAGTCGACCGCATGAACTTTATGGACAAGAGCGCGCTCGAGCCGCGCATGAAAAAACCTGACAGCGCGCCCGCCAGTGCGGGCAGCGCCGCCGCCAGGGCCGGCGCGACAACGCGCCGCCTGCGCCAGGTGGAACTGTTGCTGGAAGTATCGCGCCGCATGGCGGCCTTCGATACGCTCGATGAAATCCTCACGGCGCTGGTGGAAGTCACGACGGAAGAACTGGGCGCGGAACGGGGCACGCTGTTCCTCAACGACGCGGAAACGGGCGAGCTGTTTTCGCGCATCGCGCAGGGCGAAACCCAGCGTGAAATCCGCTTTTTGAACACGTCCGGTATTGCCGGCCACGTGTTCACCACCGGCGAACCGCTGATGATCGCCGATGCGTACGCCGACGGCCGCTTCAACCGCGCGATTGACGAACAAACGGGTTTCGTGACCCGCAACATCCTGTGCGTGCCGATCCGCACCTTCAAGGGCGAGATCATCGGCGTGTCGCAAACGCTGAACAAGCGCAAGGGCAAGTTCACGCGCAACGACCTGCAATTGCTGGAAGCGCTGACCACGCAAGGCACGCTGGCGCTGCAAAGCGCGCGCTTCCTGGAAAGCATGAAGAAAGTGCGGCGCCAGGAAATGGAATTCATCGACGTGGTGTCGGAAGTGACGGCCGACATCAAGCTCGGGTCGCTGCTGCAGCGCGTGATGGGCGAAGCCACGCGCCTGCTGAACGCCGAGCGTTCGACCTTGTTCCTCAACGATGAAAAGACCAACGAATTGTGGTCCGAAGTTGGGCAGGGGCTGGAATCGATGCAGATCCGGCTGCCGAATTCGGCCGGTATCGCGGGCGCCGTCTTCACGTCCGGCAAAACCATCAATATCCCGTACGCTTATGCCGACTTGCGCTTCAACCCCGCGTTCGACAAGCGCACCGGCTACTTCACCCGTTCGATCCTGTGCGTCCCCATCGTCAACAAGAACGGCAAGACCATTGGCGTGACGCAGGTGTTGAACAAGCGGGGCGGCCCGTTCACCAGCGAAGACGAATCGCGGCTGCGGGCGTTCACGGCGCAGATTTCCATCGCGCTGGAAAACGCCAAGCTGTTTGCCGACGTCCAGCAAATGAAGAATTACAACGAGGCGATGCTGGAATCCATGTCGAACGGCGTGATCACGCTGGACGGCCAGGAAAAAATCGTCACGTGCAATGCCGCCGGCCTGTCGATCCTGCGCGCCGACGCCGCCACCATGCTGGGCCGCTCCGCCAACGAATTCTTCACCGGGCCGAATACCTGGGTGGTGGATAAACTGCGGCAAGTCGAGGAAAACCAGTCGGCGGGCCACATGATGGACGCGCCGCTGATCGTGGGTGACGAAACCATTTCCGTGAACTTTTCCGTGCAGCCGCTGCTGTCGGTGGAAAAGAAGCGCATCGGCTGGATGCTGATGCTGGACGATATCTCCGGCGAGAAGCGCCTGAAGGCCACCATGTCGCGCTACATGGACCCGAACATCGCGGACCAGATGGTGGCCAACGGGGCCGAAATGCTGGGCGGTAAAAACGTCACGGCGACCGTGCTGTTTTCCGACGTGCGCAAATTCACCACCATCACGGAGCAGCTGGGCGCGCAGGGAACGGTGGCGCTGCTCAACGAATACTTCACGATGATGGTCGATTGCATCCAGCGCGAAGAGGGCATGCTGGACAAATTCATCGGCGACGCCATCATGGCGGCGTTCGGCATTCCGGTGCCGCACGAGGACGACCCGGACCGCGCCGTGCGCACCGCCATTGCCATGATGCGCGAACTGCGGGCCTGGAACCTGCCGCGCATCCGCGACGGCAAGCTGCCGCTCGATATCGGTATCGGCTTGAATTCCGATTCCGTGGTGTCGGGCAATATCGGATCCAAGAAGCGCATGGACTACACCATCATTGGCGATGGCGTGAACCTGGCCGCGCGGCTGGAATCGGCCTGCAAGCAATATGGCGCGCACATCCTGATCAGCGAATTCACGTACCGCGCGCTGCGCGGCACGTACCGCGTGCGCGAACTCGATATCGTCGTGGTGCAAGGTAAAACCAAACCCGTGTCGATTTACGAAGTGATGGATTTCCACACCGAGGACACCTATCCGCACCTGATCGACGCGATGGGCTTGTTCCGTAATGGCGTCATCAATTACCGCAAGCAGAAATGGGCGGCGGCGCGCCAGTCGTTCCAGGAAGTGCTGGCGTTAAATCCCGACGATAAAGCGGCGTCCATGTATATCGACCGCTGCGACCGGCTGGAGGCGAATCCGCCGCCGGAAGACTGGGATGGCGTCTATATCATGCAAAGTAAATGAAAATCCCCCGCAGTACGCTCGAACAATGGCAGGTGCTGCAAGCCATTGTCGATTGCGGCGGTTATGCGCAGGCGGCCGACGCGCTGCACCGCAGCCAGTCGTCCGTCAGTTACATGGTGGCGCGCCTGCAGGAACAACTGGGCGTGGAATTGCTGGAAATCGATGGCCGCCGCGCCAGGCTGACGAAAAATGGCGAAGCGCTGCTGCAACGGGCCCGCAGGTTATTGGACGATGCGTTCCAGCTGGAAGAATTTGCCCGCAGCCTGAATGACGGCTGGGAATCCGAATTGCGTTTTGCCGTCGACAGCCTGTTTCCTTCCGAATTACTGGTGCGTATCCTGCGCGAATTCGAACCACTGGCCCGGCATACCCTGGTCAACCTGGCGGAAACCATCCTGTCGGAATCGGAAGACGTGTTGCGTGAAAAGCGCGCCGATATCGTCATTGCCAATTATGTGCCTGCGGGTTTTTTAGGCGACGCTTTGCTCGATATTGAATTCGTTGCCGTCGCCCATCCTGATCATCCGTTACACGGATTGGGGCGTCCGCTCAATGAAGACGATTTGAACCGGCATTTACATATCGTGGTGCGCGATGCGGGCGTGCTCAATCCCCGCGATTATGGCTGGCTCAATTCCACGCAGCGCTGGACCGTGACCAGTCCCGCCACCCGCAGTGAAATGGTGAAGGCGGGGCTGGGTTATGCGTGGATGGCCACGCACAAGATCGCAGGGGAACTGGAACGGGGCGAATTAAAGGCGCTGCCTTTGCGCACCGGGCAAAAGCGCAAACTCACGCTGTCGCTGATTATTGCCAATACGGAGCGCCCGGGACCTGCAGCCTGCCAGCTGGTGCAAATTATCCGCTCCGTGATTGCCTGCCATTGCAAGGATAAGGGCGGCGGCTGTCCCGCCATATAAAACCAACGCCGAATCAGCGCCGAATCACCTCATATCCAGCGGCGTGCCTTTGCGCGGTCGGGGAAAACCTTTATCCAGCTCGGCCAGGTCGTCCGCCGTCAGGATAATGTCCGCCGCCTTGCGGTTCAATTGCACATGGTCCGGGTTGGACGATTTCGGAATCACGATCACCTGGTCTTGCCGCAGCAGCCATGCCAGCGCGATTTGCGCCGGGGTGGCGGAGTGCCGTTCCGCCACCGCGAGCAGGCTGCGGTTACCCAGCAAGACACGCTGTTCGCCCGGCGTCGACGATTCCAGCGGCGAATACGCCATCACGGGAATATTGTGCTGCTGCGACCACGGCAACAGATTCCATTCGATGCCGCGCCGCGTCAGGTTATATAACACCTGGTTGGTGACGATGCCGTCGCCGCCATCGAGCGAACGCGCTTCTTCCATGTCGTCCAGGTCGAAATTCGACACGCCGTAATCGCGGATCTTGCCCGCCTGTTTCAGCGCCTTAAAACCATCGAGGGTTTCCGCCAGCGGCACGGAACCGCGCCAGTGCAGCAGGTAGCAATCCAGGTAATCCGTCTTCAAACGCTTCAGGCTGCGCTCGCAGGCGGCCTGCACGCCCTTGAATGTCGCATTGTGCGGATAGACCTTGCTGACCAGGTAAACGCTGCCGCGCCGGCCGGCAATGGCGTCGCCCACCACTTCCTCCGCGCCGCCATCGCCATACATTTCCGCCGTGTCGATCAAGTTCATGCCCAGGTCCAGCCCCAGTTGCAGGGCGCGCACTTCGCGCTGGTGGTGGGCGTCGTTCTCACCCATGTTCCACGTCCCCAGTCCCAGGGACGGCACGGTACGGCCGGATGACAGTTGCACGGTTTTCATAGTGGCTCCGATTCAGTGGCGGTTACACGATGTTACACGATCGTTACCATTCTGGTAATTGAGAACAATTCTCATTATGACTATAATAGTTTCTTTATAAAATAATTTCGCCACTCATGTACAACGTTCCCGCCTTACGCCGCAGCGCTATTGCCGCCGCCTGCCTGACCCTGATTGCCGGCGCCGCCTGCGCGCAGCAGAGCGACACCACGGAGGCGACGGTGGAAACCGTCCAGGTGACGGGCAACTGGCTGGGTTCCGGCCAGCGCAGCGTGAAGAACTTTGGCGGCGCGCGCACGGTGGTCAAGCGCGACGATTTCCAGTTGACGGGCGCGGACAGCATCAGCGACGTGCTGCGCGCCGTGCCGGGCGTGCAAGTCACCGACAATTCCTCGTCCGGCGGCAGCGCGATTTCCCTGAACATCGGCGTGCGCGGCCTGGAGGGGCGCTATTCGCCCCGTTCCACCATCCTGCTGGATGGCGTGCCGCTGTCGGTGGCGCCGTATGGCCAGCCGCAACTGTCGTTTGCGCCGGTGTCGCTGGCCAACATCGACGCCGTCGACGTGGTGCGGGGCGGCGGCGCGGTGCGCTACGGCCCGCAAAACGTGGGCGGCATCATCAATTTCAAGACCCGCGCGATTCCCGAGCGCGACACCGCCATGGATGCGTCGGTGCGTGTCAACAAGTATGACGGCGGCAACAGCGCGACCATGGCCAGCGCCTTCGTCGGCGGCCGCATCGATGGCGGCCTGGGCGTGGCGATGATGTATTCCGGCCTGGAAGGCGACGGCCCGCGCGTCCACAACCGCGACAAGGTCAACGATTTCGCGTTGAAGTTCTCGTATCCGCTGAGCGCCACGTCGGAAGTCAACGCGAAGTTTTCGTATTTCGACGCGTATTCGGATACCCCGGGCGGCCTGACGCGGGCCCAGTACGATGCCGACCCCCATGGGGCTTTCCGCAGCGTCGACTCCTGGAAGGGGCACCGCAAGGGCCTGGATGTCAGCTACGTCAATACGCTGTCCGATACCCGCGAAGTGGAAGTGCGCGCGTATTTCAACCAGAGTTTCCGCCAGAGCTTGCTGGCCAACGCGCAAGACGCGAGCCTGACGCAACTTGCCAGCAGCCCGCGCCATTACAACGTGGGCGCGATCGAGCCGCGCTACACGCAGCGCTTCACGTGGGGCGGCATCCGCCACGACGTGACGGCTGGCTACCGCTACCTGCAGGAGCGCGCCGATGAAAAGAACATCAATTTCGTCGTGGCCGGCAGCGTCCGCTCGGAAACCCGCAATTCGGAAAACAGCACCGACGCCCATGCCGTCTATGTGGACGACCAGATCGCCTTTGGCCAGTGGCGCGTGACACCCGGCCTGCGCTATGAAAACATCGACATGGGCCGCTATAACGTGCTGACGAAATTCAGCCAGTCGGTTGGCAACACCAAGTTGCTGCCATCGGTGAACGTCGCGTACCTGCTCGACAAGGCCACCACGTTATTCGCCAACTACAACACGTCGTTTGGCAGCATCCAGCATTTGCAGTTGAACCTGCAAAGTTCCGCCGATGCGTTGAAGCCGGAAACCGCGAAGACGGCTGAACTGGGCGCGCGCTATGCGGCCAATGGCTGGCAACTGGACGCCACGCTGTTCAACCTGGACTTCTCGAACCAGATCGTGTTCGTCAATACGGCGCCGGTGTTTTACCAGAACCTGGGCAAGACCCGCCACCGCGGCCTGGAGTCGCGCGCCGAATATGCTTTCGGCAACGCCTTCGGCGGCAAACTGGCCGGTCTGTCCGTGTATGGCACGTTTGCGTACACCAAGGCCACGCAAGGGCAGGGCAAGTATGCGGGCAATGACGTGCCGTTCTATTCGCGCATCGTCGACACCGTGGGGGCGCGCTACAAGATCGGCAACGTTGTCGCCGACATCGGTTCCACCCACCAGTCCAAACAATATGCCGATGACGCCAATACCGTGGCGGAAAACGCCAGCGGATCGCTGGGCCTGATCGGTGGCTACCGCTTGTGGAATGCCAGCGTCACCTATGTGATCCCCGGCGACCAGCGCGTTGAAATCCAGGCCGGCGCGACCAACCTGGCCAACAAGAAAACGTATACCCGCACCACGGACACCAACCTCGGCATCCTGCCGGGCGCGCCGCGCATGGCTTACGTGACGTTGCGCACCGCGTTCTGAGGCCATGCCGCCCGCACTGCGCCACCTGCTGACGTCCCTGCACCGGTGGGCCGGCTTGACGCTGGGCTTGCTGTTCGTGCTGATGGGACTGTCCGGCACCTTGCTGGTGTTCGAGCATGACCTCGATGCCGCACTGAATCCGGCCCTGTTCCGGGAAGCCGCCGCCTGTACCGGCACGCCGCAGGCGGCGCTGGCCGCAGCAGCCGTGCAGGCGCGTTGGCCGGGCGCCAGGCCGGGCTTCGTGGCGTTGCCGGAGCGCGCCGGCGGCGTGTACCGCGTCACCTTCAAGGCGCCGGGCGTGACCGATAACGAAGCCATGGTCGACCAGTGTGGCGCCGTGCTGGGCAGCCGCAACCGGCAGGCGGGCCGGTTCGACGCGCTGCACCTGATGCCCACCTTGCAGACCTGGCACCTGAATATGTTCCAGGGAAAAGAAGGCCGCATGGCGCAAGGCTATATCGGCCTGGCGGTGGCGCTGTTAATGCTCGCGGGCCTGGCACTGGCATGGCCTAAATCCGGCAAGGGAATACAGAAATGGCGCCGGGCATTGCACGTTAATCTGAACCAGCACCGTTATCGCACCCATTACGATTTACACCGCGCTGCGGGCCTGTTGTTTCTGCCATTGTTATTGGTGCTGGCGTTGACGGGCTTTTATAACGGCTTGCCGGAACTGGGCCGTTCGCTGGCGGCCAACGTGGCGCCGGTGGCGACGGACCGCCGCGCACTGGCGCTGCCTGCACTGGAAAAAGGTGAAGCGGCAATAGGGTGGAACGACGTGCAGGCTATCGCCGTACCGTATATGACAAACGGCGTCGAATTAGTGGCCATTGCCCGCCAGCCCGAACGGGGTTTATATCAGGCCCGCCTGCGCCGGGCTGACGACTGGCAGCGTACCGGTACTTACCGTTTATTTATCGATATGCGGACCGGTAAAGTCCTGCAGATATTCAATCCACGCGCCGGTGAATATGCGGATACCTTCCTTGCCACGCTATTCCCATTGCATTCAGGTCAACTGGGCGGACCGGTGGTGAAATGGCTGATTGCCTTTGCCGGATTGCTGCCCGCGCTGTTCTTTTTTACCGGCATTACTACATGGTTACTGCGCAGGAAAAAGCGCAAGGCATGAATCATAAGTTTCGTCTACGCAATTCCCTTATTTTCTTTCGCGGCGTTGTACGATTTTCGCATCATGCAACGGATATGCGCACGATATTAAAATTGACTAGAATAAGTGTGTCTTCTTATGGTAAATTGCGTTATTGAATTCTCACTGATTGTCACACTGGTTTTTCTCGCAACCGTGGGCCAGTCGGAAAATTCGCCCACCAATCATTAAGGAAGCAGAGATGACTACTTATCAGGAATATCAGGCAAAGATTGCTGAACTCCAGAACCTGGCTGAAAGCGCTCGCAAAGAGGAACTGAGCAAAGCCAAGGAACAAATCGCGACGATTATGCGCGAATACGGCCTGAGCCTGGCCGATCTGGCTGGTGTTGGTAAACCTGCTAAAACCCTGAAACCGCGCGCACCGGTTCCAATGAAATACCGCGATGAAGCCACTGGCCAGACCTGGACCGGCCGCGGCCGTGCTCCAAAGTGGCTCGAAGGTAAAAACAAGGACGACTTCCTGATTAAATAAGCCGTCCACTTGCAACGCCGGCAATCCGGCGCAGGCAAGGGAAATCCGGCATGGCCCCGCGATGGGCTATGCCGGATTTTTTTTGTGCGGCTGGAACAGGTGACTTTCGTGCTGAAAGGCGACAGTTCCGGCCCTGAAGCATGAATTTCCATCACGCGGCAGCCAAATTTCCGCGAAGACGTGCGAAGATGAAACATGCACGAGATTCCATTATTCCCGCTCAATACCGTGCTTTTTCCGGACGGTCACCTGCCGCTGCAGGTGTTCGAAGTGCGCTATCTGGACTTGATCCGCAAATGCATCGCCAATGGTGACGAATTTGGCGTGGTGGCCTTGTTTGCCGGCGATGAAGTGCAGCGCCCGGAACAGCATGAAGAACTGGCGGCAGTCGGCACCATGGCGCGCATTACGCAATGGAGTTCGCCCGTGACCGGATTGCTGCAAGTTACCTGCATCGGTACGCAGCGCTTCCGCATTGAATTGGCGGAACAGTTGAAACATGGCTTGTGGATGGGCGAAGTGGAAATGCTGGAACCGGACATGAACTTGCCCGTGCCGGAAGAACAGCAGGATGTGGCCGACGCGCTGGCCGCGATTATCCGTTCGCTGGAAAAGCGCCAGATGCCGCCGTCGCAAATGCCGCTGCGACCACCCTATAAACTCCATGATTGCGGCTGGGTCGCCAACCGCTGGTGCGAATTGCTGCGGCTGGGACTGGAACATAAGCAGCTCATGATGGCCCAATTGAATCCCGTGCTGCGGCTGGAGTTGGTGCAGGACGTGTTAAGCGAAAACGGCTTGCTGACCTGATTCCCGCCTGGCTCCAGAAAATCCACCGGCTGTGGCTCTCGTGATAGCGCCACCGGCCCGTTATACTTGAATTTTAAGTAACGGAGCCGCCATGTATTGCCAGCCCCAATTCAAGCAAGACGATCCCGCCATCCTGCAGGCGCTGATCCGCAGCCATCCGCTGGCCACGCTGGTTGTCGCGTCGCCGTCCGGCGTCACGGCGGATTTGCTGCCATTTGTCCTGTATCCGGATGAAGGCGAATACGGCGTGCTGCGCGCCCATGCACCGCGCGCCAATCCCGTGTGCGGCGCCTTGCTGGAGGGGGCGGAATGCCTGGTGGTGTTCCAGGGTCCGGATGCTTATGTCAGTCCGTCGTGGTATGCCAGCAAGGCGGAAACGCACAAGGTGGTGCCGACGTGGAACTTCACGATGGTGCAGGCGCGCGGCAATGCGCGGCTGGTCGATGACGGCCAGTGGCTGCGCCGCCAGCTCGATGATTTGACGGACGCGCACGAGGCGCGCATGCCACAGCCGTGGAAAGTCGCCGATGCGCCCGCCGATTTCCTGGAATCCATCTGCCGCGCCATCGTCGGCATTGAAATCCCGATTAGCGCGATCGCAGGCAAGTGGAAAACCAGCCAGAACCGCAGCACGGCAGACCGCGCCGGCGTCACCGCCGGCCTGCAACAGCATGGCGAAAGCGCCATGGCCGCCCTGGTCGCGGCAACCCTGGCATAAACCCCGTAGGTCGGTTTCCGCCCCAGGCGGAAGCCGACATGCCCGCACAGCTGCGAGCGCCAGCGCGATCAGCCCCCGTGCACCTCTTCCTCCAAAGCATGCACCCGCACCGACCACAGCACGCCGCAAGTCAGCAGTACAATCGCGGCCACTTCCAGCAACCGCGGCCACTGCTGCTTGTAGATAAACCCATACAACAGCGCAAACAGCGTCTCGAATAAAATCAGTTGCCCGGACAGCGTGACGGGCACGCGGCGGCTGGCAATATTCCAAAAATGGTTGCCGATCACGGACGCGCCCAGCGCCAGCAAGCCATTGGTGATCCAGAATGCGGTCCAGTCCCGTCCGCTGGCGGCGCCGGCCGCGCCAGTGATGTCGGCATGCCAGATGGCGAAGGCGATACCGCCCAGTACCAGTGCAATCAATCCGCTGGACAAGCCATACAGCGCCGACCATTCCGCGCTGCTGAAGTGGTGGTGCTGTTTCAGGTAGCGCGCATTGTCCAGCGTGTACCAGCTCCAGCACGCCAGCGCCCCGGCGGCGCACAGCACGCCCAAGGTGGTGTGCCACAGGCTGCCGCCAGCCGCCTGCGCATGGGTAAACACATCGATATTGATGCAGGCAATGCCGGTGGCCGTCACCAGCAGCGGCATGGCCAGCTGGCGCAGCGGCACGGCGCCGTGGTCCTTGCGGCCCATCAGCGTGACGGAAATCGGCAGCACGCCGATGATCAGCGACGTGGGCGCCACGCCCGCCAATTGCACGCCCAGCGCCAGCAGCATGTAATAGACGATGTTGCCGGCCAGCGCGTGCCGGACCAGCGCCAGGCAATCGCTGCGGTCCAGCCTGCTGATTAGCCTCTTTATGCGTGGCAGCATCAGCCCCAGCGCGATGGCGCCATACGCGGTATAGCGGCCCACGGCCATTTCCACCGGCGTAAAGGCGGACAGCAGTTCCGGCACGATAAACACCATACCCCACATCGCCCCCGCCAGCAGCCCGCACGCCACGCCATTCCACATGATTCAGCTTTCCATTTTGCAAGGGCGCTAGTGTCTCATATGCCACGGTTTCATGCGTGAGCCGTGCGACGCGGCGGGCGTGGCGCGGGTAGCATGATTCGCGGGAGGAGCCGCCATGACCGATACCGCCACCATCGACGCGCTGCGGCGCGAAGCCATCCCGCTGGCGCTGGATGAACATTACAGCCACGTGCTGGAATGCATTGGCGACGCGTCGCTGGTGCTGCTGGGTGAAGCCACCCATGGCACACAAGAGTTTTACCGGCTGCGGGCGGAGATCAGCAAGCGCCTGATTGTCGAGGCGGGGTTCGATGCGATCGCGGTCGAAGCGGACTGGCCCGATGCACTGCGCGTGAGCCGCTATGTGCAGCATGGCGCCACCGAGGACAGGTCGCCGGAGCAGGCGCTGTCCGGCTTCCAGCGCTTTCCCCAATGGATGTGGCGCAACACGGAAATCGTGTCGCTGGTGGAATGGATGCGCGCCCACAATGCCCACGTGCCGCAGCCCGAGCAGCGCATCGGTTTTTACGGGCTGGACCTGTACAGCCTGCACGCGTCGATGCAAGCCGTGATCGACTATCTCGACGAATCCGACCCGGCAGCGGCGCGCCGTGCGCGCGAACGGTATGCGTGCATGGAACACGCGTCGCCGGATCCGCAGCATTACGGTTATGCCGCCGCGTTCGGGCTGCGTGCGGATTGCGAAGATGAACTGGTGCGCCAGTTGCGGGAAATGAATGCGGAAGCCGCCGTGTACGTGGGCAGCCCGGGCGGCGCCGTGCCCGATGAACTGTTTTATGCGCAGCAAAATGCGCGGGTGGCGAAAAACGCGGAATCGTATTACCGCGCCATGTTCCAGCGCGGCGATGCGTCATGGAATATCCGCGATACGCACATGGCGGACACCCTGCAGGCGCTGCGCGCCCATCTGAACCGCCGGCCGGGGCGCAAGCCCGCGCGCATTATCGTGTGGGCGCACAATTCGCACCTGGGCGATGCGCGGGCGACGGAAATGGGCGAACGCGGCCAATTGAACCTGGGGCAACTGGTGCGCCAGAATTACCGGCTCGGCGAAGCGTTCCTGATCGGCTTTACCACGCACACGGGTGTTGTCACGGCGGCGGGGGAATGGGATGGCGATGCCGAGTTGAAACCCGTGGCGCCGTCCCGCATCGACAGCATCGAGCGCGTCATGCACGCGGTGGCCCATGGCATCGGTGATTTCCTGCTGCCCATCACGGGCAACCGCACGGTACAGGCGCGCATGCCGCGCGACAAGCTGGAGCGGGCCATCGGCGTGATTTACCGCCCCGACACGGAGCGCCTCAGCCACTATTTCCACGCGGATGTGACACGCCAGTTCGATGCGCTGATCCACGTCGACCGCAGCAATGCCGTGCAGCCGCTGGAACAGTCGGTGCTATGGCACAGGGATGAATTGCCCGAAACGTATCCGTCCGGCCTGTGACGCCAAACCCGTAACGCCACCCCCGTAGAACCTATGATGTAAAAGAAAGAGCCGTCGGCATAACGATTTCCTAAACTGGAGGTGCTAACCAATCCAAATAAGGGGATCATCATGCAAACGGCTCAAACTCATTTTACGTCGATTGAA